>CALWLY010000001.1 GCA_944381635.1 uncultured Lachnospiraceae bacterium
CTTAAGCAACAAGATGGATAATTCCTTACTGGCTGTAAGGGATATTAACCATAAATACATTGTAGTAGAAAGGAGAATGAGTATGCCTAATATTTTACCAGTATCAGATTTAAGAAATTACAACGAAGTTTTGAAAAATTGTCAGGTGGGAGAACCTGTATTTCTTACAAAAAATGGAAGAGGAAGATTTGTTGTTCTTGATATTGAAGATTACGAAAGGGATCGAGCAGAAAAGAAGTTGCTAATGAAATTGCAGGAAGCAGAAGAAGCTGTAAAGGATGGAGAGGGTTGGCTTGGTTTGGAAGAATTAAAAGCAGCTATGGGTGAATAGCCTATGATGAAACTTCGAATTAACCCATTAGTGGTTGCTGACTTAAAAGAACTTCGTAATTTTATTGCGGAAGATAATGTGGAAAAAGCAGCCGAAACTATAGATAAGATTTATGAAAAGTTTGAAAATATACAACTATTCCCTGGCATAGGCGCGGATCTTTCTAAACGTGTTAGTTTTCGTACTGACTATAAGTATGCTGTCTGGAATGATTATGTAATTATTTACAAGGTTGGGCGAGAGTATGTGGAAATATACCGAGTGGTGAATCGATATCAGGATATAACCAGAATTTTTAATTGAAATAACTTGTCATTAAATCCTTTTGTGGAGCATTGAAAAGATAGGAGTATTTGAAGGCACCTCCGAGTGGTTTGTTTGGTTGACTGGCACTTGGAGGTGTTTTGTTATGATAGAGTAAAAATGTCAAGGCATGTGATTTTCCAATGATACATCCCAACATTTATTTAGAACTTTTTTATTTGTGATGTTGTGGAGACGGAAAGAAGCATAAACAATATTTATAGATTTTGGTGTATTTTATTTCAATAATTTATATTGACACTGTGAGCTAATTGTATATCTGCAAGATAAATTCATTGTTAATCCACGGGACAAATAGTAGAATATAAGAAATGCATTAGATCGGTTAGAAATCAAAAGGAGGGGTTGGTTGTATGAAAAAAAGAATTGCTCTATTGGTATATCCTGATTTTAGTCTGCAGGAAGTATCTAACCTGATGTATTTATTCCGATGGAATTATGAAACTATGACGGATGTTATTTATACGGATATAGAACCTGTAACGAGTGAAGAAGGAATTTCCGTGCTTCCGCAAAAAACATGCGATGAATTTTGCAGTGAAGATTATGATTGCTTGATTTTGCCGGGATGCAGTGATACTCGTCAGGCAATTCGAAATAAAAAGATAACTTCATTTTTACAGAGTTTCCGCGAAAAAAGTGATTTTCCGATTGGTGCAATTTGCGCGGGACCTATGTTTTTAGCTCAGGCAGGTTTACTGAAAGGCAGAAAATATACAGATTCATTATATGTGGAAATGCGGGAGTTATTTTCCTTTATAGTATAGAAGAAGAAAATTTTGTGTCTGCTCCAGTAGTTGAAGATGGAAATATCATTACTGCCAATGGAAATGCATTCAATGACTTTGCAGTTCATATGGCTCATAAAGTGGGATATGAATGCTCGGAAAGGATTTTGTCCGGATACCTTGATGACTGGACAGAAGAAGATTATTTACATCATTTATCAAGGGAAGATTTGCTGGAGTTTCAAAGGGAATTTCAAAAGTTTTTAAATAAGTAGAGCTACCGGTAGCTTTATTTTGGACAAAACCCACATCAGCGTGCGGAGCAAAAACGATAGAGGAGAGCATTACATAAAGGAAATAGATAAAACAGTGACCAGCATTGTGAATGTTATTACCAGAGAAGGAGAAGCATTGCATGAGGTATACGTGGATAGAGGAGTACTTGATGGACAAAACGGGGGTTACCAGGGATCTTCAAAAAGACTGGAATTGGATTCGCTACCAGATTGGAGGCAAGATGTTTGCGGCAGTTTGCCTGAACGATAAGAATGAGCCTTATTACATTACGCTGAAACTGGAACCGGCCGAAGGAGAGTTTCTGCGGCAGCAGTATGAGAACATCGTTCCCGGCTTTTATATGAACAAAACCCATTGGAATTCTGTGAAACCGGATGGAAAAGTGCCGGATGATCTGTTAAAAGATCTGCTGGACAAATCCTACCAGCTTGTGCTTGGCAGTTTCAGCAAGAAAAAGCAGCGGGAAATTCTGGAACATTCTACGCTTACAGATACCTGCGGTTGATGCAAAGCAAGATATACAGCAGCGGCAGGCAGATTAAGGAAGAGATAAAAAACAGAGCATAATTTCTGACGGTAAATTTGAAGCAGATCGGCAAAGAAGGAAGACTGTGTTTCAGATTGATGACAAAAAGGATTGAATTTCTCTTCATTTTCTGATTTACTTATTTTAAAGTGATACCGGAAGCAAAACATTGTTGCTAGGCGGCGTGAGAAAACTGCCGGAAAGGAGATAGGGATGCGCATAAAAGAAGATACGATACAGTTAAAGGATCATCAGTTGTTTTTTAGAAGTCCGGAAGAGAAAGATGCCGAAATGCTGCTGGAATATCTGAAAACAACTTGTGGGGAGACCAGATTCCTTGTAAAAGAACCGGAGGAGATCACGATGACGCTGGAGGAAGAAGTCCAGTTTATCCGCAGGCAGAACGAGTCGGAAGGCAGTCTGATGATTCTGGGGTTTCTGGACGGAGAATATGTGGGCAACTGTTCTCTGATGGGAATGAGAGCATCCAGATATCGGCACCGCGCCTCCATGGGAATTGCGCTTTTTCAGAAGTATACCGGCATGGGGATCGGAAAAGCCATGATAGAAAAACTTTTCTCTATTGCAAGGGAGAAAAAAATAGAGCAGATTGAGCTGGAAGTTGTGGCTGACAATGAGAGAGCCATTTCCCTGTATAAAAAAATGGGATTTGAAATCTGCGGAACCATGCCCAGAAATATGAAATACAAAGACGGCACCTATGCGGACACTTTTTGGATGATGAAGCGGCTGTCATAGTTGGCGCTTTATTGAATTTGAGGAAAAATATAAGACGGTAATATTTGCCTGAAGGTGGATGTATGTACAATCAGAGGAAGATTATGGAGAGACAGAAAAGAAAAAAACGGCCTGGCAAAAAGATGCTGTTTATGATTCCGCTGCTTTTTGCAGGTTATCGAATGTGGAAAAATTACAGAGAGATGAGAAACAGGGCATTTTCTGACAGCCTTACAGGATCCTGGAATTTTGAGCGGTTTTGTCAGCTGGCTGAGGAGAGAAGCAGAAAAAATCCAAATTGCTGCATTGTCTGTGTCAATATCCATCAGTTCAAGTTTATCAATGAGATATTCGGAAGGGAACAGGCGGACAGGCTGCTGTGTCATCTGAAGGAAGAGGCGGAAAAAACTCTGCGTGAGGGCGAACTGCTCTGCCGGGAAAGCGCAGATTTTTTCTATTTATTTTTGAGAGATACCAAAGAGGAGAAAATCAAAGAACGCCTGGAGCATATCATGGAAAGGGTGTCCGGTTTTTTCAATGGAGATCACAGCGATTACCGGATTCTTTTTTACTGCGGGGCAGCCATATCGGATGAAAAAAGAGATGTTTACGCGCTTCATCAGATGCTGACCCACGTAATGTTTGCCCTTGCAAAAGCCAGAGAGATTCACCAGAATAACGTTTGGTTTTTTGATACAGATCTGCATAAAAAAGAAATTATGGACAATTATGTAGAGGGCCACATGTATCAGGCGCTGAAGGATGAAGAATTTAAATTATATCTTCAGCCCAAAATTGATTTGAGAGACAACAGTATCTGCGGAGCGGAAGCTCTGGTGCGCTGGATAAAAAAAGATGGAGAAGTTATATTTCCGGGACAGTTTATTCCGATTTTTGAAAAAAATGGATTTTGCGCCCGCCTGGATATGTACATGGTGGAATGCGTCTGCAAAGAGCTGAGAGAATGGATAGATGCGGGCATAGAACCGATTCCCATCTCGATCAATCAGTCAAAACTTGTTTTTTATGAAAAAGATTATCAGGAGCGTTTGCTTCGCGTTTTAGACAAGTATAGAATACCCCCCAATCTGATTACGCTGGAAATCCTTGAGGGAATCGCCCTTGACAATGTGGAGGAACTGAACCGGAAAATAGAAAGCCTTCAGGCAAAGGGAATTCGGATATCCATGGATGACTTCGGAAGCGGTTTTTCCTCATTGAATACGCTTGGAAGACTGAAAATAGATGAGCTTAAGCTGGACAGAGGATTCCTGATGGAGGCGTCAGGTGAAAGAGATCAGAGAGAAAAACTGATCATGGAGCACATTGTAATGCTGGCAGGAAAACTGCAGATCCAAACTGTGGCGGAAGGCGTTGAAACAAAAGAAAATGACGGCTTGATCAAAACGATTGGCTGTGACTGCGGGCAGGGCTACTATTACAGCAGGCCTATTAGCGCCCGGGAGTTTACGGAAAAGTATATGAAGAAAAAGTAAAGAAGATTTGGTTTAAAGGCAGCGTCGGTGTACAGGGGGACAATACGTCTCAGCCCTGTACACCGACACTGGATTATCCCAAAGAAAAATTTGTGCATGGAAACGGCAAAAGTCCCCGAAACTTTGTCTGTCCTTATACGGTGATAAAAAGTATCACGGGTAAAGATGATGACAGACAATAAAGTTTCGGGGACTTTTAGAATGTTACAGGTTTTGTTTGTGCTTTGGACAGGGAAAGTTATTCTCTGCCATAAAGCATTTTTTCATTTATGAAAACATTACAGTTTCTTTCCTGTCAGCATTTCGTAGCCCTGAAGGTATTTATCAATGGTCTTCTGAACGATATCGTCGGGAAGGGTCCAGTCATTTCCGGGATTTGCTTTCAGCCAGTCACGTGCAAACTGTTTGTCAAAAGAAGGCTGTCCGTGTCCGGGTTCATAGCCGTCAGCAGGCCAGAAGCGGGAGCTGTCGGGTGTCAGCATCTCATCGCCCAGAACTACGTTTCCCTCTTCATCCAGACCAAATTCAAACTTGGTGTCTGCGATGATGATTCCGCGGCTTAAAGCGTAGTCTGCACACTTTTTGTAAAGAGCGATTGTGTAGTCGCGAAGTTTGGCAGCGTATTCCTCGCCTTTTCCCGGGAAATATTTCTCCAGATGCGCAACGCTTTGCTCATAAGAGATGTTTTCATCGTGGTCGCCGATTTCAGCCTTTGTGGAAGGGGTATAAATAGGCTCCGGAAGTTTATCGGATTCCTTTAAGCCTTCCGGAAGTTTGATTCCGCAAACGGTGCCGTCTTTCTGGTAGCTTGCCCAGCCGCTTCCGGTGATATAACCGCGGACGATGCATTCGATAGGCAGCATGTTGAGCTTTTTGCACATCATACTGTTACCGTCAAACTGGGGCTGCTGGAAAAATTCCGGCATATCCTTTACATCGGTAGAAATCATATGGTTGGGCAGAATATCCTTTGTCATATCGAACCAGAATTTGGACATCTGAGTCAGGACAGCGCCCTTTTTGGTTACTGTGTTGTTTAAAATTACATCAAAACAACTGATACGGTCAGTAGCAACCATGATTAAGCTGTCGCCGTTATCATAGATCTCACGAACTTTTCCTTCTTTGATAGGTTTCATTTCACATACCTCGCTAAAAAAATTTTTATGAGTGCTTCCTATCCTATGATAAACAGACTTTGGATAAAAAAGCAATAATATTTTGAAATTTTGTGTCGTATATTTGCAGGGAGGCTATAAGGCAAGGAGCCTTCAGAGGGAAAGAGAGAAAAATAACCTGTAAATGGGCGAAAATATGACAAAAACTGATGACAGAGTTAAGAAAAAAATATATACTGTTTTGGATAAAGAAAGTCAGAGAAAATTTTACAAAAGGCAGTTGTTTACGATGGAAGACATAAAAAAGACAGAACTATTCGAGCAGATTCCGGTGCCGAACGCGGTTATGAAACTTGCGGTCCCCACGATTTTAAGCTCTCTGGTCATGGTGCTTTATAATCTGGCGGATACCTATTTTGTAGGAATGCTCAATAATCCGGTGGAAAATGCGGCGGTTGCTCTTGCAGCGCCGGTTTTGCTGGCATTTAATGCGGTCAATAATCTTTTCGGAGTGGGAAGCTCCAGTATGATGAGCAGGGCGCTGGGACGAAAAGATTATGAAACGGTACACCGAAGTTCTGCTTTCGGATTTTATTGCTGTATCATCTGCGGAGTGTTCTTTTCTATGCTTTGTACAATCGGAATGGAACCGCTTTTAAGTCTGCTTGGGGCGGATGCTCAGACAGCGGCATCTACGGCAGGGTATTTGAAATGGACGGTGACGTTTGGCGCTACACCGGCAATTCTTAACGTAGTCATGGCGTATCTTGTCAGAGCGGAAGGGTCCGCTCTTCATGCCAGCCTGGGAACGATGAGCGGCTGTCTGTTAAACATCGTGCTGGACCCGATTTTTATCTTGCCCTGGGGATTTCACATGGGCGCGGCAGGCGCGGGGCTTGCCACATTTCTTTCCAATTGTGTGGCCTGCATCTATTTCTTCGTTCTGTTATATGTAAGAAGAAAAAATACTTATGTTTGTATCAATCCTAAAATGTTCCGTCCCAAAAAGGATATCGTGATAGGGGTGTTCGGCGTAGGAGTTCCGGCTTCCATACAGAATCTTTTAAACGTGACAGGAATGACTGTGCTGAACAATTTTACATCTGCCTACGGACCGGATGCGGTGGCAGCCATGGGTATTACACAGAAGATCAACATGGTTCCCATGCAGATATCCATGGGATTGTCTCAGGGCATCATGCCGCTGATCAGCTACAGCTACGCCTGCAGAAATGTGAAGAGAATGAAATCGGTTCTGGTTTTTGCGGTTAAGATTGCGATGGGATTCAGTGTAGTTGTATCGACGATATATTTCGTGTTTGCCGGAAACTTCATCCAGCTGTTTATGGATAATCAGGCCATTGTGGATTACGGAACCCGTTTCCTGCGGGGCTTTTGTCTGGGACTTCCGTTTCTGTGCATGGATTTCATTGCAGTGGGCGTATTTCAGGCAGCAGGACTTGGCAAAAATGCTCTCATTTTTGCCATCTTAAGAAAAATTGTTCTGGAAATTCCGGCACTGTTTATCTTAAACGCCCTTTTCCCTCTGTACGGACTGGCTTATGCACAGCTGACAGCGGAACTGATTTTGTCAGCGGCAGCTGTTATTGTACTGATCAGATTGTTTAAGAAATTGACAAAGGAAGCCGAAGGAGCACAGGCATAAATTTATATAAAAAAGACGCTGCATAAATCGCGGGAAAGAGAAAGGAGCGGCCGTCATGGGTACTAGGGAGGAGATCATCTGGTATTGTCTCAAGTTTCCGGATGCGTTTGAGGATTATCCGTTTCACGATGACAACTGGACATGTATGAGAATCCGGGGGAATAAAAAAATTTTTGCCTGTATTTTTGAAAGACAGGGACATCTGTGGATCAATATCAAATGTGACCCTGCATGGAGAGACTTCTGGAGAAATGCCTATGAGGCGGTGGTGCCTGCTTATCATATGAATAAGGAACACTGGAATTCCATTATTGTAAATGGGACAGTACCGGAGAAGGACATTAAGAGAATGATCGCTGAAAGTTATGACCTTTGTTCGCCCCGGGAAAATGAGCGCAAGCGACAGGAAAAATAGAAAAAATAAATTTCAGAGATAGGATTTCAAGGGAAAGGAGATATTTCGTATGAATTTATTGGAACAGATCATGAAAGATACCGGTTTTTCTCAATATGGAGTCGTTGACACCGGGGATATTCGATTTTTACAGGAAATACGAAAAATGTGCGAAGTCAATACCTGTCAGCAGTATGGAAAAACCTGGGCTTGTCCTCCGGCCGTGGGAACTGTGGAGGAGTGCAGGCAGCGCGTACAGCAATATGAAAAATTGCTGGTTTTTAACCGCAAATATGACTTGGAGGATTCCTTTGATTTTGAAGGGATGATGGCAGGAGCTGAACATTTTGCCGAACTGTGCCGAAAGCTGGACAAACAGATAAAAGGGTACTGGGAGGAATATTTTATCCTGGGCAATGAGGGATGCCGTCTGTGTGAACAGTGTACCTACCCGGACGCTCCCTGTCGTTTTCCGGATCAGGCTCACGGGTCGCTGGAAGGGTATGGCATCTTTGTCACGGAACTTGCAAACCAGGCTCACATCAAATATAACAACGGCCCCAACACGGTCACATATTTTGGCGGAATAGCCTGCAGCGGCAAAGACTTAGAGCGCTTGATCCAGGGGGAAGCTTAGATTGTTCCTCTTCTCACCGCGTTGTCCTGAAAACGAAAATAGTCTGGACGGTGGCGGGATTGTGTATATTCAAACATAATCCCGTTGCTGTCAAACGTTTGGCTGCTGACTACAGCCAGGCAGTTATATTCCAATGCATCCATATCTAAATATTTCTCATCAATTTCTGTCATTTTTTCCACTGTCATCGTACGTTTGCTGTTTACGATAGTCACATGAAGCGTATGTTCCAGATATTCATAAATAGATTGAGAAGCAATCTCAGCGGTCAGACCGGGAGTCACTTCCTTTAAAAAGTAGTTGTGATTTAGAATCAGCGGCTTGTCGTCCAGATAATGGAGACGCTGAATGTAATACAGCTCGCTTCCCACAGGAAATCCCGTGCGATGGCTGATTTTTTCATCTGCAGTCAGTTCCACAAAGCATAAAACTTTTGTATATCCTTTTTTGTGGTTTCTCTGTGCAGATTCCCGGAAGGATTCGATTCCGCCGATGGTGAAGGAAGCCTGCTCCAGAGGCTGAAAAATATTTCTGACACCTTTTCCCTGCATAGTCTGCACATAACCGTCCCGCACCAGACTGGCAATAGCCCGACGAATGGTATTGCGGGAACACTGGTATTCTTCCACCAGGGTATTTTCGGAAGGAAGAAGTTCCTGATAAGCGAAAATTTCCTCTTCTATTTTTCTTTTCAAGTCTCTGTAAATCTGATCGTATTTTGCTTTTGGCATAGTCTTTTGCTCCTTTTGTTTACACCGTCTGAGGCGTCAGCGCCGTAAAGAACATAAAGAAAAGGCTCCGCATCTGGGAAAAACTGTACGCATGCCGGCCTGGCGGGACCTTCCAAGTAAATTATAGGAAGAGTGGGGGAAAAGGTCAACGTTATTTTTTTGTGAAAAATAGCCAGTTTATGACGTGAAATTTTGGACATGGAGGGATGAATGAAAAGATTGACATGTTTAAACAAGTTTGCTATATTATAGTTGTTCAAACAAGTTGAAACAAAGAATCAGGCATAAAATACAAGGCAGGGGAAAAATTAAGGAAGGAAAGCTGTAAAGACAGCGGAATGGAGGAGAATATGGCAAAGTACGAGAAGGATGTCCGGGCTCTTTTGGAGCTGATTGGCGGAAAGGAAAACATACAGGCGGTGTCCCACTGTATGACCAGAATGCGGTTTGTTCTGGTGGATGAGAAAAAGGCAAAGGAAGAAGAAATTCAGAAGCTGCCTTCCGTAAAGGGAACGTTCACCCAGGCGGGACAATATCAGGTCATTATCGGAAACGACGTGGCAAACTTTTATAATGAATTTACCAAATATGCCGGCATTGAAGGCGTCAGTAAAGATCAGGTAAAGCAGGCAGCCAAATCCAATCAGTCGCCGATTCAGAGGATCATGGGTGCGCTGGGAGAAATCTTTGCTCCGATCATTCCGGCTCTTATTTGCGGCGGTTTGATTTTAGGCTTTCGAAATATTATCGGGGGCATTTACTTTTTTGAGGATGGCACCAAGACGATTGCAGACATTTCCCAGTTCTGGTCAGGAATGTACGACTTCCTATGGCTGATCGGCGAGGCGGTCTTCCATCTGCTGCCGGTAGGTATCGTATGGTCTATCACCAAAAAGATGGGAACCACACAGATCCTTGGTATTGTACTGGGACTGACTCTGGTCTCCCCGCAGCTGCTGAATGGCTTCAGCGTGGCCAGCACTCCCGCAGAGCAGATTCCCTACTGGGATTTCGGCTTTGCTCATGTAAATATGATAGGTTATCAGGGCCAGGTCATTGCAGCGATGATGGCAGGTTTTGTATTGGTTTACCTGGAAAAATTCTTTAAAAAGATATGTCCGGAAGTTATCAGCATGATCGTAGTTCCGTTCTGCTCTCTGGTTCCCGCCGTTTTTATTGCCCACACTATCGTAGGCCCCATTGGCTGGACAATCGGAAATGCCATTGCGGATGTGGTGTATGCAGGACTTACATCCAAAGCAGGCGTCTTGTTCGCAGGCGTCTTCGGACTTGTCTATGCGCCTATCGTTATGACAGGACTTCATCATATGACAAATGCCATTGATACCCAGCTGTCCACTCTTTACGGAGGAACCATTCTCTGGCCCATGATCGCACTGAGCAATATTGCACAGGGCTCCAGCGTACTGGCTATGGCCAGACTTCAGAAGAAAAACGAACGTGCACAGCAGATCAATGTTCCGGCGTGTATTTCCTGTTACCTTGGCGTAACAGAACCGGCATTGTTCGGTGTCAATTTAAAATACGGTTTTCCTCTTGTATGCGGCATGATCGGTTCCGCTATTGCAGCAATGATATCCGTAGGTTTTGGTGTGCAGGCGTTCAGCATCGGCGTAGGCGGTCTGCCCGGAATTCTGTCTATTTTCTCTCAGTACTGGGGGATTTATCTTGTAGCCATGGCAGTGGCGATCATTGTTCCGTTTATACTGACTACCATTGTGGGAAGCAGAAAACTTTCAGCGAAGGAAAGAGGACTGGAAGAGAGCGCAGAAGCTGGGAATAAACAGGCAGAAGAAGACTTGGCAAAGAGCAGTGAAGATATAAACAGAAAAGAAACAGAAGAAAAAAATACAGAAAAACGAAATGAAAACGGCGCGAAAACAGAAGCGGAGGAAGAACCCGCCCGGAAGACCGGCGAACTGAAAGCGGTGCTTACAGGAAGAGTGATTCCCATCGAAGAAGTTCCGGATGAAGTATTTTCACAGAAAATCATGGGAGACGGCGTGGCTTTTGAACCGGAAGATCATGTGGTATATGCGCCGGCGGACGCCACAGTCAGTGTGGTTATGGAAGAAAGCAGACATGCCTGCGGACTGACTTTAGAAAACGGCATGGAAGTTCTCATCCATGTGGGAATCGACACGGTAGCTATGAACGGGGACGGATTTACCCTGTTTGTGAAGGCGGGAGACAAGGTAAAGGCAGGAGATAAACTGCTGGAATTTGATCCGGCAAAAATTGAGGCGGCAGGACATCCGAAAACCACTGTTTTTGCCATCACGGATATGGGAAATGCAAAGGAAATTACTTTCCATACAAACATTCCTTCCAAGGCAGCGGAAACTACAGTGGCAACGTTCGCATAGACATTTGAGGAAAGGAGCTCTGACTTTAACGATGACAGATTTCAGAAAAAGTTGTGTATATCAGATTTATCCCAAATCCTTTTACGACAGCAATGGGGACGGACTGGGAGATTTGGCGGGAGTCACCGCCAAACTCCTCTATCTGAAAGAACTGGGTGTGGATTATATCTGGATGACACCGTTTTTTGTGTCTCCTCAGAAAGACAACGGCTATGACGTGGAGGACTATTATCAGATCGATCCCCGCTACGGAACGATGGAAGATTTTGAGACCTTGGCTGCGAAAGCGAAAGAATGCGGCATCAAGCTGATGCTGGACATGGTGTTCAATCATACATCCAGCCGCCATGAATGGTTTCAGCGTGCTCTGAAAGGCGAAGAAAAATATAAGAACTTCTATATTTTCAGAAAAGGAAAGGCTCCGGGAGTTCCGCCCACCAACTGGGAGAGCAAATTTGGGGGAAATGCCTGGGAATATGTGCCGGAATTTGACGAGTATTACCTGCATCTTTTCGATGTGTCTCAGCCGGATTTGAACTGGGATAATGAAGAAGTGCGCCTGGAAGTGCAGAAGATTGTACGTTTCTGGATGGAAAAAGGTGTAAGAGGATTTCGCTTTGATGTGGTGAATCTGATCAGCAAGGGTGAATTTGCAGATGACGAGACGGGGGACGGCAGACGGTTTTACACAGACGGCCCCAACGTTCACAAATATCTGAGGGAGTTAAACGAGGCTACGTTCGGCCAGGATGAAGGCATCATCACGGTAGGCGAGATGTCCAGCACTTCCATGGAAAACTGTTTCCGGTATGCGGGCCAAGACAGTCATGAGCTTTCCATGGTATTCAGTTTCCACCATCTGAAAGTGGACTTTATGGGAAATGAAAAGTGGGTTCTGGTACCCTTTGATTTCCAGAAACTGAAAAATATTCTCTTTGACTGGCAGCAAGGAATGGCGGAACATAATGCATGGAACGCGGTGTTCTGGTGCAATCACGACCAGCCCCGTGTAGTTTCCAGGTTTGGACAGGAAGGAAAATATTGGAAAGAATCCGCGAAAATGCTTGCCACAGTGATCCACTGTCTGCGTGGAACCCCTTATATTTATCAGGGAGAGGAGCTTGGCATGACCAACGCTCATTTTACAGACATCAGTCAGTACCGGGATGTGGAAAGCCTGAATTATTATCGCATTCTTCAGGAAAAGGGACTGCAGGCAAAAGATGCTTTCCGCATTATCCAGATTCATTCCAGAGACAATGGGCGCACGCCTATGCAGTGGGATGAGAGCGTAAACGGCGGATTTACCACAGGTACACCTTGGATTGGCGTAAACGACAATTACCGGACCATCAACGCGGAAGCAGAGATGGCCGATGAGGATTCTGTATTTTACTATTACAAAAAACTCATCGCATTGAGAAAAGAATACGATGTGATTGCAGACGGGGACATCCTTCCCATCTCACCCAAAGACCCTTCCGCTTTTGCTTACGAAAGAAGACTTGGAAACCAGAGACTTCTTGTGATCAACAATTTTTATGAAAGAGAGTGTGAATTCTGTCTGGAGGAAAATTTGGACAGCTTCGAGAAACTTCTCTCAAACTATAAAGGACCGGATGGACGCAGTATGGGCAGAATCCATCTGCGCCCCTATGAATCTATGGTACTTTATAAAAAAGAGTAATTTTTTCAAATTTCGGCCCCCATTTTAATTTCTTATGATATACTTTCTTTTGTATATAAGATTTTTCAGGACAAAAGAAAGGGCTCAAGGCACGTTATGCAGCGTTTTCGGACGGTAAAGAACGTGCCTTTTTCATACGATAAGAAATGAAGTTTCTTATCGTATGAAAATAAACGCTCCGCTGTGGATGCGCACTCGCGCGAAAGGTAACCATTGCCTGGCGGCATCGCGCTCGGCGCTAGTGTGTGACAGAGCACACACTTTTTTATTTCCTGTGTTGAAAGCAGGAAAATTGTACATGCTGTTAGGGTAGCGTTGGTGTACAGGGCTGAGGCGTATTGTCCCCCTGTACACCGGCGCCAGAATTTGTTGACAATATTGACGGGTTTCCTTTATATTTATCAGGTATAAAGTACCACATAACAGTTGTAAGATGGGAAAGAGAGTTTTATGAGAAAAGAAAAAAGAGCAGAAGAAAGGGAAATGCAGCGACTCAGCCAGGGGGAATATTTCCGGGAAATGCCGGAAACCAAGATTAATATCCGAAAAGCAATTTTGACGGTGATAACGGCAGCCGTTCTTCTTTCTGCTACCTTTTTATATATTATACAGCTATTAAGCCAGACAAACAGAAGAGAAACCGAAGTTTACATGGATGAACTGTCCGAACAGTATGTGTCGATCGTGGACAGACAGATGGAAGGAGAACTTCATATCCTAAGCGGCATTGGAGCATTTATAGATTCCCACATCAGTGAGGAAGATATTTATGAGGTTTTAAAGACAGAGAATCAGAAAAACGATTTTCTGCGCATAGGGTATGCGGACAGAAACTATCAGGGCTTCTACATTAATGAAAATGGGCAGCTTATCGAAAACGTTGATTTTTCAGCCTATGATTTTGTGAGAAGCGCCATGGAGGGAAAACAGACGGTATCCCAGGTTTATGAGGATGTGTACGGGCCGAAAAATATTATATGTTTTGCCGTGCCGGTCTATGGCGGCGGCGAAATTTCAGGGGTGCTTACTGCCAGCAACACAGTTGACTTTTTTTCTGAACTGATAAACCGACCTATTTTTCAGGGAAAGGGAGGAACGATTATGATTTCTCCGGACGGTATGGTTTTTGCAGGAAATCAGGAAGAAGAAAAGCAAAACAATTTCCTGGAAAACAACCAGTTTCCGGACGGCGAAAAAGAAAAAATACAGGCTGGGATGGCTCAGGGGGAAGATATGGACATTTCCTTTCAGAGAAATGGAAAATCCTACATCGCGGCTATGCGCAGTCTTGCCTATAACGGCTGGTACCTGGTCTGTATGGTTCCTGTGGAAAAGGTTAACGACGAATTCCGGGCAGCTTTTTTCCTGTTTCTGGCTGCTGCGCTGGTGTTGGTGATTCTTTTCAGCGTACTGATTTGTTACATCCATCACATTACGCACAAAAGCAGGAAGATGCTCAATCGTGTGGCATACTATGATTCCCTCACAGGTTCTTACAACAGGAATGGATTCGATGTGGCTGCGAAGGAACTTTTATTAAAAAATCAGGACTATGCCCTGGCTTTGTTTGATGTTCACAATTTCAAGTTCATCAATTATTCCTTTGGTAAAGAGGCGGGAAATGCGCTGTTAAAATATATCAGCAAGGTAATGGGAGAAATGCTTCGGGCAGACGAAGTTTTTTATCACAGACATGCGGACTGCTTCGGCATGCTGATTCATACCCGGGATAAGGAAATTTTAGAAGCAAGAGCCAAAGGAATTATGAAAAAAATCTCGGAATATCAGGTGGGGGGGGGAGATGAAAATTACCCCATTTACTGTTATTGCGGGATCACTGTTCTTCAGATGTTTTCCGAGACCCCGGATCTGGATAGAATGGTTGACAGAGCCAATATGGCGAAATCTACAGTCAAGGGATTTCAGGGAAATCAGCTTGCTTTCTATGATGAAAAAATATATTGGGAAGCCGAGCGGAGAAACCGGATCGAACAGAAAATGGAGGCTGCTTTTGCCAACAGAGAATTCCAGGTTTACATCCAGCCCAAATACGATCTGAAAAGCGAGAAGGTGTGTGCCGGGGAAGCTTTGGTCAGATGGATAAGCAAAGAAGGCGTAATGTCTCCGGCAGAATTCATACCGGTATTTGAACAGAATGGCTTTATCGTCAGATTGGATATGTATATGCTGGAGGAGGTTTGCCGGCTGCAGAAAAAATGGCAGGAAAGCGGGCATAAAATTTATCCCATATCCCTGAATCAGTCCAGGCTTGCCTTCTATCAGAAAAATTATGTGGAACTTGTCATGAACATTATAAATCGTTTTGGCGTTCGCCCGGAAAACATCATACTGGAAATAACGGAAAGTATGGCGGCGGACGACAGCAAAGTGGTGGAGAGCGTGACGAACCGGCTGAGGGAAGCAGGCGTTGGCGTTTCCATGGATGACTTCGGAAGCGGTTACTCTTCCCTGAATCTTTTAAGAGATTTGTCTATCGACGAATTAAAGCTGGACAGAGGATTTCTCATGCAGACGGAGCATGAGAAGAGAAATTTGGATATTATGAGCAGCATTCTTCAGATGGCGGCAAAACTGAACATTCGAACCGTGTGTGAGGGAGTGGAAACACCGGAACATGTGAATATATTAAAAGAAATGGGATGTGATGTTGCCCAGGGCTTTTATTATTCCGCCCCCATTCCTGCAGTAGAATTTGAAGCCATTGCTTTTTAAGTTTGCATACTGCGCACTCAGCGCGCAGGCAATCGAGCTCACTTTTTTAACTCCCTTTTTTGACGGGAATGTGCTATAGTTAAATTACAAGATGCGAATATTGGGCAGGATTGTGGGAGTGCGCAGCACGGAATCTTTTGATTCAAACACAAAAATGCAGATTTCCACAGATTGTGGGGAAAGGGGTAAGGTTATGTTAAAAGGAAAGGTTGCAGTTGTAACAGGCGGAACAAGAGGAATCGGTTATGCCATTGTAAAAAAATATCTGGAAAACGGGGCGGCTGTTGTTTTATTTGGTTCCAGAGAAGAAACTGTGGATAAGGCAGTGCAGTCCCTGAAAGCATGTGATCAGGAGTGGAAGGTGGAGGGAAGATGGCCCAACCTCTCCGATGCAGCTCAGGTGGCACAGACTATAGAGGAAATTGCTGAAAAATATGGCAGGATAGACATTCTTGTGAACAATGCCGGAATTTCGCAGGCAACCGGTCTTTATGATTATAAGCCGGAAGATTTTGATAAAATTATGGATCTGAATGTAAAGGCACTGTTCCATACTATTCAGCCTGCGGCAAAAATCATGAAAAAACAGGGCGGAGGCTGCATTTTAAATACCAGCTCTATGGTTAGTATTTCCGGGCAGCCCAGCGGTGTGGGATATCCCACAAGCAAGTTTGCGGTTAACGGACTTACTATTTCTCTGGCAAGAGAACTTGGAAAAGATCACATCCGCGTAAATGCGGTGGCGCCCGGAGTTACCAATACAGATATGGTGGCAGCCTTGCCGGAGCAGATGCGTCAGGGAATCATTTCCACAATTCCGCTGGGAAGAGTCGGAGAGCCTGAGGATGTGGCAAACGCCTTCCTGTTTCTGGCCAGCGACATGGCTTCCTATATAAGCGGTGAGGTACTTTCTGTAGACGGAGCCTGCAGAGTATAAGCGGCAAAAGACCGGAAATGTAACCGTCTGCTGATTCGTCGGCAGACGGTTACATTGCGCATAAGGCGCACCGGTCCTCAAGCGGACTATTTCTTGCAAACAGAAAGCAACTATGGTATGATAGTAGCGGAAATTTGCAAGAATATTAGAAAAAATGTGAGGAAAATTTCATGTTGAATAATAAAACCATCTTAATTACCGGAGGCACGGGTTCTTTTGGAAAATGCTTTACCAAATATGTGCTGACTCATTATGAGCCGAAAAAAATCATTATCTATTCCAGAGACGAATTCAAGCAGTGGATGATGCAGAACGAACTGAAAGAATACGAAGACAAGCTTCGTTTCTTTATCGGTGATGTTCGCGACTTAGAGCGTATGAGAAGAGCGTTTGAGGGCGTTGATTATGTAATCCATGCGGCGGCATTAAAACAGGTTCCCGCCTGTGAGTACAATCCCAATGAGGCGATCAAAACAAACATCCACGGCGCTATGAACGTGATTGAAGCGGCTCTTGATATGAATGTGAAAAAGGTGGTTGCCCTTTCTACAGATAAAGCGGTAAATCCGGTAAACCTTTACGGAGGCACCAAGTTAGTCAGCGATAAGCTGTTCGTGGCAGCCAATGCCTATGCAGGTACGAAGGATGTGAATTTCTCTATTGTAAGATACGGAAACGTTGCGGGAAGCCGCGGCTCCATCATTCCGTTTTTCCATAAGATCATTAAAAACGGCGGCACAGAACTGCCGATTACGGATGCGCGCATGACCCGCTTCTGGATCAGCCTGACACAGGGCGTGGAGCTGGTGGTAAAAGCGCTGGAGGAGGCTACCGGCGGAGAAACTTTTATCAGCAAGATTCCGTCTTTCCGTGTTCCCGATCTGGCGGAAGCTATGCTTCCCGGTTACAAGATGAAGGAGATTGGCATCCGTCCGGGAGAAAAGCTTCATGAAATCATGGTAACGGTGGAGGATTCCGCAACCACATACGAATACGACAAACACTTCATTGTATATCCCCAGGTTACCTGGAATGACAAACAGAAGATCAAAGAAGGCGGAGTGAAGGTTCCGGAAGGATTTCACTACAGCTCTGACAACAACAACTGGTGGCTTAGCGTGGAAGAAATCCGCGAACTGTTAAAAGGCGTGGAACTGGAAAAATAAAGCAGCCAAAAAATTCAACTTAAAAATCTAATTTGATAGAAAATAAACTGTCCGCCTGCAGACACAACAAGGCGGCGGGCGAAAAACAGAAATGGAAACGGCCAGAAAGGCCTTGAAGGGGTGCTTGGGGCATCCCTTTTTTATTCAGCAGAAAACACAATTTTCTGCTGAATGAAAAAGGGATAGAGATCGCACTGCGGCGGAAAGGAAACATGTCGCAAGGCGGCCCGCCGCAGGCGAGAATCCCGCGTGGCGGGATTCTATATAGCGGGATGTGAGAACAGATCACAATGCACCATTGAGAAAGCATGTTATAAAAATAAAGAGCTGCCAAGGCGGCGGAATGAGAGGAAAATATGGAAAAACCAGCAATCGCCGGAGGTACTCCGGTCAGAGATACGAAAATTTTTTACGGACATCAATATCTGGATGAGGCGGATTACGAAGCGGTGCTTCGGGTGCTGAAAAGTGATTATCTTACCTGCGGTCCGGAAATAGGAAAACTGGAGGAGAAGCTGTGTGAGCTGACAGGGGCCAAACATGCAGTGCTTGTAAGCAATGGAACAGCAGCCCTTCATGTGGCATGCATGGCAGCAGGCATTGGCGAGAATGATGAGGTGATTACCACCCCCATCACGTTCGCGGCAAGTGCAAACTGTGCCCTTTACTGCAATGCTGTGCCGGTATTTGCAGATATCAACGAAAAAACTTATAATATCGATCCTGACAGCGTGGAAGAACATATTACCGAGAGGACAAAGGCGGTAGTGGCTGTGGACTTTACCGGACAGAGCACGGAGATTGACCGTCTTAAGGAAATCTGTCAGAAACACGGAATTTTACTGATTACGGACGGGGCTCATTCCATCGGAACAAAATATAAGGGACAGCCCACCGGTTCTCTGGCAGATATGACTACGTTCAGTTTTCATCCTGTAAAAACCGTCACGGGAGGAGAAGGCGGAGCCGTTATGACAAACGATGACGCACTGTATCAGAAACTGCTGCTTGCCCGTGCTCACGGTATTACAAGAGATGCCTCCCTTATGAGCAAGGAGCCGGACGGCCCCTGGTATTACGAACAGGTGGACCTGGGATACAATTACCGTATGACGGATATTCAGGCGGCACTGATCAACAGCCAGCTTGACAAACTGGAAAAATTTAAAGCACGCCGGAAAGAAATTGTGAAACGTTATGACGAGGCGTTTTCACAGCTTCCTCAGGTGGTTGTACAGCAGGAAATTCCGGAATCGGATACGACCAGACATCTTTACATTCTCCGCATCAATCCGGAACGCCTTACCATTGACAGAAGGCAGTTTTTTGATGCACTGGCAGCGGAAAATGTATGCTGCAACGTACATTATATTCCGGTGTACTATTTCCCTTATTACCAGAAGCTTGGATATAAAAAGGGACTCTGCCCCAAAGCTGAAAAGCTCTATGAGGAAATCATCAGTCTTCCGCTCTACTATGCCATGACGGATCAGGACGTGGAGGATGTTATAGCGGCAGTGAAAAAAATTGCAGAATATTATCAAAAATAAGCGCAGGGAAAAGGCCTGGCAGGAGGGAAAAATTGAAACTGAGTATTATCGTTCCGGTCTACAATATGGCTTCTGAGGGAAAATTGGAGTTTTGTCTTAACTCGCTGGTAAATCAGACAGTTTCTGATTATGAGATCATAGCGGTGGACGACTGCTCCACGGATAATTCTCTGGAGATTTTAAAAAACTTTGAAAAAAAATATCCGGACCGCTTTCGCGCCATTCATTCCGAAGTGAATAAAAAGCAGGGCGGTGCAAAAAACATCGGTCTTCGGGAGGCGAAGGGCGAGTGGATCGGTTTTATCGACAGCGATGACTGGATTGCACCGGACATGTATGAGCGTCTGATCGCCAGGGCGGAGCAGACCGGGGCAGACCTGGCAGGCTGTGATTACTGCCTTACGAATGAGCACAGCTTTCAGTCAGGGCAGATTGTGCACAACAACCGAAAAGAGCAGACCGGAAAATTGACCCCGGATAAATACCGTTCCCTGATCTTAGACGGGGGAAGTCTGGTAGTAAAGATCTTCCGCCGCAGTACGATTCTGGAAAAAGAGCTCTGGTTTCCGGAAAACATTTTTTATGAGGATAATGCGGTAGGAAATTCTTACCTGCTGACCTCCTCCCATTTCGAATATATAGAAGAGCCCCTCTATTTTTATTATCAGCATGAAGCTTCCACAGTTCATACCATCACACAGGAGAGGTGTGAGCATCGAATGGAAGCGGGAAGGCTGATGTTAAAAGAGGCAAAGCGTCTTCACTATTTTGCCGATTACAGACAGGAGCTGGAGTACAGCTTCACGCTGCTTTTTTATATCAACACACTCTTTTCTTATATGATTGGCTGTAAAAAGCACAAATACAGCTTCGTGAAAGCACTTGGAAAAGAGATGAAAGAAACGTTTCCCGATTTTCAGTCAAATCCTTATTTTAAGGAAAGAACCAATCCGGAGGAAAAAAAGCTGACAGCCATGCACATGAAATCCACACTTTATTTTATGCTGTATTATAAGCTGCTGTGGACCTATCGGAATTTGAGAAAACGCCTGAAAGGGAAAAACTGAAAAAGATTAAAAACAAAAATAGTAAAAACATAAAAAGGCCGGAAAAAACGGAAAGCTGCAAAAAGCACTGGAACAGAAAACAAAACGGAAAAGAGCGGTATGGTATGGAGATAGGAAGCATTTACGAAATCAATCCGGAAAAAACAGGAGAGAGGGATAGCAACGGATTTCACTTAAAAGAAGTTCAGAAATGGAACAATCCTCATATTGTGTATACCGGCTCCGGGAGAGAGGCCATCGCCTGTGTGCTTGAGGGGCTTGAAAAGGCAGGAAAAGCAGGCCGTAAAGTCTGCCTTCTTCCCGGATATATGTGCGACTCCGTGTATTTGCCTTTTGAGAATGCAGGCTGGGAACTTCATTTTTACCATATCCATAAAAATATGAAAGCAGACAGGGAAGAGCTGGAAAGGCTGCTTTCCGAAATTTCCCCCACTCTGCTGCTGATTCACTGCTATTACGGTGTGGATACCTGGCGGGAGCTGCGGCCGTTTTTAAAGGAATGGAGAGAAAAAGGGCTTTTCATCATGGAGGATATGACCCAGTCTTATTACCTGTGTGGAAAAGAGATGGAAGCCGATTTTTATGTGGGAAGCCTGCGGAAATGGTATGCCGTTCCGGATGGAGGGTTTGCAGCTTCTGCCAGCCTTCCGTTAAAGACACCGGATACAGAAGGCAGCGATTTTTCACGGCGAAAAGTGGAAATCCTTGAAAAAAAGTGGAACTACCTGAAAGAATCCGGTCAGCTTGGGGATGATAACGAGAAAAAGCAGGAGGCAAAGCTCTCGGAAAAATCTGCCGAAGACCTTCAGAAGGAAAAAAACTGGTATTTGACAGAGAACAGAAAAATGGAAGAGTGGCTGGATGAGAAGAGGGAGATTGACGGAATTTCTCCTGCCGCCCGTTATCTTCTGGAGAGGGAAGATGAGGATTTCTGCAAAAAAAGAAGACAGGAAAACGCAAAGATTTTGCTGAAAGGACTCAGGGAAATAAAAAATCTTACGCCGGTTTTTCCAGAATGGATGGGAAAAGATGAGAAGGAAGAGGCGCCTGCGCCTTTATATATGCCGGTTTATGTAAAGGGAGACCGAAGTGATTTCCAGAGTTACTGCGGGGCACACGGTATTTATATCCCCGTGCTCTGGCCCGTGCCTTCTCAGATTGAGGGCTGGCTTTCTGAGGAGGAGACAGAAATTTACGACACCATTCTCGCCCTGCCCTGCGACCAGCGGTATGGGAAAAAAGAAATGGAATACATGCTTGCCGTAATGAAAAGTTATTCGCCAAAGGAATGGATCGGGATTCGGGCAGATGCCAATGAGGAGATTGCCACCGGACATATCATGCGCTGTCTGACCATCGGAGCAAGTCTGGAAAAGCTTGGACAAAAAGTTGTATTTTTTACCGCTGACCGTCAGGCGGACAGCCTGATTTTGCCAACCGGCAGGAAGAGGGTGTGCCTTCACACCGACTGGCGGGATAAAGAAGGGGAGCTGCCCGTATTGGAACAGGCGTTAAAAGAATGGAACTGTACCAGACTTTTAGTGGATTCCTATCAGGTTTCACCCGTGTATTTAAAGCAGCTTGGCAGATTGTGCAGGACGGCTTACATCGATGATCTGTTTGAGAACATATGGCCGGCGGATCTGGTGATCAATTACAATGCCTATGCCGGACAATTTCCCTATCACGAAAAGTATACGGAGAATACCAGACTTTTGCTGGGGGCGTCCTATGTCCCCCTGCGTCCGGAATTTCTGGAAAAAAGACCGAAGCCAGAAGCGGAAGAAAAGACTGCAGTCAGCCGGGAAACAGAACCGGGAAGTGGGGCGGATTCCAAAGAAAAACACCGCCTGAAGGTGCTGCTTATATGTGGAGGGGGAGATGTGTACAACTCTCTTTCCGGCATGGTTGCCGCTTTCAGGAAAGAGCCCTGGTTTGACAAGATGGAGTTTCGGGTAGTGGTAGGAGGTTTCAACCGGTTTCGAGAGCAGCTGGAGCAGCAGACCCAGGGAGTGGAAAACGTGCATCTTCTTTACAACGTCACCGATATGGCAGGGCTTATGGCAGAATGTGATATGGCAGTTTCCGCGGCAAGTACGGTTTTATATGAGCTTTGCGCTATGGGGCTTCCCACGGTATTTTTTGTCTGCGTGGATAACCAGAAGTATGACAAAGATTTCTTTGGAAAGCAGGAGCGGATGATCTATGCCGGCGATATCAGACAGGACAGAGAAAACTGCCTGCATCGCATGGCGGAAGGAGTGCGGCTTTTGTGGGAGAATCCGGAACTTCGCCAGACAATGAGACAGCGTCTTTTGCACATTGTGGACGGTCTGGGAGCGGATCGAATCGCAGAAGAAATGATAAAAGGAGAAAAAAGATGATTCAGGGAAAAAAAGCTTTGGCCGTCATAACAGCCAGAGGGGGAAGCAAACGCATCCCCAGAAAAAACGTGAGAGAATTTGCAGGAAAACCCATGCTGTGCTACTCCATAGAAGCAGCGCTTGCGTCCGGTTTTTTTGATGAAGTGATGGTATCCACGGAGGATGAGGAGATCGCCCGGATCGCCGTAGAGACAGGGGCAAGCGTGCCTTTTCTTCGAAGCGAAAAGACAGCCAATGATTTTGCAACTACGGACGATGTGCTGATGGAAGTTTTGGAAGAGTACGAAAAAAGAGGAAAAGAATTTGATGTGATGGCCTGCATTTATCCAACGGCCCCCTTTGTGACGGCGCAGAAATTAAAAAGCGCCATGGAACTTCTGATCAGGGAACAGGGTTCCGGCGTGATGCCTGTGGTGGCTTACTCTTTTCCCCCGCAGAGGAGCATGGTCATAAGAGAAGGAAAGCTGCTTTATCGTTTTCCCGAGTATGCAGCCTGCCGTTCTCAGGATTTAGAGCCTCTTTACCATGACTGCGGACAGTTTTACTGCTACGATGTAAAAAAATACAGAGCCTGCCGGGGAGATCTGCCGGATGGTTATCTTCCCATCGAAGTGTCGGAGCTTGAGGTGCAGGACATTGACAATGAAAGTGACTGGGCGCTTGCCGAGATAAAATATGAGATGATGAAAAAGAAGGAATCCAGGAGATAAAAAGATATGAAAAAAGAGTTTAAGATAGGAAACCGTATGGTGGGAGAAGGACATCCTACCTTTATTGTGGCGGAAATGTCAGCCAATCACCTGATGAATTATGACCGTGCGGTGCAAATCATTCACGCGGCAAAGGAAGCCGGTGCGGACGCAGTCAAGCTGCAGACCTATACGCCGGATACCATTACGTTGGACTGCGAAAATCAGTATTTTCAGATTACACAGGGAACGATCTGGGACGGAACAAGTCTCCATAAACTTTATGAGACGGCCTACACCCCCTGGGAATGGCAGCCGAAGCTTATGAAAATCGCCAACGATCTGGGAATGGAGTGTTTTTCATCCCCCTTTGATCCTACTGCCGTGGATTTCATGACACAGATGCAGATGCCCGCCTATAAGATTGCTTCGTTTGAGATCAACGATATTCCTCTTATCAGAAAAATCGCAAAGCTTCACAAGCCTATGATTTTTGCCACAGGAGTAGCTTATCTTGAGGATATTGAGAGAGCGCTTGCAGTATGTAGGGAGGAAGGAAACGATCAGGTGGTTTTACTGAAATGTACCTCCGCCTATCCGTCACCTTATGAAGACATGAACCTGAAAGTCATCCCCAATATGGCGCAGGTGTTCGAATGCCTGACAGGTCTTTCCGACCACAGCATGGGCACTGCAGCGGCAGTGGCAAGTGTGGCTTTGGGCGGACACATGGTGGAAAAACATCTGACTCTTTCCAGAGCAGACGGCGGACCGGACGGTGCGTTTTCCATGGAGCCGGCGGAGTTTAAGAAAATGGTGGATGATATTCGGATTGTGGAAAAAGCGCTGGGAAAAGTTACCTACGAACTGACGGAAAAACAGAAGAGAAGCAGAGAAGATTCCCGTTCCCTGTTTGTAGTAAAAGATATGAAGGAAGGCGAGGAATTTACGCCGGAAAACGTTCGCTCCGTACGTCCTGCTTTCGGTATGCATACCATGTACTACGAAGAAATTCTGGGCAGAAAGGCAAAACAGGATCTGGCGAAGGGAACTCCTCTGGACTGGAAATATATTGACTGAGGAAAGCGCGGGGAGCAGATATGGGAAAAAAAATGATGATTTTAGGCGCCAGCGCTCTGCAGGTGCCTGCCATCCGGGCGGCAAAAGATTTGGGCTATGAGGTCATAAGTGTAGATTATGACCCGAATGCAGTTGGCTTTGCCCTGGCGGATACTGTGCTGGTAGTAAGCACTATGGATAAGGAAGAAGTGCTTCGCCAGGCAGAAATTCATAAGCCGGACATTATTCTCACATCCACCAGCGACGGACCTGTGAGAACGGCCGCTTATGTAAACGAAAAACTCGGAAAAAGACCGGACCTTTCCTATGAGGATTCACTTTGTGCCACAATAAAAAGTCATATGAGAAAAAGGCTGAGCGAATGTCATGTGCCTGTTCCGACCTTTTTTGCGGTCCGCAGCAAGGAAGAATTTTTAAAGGCAGTGGACAGTCTTTCCGGCTATTGTATCGTAAAACCTGCGGACAACGCGGGAAGCAGAGGGGTTGTCCTTCTGGATAACACTGATGGCGCAAAAGACAGGGAAGAACTCCTTAAGATCTATGATTATAGTCTTGGAAATTCCAGAGACGGAGAACTGATGGTGGAAGAAGTCATGACGGGACCGGAGGTCAGCGTGGAAGCGCTCACTATTGAAGGAGAGACAACCATCGTGGCGGTTACGGACAAGATGACAACACCGCTTCCGTATTTTGTGGAGATAGGTCACTGTGAGCCAAGCAGGCTCCCGGCAAAGACTATTGAGGAAATCAAGGAGCTTGCGTTAAAGGCAGTAAAGGCGATTCGCCTGCAGAACGGTCCTTCCCATACAGAAATCAAAGTTACTCCGGATGGTCCTAAAATCGTGGAGCTGGCGGCAAGACTGGGCGGCGACTTTATCACATCGAAGCTGGTGCCTTTGTCTACAGGTATAGACCTGGTGACGGCTTCCATACGGCTGGCAGCCCACCTTCCGGTGGATTTGACACAAACCATTTCAAAGGGGGCGGCTATTCGGTTTCTCCAGGCACCGGCAGGAACTTTAAAAGAACTTTCGGCAGATAAGGAGTTAGAAAACATGCCGGGAATTATAGAAGTCCGCTTTTACTGCAAAGAAGGGGACAAAGTCTGCGGCCTGCATTCCAGCAATGACCGGATCGGCCATATTATTGCTCAGGCGGATACGCCGGAAGAGGCAGCCCGTCTTGCAGAGGAGGCCATGAAACACGTTCGCATCTTAGTGCAGCCGTAGGAAATAAACGCTCGGCGCGAGTGTGCGCCAAGGCGCACACTTTTTTTAGAGGAAGTTTAATTATGAGAAAAAAATGGATTCTGGCCGCCAGTACCTTCTGTCTGGCGGTTCTTTGCCTGCTGGGAATGGTGCATGAGGCCGGAGGCATTCAGGGAGTCAAGGATAGAATTTACTGGACGCTTCATTCTGTGCAGACAGATGCAGAAGATACTTTGGAAGCACAAAATGCAGATACCTCAAATACAGACATCTCAAATGCAGATACATCAAATATAGAGGAACCAGATACGGGTGTGCAAGAAACTAATACAGGTGCAGATACAGAAGATACAGATGCGCAGGGGACAGCGGAAGACGCCGGACAAGGGGCAGTGGCCGAGGATACCGCGGAAGAAATTCCTGAAAGTTCCCAGGAAGATAAAAATCTCATTTCCGGATTAACAGTACAAACCCGGGGAATGGAAATTTCTTTCTGGACTTATACGGAGGGAGAAGCGGAACTTTTTCTGTCCGGTTTTGCAAGAGAAGCGGAACTGGTCTTTGCAAGTGAAGATCATTCTCTCCAGATTTTTCTGGATGGGAAAAAGGTGAGCGAAGGAGAAACGCTGAACGCATCTTTGGAGGAACAGAAGCTGGAAATTTTGTCGGAAGAAGGGGAACAGCTCTGGGAAGGAAATCTGAACATTCGCTATGGCTCCGACCTTCCGGTCATTAACCTGGAAACCCAGAGCGGTACGCTTTCGCGGATACAGGAAGACAGGGAAGCAATAGAGAGCGCTGTTTTTTCAATGCTTACCCGGCAGGAAGACGGAACTGTCACAACAGAAAATATAGCGGTGGCGGATGAAATTCGAACCAGAGGAAATTCCACGTGGGCTCTTGAAAAAAAGTCCTATCAGATCCATTTTGAGGAAAAACAGGATCTGTGCGGCATGGGAGCAGCCAGAACGTGGCTTCTTTTGGCCAACGGTTACGATGAGACGCAGATAAGGAACAGTATTGCCTTTGAAATGGCAGAGTACGTCGGGATGGCTTATACCCCGGAATCCGTTTTGGTAGACCTCTACAGCGACGGAGAATATCAGGGGGTGTATCTGCTCTGTGAGAAAATACAGGTGGCTGAAAACCGGCTGAATATTGCGGATTTGGACGATGCAAACAAGGCCAGAGGAGGAAGCAGAGAAATCGTTATCTCGGAAGATGGTACCATGCGCTACACCACTCAGACAAGAAACCCTTCCGATATAACCGGAGGCTATCTTCTGGAAAGAGATCTGAAAGAAAGATATTTGACGGAAAACAGCGGATTTCAGCTGGAAAGCGGTGACTGTTATGTGCTCAAAAGTCCGGAATATGCCACACAAGAACAGGTTACCTATATTCGCAGTCTGATGCAGGAAGCGGAAGATGCCATTTATGCGTCTGACGGGATTAACCCGGATACGGGAAAACATTACAGCGAATATATCGATGTGGATTCTTTTGTAAAGAAGTATCTTTTAGAAGAAGTGACTAAAAATTACGACGGAGGAGTCACCAGCGCTTACTATTATAAGCCGCAGGATGATGTCAGCACCAAAATTTTTGCCGGTCCTGCCTGGGATTACGATGTGATTTTCGGAAACTGCACGCTGGATGAGATAAACAGCAATCCCCAGGGTGTGACAGAACTTTTGGACCATACTTTCCGCACGGAATTGTATGCGGCCCTGATGGAGCATGAGGATTTCAGGCAGCAGGTCTTTTCCTGCTATGAGGAAAGTTTCCGTCCTTTTCTTATAAATCTGACCGGGAGCAGGGTGGATGAATATGTAGAGAAGACTTCGGATTCCGTTAAAATGAACCATATCCGTTGGCTGGGGATGGAAAATCGTTACCAGTACTATTCCAACTATGAAGACAGCATCCGTTATCTGAAGTACTTTATGGATGCCAGAAGACAATTTCTTGACGAGGTGTGGATGGATGGGGAAATTTATTGGAGAATCACCCTGCATGTAGGCGGTTTTGAATGGAGAAAGCTTTATGTGAAAGACGGTGCAGTTTTAGGGGAACTGCCCATACCTTACCAGGAAAACAGCCTTTTCGCAGGCTGGTATTTTACAAAAAACGGGAAAAAATATGACCCTTACCGCCCGGTATTTGAGGATATGAGTCTGGAAGCAAAATGGCAGGATATTCAGGATTCCCAAAGCGGATGAGACGGAGAATTTAACGTTACTGCTCATACAGGGCTTTGCATTTACTGCAAAGTCCGTAAAGAAATGATTCAGAAATGTAAAATCCCATTGCCAAAGGCAATTTTAAATGGATTTTGCAAGTTACTGGAACGGAGTGAACAGTAACAATTTAACCGGAATGGTAACGGCGCAGATACTTTTCTGAAAATAACTTTGCTTTTTTATCAGAAACGGGATATAATCAGAGACAGCTGTGTCTGTCAGCAGATAAAAATATTTTTTGGCAAAGTTTAACGGAGGAAGGGTATGACACGTCAGGAAAGAACTGTCAGATTTAAAGACATGGAAGAATTGAAAAAATTTGCGGCACTCTGTCAGCGGATGGAGGCTGATATTGATATTGAAAAGAAAAATATAATCATTGATGCAAAATCATTGTTAGGCCTTATCAGCATGGGATTAAACCAGGAAATGAAACTGGTTGTTTTCGACTGCGACAAAGAAGAAGTCGATCGAAAATTTTCTCAATTTTTTGCCTGACAGTTTCAGATTCGATGAAAAAAGAAAGAGGATGCAGTAAAAATCACCCCAAAGATTTTGAAGCATCCTCTTTTCTTGCAATTAACCCGTGAAATGTGATAAAATGTTTCCAGCTATGAGCCGCGCAGCCCAAAAGAAACAGCCCGGCTTAAAAGCTTGCTTTTAAAAGGCGGGCTGCTTCTTTTGGGCTATTCGGCGACAGCCGACAGCGAAAAGCGCAAGCTTTGAGCATAAGCGGCGGCGAGAAGGAAGAAAACCGCCCTCAGGGGCGACAGCCGACAGCGAAAAGCGAGGGCTTTTCGCGTAAGCGGCGGCGAGAAGGAAGGAAACCGCCCTCAGGGGCGACAGCCGATAGCGAAAAGCGAGGGCTTTTCGCATAAGCGGCGGCGAGAAGGAAGAAAGTTGCCTTCAGGGGCGACAGCCGACAGCGAAAAGCGATAGCTTTTGCGCAAGTGGCGGAAAAACCTAAAAGGAAGTGAACGGATTGAAAGAGCGGATTTATGTCTGCCACACGTTTTACCACGTATATATCTCCTGCCTAAAAGAGCTGGAACTTTCCGAAAAGACAGGAAAGAGCAGCCTTGGGAAGGCAGATCTTGTGCTGAGCAAAATGTCCAACGATTTCGGAAACCTGAAAGAAAGAGCGGAAAAGTCGGGACTTTTTGGCGCAGTGTATGAATTTGATGAAAAGGAAGAAAGTTTTTTCCCGGAATTGAAAAAATACCATACAGACAGGGGAAACCTTCTTTTCAATATGCTTTCCCGGTTTAAGTTTACCAAACTCTACGGAAAACTGCAGGAGCCTTTTGTCCCGGTGGATTTCAGACAATACCGGGATATTTATGTATTCTGCGATTCCGATCCTATCGGCTATTATCTGAGCTACAAAAAGATTTACTATCATGCCGTGGAGGACGGGCTTAATTGTCTGGAGACTTACGACACGGCAAGATATGACAATCGAGGACATTTTGAACTGAAAGCGTTCCTTGCTTCCAAAAACCTGATCTTTATTCAGAACGGCTGGGGGAAATACTGTCTGGATATGGAAGTGAATGATATTTCCATTCTTCCTTATCCCTGTCCCAAATACATTGAAAAACCTCGAAAAGAACTGACGGACAGGCTGACAGAGGAAGACAAGCTGTGTCTGCTTTCGGTCTTTCTTGAGGACAGAGATGGTCTTCTTTCCCAGCTTTCAAGCGGGGAGAACCATGAAAATAAAATGCTGCTCTTGACGGAGCCGCTGTGTGATTTAAACACAAGAGAAAGGCTGTTTCGGGATCTGGTGGACACCTACGGAAAGGACGCCCAGGTCATTATAAAGCCGCATCCCAGAGATGTGCTGGATTACCGGAAGATTTTTCCCAAGCACGTAGTGCTGGATGCAAAATTTCCTATGGAAATGCTGAATTTTTTACCTGGAGTCCGGTTTCACAGAGTTGTCTCTGTCTTTACGGTGCCTCTTTCCATTGAATTTGCGGATGAGATCATTTATCTGGGCGAGGATTTCATGGACAAATACGAAGAGCCGGAGCTTCACCGGCAGAATGAGCAGATATACTGACAGACAAAGGAGCTGTTTTGTCGGAAACAAAAACCTTGTACGCATGCGAGATGCATGAGAAAAAGTCAAAGGGTAGCAGGGAGAAATAAATAATCTATGAAAAGAATACTCAAAAAAATGAATCTTTTGCTGGATAAAAAGCAGAAGCGGAAAATGGGCGGCATTGTTTTGCTGATGCTTGTGGGAGCCATACTGGAGACAACAAGTATCTCCCTTGTCATTCCCGTCATTACGGTTCTTATGGATCCGGTGGGAATTGAAAACGGCGAGGGAGCTATCGGAAAAATATATCAAATGCTTCATATGGAAAGCACCTTGCAGTTTACTGTGCTGGTGCTGATTGCCATTGTGGTGGCTTTTGTCCTTAAAAACCTGATTCTGTTTCTGCAGCAGGTAGTGCAGCTGCGATTTGTTTTTACCAACCAGTTTGCCACATCCAGGCGTATGATGATCAATTTCATGAAACGGCCTTATGAATACTATCTGAATGCGGATACGGCTGTGATACAAAGAAGCATCACTTCGGACGTGAACAACATGTACGGCCTGATCTTAAGCAGCCTGCAGCTGACCAGTGAGCTGGTAGTGTTTACCTTTCTTACGGTAGGGTTGATGATTTATGATTTTTCCATGACCTTTACCATTGCAGTGCTTTTAGCCAGCGTTCTGCTGATCATAAAGAGTGTGATAAAACCGATTATGAAAAAGGCAGGAAGGGAAAATCAGGACTATTACAGCGGACTGTATAAATGGATTGAAGAATCCGTGATGGGTATCAAAGAAATCAAGGTTGCCAACAAGGAAAATTATTTTATCAATGGCTATGCCGAGTGCGGCGCAGGTTATGTGAACGCGGTACAGAAATACAATCTTTTTAATTCCACCCCCCGTCTTCTGATTGAGACGGTTTGTATTGCGGGACTTGTGGTGTATCTGCTGGTGATGCTTTTTACGGGAAAAGATGTGACGGATCTGGTTCCTCAGATCACGGTATTTGGTATGGCGGCTATGAGGCTTCTGCCAAGTGCCAACCGCATCAACAACTATCTGACTTCCATTTCTTATTTTGAGCCTTTCTTCATGGGCGTCAGCGATAATCTTCAGGAAGAAATCAACGATTCCAACGTGGAGTATGACCCGGAGGCGTATACAAAGAAAAAAGAAGTGGAGAAACTGAAAGTAGAGCATAAGATCGAGCTGAAAGATATTCAGTATAAATATCCTAACACCGATAAGTGGATCTTCGACCATGCAGATTTGGAGATTCCCGTGGGATATTCTGTGGGAATCGTGGGAACTTCCGGTGCCGGAAAAACGACTATTGTGGATGTTTTGCTTGGGTTATTTAAACTGCAGGGCGGTCAGATTCTGGCGGACGGTGTGGAGGTGAGAGACCATTACGAGTCTTGGCTGAAAAATATCGGCTACATTCCTCAGACGATTTTCATGCTGGATTCCACTATCCGTAAAAACGTGGCTTTTGGCGTTCCTGACGAAGAGATTGACGAAGCGAAGGTATGGCAGGCATTGAAGGAAGCACAGCTTGACGAATTCGTGCGAAGCCTTCCGGAAGGACTGGATACAAGCATCGGAGAAAGGGGAATTCGCTTATCGGGAGGACAGAGGCAGCGTATCGGTATTGCCAGAGCGCTGTTTGAGGATCCTGAGGTTCTGGTGCTTGATGAGGCGACTTCCGCTCTGGACAATGAGACGGAAGCGGCCATCATGGAGTCTATCAATCGTCTGCACGGACGAAAGACGCTGATCATTATTGCTCATCGTCTTCAGACGATAGAAAAATGCGACATGGTTTTCCGGGTAGAGAACGGAAAAATTAACAGAGAGCGCTGAGAATCTGTAAAAAGAAGAAACGAGGTAACCGATGCACAGAAACGGGAAAGCAGAGAAAAAAAGAGAGGCAGGATTTGAGCTGCTGCGCCTGATTGCCATGCTGATGGTAGTCTGCATGCATTATTTTTCCCATACAGGAGTTTTGCCAGAATGGCAGGGCTCTGCGGGTGGGGTGCAGATTGCTGCCCAGCTGATGGAATCTTTCTGCCTGGTGGCAGTAAACGTCTACGTGCTTTTAAGCGGTTATTTTCTCTCTGCCTCCTCTTTCAGACTGGAGCGGCTTTTGCGTCTGCTTGGCCAGATTCTTTTTTACACGCTGCTGATTCCGCCGGTGCTTGTGCTGGCAGGAGCAGTGCCGGCGTCGGAGGTCTTTAACGTCTATACCCTGTTTTCCTGTCTGTTTCCGGTGGAAAGCGGTCATTACTGGTTTGTGACTGCCTATGTGATTTTGTGGCTGTTCACGCCGGTTTTAAATGCAGCAGTGAAAAACATGGGAAGGAGACAGCACAAAGGCGTGCTTATCCTGCTGGCTTTATTTTTTACAATAGGAAAAAGTTTCAGCATCCTGCAGTTTGCCAGCGATTCCTTTGGCTATGACTTCGGATGGTTTTTATTCTTGTATCTGACAGCAGTTTATTTGCGAAAATATGGAATCGGATTTCTGGGAAGCTTCCGGAAAGGAATCGCTTTTTATGCGGCGTTTGCACTTCTGGATGCAGCCCTTGTGTTGCTCTGTCTTGGCGCGGGGAAAAAATTTGGATTTCTCGAGTATTATTTCAGTGTGCCCAACCATTATAATTTCCTGCCGGTGTTCCTGGCGTCTTTGGGACTGTTTGCGGCTTTTACGTTTGTCCGGATAAAGGAAGGCAAATTTGCCCGTGCGGTAAGATTTCTGGCACCGTCGGCCTTTGGCGTTTATCTGATTCATGAACATGTGCTGGTGTCGGATCGCTGGAGCGGCTGGCTTGGCAGTTTGCTTGGAAATGGAGCCGGTTTGATGCAGACAGCACAGGAAACCATGCTGCCCTCATTGGCGGTCTGGTTTTTCTGGATGGCAGCCAGGGTGATTGTTTTGTTTGTCGGCTGTCTTCTTATCGATTTGCTGCGTCGGATCCTTTTTGTCCTGACAGAGAATGCATTAAAAAGAACAGGGGCAGGCAGGTGGCTGTCTGAAAAAATAAAACAGGTGAATATATGGATGAACGAATGGGAGGATTCCGGAAAGGCGTGAGGATTGTATGAATAGAAAAAAACAGGCTGCATTTTGGCTGGAGAAAGTGGTCTTTCCGCTGATTCTGGTTTTATACCCTCTTGTAAATATCAATCAGGGAATTGACATTACGGACACTACTTATAACCTGGCAAACTTCCGTTTTTTCACAGAAGCTTCGGGAAGCTGGCAGGTGGCTACGTATTTTGCCAATGTGATAGGTTATGTGATGATGCATCTTCCCTTTGGGGATACCATGCTTGGAATGAATTTTTACACAAGCCTTACCATCAGCTTTATGGCATTATTGGCCTACTGGTTTCTGAAAGGAAAAATGCCGGCCTGGCTGGCGTTTCTGGGAGAGTTTATTGCCATAGGTTTTTGCTGGTGTCCCACCACAAAGCTTTATGATTATCTCAGCTATGTGTTGTTTTTGTGCGGAACTATCTGTCTATACCGGGGACTGATCTGGGAGAAGAAAAAACTTCTGGCGGCAGCGGGAATCTGTCTGGGCGTCAATCTGACTACGCGCATGCCCAATATTACGGAATGTGCTCTTATTCTGGCTGTCTTCTACTACGGATGGCTGAAAAAGAAATCGCTGGCAGAGATGATGAAACAGACAGGCATCTGCGTGGCGGGATATTTGGCAGGTTTTCTGGCAGTTTTGGCATGTATCAGCATACAGTACGGACCGGGGGCTTACTGGGAGATGATTACCGGACTGACGGCTTATCAGACTACAGATTCCACCTATTCTCCGTTTTCCATGATTGCTTCGGTGCTTGGCGCTTATGCTTCCAGTCTGACCTGGGTCATCCTGATTTTGGTGTGTGCTCTTGCAGGCAGAGTGATGTTTGCCATTTTGCCGGGGCGGTTCGAAAACCTGAAAAAGGCAGTTTTCGTGCTTTGCATGCCGGTGCTTCTGCGCCTTCTCTGGGGCAGAGGGATGTTTAACTTTGAGTACACATTTTATATGAGTATGTTCCAGTGGGGAATGCTTCTTTTGTATCTGACTATTGCGGCATGTCTGTTTGCCATATTCAGCTCCAGGTTCTTTTACAGGGACAGACTTTTATGCGTTATGGTTCTGATCATTCTTGCGGTGACTCCTCTTGGAAGCAACAACGAGACGTATCCTAACCTGAACAACCTGTTTCTGGCAGCGCCGGTGGCATTGTGGCAGTGGCACAGATGGTTTCTGCATTATCGGACCAGAAAGGAAATGTTTCCGTACAAAGCTATGCTGCTGGGTGTTTTTGGCATGATAACCGTACAGGCCACAGGCTTCGAAGTCACTTTTGTATTCCGCGACGGTATGGAAGGACAGCAAAGAACAGCGCAGGTGGAGAACAGTCCTCTTTTAAAGGGAATGTATACAACACCGGAAAATGCCGGGGAACTCTCCGCCCTGATTTCCTATGTGGATGAACAAAATCTGCAGGGGGAAAGCCTGCTTGTTCTGGGAAATGCGCCGGGTCTTCATTATATTCTGAATATGCCCCCGGCTACCAGTCACGGCTGGATGGACCTTGGAACTTATGCGGCTGCGCAGATGGAAGAAGAGTTAAAGGATGCAGCCTTAAAATCTCCGCTGATTATCTGGCGTGAGGAAGAAAAGACAGAAACAGACGGGGAAGGCGAACAAAAGGCCGCCCTGCTGCATCAATATATAGAGGAAAACGAGTATACGCTGGCAGAAGAAGCCGGCAGCTATCGGATATACACAAAGTGAAAGGATGGGTGACCTGAAATGAAAAAAATAGACCGCATTTACTATACCGGAGATGAGAAAATCCGTTTTAATGTTCCGCCGTATACGGGAAAAGAACTGGATAACATAAAAAAAGCAGTGGAGAATCAGAAAATCTGCGGCGACGGTGAGTTTACAAAAAGCTGCAGCAAATGGCTGGAAGAAAAGACGGGGACGAAAAAATGTCTTCTCACAACATCCTGTACTCATGCCACAGAGCTGGCAGCCTTGCTTGCGGACATCCGTCCGGGCGATGAAGTGATTATGCCGTCCTATACTTTTGTGTCCACAGCGGACGCCTTTGTTCTTCGCGGAGCAACGCCTGTGTTTGTGGACATCCGTCCCGATACGATGAACATCGATGAGACATTGATCGAAGATGCCATCACGGAGAAAACAAGAGCGATTGTCCCGGTTCACTATGCAGGGGTAGGCTGCGAGATGGATACCATCATGGACATCGCAAAGAGACATAACCTGCTGGTCATTGAGGACGCCGCTCAGGGCGTTATGGCTTCCTATAAAGGAAAGGCGCTTGGAAGTATCGGTGATTTTGGATGTTATTCTTTCCATGAGACGAAAAACTACAGCATGGGAGAGGGAGGCGCGCTTCTGATCGCCCATGAAAAAGATATTGAGAATGCGGAGATTTTCCGTGAAAAAGGTACGGACAGAAGTAAATATTACAGAGGACAGGTGGACAAGTACCGTTGGGTAAACTATGGTTCCAGCTATCTGCCCAGTGAGCTGAACGCCGCTTATCTCTACGCTCAGCTGGAAGAGGCGGATACGATCAACAACTGGCGTATGGACAGATGGAAGGAATACTATGAGCTCTTAAAGCCTCTCGCAGAGGAAGGGAAGATCGAACTGCCCTTCATTCCGGAAGAATGTACTCACAACGCCCACATGTTTTATATTAAGACAAAAGATCAGGAGGAGAGAGCAGCCCTCATTTCTCATCTGATCCACTATGATATTGTTGCTGTGTTCCATTACGTTCCTCTTCATTCTGCACCGGCAGGACTTAAGTTCGGACGTTTCCACGGAGAGGACCGCTATACCACGAAAGAAAGCGAAAGACTTCTGCGTCTTCCCATGTATTATGGCCTGACTGCGGAACAGACTGCTTTTGTGGCAGAGAAAGTAAGGGAGTTTTACAACAGGTAAATGATGATAACAAGATTCGGGAAATTTCTGAAAAAAAATAAAAACCTGACAGCTGCCGTGCTCTTTACGGGGCTTTTATGGTTTTTCATCAGCCTTCGTTTTGACTTTTATTATGACTTAAACGATGATTTCTGGATTAAGGAAATTCTCTCAGGAGCCTACACGGGGCAGCCGTCCGGCTATGCCATTCAGCTTCTTTACCCGCTGTCCTGGCTTTTGGCGGCGCTCTATCTGCTGCTTCCGGGCATGGAATGGTTTGGGTTTTTCTTAAACTTGTGTCAGTTCGGAAGCATTGCGCTGATGCTTTTGCGGGCCTTTAAAAAGTGGGACAACATAAGAAAAAAGACAATCGCGGCTGTGGCGGCAGCCTGTTTTGTATTTTCCCTGCTTTTGTATCCGCTGGTTTACGTGCAGTACACCACAGCGGCGGGAATGCTGGGAGCTGCGGCAATCTTCTGGTTTTTAACTTCGGATACAGGTCTTTCCTTTAAAGCCTTCTGGAAAGATAATATACCGGCGCTTCTTTTGCTGTGGACGTCCTTTTGCTTAAGAAGTGAAATGATGCTGTTGCTTCTTCCCCTGTTGGCGGTGGCGGGAATCAGCCGGTGGATGCAGGAGAGACCGCTGTTTACCAGGAAGACGCTTCTTAAATACCTGGGACTTTGCGGAATTCTGGCAGCGGGCATGGCGGTTGTTTTCGGCATGGACGCTTATGCGTACCAAAAAGACGGATGGAAAGAATTCAGACAGTTTTTTGACGCCAGAACTCAGGTGTATGATTTCTGGGGCTATCCGGATTATGAGAGCAATCAGGAATTTTACGAATCCATCGGTATGACAGAAGCTTCCTGGCGTCTGCTTGACAATTATAATTTCGGAGCGGACGATTCCATAGATGCGAAGACGATGCAGGCTGTGGCGGATTACGCTAAGAGCCAGGGAGAAGGCCCTTTTAAAAAGAACTTGTCGGAAGGCATCTGGCTTCTTTCAAAGCATATGGGGGCCGTATCGAACCAACCCCAGATACAGGTTCAGGGAGATTTCCCCTGGAATTATATGTTCCTGATTCTGACGGCCGCTCTTTTTATCAAAGGAATCATCCGAAAGGACAGAAGGCTTTGCATGCTGCAGGCAATTCTGCTGGCGGGCACAGGCTGGGGATTGTGGCTGTTTCTGGTGCTTCGGGACAGAGTGGTAGAGCGCATCAGCTTACCCTTATACCTGGCTATGACGGTGACGGCACTGCTTCTTTTGCTGGATGAAGGTTCCCGAATGAAGAAAACGGACAGTAAACCGGGAAAAGTGCTCTCGGAACGAGACGAAAAATTTCAGTTTGCAAAGATGAAAGGAAAAAAAGGCAGTTTTGCGGCGGCAGCCGGAATGCTTGTTTTGCTGCTCTTTATCGTGTTGATTCCCTCTTCCTGGCAGAGAAGTGTTTCGGAAAAAGAGAGACGGGAAGAGATCAACGCAGGGGCCTGGCAGATCGACGCCTACTGTGCTTCCTATCCCAATCTGCTGTTTTTGGAGGATGTGTATTCCACTACAGCTTATTCGGAGAAAATCTATACCGGAGAGGAAGCGGGACAGTTATCCAACCAGGATCTGATGGGAGGCTGGGTGAATAAAAGTCCCCTTACTGAATACAAACTTTCCCTTTTTGGAAGCAGCAGTATGCAGGAGGCCCTTTCCGGGAATCCCAAGGTGAGAGTGCTTATAGAGAAAGAAAAGGATATCAGCTGGCTGGAAGATATTCTTTCAGAAAAGGGAGTCAGTGCAAAGGCGCTGAAGGTGGATGCCATTGGAGAAGTGATGGATGTCTACCAGATAGTGGTCACAGGCGGCGAAGAAACACTGGAGATTTCATCGGCCGTCCGGTCAGAGTGAGTCTTACAAAACAGGGAGAGGCAGACTTATGTGGAAAAAAACAGAACAGGGCTTCGTGTTTGAAGGAGAGGGTTTCGGTCTGCGTCCTATCGGCATGGAGGATACAGAAAATATAGTCCGCTGGCGAAACAGCCACAGGGTAAGAAAGAACTTTATCTATCAGAAGCCTTTTACAAAAGAGGGACAGGAAAATTGGCTTCGGACAAAAGTGGCCTCGGGAGAGGTAGTGCAGTTTATTCTTTTTCTGAGAGACGGACAGAGTCAGATTCCGGTGGGAAGCATTTATTTCCGGGATTTGGATCTGGAAAACAAAAAAGCGGAATACGGTATTTTTATCGGAGAAGAGTGGGCTGCAGGAAAAGGCCTGGGAAGCAAGGGTGCCAGAGCGGCGCTTACCTTTGCCAGAGATTACCTGAAACTTCACAAGGTTTTCCTGCGTGTCTTTACGGACAACGAAGCGGCTGTGAGAAGTTATAAAAACGCAGGATTTTCGATAGAGGCGCATCTAAAGGATGAGATTCGCACAGAAGACGGGTATCGGGATATGTACCTGATGGCCGTACTTTTTGAGGAAAACAGATAAAAAGTCCATTGGTGGACTTTTGTGCTGCGATAGGAAATTTTATTTCTTATGGCAGCACAAAAGATAAAACAGGATCGGGAAGGGAGCAGAAATAGCAGCATGAAGCAGAAAGTAAGTTTCGTGATTCCCTGTTATCGTTCGGAGAAGACGATCGAGGGAGTGACAGAAGAGATAAAAGAAGCGATGGGCAAGTTGCCGGAATATACCTATGAGGTCATTCTGGTCAACGATTGTTCCCCGGATGATACGTTTTCCGTAATCAGAAAACTGTGTGAAAAAGAGGAAAATATTTACGGCATCAGTCTGGCCAGAAACTTCGGACAGCATGCGGCGCTGATGGCCGGATTTCATCAGGCTTCCGGGGATATTTTGGTCTGTCTGGATGACGACGGACAGACTCCAGCCAATGAGGTGGGAAAACTTTTGGGGGAACTGGAAAAGGGCGCGGATGTAGTTTATGCCAAATACGAACATAAGCAGCACAACGCTTTTCGCAATTTTGGAAGCAGGGTGAACGACTGGATGCTTTGTTTTATGCTGAACAAACCCCGTGATCTGTACATTTCCAGCTATTTTGCGGCCAGAAGGTTTATTCTGGATGAGATGATCCGCTACGAAAACGCCTATCCTTATGTGATCGGGCTGGTGCTTCGGGCAACCAAAAACATCCGCAATGTGACGGTAGCTCATCGGGAGAGAACGATAGGAACCAGCGGCTATACCATAAAGAAACTGCTGGCGTTGTGGTTCAACGGATTTACCGCTTTCAGTGAAAAACCTTTGCGGATTGCTACCATGATCGGAGTGCTTTGTGCGGGCGCAGGTTTTCTGTACGGTATTTACACGATTATCAAAAAATTCATCAATCCGGCGGTACCTTTGGGATTCAGCGCTTTGATGTCAGCAATTGTGTTTATTGGCGGAATGCTGATGCTGATGCTGGGGATGATCGGCGAGTATGTGGGAAGAATGTACATTTGTATGAACCATGCACCTCAGTATGTCATTCGTGAGACGGCGGGAAAAAAGAAGGAAGAAAAGAAAGCCGGGAGCGAAGCAGAGACGGAAACTTTGAAGACGAAGGACGGAGAAAAAGAACGACAGCCATAAGTCGCACCACTTTTATGGGAAAAGAGGAAATAGAGTATGTGGAAGCAGAAAATTCTGATATTTTTAGTGGCTATGGCCGGAATTGTTGTTATGCCGGGGCTGCTTGCGGATGATCCCGCCCAGTCTCTTGCCGGAGGCAGCATCCTGTGGATTCTGGCGGCAGCCCTTGTCTGCCGTTTTTTCTGGCAGGTCGCTACCGCAGAGAAAGAACTGCTGCAAAAAGAGGAAAATTTTGAAAAGTGTGCGCCTCGGCGCACACTCGCGCCGAGCGCGGTTGCCGTCGGGCAACATGCTACTTTTCGCGCGAGTGCGCATCTTCAGCGGAGCGTCTTTTTTCAGACGATAGGAAAGGTGCATTCCTATCGTCTGAAAAAACGATGGCTGACAGCCCTTGTGGCGGGCGCCGGGTTTTCCCTTGCCATGGTATGGGGAAAGCGATTGGAAACTGTGGATAATGTAAACTTCACAGATCCATGGATGTGGATTTCTCTTCTGTGTCTTATTCCGTTTTTCTCTTTTTGCTTTCTGGGGCTGTGGCAGGCTCTGGAAAAAGCAGGAGAGAAGGAAAAGAGTGCAGCAGAAAAAGAAGGATGTCAGTTAAGCGAAAAAAAGAGCGGCGCCGGTTTCCCGGAAAAGGCGAAAAGTCCGGCAGGAAGAGGACTTGGAAAGCTTTTGGGCAGGATTTCTCCCAGGGGGAAAATTTGTCTGACGGCAGCGGGCTTTTTGATTTTCTGGGGAATCACGCTCCTGGCTGTATGGCCGGGTTTTTTTGTTTACGATGCGCAGGATGAATATTTGCAGGTGGTTACCAGGCAGTTTACCACCCATCATCCCATGCCGCATGTGCTCTTGCTTGGAGGCATCATCCATGCGGTGTACAAACTTACCGGTTCCTATAACCTGGGCATTGCCTCCTACCTGCTGTTTCAGATGCTGATACTGTCCGCCTGCTTTACTTATGTGCTTTGGTTTATGAAAAAGCTGGGATGCTCTGTGGGGGCAAGAGTTGTTGCTTTTCTGTTTCTGGCCTGTTTTCCGGTGGTACAGATGTACGTGCTGTGTTCGGCAAAGGATGCTCTCTACAGCGCAGGCATGCTGATGAGCATTGCGTTTTTGTGCGAATTTCTTTGTGACAGGGAGAATTTTTTCCGAAAAAAAGGAAAAGTTGCAGCCTGGATGCTCTCCCTTTGGGCTATGGCAGTGTTCCGCAACAATGGTTTTTATGTGTTTTTGCTTATGATTCCGGTAATCTTATTTCTGGCGGGAAAACAGATTAAGAAGACAGCGCTTCTCCTGGGAGGGACTCTTGTTTTTTATCTGGCTGTAAATGCAGGAATCGGTCTGCTGTTTCATCCGGCTCAGGGAGGAAAGCAGGAACTTCTCACGGTTCCCATCCAGCAGCTGGCAAGAGCATGGAATTATGAACCGGAACTTTTTTCCAAAGAAGAGGAGAAACTTCTCTTTTCTTATATCCCGAAGGAAAATCTTGAGGCGTATCGTCCGAGACTGTCGGATCCGGTAAAAATCGGTTTTCAGGGAAGTGTCTATGAAGACAACAGCCGTGATTTCTGGAAACTGTGGGCCGATATAGGGAAAAAGGCGCCGGCAGTGTATGGAAACAGCTGGCTGCTTACTTCCTATGGTTTCTGGTATCCGGATGCGCTCATCAATGCGTACGAGGGAAACACGGTATTTACTTTTACTTATGAAGACAGTTCTTACTTTGGTTTTGAGACGGAACAGCCGGGAGTACGAAACAGTAAGATTCCCTGGCTGGAGGAGTTTTACCGGCAGCTTTCGCTGGAAATCTCTTTTCAGAAAATTCCGGTGCTGTCTATGCTCTTTTCTCCGGGTTTTTTGTTCTGGGTTTATGCCGCAGGATTCCTGTTTCTTCTTGCCATGGGAAAATGGCGGGAGGGACTGGTGTGGCTTCCTGTATTTTTAAACTGGGCCACGGTGCTGTTAGGCCCCTGTTATCTTGTTCGTTACGTGCTGATCTTCTGGTTTGCACTGCCGTTTTTCCTTTGGTATATCTGGCGCTTTGGTTGTCAGAATAAGGGAAGTGTGCTATACTACCATGGATAAATTATGACATGGTTTCAGGGGAAGAAATTGCTTCCTCTGCGGCGGTACATAAAAAATCGATAACGGATATTGGAAAGATTGGGAGAATTATGAACCGAAAAATAAAAAAATATCGTGCCATTCAGGCAATTCTTATTTTTTATCTGCTCATGATACTGTTACTGGCAGGTCCCATCGGTGTTTTTGATAAAAACCACCTGGTGCAGGGAACAGAAAAAGCGGTGGGCCAGACAGCGGAATTCGGCAGAGAGGACGGGGGAGTTTCGCAGGTTTTCCTTGCACAGGGAAATTATCTGAAAGCTCTGTATCTCAACGCGGTTACCGACGCCTCCAAAGACGTGCTGCAGTTTACGGTTTATGATGAACTTGGAGAAACTTTATATCAGGAACAGATTGCTTTTGAGTCTTATGAGGCGCCCGGATTTATCAGGATTCCCATAGAAATCGAAACGGTGCCCGGAAGAGCCTATGTGTGGCAGATCAGCAACCTGCAGGGGCACATGATCCTGGCGGTGGAAAACACCGCGGAATCCGGACTTACAGGCATCGGAAACTATTATTGTCAGGATCAGGAGTTTGTGGGTCAGAATATTATTACCCGCTATGAATATACGGAAAGTTTTTCCGGAAAGAAAATGATGGTTCTCACCATGGCGGTTCTCGTGCTCGGTGTGTTTTTGACTGTTGCCATGGAAAGTCACGGAAGAAGAATGGGAGGCAGGGAAGTGTCCTTCCAGTGGATGTTCCGGCGGATGGGAAATCCTGTGCTTGCCGCGGGGGCATTGTTTCTTGTTTATGATGTGTTTCTAAAAAATACTTTTGGCGGAGGATGGCAGGACAAGCTCTTTTACGGGCTTGGAATCGCTTTGTTTTTCGGACTGCTTTTCTATGCCCTGAATGCAAAGAGACCGGGGTATGAGCCCCTTTTCGGAGTGACACTTTCCTATGCGAAAGATCACGTTATGGAATGGCTGCAGGTACTCTTTTTTGCGGGTGTGCTCTGGGGATGTATCGATTACATGAATGCCATGTATGACATCTATCAGCAGTATGCTTTTCGCAAAACTCTGTTTTTCTTTTTGCTTGTGCTTCTTACCATGTGCAAAAAGGAAAGGATTTTCCGCTGGTTTAACGGACTTTGGGTTCTTGCCTGCGGACTTTTGGGATATTTTGTGTACTGGCGTCCTCTTGCCGACGTGGCAGAACAGGGGGAACTGGCAAGGCTCAATGTGTGGGTTGCCATGGCGGCAGGCCTTGTGGCAATACAGTTTGTATGGCTGCTTATAAAAAAAGAAATCCCTGTGAAGAAAGTGTCTTTGCCTTACGCGGTACTGGTGGGAATTTTTTTCCTGCTGCTCCTTGTCTTCAGAAACACAAGAGGATGGCCTGTTTACATGGTGGTCACCTGTGTTCTTTTATACCTGTTTTATCTGGCGTGGGAAAACAGAGACCGTTTTCTGGCAAACCTCTGCAACGGTATTATTTTGAATTTTGCCTGCGCGGCAGTGTTCTGCGTTCTGCGCCGGCCGTTCCGGGCGTGGTTTTTCTATCGCTACAATTTTACGTTCCACACGGTTACGGTTACTGCCTATTATCTGGCGCTTGTGCTGGCAGCGCTGTTAGTGAAGCTGCTGATGCAGTATCATAAAAGCAGGAAACTTCGTGACTGGTGGGCAACAGCGCTTCTGTTTGCCATGGCAGCCTCTTTTCTGATCATGACATTTTCCAGAACAGGATACCTGGCTGCTGCGGTTATGATAGCTATTGTGTTCCTTTATGAATCCTTTGCGGTCTACCGGGAAAAATTCAGGACATTCCTGACAAAAGCCGGTGTTTTTGTGCTGCTGATCGTCGCCGGCCTTCCGGTTACCTATTCGGCGGTGCGTCTGATACCGTATTATTACAATGATCCTTATGTTTTTGATATCGAAGAGTCTGAATGGGAAGTTCGAAAGGGAGAATCCCCGGATTCTGAGAATTATATGACCGTTCCCAGATTTTTCTACTGTATGGATGGAAAATTATTTGGGGATGCTTCTGATGTGATAAAAAGTGTCCAAAATACCATGATGGCATCTTCCGTCAGAGTGGAAGGAAGCGGGGAACAGCTTCTTGTAGCGTCCACAGACTATATGCCGGAATGGGAGGAAGAGGAGGATTTCTCCAACGGACGTTTTGATATTTTCTTTGCTTATATAAGACAGTGGAACCTGACCGGGCACGATCAGATGGGAGTGGAGCTTCCTAACGGAGAGATCAGCGTTCATGCGCATAATACATACCTTCAGGTATTTCACGATCACGGTCTGATCACCGGCGTGGTCTATCTGCTTGTGGGAATTGTAAGCCTTGTGCTTATGTTTTTCTATGCAAAAAGAGAAGAAAAAAGAGATGCCTACGCGGCGCTCCCGCTGGCAATCTTTCTTGCCTTTGCGGTGGCAGGGTTGGTGGAATGGCTGTTCCACCCGTGCAATCCCATCGGATTTGCCACCATGGCGGCTTTGACGCCATTGTTCTATAAAACGGGATCTGCATCCCGTTTTATAAAACAACGATGAATCGCACTGCGGCGGTAAGGAAAATGTCGCGAAGCGACCCGCCGCAGGCGGGGAATCCTGCCGGGCAGGATTCCTTATTCAAAACGGAATCTGCGTCCCGTTTTATAAAACAGCGATAAATCGCACTGTAGCGGAGAGGAAAAAATGAAAGAAAAAGATAAGAAACCGTTTAACTATCAGCTGTTCTATCGCAGAACCAGCCTGATCATCTATGATATCATCAGTGTCGCTGCGGCCAGCTTTCTGGCGATTCTGATTCGTTATGAATTTCATATTGATGAAATACCGGAAGAATTTCTAAGACCGATTCAGCATTTCCTTCCGCTTAATATCGTTCTGACGATCGCAATTTTCTATTTCTTCCGCCTTTATCATAGCCTATGGGCTTTTGCGGGGGAAAATGAACTTCAGAATCTGGTGATGGCCTGTTTTTTATCCTCTGTGGTTTCGGGAATCGGTCTGAATTTCTTTAAGATCTCTGAAAAAGCAGCTCCGGACAGTTATTATTTCATGTACTGCTTTTTGCTGATCACCTTTATTTTTATCAGCCGTTTTTCCTATCGTTTTCTGCGCAGCCGAAAACATCGTGCCCAGAACAAAAAGAACAGCATTTCCGTCATGATTATCGGAGCCGGTGAGGCAGGCAACGCCATTATCAAGGAAATTGTTACAAGCAATTATTCCACCATGGTGATTCGCTGTATTATCGATGACGACAGACAGAAATGGGGACAGTTCATACAGGGAATCAAGGTGGTAGGAGGCCGGGATAAGATCATCGAGTCTGCGGATCTGTATGATATTGATGAGATTTTCGTGGCAATTCCGTCTGCGCCCAGAAGTGTGATTCGTGAAATCCTGGAAATCTGTCAGGAGACCGGCTGTAAACTTCGTTCCCTTCCGGGTATGTATCAGCTTGTAAACGGCGAAGTGAATGTAAGCAAGCTGCGGGATGTGGAAGTGGAAGACCTGCTTGGAAGGGATCCTATCCGGGTAGATCTGGATTCCATTCTCGGCTATGTGCAGAACAAAGTGGTGCTTGTCACCGGAGGCGGTGGTTCTATCGGCAGTGAGCTTTGCAGGCAGATTGCCACTCACAAACCGAAAGAATTGATTATTCTCGATATTTATGAAAACAATGCGTATGATATTCAGCAGGAGCTTTTACTCAAACATCCGGATCTGAAGCTGACGGTCCTGATCGCTTCCGTGCGGAATACAAACCGCATGAACTGGATTTTTGAACATTATAAGCCCAATATTGTATATCATGCAGCTGCCCATAAACATGTGCCTCTTATGGAGGCCAGCCCCAATGAGGCGGTGAAAAACAATGTGTTCGGCACCTGGAAAACAGCCCAGGCAGCCGCGATGAACAACGTACAGAAATTTGTCATGATTTCCACGGACAAGGCGGTAAACCCCACCAATATTATGGGGGCAAGCAAGCGTATCTGTGAGATGATCATCCAGACATTCAATCGTCATTATGACACGGAATTTGTGGCAGTGCGTTTTGGAAACGTGCTGGGAAGCAACGGCAGCGTCATCCCGCTTTTTAAACGTCAGATCGCAGCCGGAGGACCGGTGACAGTTACCCACCCGGATATCATCCGCTATTTTATGACGATTCCCGAGGCGGTTTCTCTGGTACTGCAGGCGGGAGCCTATGCAAAAGGCGGTGAAATCTTTATTCTGGATATGGGAGAGCCTGTGAAAATCCTGGATCTGGCTAAAAACCTGATTCGACTGTCCGGCTACAAAGTGGATGAGGACATTAAGATTGAATTTACAGGCCTGCGCCCCGGAGAGAAACTCTACGAAGAGCTTCTCATGAACGAAGAGGGCCTTCAGGATACGGAAAATAAACTGATCCATATCGGAAAACCTATTGAGATCGATGAGCGCAAATTTTTCAAACAGCTCAAAGAACTGGAAGAGGCATCCAAAAGTGAGTGCCAGGATGTGCGTCCTATGATTCAGGAAATTGTACCTACTTATCACTATAATAATAATGATAACAAGGTTTCAAAGTCATAAATTTCATGCCTGCATGAAAATTTTTGACCCAGAGACCTGCCAGATTAAAACTTAAAAGCAGGGAGAAAATGAAAATGAAGGTTCATCACGTGGGATATCTGGTAAAGAAAATAGAAAAAGCCGCGGTGGCTTTTGAAGCCCTGGGATATACAAGAATCAGCCGGCTGACAGCCGATGAGGACAGAGGAATCGACATTCTGTTTTTAAAAAAAGACGGTTATGTGATTGAACTGGTAAGTCCCAACCGGACAGATTCTATTGTGTCCGGGCTGATAAAAACCTATAAAAATTCACCCTACCATATCTGCTATGCCAGCGACAGGTTTGAAGAGGACCTGGCCGGTCTGGAGGCAGGCGGTTACATTCGTATGGGGGAACCGGCCCGGGCAGTTGCCATCGAAGGAAAGAGGGTTGTTTTCCTTATGAGCCCGGTTCTTGGCATGATAGAGGTGATTGAAGGGATTCCGGATTGCTTTTAACGGCAGTTTGAAATAAAAAAATACCGCAAAAGAAAGCAGGCGGTATCTGACTTATCTTGACAGAGGAGGATATATCAATGGAAAAGAAAAGAATTTTTCTGTCCAGCCCCACCATGCATGGAGAAGAACAGAAGTTTATCAAGGAGGCGTTCGACACAAACTGGGTAGCGCCCCTGGGCCCCAATGTGGATGCTTTCGAAAAAGAAATGGCTGAGTATACAGGCTGCGGTTATGCGGCAGCGCTCTCGGCGGGGACGGCAGCGATTCATCTTGCCGTAAAGCTGGCAGGAGTTAAAGAGGGAGACAGAGTGTTCTGCAGCTCTCTCACATTTTCCGCAAGCTGTAATCCGATCTGTTATGAAAAGGCAATTCCGGTCTTCATCGATTCTGAAGAGGATACCTGGAACATGGATCCGAAGGCACTGGAGAAAGCATTTGAAAAATATCCTGACACCAAGGCGGTAATCTGTGTACATCTGTACGGAACGCCTGCTAAAATCGATGAAATCCAGGAAATCTGCCACAGACACGGAGCTGTTCTGATTGAGGATGCGGCGGAGTCTTTGGCTTCCACCTTTAAGGGACAGATGACAGGAACCTTTGGCGATTTCGGCATTTATTCCTTTAACGGAAACAAGATCATCACCACATCAGGCGGCGGTATGCTGGTATCCAAAGATGAGGAAGTGGTGGCAAAAGCCCGTTTTCTTTCTACCCAGGCAAGAGACGCTGCCAGATGGTATCAGCATTCCCAGATCGGATATAATTATCGTATGTCCAACATTATCGCAGGTGTGGGAAGAGGACAGCTTTTACACCTGGAAGAGCATAAAGCGAAGAAAAAGGCAATTTACCAGCAGTATAAAGAAGCCTTTGCAGATATTGAGGAAATCAGCATGAATCCTATGAATCCGGATGGAGATGCCAACAACTGGCTGTCCGGCATGGTTCTGGCAAAAGGATGTAAAGTAACGCCGTATCAGATTATGGATGCGCTGGCAGAAGAAAATATTGAGTCCAGACCGGTATGGAAGCCCATGCATTTGCAGCCTGTATTCGCGGACTGCGATTTTATCACCCTGAAAGAAGAGGGAAGTGTGGGGGAAGATATCTTCAATCGCGGTCTCTGTCTGCCAAGTGATATCAAAAACACACCGGAAGACATGGAACTTATTATCACAACGATCCGCAGACTGTTCGGAAAGTAAGAGCAGAGGAAATAAGTTATGTACAAAAAATGGGGAAAAAGATGCCTGGATATTTTAATCTCAGCCTGTGTGCTTATTCTGTTAAGCCCGGTACTGCTGATTCTTGCCATACTGGTGAGAGTCAAGCTGGGAAGTCCCATACTGTTTAAACAGGAGAGACCGGGCAGAAATGAAGAAATATTTACCATGTGCAAATTCCGCACTATGACAGACAAAAGGGACGCAGACGGAAACTTGCTTCCGGATGCCCAGAGGCTTACCCGTTTCGGGAAAATGCTGAGAGCCACCAGCCTGGATGAGCTGCCGGAATTCTGGAATATCCTGAAAGGGGATATGAGCTTTATCGGCCCCAGACCTTTGCTGGTGCGTTATCTGCCTTATTATACGAAAGAGGAGAGAAAGCGCCACAGCGTTCGCCCGGGACTGACCGGGCTTGCCCAGATCAACGGTCGAAATGCGTTAAACTGGGAGGATCGGTTTGCCTATGATGTCTACTATGTGGAACACTGCACCTTTAAGCAGGATGTGTCTATTGTATGGCAGACAGTAAAAAAAGTATTGAAAAAATCCGACGTTCTCTCGGGAGCGGAACAGACAGTACCTGACCTGGATGTATACCGGGCAGGATGGGAACAAAAATAAAAGAGAAAGGAAGTGGGAACATGCGGCAGATTCCAGTAATGGAACAAAAATTTCCTCCGACACCGATCCAGTATCTGAAAGATTGTGTGCCGGGCAACGAAATTTATATCAAGCGGGATGACCTGCTTCCTTTTAGTTTCGGCGGAAATAAAGTGCGCAAAGCGAGATTTTTTTATCAGGAGATCAAACGGGAGAATCCGGATGTGATTATGACGTACGGAAGCGGTGCATCCAACCACTGCCGGATCATTGCCAATATGGCCTGCGCCATGGGTCTTGAATGCCACATTATTTCTCCGGAAGAAAATTATGAGGAAACAGCCAACAGCCGCATGGTGGAGGCTTTCGGAGCCACTGTGGAGAAGGCGGAGCTTTCCAGAATTTCGGAAACAATCGAAAACCGCAAAAAAGCTTTTCTAAAACAGGGAAAGAAACCTTATTTCATTGTAGGCGGGGGTCATGGAAATCCCGGAACCGCGGCTTACGCAGAGTGCTATGAGGAAATCTGCAGACAGGAAGAGGAGAGCGGACGCTTCGACTACATTTTTCACACATCGGGAACCGGAGCCACGCAGGCAGGGCTTGTTGCGGGCATGCTTCTTGTAGGCAGACAGGATGGGCAGAAGATTGTGGGAATCAGCAATGCCAGAACAGAAGAAAGAGGCAGGCAGGTAGTTTTTGACAGCATCAGGGAGTACAGAGAAAGTGAATTTGTCACAGAAAAACAGGCGGCTTTGCTGACCGATGAGGCTATTGACAAAAACCTGTATTTTACGGACCGTTACCGGCTGGAAGGCTACGGCGACTACAATCCGGAAGTGGAGAAAACCATAAGGGATATGATGCTTTCCTTTGGAATTCCCATGGACACCACATATGTGGGAAAAACTTTTTGGGGAATGAAGCAGTATTTAAAAGACAATCAGGTCAGCGGAAAAAGAATTCTGTTTCTTCATACAGGAGGAACGCCCCTGTTTTTTACAGGCGGTTGTATCTTATAACAGGTGCCCTGGCGGGCGGATGGGAGCAAAGAGATGAATCTGTTGATTTTAAGTGCGGGAACCCGCAATAAAGTAGTGCAGTATTTTAAAAAGGAATTAAACGGGAAGGGAAAAGTTTTCGCCACGGACTGCAGCGAGCTGGCGCCGGCAATTTACGAGGCCGACGGTTACGACATTGTTCCGCGCATCGATGCGCCGGACTATCTGGATGTGATCCTTTCCATCTGCAAAAAGAGAGAGATCACTGGAGTTTTCTCCCTGATTGACCCGGAGCTTTCTCTTCTGGCCGAAAACAAAGAGAAATTTCTCGCAATAGGCACAACGCCCATTATCTCCGACTATGAGCTTGTGGAGATGAGCTTTGATAAATATCGGATGTATCAGGAGCTGACAAAGCTTGGAATTCCTACCGGACGCTGCTTTATGGATGTGGAAGAATTCCTGAGAGAAGTGGAAAAGGGAACGATGCACTATCCTGTTTTTGTAAAACCGGTTCGGGGAAGCGCAAGCTTGCACATCAACCAGGTGGAATGTGAAGAAGAACTGAGACTTTTGTGCCGCAGAAACAAGGATTTGATGATCCAGGAATTTATGGACGGAACCGAGTACGGGGCGGACGTGTATATCGATATGATCAGCGGGAAAGTCACATCCATCTTCCTGAAAGAAAAGATCAAGATGCGCGCCGGAGAGACTGACAAATCGGTGTCTGTCAAGGATGAAAAGCTGTTTGCGATGATTCAGAACTTTGTGGAGACCGTGGGATTTAGGGGAATCATTGACATCGATATTTTTAAAATAAACGGCACCTACTATATTTCCGAAGTAAATCCCAGATTTGGAGGAGGTTATCCTCATGCCTATGAGTGCGGGGTCAATGTGCCCGCACAGATTATAGAAAATCTTTCCGGAAGGGAAAACACACCGTCTGTGGGAAATTACAGAGAAGGTGTTTATATGATGAAGTACAACGAAATTATGATTCGCGAAGAAATGGGGATAAAATGAAACCAGTTGTTTTGATTTTGGCCAACAGTGATTCCGGACTGTACGATTTCAGAAAGGAACTTCTCAAGGCTCTTTTGGAGAAAGACTTTCAGGTAGCGGTTTCGGTGCCGGATACCGGATATGTGGAAAAAATACGGAGTCTGGGCGTGGAATGTATTCCCACGGTTATGGACAGAAGAGGAATGAATCCGGCGAAGGATTTTAAGCTTCTGACCTTTTATATGAGACAGCTACAGGAAAAACGTCCTTCCATCGTGCTTACCTACACAATAAAACCCAATATTTACGGCGGCCTTGCCTGCCGACTGAAAAGAGTGCCTTATCTTGTCAATATCACCGGCCTTGGCACAGCTTTGGAGCATGGCGGAATGCTGCAGAAATTCCTGGTGCTTTTGTACCGCATGGCGCTGAAAAAAGCCCGCTGTATTTTTTTCCAGAATACAAGAAACAAAGACTTTATGATGGAAAAGGGGTGCATCAAAAAGAATGCGCCTGTGAAAGTAATCCCCGGTTCCGGCGTCAATTTGTCGGAACATGAAGCAAAACCTTTTCCCAAGGAGGAAAAAGTAAGATTTCTGTCCATTATGCGTCTTATGAAAGACAAAGGCATTGAGGAACTTTTGCAGGCGGCAGAAGAGATTCACAGAGAGTATCCCGAGACAACCTTTGAACTTTTAGGCGCTTACGAGGAAGAGACAAGAAAAATCTACGAGCCTCGCGTCAGGGACTTGCAAAGTCAGGGGGTTTTACAGTATTATGGATATCGGGATGACGTGCCTGATTTTCTGGAACATGCGCAGGCCGTAATTCACCCCTCCTACCATGAGGGAATGTCAAATGTGCTTTTGGAGGCAGCAGCCACAGCGCGTCCGGTGCTCGCCAGCAACGTGACCGGCTGTAAGGAAACCTTTGAGGATAATGTGAGCGGCATAGCCTTTGAGCCGGGAAATGCCCGGGCACTGACGGAGGCCATTCGAAAATTTCTGGCTCTTTCTGTAAAAGAGAGAGAAGAGATGGGAGAAAAGGGCCGCGCCTATGTGGAGACACACTTTGACAGAAGGCTTGTGGTGGAAGCTTATCTTGAGGCCATAAAAACGGTTTGCGGGTAATCTGAGGGATGGGAAAAATCCCATATGGTCGGGCAGAACGTGACAGGGCTGTCCTGCAAAAAAAAGAAAACAAGATAAAAATGAAGATAAATACGAACGAAGATTCGGGAAATGAGGTTTACTATGGGACTTTATGAAAAAATTGTAAGCGGAGAGGAAAAGCTTTCTCTGGTAGGTCTGGGATATGTAGGTATGCCCATTGCCGTAGCTTTTGCCAGAAAAATCAAGGTAATCGGCTACGATCTGAATGCGCATAAAATCGACTTGTACAAATCCGGCGTGGATCCTACAAGAGAAGTGGGCGATGAAGTGATCAAAAACACCACGGTGGAATTTACAGCCGATGAGAAAAAACTTCAGGAAGCAAAATTCCACATCGTAGCGGTTCCCACTCCGGTAAACGATGATCATACACCGGATTTGACACCGGTGGAAGGGGCAAGCCGTATTCTGGGACGCAACCTGACAAAAGGAAGCATCGTTGTGTTTGAATCCACCGTATATCCTGGTGTAACCGAGGATGTGTGCGTGCCGATCCTGGAAAAGGAATCCGGATTAAAATGCGGCGTTGACTTTAAGATCGGCTATTCTCCGGAACGTATCAACCCCGGCGACAAAGTACACCGCCTGGAGACAATCACCAAGATCGTTTCCGGTATGGATGAGGAAACTCTCGACGAGGTGGCAAAGGTGTACGAGCTGGTTGTGGAAGCAGGCGTATACCGCGCAGAATCCATCAAAGTGGCAGAGGCTGCAAAAGTAATTGAGAACAGCCAGAGAGATATCAATATTGCGTTTATGAACGAGCTATCCATCATTTTCAACAAGATGGGCATTGATACAAGAGCAGTTTTGGCTGCAGCCGGAACAAAATGGAATTTCCTGAAATTCTTCCCCGGACTGGTAGGCGGACACTGCATCGGCGTGGATCCCTATTATCTGACCTACAAAGCGGAACAGATGGGTTATCATTCTCAGATCATTCTGGCAGGACGCCGCATCAACGACGACATGGGCCGCTATGTGGCTGAAAATATTGTGAAGAATCTGATCAAGGCGGATGTGGCCGTGAAGACAGCCAAGGTTGCCATCATGGGCTTTACCTTTAAGGAAAACTGCCCGGATACCAGAAATACAAAGGTTATTGACATTGTAAAGGAACTGCGCGAGTACGGAATCGAGCCGGTGATCGTGGATGAAACAGCAGATGCGGAGGAAGCAAAGCACTTATACGGCGTGGAACTTTCCGACCGCAGTGCAGTAAAAGACGTGGATGCTTTAGTGATCGCTGTAGCTCACAAAGAGTTTGAAGGATTCAAAAAAGAAGACATCGACGCATGCTTTAAAGACGGCAATGCCAAAAAAGTTCTGGTGGATGTAAAGGGTATCCTGGACAGAAATACCTACCAGGGAGAAGATTATATTTACTGGAGACTGTAATATAAAGGAGAAAAGCAATGGGCTATAAAGATTTGAAATTTGACAAAGACAGTGTGTTTCTTGTAACAGGCGGAGCAGGCTTCATCGGAAGCAACCTGTGCGAAGCCATTTTAAATATGGGATACAAGGTGCGCTGTCTGGATGATTTATCCACCGGTAAGAGAGAACACGTGGACATGTTCCTTGACAATCCCGATTACACCTTTATTGAGGGAGATATCAAAGATCTGGATACCTGTATGAAAGCCTGCGAAGGCGTGGATTATGTGCTGAACCAGGCGGCCTGGGGAAGTGTTCCCAGAAGTATCGAGATGCCTCTTTTTTACGAAGAGAACAATATTAAAGGAACTCTCAACATGATGGAGGCTGCAAGAGTAAACGGCGTGAAGAAGTTTGTCTATGCTTCCAGTTCTTCTGTATACGGAGATCATCCGGCTCTTCCCAAAAAGGAGGGAATCGAAGGCAATGTGCTCTCGCCCTATGCTTTGACCAAAAAAACAAACGAAGAGTATGGAAAACTCTACAAAAAGTTATACAATTTGGATACTTACGGCATGCGTTACTTTAACGTATTCGGACGCAGACAGAATCCGGACGGCATGTACGCGGCTGTAATTCCCCGTTTCTTAAAAGAACTTCTCCACGGAGAGGTTCCCACCATCAACGGCGACGGAAAACAGTCCAGAGACTTTACCTATATTGACAATGTAATTGAGGCAAACCTGAAAGCCTGCCTGGCTCCCAGCGAAGCAGCAGGCGAAGCCTATAATATCGGTTCCGGCGGAAGAGTATTCCTCATTGACCTGTATTATGTGCTCTGCGATGCTTTGGGCAAAAAAGTAGAGCCTCATTTCGGACCTGCCAGAAAAGGCGATGTGAGAGATTCCAATGCGGATATCACAAAAGCCAGAACTTTGCTGGGCTATGATCCGGAGTTTGATTTTGAAAAAGGAATCAAGCTTGCCATCGACTGGTATAAGGAAAACTTAAAATAAGAGAGACAGACAGCAAAAGCAAAGATCAAAGACGGATTGACGTGAAAACACCCGCAGGAGAAAACACAGGACGCAGACGTGTGCTCCTGCGGGTGTTTTTCAGGGTCTGAGGAAGGGAAGAGCTTATGAACTACGGATTGGTTGTTTTTGGGGTAAAGGATACTACCGCGGAAATTGTGACTTATATTGAGAAAAATATCGGGAAAGTAGATCTGGTGGTGACGATTCATCCGGATGTGCTTGCCGGCAATCAGGTATCCGGCTACCAGGGACTTTCCTGGCTGACGGATGTGTATAAGATTCCGGTCTTTGAGACTCATTCCTATGGACTCAAGGATGAGAACACCCGAAAGTTCTTTGAGGAAAATACATTTGAAATCGGAATCTCCATGGGATGGCAGAGACTGATACCGGGAGAGATTTTAAACCGATTCCGTCACGGAGTGTTCGGATTCCACGGAAGCTGCGGTTATCTGCCTTTCGGAAGAGGACGCTCTCCCCTGAACTGGTCAGTGATAAGCGGAGACAGCCGTTTTGTGCTGAATCTGTTTCAATACGATGAAGGTGCAGACAGCCCCAACGTATTTGCCAATGAAATGTTTGCCATCAACCCTCATGATACGATACGTACTCTCCAGTACAAAAATATCCTGGTTTCCAAACGGCTCATCGCCAGACTTCTTCAGGCATGGAAACAGGGCGAAATCTCTGTGAAAAAAGATTTCAGGGATTTTGACAGCTGGTATGGAAAAAGAACACAGGCGGACGGCAAACTGGATTTCCACGACAGAACAAGAAATCTTTATAACCTGATCCGGGGAGTGACGGCTCCGTTTCCGGGAGCATTCTGCTTTTGCGGGGATGAAAAGGTTACGGTATGGGAGGCGCACCCTTTTGATGAGATGCTGGATTTTTCCATGTATGCGCCCGGAGAAATCATTGATAAATTTGACGGCAAGCTGATTGTCAGAACCGTGGACGGCTCCCTGCTTCTGGATAAGTGGGAGTGTGAAAAAGAGCTGATGCCGGGAGATATTCTGGTTTAAGTGGGAAGGAGAAACAGATTTCATGAAAATTGCAGTCCGCATGGATGACATTACCCCGGATATGGACTGGAAGAGTTTCCTGAAATTCGAGAAACTTCTGGATAAATATGGGATTGCTCCGCTGATCGGAGTAGTGCCCTGCAACCGGGATACCAATCTTATGAGGGAAGCCAGCCGGGTAGAGTTCTGGGACTATGTGCATAAACTTACCCAAAAAGGATGGTGCGTTGCCCAGCATGGCTGCTATCATCAGTATACCACCAAAAAGGCGGGGATCTTTCCTCTGAATCCTTTCTCGGAATTTGCAGGACTGGAAAAGGAAAAACAAAAGAAACTCATTCGTGACGGGAAGGAAATGCTGAAGCACCACGGCATAGAAACCGATATTTTTATGGCCCCGGGGCACAGCTTTGATGAAAATACGCTGGAAGTTTTAAAAGAGTCCGGGTTTCGTTACCTGACCGATGGATTTGGAGATGCGCCGTATGAGAGAGGCGGCCTGACATTTTTCCCGATTTCTGTAAAGAGAAGTGACTGCTTCCGGGAAAAAGAAGGATTTACCACCCTGGTCTTCCACACAAACGGAATGAGTGAGGAAGAAATAGAGGGCTATGATAAGATGTTTGCCGCTCACCGGGATCAATTTATTTCCTACAGGGAATATTTGAAACAGACGCCGGTAAAAAGAGGATGGATCGGACAGAAAAAAGAATGGTCACTGGCCACAGCCAAAAGGGTGACGGTTCGTCTCATTGCTCTGGTTAGAAGCAAAAGCGCGCAGTAAGGAGCGTATCATGGAGAAAAAAGAAAACCGTCCTGCCAGAGTTTTGCAGGTTCTGGGAGGAACAGGACTTGGAGGAGCCGAGAGCCGGGTGATGGACAGCTACCGTCATCTTGACAGAAGCAGGCTTCAGTTTGACTTTTGCGTACACAGCGGGAAGGAAGGATATTTTGACCGTGAGATCAAAAATCTGGGCGGACATATTTATCAGATTCCCCGCTTTAAAGTATATAACTGGCTTTCTTACCGGAAGGCCTGGAAAAATTTTTTTAAAGAACATCCCGGCTATCTGGCGGTGCATGGTCACATGACGAGCACAGCTTCCATTTACCTTCCTATTGCCAAAAAAGCGGGAGTTCCTCTGACGATAGCCCACGCGAGAAGCGCCGGGGTAGATCCGGGGATAAAAGGGAAGATTACCCGATTCTTAAGAAAAAATCTGGGAAAGAAGGCGGATTTGTGTCTCACCTGTTCCGCGATGGCAGGAGAGGCAGTGTTCGGGAAAAAGATGCAGGATGGCGGAAAAGTGATCACGGTGCCAAACGCCATTGACGCTGCGGATTTTGCGTATGATGAAAAGACAAGGCAGGAAATGAGAGAAAAATACGGCTTGCAGGATAAATTTGTAGTGGGCCATGTGGGACGCTTTGGCTTCATGAAAAATCACGATTTTCTTCTGGATGTATTTGCGGAAATAGAAAAGGAACTGCCCGAAAGCCGTCTTCTTTTGATCGGTGAAGGAGAAAAGATGGAGGAGATCAGGCAGAAAGCCGCGGGACTTGGACTTTCGGAAAAGGTGATTTTCACCGGTAATCAGGCAAAAATCTGGCAATTCTACCAGGCTATGGACTACTTTGTGTTCCCGTCTGTTTTTGAAGGGCTTCCGGGTTCCGTTATAGAGGCGCAGGCGGCAGGACTGCGCTGTCTGGTATCCGACGGGGTGACGCCGGAGTGCGTGATCACACCGTTGGCTGCGCAGATGTCCCTTGAGGAAGGGGCAAAAAAATGGGCCGCAAGGGTGCTTGAGGAAAGACATTACCCAAGGCAGGTTCAGACGGAGGCCATAAAAAAGGCAGGATTTGACATTGAAGAGCAGGTTCGTATGCTTGATACGATTTATTTTGGAAAACAGGAGCGGATATGAAAAAAAAGATGATGCTGATTGTACCCATGCTGCACCAGGGCGGTTTTGAGAGAGTGTGCGTGGCTACGGCAAGACTGTTGGAAGACTATTTTGATGTCACGATCGTCATTTTCAGTTCTCAGGATATTGCCTATGACATCAAGGGATTGAACGTTATCGATCTAAAGCTTGGGACGGTGGAATCCAGGATTGGCAAGCTTTTAAATGTGGTAAAGAGAAGCAGGCAGGTGCGAAAACTGAAAAAACAGCTGGGGGTGGACATAGCCTACAGCTTTGGACCTACGGCAAATTTTGTGAATGTTTTTTCCAAAGGGAAGGAAAAAGTGTGGACAGGGATTCGAAGCTATATGGACATGGAAAATCCGGGAAGACTGAAGCTTTTTTGCCGATGCTCCGATCTGGTTGTCTGCTGCTCGAAAACGATCGAGAAGGAAATCCGAGAAAAGTTTTCCTGTGATCACGCCGTGACCTTGTATAACCCGATGGATCTGGCTCAGGCAAAGGAAAAGGCAGAGTCCGAAACGGTAAATACTCCCTGGGATAAAACACAGAAACTGATTGTATCTATGGGAAGAGAGGACGACGTAAAAGGCTTCTGGCACCTGATAAAGAGTTTTTCTCTGGTGAACAGGGAAATTCCCGACTGCGGGCTTATGATCATCGGCGACGGTGATTTTGATGATTACCGCAAGCTGGCAAACGATCTTTCCGTTGGAGATCATGTATGGTTTCCGGGACTTCGAAAAAATCCGTTTCCCTATTTGAAGGAGGCAGCCGTCTATGCGCTCACCTCTTACAACGAAGGCTTTCCCAATGCGCTTGTGGAAGCCATGGCTCTGGGGGTGCCGGTGGTGGCTACAGACTGTATGACAGGTCCCAGAGAGATTCTGGCAAAGGGCTATGAAAGCGTGGGAACTCTTACGGAAGCGGCGGACCTGGAATATGGAATCCTGATCCCCAATATGGAAAAGGATAAGAATATGGACGCTTCGGTGATCACCAAAGAGGAAGAAAGACTGGCAGAACAGCTGCTGCGTCTTTTGAAAGATGAAAAACTGCACGAGGAGTACAGCCGAAAGGCTGCCGGGAGAGCGGCGCAGTTTTCTAACGAAACCTATGTGAAGAATCTATTAGAAATGGCAGAAAGAGGAAACTGAGGGTGGATAAGTTATATATTATTATTCCGGCTTATAACGAAGAAGAAAATATCAGAAACGTGGTGAGGGACTGGCATCCCATTGCCCAGAAACATGGAAAAGACAGCAGACTGGTCATTATTGACGATGGAAGCAAGGACGGCACTTATGAAATATTAAAGGAGTGCTGCAGCGAGTATCCGCTGCTTACTCCCCTTACGAAACCGAACGGAGGCCACGGAGCCACGGTGCTTTACGGCTACCAGTACGCTCTTTCTCAGGGAGCTGAGTTTGTGTTTCAGACAGATTCCGACGGGCAGACTCTTTCCAGTGAATTTGAAGAATTCTGGAAGTTAAGATACGATTACGATATGGTCATCGGAAACCGATGCAGCAGAGAGGACGGATTCTCCAGAGTCTTTGTGACCAAGGTGTTAAAGCTGGTGATCTGTTTATGCTTCGGGGTGAAAGTGACAGACGCCAACACGCCGTTCCGTCTTATGCAGGCAGGTACTTTAAAGAAATATCTCCCGCTGATTCCGGACGGATTTAACTTATCCAATGTGCTTTTGTCGGTAATTTATGCCAAAAAGAAGCTGCGCGTAAAATATCTTCCTATCACCTTCCGCCCAAGACAGGGAGGGGAAAACTCCATCAACATCCGGAAGATTACCGGAATCGGCATGCGTGCAGTCAAAGATTTCTGCACCATACGGAAAACAATTTCTTAGCGGAAAGGATAAAAAGAGAATGGAAAAAAAGACAGGAAAAGAAGCCCTGTATCTGGCATTTGTGCTGCTGGCGCTGGCAGCAGGGGCATTCTGTATTGTGATGGCAAGCACCTTGAATCCCTGGTCGGTACAGCTGACTCATCTGGATTCCGCCGTGTGGATCAGCAGGGCTATTGAGATGAAACAGGGGGCAGTCTTGTATCGGGATGTGTGGGATCATAAAGGACCGGTGTTGTTTTTTATAGAATGTCTGGGGCTGACACTGACGCCTCACAGTCTTACCGGAATCTGGATTCTCGAGTGGGCTGCCATATTGATAACCTTGTGGTTTTTCTATAAGACGGCTCGTCTGTATGTGAAAAATAAAGCGGCAGCAGTATCGGCGGCTTTGATCTCCATTGTTCCTCTGGCGCGTTTTTACCAGCAGGGAAACTGTGTGGAGGAATGGGCGCTTCCTTTTATGGGCGCCTCCGTCTATATTTTTGTGCGGTTTTTCCAGACAAAGGTGTTAAAGCTGTGGCAGGTGGGAGTGACAGGCTTTTGCGCGATGGCCTGTTTTTTCTTAAACGGCAACCTGATCAGTGTGTGGGCAGCTTTTGTGCCGTTGACTGCGCTGTATCTTATGATAAAGAAAAGATGGAAAGATTTAGGACTTTGTGCCGCGGCTTTTTTGCTGGGTGCACTGGCAGTTTTTGTGCCGGTATTTTTGTATCTGGCGGCAGGCGGAGCTTTCGGTGATTTTCTGAATGCCTACTTTGGATTTAACGAAGGCTACATTGCGGGGGTTGGAATCAGAGACTATTACTATTCCATTATGGAATTTATTTATAAGGATAACTGGTTTCTTTACGTCCATCTGGCTTTCCTGGTTCTGCTGCTTCATCAGCTGTTTCATAAGAAAGTAAGCTGGGAGTGGCTGTGGTTTGTCTACGTGGGTGTTTCACTGGTGCTGCTGAGCATGAGCGGAAGAAGATACATTCACTACGGGATACAGCTTGTTCCCTGTATGATCATACCTGCAGCTTTCCTTGTGAGAAAGGTTTTTGGCTGGTGTAAAAATACATGGGAATATGCGGCAATCTGGGCAGTCCTGTTTGTGGCCGTGTTCCGTTTTGACGCGGCAGATTATGTGGAGAAGGATATTCGCTGGCTGTTTGATAAAGAAGTGATCAACACGTATGCCTGCGGAGAACTTTCGGATTATCAGGTGATCAACGACTGGACAGGGCAGTATTCCCAGGAAGAATTGGAAGAAAGAGTGTGGGAATATCATGACTGAGAGTGAACAGCTGGACGAGATTTTTGAATATTACAAAAGAGAAGGGAACAGCCAGGAAACGCTGGTTGCCCTCATGCGGGAGGTACAGCAGATACAGGGATATATTTCAGAGACTGTCCTTCAAAGAATGACGGAAGAATTTGAAGTAAAGCCTTCTGTTCTTTCATTGATTTTGAAAATGTACCCAAGTCTGAAAAAAAGTCCCTATGAGCATGAGATTATCTGCTGCACCGGAGCCAGATGCTCTTCCAAACAGGGAATGGAGCTTCTGGAAGAGGTGAAAAAATATTTTTCCGTTGGAAGCGACGGAGTGAGCGCCGACGGCAAAGTCTGCCTGCGCACAAGAAATTGTCTCAAACAGTGCAAAACCTCTCCCAATATGATGATAGACGGCAGACTTTATTCCAACATCCCCCAAGGAGGATTTGGGAAAGTATGGGAGAATGCCGTAAAGTCTTCCGAAAATCAGGCTGCGGGAAGCCACACAGAAAGGCGGCTTCCTATGCCATAAGTGCTTTCGGCCGTCACCTTTCCTCCATGTACCGAGGCTATCCACTCTACCATGGCAAGCCCCAGGCCGCTTCCTTTTGTGCTTCTTGTGCTGTCGGTCCGGTAAAAACGACGGAAGATTTTGGGAAGATCCTCTTCTTTGATGCCGATTCCGGTATCGGAGACAGTAAGACGGATGAAGTCATCTTCCATAGCCAGGGAAACGGAAATGTTTCCTTCGGGTTTATTATAGCGGACGGCATTGGAGATAAGATTCGTGATCATGCGTGTCAGCAGATCAGAATCTCCGTTTACAAAGACAGCTTGCCCGGGAAGAGAAAGGTTCATGGACAGACCTGCCGCTTCCGAGACAGGTTCCAGATCTTCACAGATATTCCGGCAGAGCCCGGCAAAGTCAAGTCTGGCAAAATCCGGTTCAAAACGTCCCTGGTCTGCACGGCTTAAAAGAAGAAGCTGTGAGGTTATCGAGGTTAAGTAATTGGTCTGTCGGTTGATAGACTGGAGAGCTTCTATGCGCTCTTCGGGACTGCTCTCAGGAGAAAGGGCATATTGGCACTGGGAGTGGATCACAGACAGAGGAGTCCGCAGTTCATGAGAGACGTCGGAAGTAAACTGCCGCTCTGCCTCAAAGGAATTTTGCAGGCGCGCCAGCATTTGATTCATAGTTTCGCACAAAGCAGAGAGTTCATCTCTGCTTTTTTCATTATAAGAAATTCTCTGAGACAGATCGGTTCCGGAATTGATGGCACCTGCTGTCTCTGCAATCTGTTTTACCGGGCGGAAAGCTCTTTGGGTAATGCGATAGCCGCCCAGACCGGCGATAACCGCCAGAATGGGAAACAGAATAAGCAAAAGAAGCGAAAGCGTAGAATAGGTCTGGCCGGATTCCGTGACAGATGCAAGGCCACGAACCCAAAAACCGGTATTGTCTGCCACAGCATATACATCGTAGATCATCCAGCGCTCTCCGGCGCTGTAGATTGTTTTCACAGTCTGATCTTCCAGAATCGCATCTACCTGGATACCCAGATTGGTTTTAGGCGCAATCAGATATCCCTGGGTATTGTATACAAACACAGATACTCCGTTCTTGTAAAAGTCCATACGGTCGGTGTCAAGGTCATTGTGACGAAAGCGCACATTTGCCACAGCTTCTGTCACAACATCGTGAAGCTGCTGACGAATCTTTCCCGAAGAGATTCTGCTGGAAAGAAAGAGAAGAGAAACGGAAGTGAGAACGATCAGCAGCAGCAGAAAGAAGGTATACCAGGCAGTTACCCGGGCTTTGATGGACAGCTTCCCTTTCATGGCGCATCAATCCTCCTTTATGGTATAGCCCACGCCGCGGACTGTCTGAATCAGTTTTGTATCAAAGGGATCGTCTATTTTTTTGCGCAGATAGCGGATATACACGTCCACCACATTGCTGCCTCCCTCAAAACCGTAGTCCCAGACCTGATTTTCCAGCTGTGCGCGGGAGAGGACAGCCCCCTTGTGGCGAAGCAGGGATTCCAGAAGAGAAAATTCCTTGGAGGAAAGAACAATCTCTTTTCCGCCGCGGGTGACTTTGTGGGTGGAAAGTTCCATGGACAGATCTTTGGCGGAAAGAATATCGGATTTGGCAGGAGCATGGCGGCGCAGCAGGGCGCGAATGCGGGCAAGCAGCTCCTCATAGTCGAAAGGTTTCGTCAGGTAATCATCGGCACCGGTATTCAGCCCTGCTACACGGTCACTGACGGCGTCTTTGGCGGTAAGAAGAAGAACCGGCACAGGGTTGTGAGTGTCTCTTATTTTTTTCAGGACGAACAGACCGTCTTTTTTGGGCATCATAATATCCAGGATCACAACGTCGTAGGAAGCAGATTCCAGATAAAAAAGAGCTTCCTCACCGTCGGGGCATTCGTCTACCCCGAATCCTTCCGCCCGCAGGCGCTTTGCCGTAACTGTTCTTAAATCATGGTTATCTTCAGCGTATAAAATTCTCATAGACTACGGGATTCCTTTCTTATTTTTAAAATTCGTTTTTTAATGTATTTCTAATAATTATCGGGTATGATAAAGATAAGAAAAGAGAAAAATTATTAAAAAATTACCTTATAGGAGGATTTTAGCATGAAAAAAATATTTTTAACAGCAGTTGCGATGACTTTTGTACTGGCAGGATGTTCACAGCCCCAGGAGACAAAAATGACACAGGAAATTCAGGCGACAGAGACGGTTGTGACTGCAGAGACCGGCACAGATGACGGGACGGCTGCAGAAACTGCCGCACAGGCTGAGACCACCGTACAGGCAGAAACTCAGGCGCAGACAGAAAACCAGGCACAGACACAGAGTACACCGGAAAACGCAAGCGATACGCAAAGCCAGTCGGAGATTTCCAGCGGAGATATTGAAACGGACGAAGACAACTATTTCAGTATCAAAGCAGAAAAAGATGCCGTAGATATCGAAATCGACAATCTGGAAGCTTCCTATCGCATCGGCGAAGTGGACGAGGCTGCTTTTCTTGAAAAGAAGAGAGAGCTGGAAGCCAGAGAGGATGAGCTGGAGAGACAGGAAGAAAGACTGGAAGATGTGATCGATCGTTACTACAGACAGAACACTCCTGCACTGGAAAGCACCGATGTGAACGAACTGCAGGTTCTGCTGCAAAGCCTGAGTCAGCAGGAGAACGAGCTGGAGCAGCAGGAAGATAGTCTGGAAATGGAATACCGTTCAGGAGAAAAGACCAGAGAAGAGTTTATCGCCGGACAGAAAGAAATCCTGCGCCAGTTAGAGTCTGTGGAAAGGCAGGAAGAACAGGTGGAAGATGCTCTGGAAATGCTTGGATGGGACGACTGATGGTGTGACTAAAGGAAACTAAAAATAAAATATAAATATACGAAAAAAAATATTTTTATTGCAAGGATAGTTATTTTATCATATAATAAAAATAGTCTATATGAAGTGAAAGGAGGGACGATAATGGCCGGAGTAACAGTATCCATAGCACCTGAAATTTTGAATTGGGTGATACAGAAAATACAGTTTGAAAATATCAATGGGTCTGTCTCTGAACTGCTGAATAAGTGGAAATCTGGTGAGAAAGTCCCGACTTTCAATCAAATAGAGGAGATAAGCAGAAAAACGAATATTCCATTTGGCTATTTCTTTCTGGATAAACCACCTGTTGAAGAATGTAAAATTGTTAAATATCGCACGGTAGACAGTCTGACGATACAAGAACCCAGTCGAAATTTGATTGACATATTGGATATGATGTCTGATGCGCAGGAATGGATGATTGAGTATGAAAAAGATAACGGGCAGGAACCGTTATCTTTTGTTGGAGTTGATCATAATGAGGCAGATTCAGAAGTGATAGTAAAACATATCCGCGAAGAATTAGATTTAAAAAAAGAGTGGTTTCAAGAATCTAAGAATGCAAACGAATCCTTTAAATTTTTGAGAGGACGGCTGGAAAATAAAGGGATTATGGTTATGATGAGTGGAACAGTGGGGGCAAATACACGAAGAAAACTGGATGCAGAAGAATTTCGCGCTTTCACTCTTATAGACAAATATGTACCTTTGATTTTTATCAATACCTGCGATTCTGAAAATGGGAAATTATTTTCTTTATTGCATGAAACAGCACACATCTGGATTGGAGTAAACAGCTTTTTTAATGAGCCGTATGGAAATAATAATTATATTGACAAAGTAGAAGTTATATGCAATGCAGTTGCTGCAGAAATACTTGTTCCGACTACGGTTTTTGTAAAAGTGTGGGAAGAAAGTAAAGAAAAGATGCTCGATAAAATCAAAGCACTGGCTAAATATTTTAAATGCAGCAGATTTGTTATAGCACGAAAGGCTTATGAATGTAAAAAAATTTCTAAAGATGAATATAATGAAGCTGCACGATTGCTGATGAAACAATATCAAGAATGGAAAAGCAGTCAGAAAACTGAAAAAAATTCAGGTGGAGATTATTACAGAACATTAGGAAGTAAACTTGATCATCGATTTGTAAATGCATTGGAACAAAGCGCAAGAGAGGGAAGAACGCAGTACACAGAGGTCTACCGTTTAACCAGGACAAATAGGAGAACATTTTCAAGGCTTATCAATGAGATTGGTGGTGCAAAATGGTAGAAGAAAGATTTTTGTTGGATACGAATATATTTGTAACACCATATAAAAGTTACTATCCATTTGATTTTGCACCTGGATTTTGGAAACAGTTAACTTCTAAACTATCACTTGAAAAAGTAACAGTAATGGATGTTGTCAGAGATGAGGTTATCAAGGGTGATGACGAACTGTCTGAGTGGATTCAGAATATTGGCGACATACATATTCTTACACGCAAAGATAGTAATATCATAAAGGAATATGCAGGAGTTTTGTCTTATCTGCAGAACAGTCCGCTATATAGTGACAGGGCTTTAAGAACTTGGTCGGAGGAAGGAATTGCAGATCCATGGCTGATAGCGGCTGCAAAAGCGTATGGATATACTATTGTCACATTGGAGGCATCAGCCGGCAAAATAACAACGGTTTGTAATAAACCCAAAATTCCAAATGTGGGAAAAGATTTAGGGGTAAAATGCGAAAATTTATTTTCTTTTATGAGGAAGACAGGATTTAAATTATAGTACAGAATAACATAACACTAAGGCCATGCTTATTCATAAAAGCATGGCCTTTTTTTCCTGAAAAGTTGAAACAACGGCTGTCGTGTGGTAAACTAAAGTGAATTTGTATGTCTTTTTAAGAAGCAGTGAGTATCAGGTTTGAGTTTGACAGAAACTTATCAAAAAGAGAAAAGAAAGTAGATCTTTCCGAAAAACAGGAGTATCGGATGCATAAAATTTTATTTCATTTGAATTCTCTGGCGCAGGGAGGCGCGGAGAGAGTTGTCAGCAATCTTGCCCATCAGTTTCATAAAAAAGGATATGAAGTGTTGATTGCCACGGAATGGCAGGGAGAAAATGAGTTTGTCCTGGAGGAAGGGATACGCAGAATCCATGTAGGACTGACAAAGATGGATGAAGGAAAATCCAGAATCGGAAAACTGATCAGCCGTGCTACTCATTTAAGAGCCTGCATTCTGGAAGAAAAGCCGGATGTGGTGGTGGCTTTTACAAGAAACCCCAATTACCGTGCACTTTTGGCTGCTGCCGGGACGAAAATTCCGGTGGTTGCGGCGGTGAGAACAGACCCTGTAGGCCACTATGACAAAAGAGCGGATAGGATTCAGATACCTCTTCTTTTCAGGAGAGCGGCAGGTTTTGTTTTCCAGACAGAAGGTCAGAGAGATTTTTTCCCGGAATATGTGAGGAAAAAATCCCAGATTATCTTAAATCCGCTCAATGACAAATATCTGAATGCGCCCAAACCTTCGGAAAAACGGAAAGAAGTGGTGCAGTCCGGAAGGCTGGTGGACTTTAAGAATCAGCAGATGCTCATTAAAGCGTTTGCCCGTGTTCATGAAAAACATCCGGATTATGTGCTGAAAATATACGGGCCGGATTCCAAGGACGGCACAAAGGAAATTCTGGAAAAAGAAATCAAAGAGCAGGAAGCAGAAAATTTTGTATTTCTCATGGGAGGAAGCGACAGTCTGGAGAAGCTTTTGCCGGAAGGAGAAATTTTTGCATTTTCCTCGGACTGGGAAGGACTGCCCAATGCCCTTTTAGAGGCTATGGCTCTCGGAATGCCGGTGGTTGCCACAGATTGTCCCTGCGGAGGTCCCGCCACAGTCATAACCCATGAAAAGAATGGCCTTCTCGTGCCTATCAAAGATGAAAAGGCCATGGCAGATGGCATCTGCCGATTGATCGAAGACAAAGAACTGGCACAGACACTTGGAAAAAATGCGGAAAAAATCCGGGAAAGGGCAAACGGAGAGGCTGTATTTGAACAGTGGAAAGCCTTTCTGGAAAAATGCGCCGGGAAGTAACCCGATGAAATAAACATCTACGCATACCAACGGAGAAAAGTGTGCCAAGTTACAGGATAGAGGAACAGGAGGAGGCAGAATGTTTTCCTACGAAGAATATAAAAAAATTATCAGCATTATTAAAAGCAGCGGAAAAGAAGCAAAATTTAAAGAGGCAAAAGGACGCGATCAGTTTGTGATCATGCGCCACGATGTGGAGTTCAGTGTGGACAGAGCTTATGCACTTTCCAGACTGGAACTTTCCATGGATTTTACATCCACCTACTTTTTCCAGTGGACAAACAATTCCTACAATATTTTGTCACGAAAAAATATGGACATGATCAAAGACATGCACGAAAGAGGCCATGTGATCGGTCTTCATTTTGCATTAAACGGGCTGACAGACATGGGAATGGTCCGCAAAAAGATCAAACAGGAGATCAATGTTTTAAGTGAAATGCTGGGATTCCCCATTACGGAGTTTTCCATTCACAGACCTTCCGCGGATGTGCTGAAAGAAAATATCAAATTCCCCGGTATTATCAATGCTTATCAGGACGAATTTTTCACTTTTGCGGAAAACGTTACGGAAAATACCCCTCTTTCCGTAAAATATATATCAGATGCAAAGCATCGCTGGAATTACGGGCTGCCGGATGAGGAAACCATTCTGGGACACGATAAAGTGCAGATTCTGACGCATCCTTATTCCTGGACAAAAAAGGGCCATGACAATCTGGAAAATTTCCGTACGCTGATTGCAGAAAGAAACGAAGAGCTTATCGATACCATAGACAACGAGTGCAAACACTTTGCTACGGTGAGAGATATGCTTTAAGGAAGTAGGGAGAGAAGTATGTGCGGAATTTGCGGTTTTGTCAGCAGAAAGGTTATCAGAACCGAACAGCTGAAAACAATGAATGATACTATGTATCATCGCGGTCCAAACGACAGCGGCGAGGAAATCTACGAGGGAAAGAACGGTTATACCGTAGGACTGGCTCAGAGAAGACTTTCCATTTTGGACCTGTCCCCTCTGGGACATCAGCCTATGCATGCAGGGGACGGAAGGGTGTCCGTAGTGTTTAACGGAGAAATTTACAACTTCCGGGAGCTGAGGGAAGAACTTTCCGGCTATCCTTTTAAGAGCCACTGCGATACGGAAGTGATTCTGGCTGCGTATCTGAAGTGGGGGATTTCCTGCGTGGAGCGCTTTAACGGCATGTTTGCCATTGCGCTTTATGACAGAAAGAGCGATGAAGTGTTTCTGATCAGAGACCGTATCGGAAAGAAACCTCTTTACTACTGGCTGGACAATGAAAATCTGGTCTTTGGTTCCGAGCTGAAACCGATCATGGCTTGTCCCGGTTTTTCCGGGGAACTGAACCGAAAAGTGATGAGACGTTTTATGCTTCAGCAGTACATTCAGGCGCCGGATACCGTGTTTGAAAACGTATATAAACTGGAACCGGGATCCGTACTGAAATTTTCCGGCGGCAAAACAGAAAAATGGAAATATTGGGATGTGGGAGAAGTCTATCGTGAAAAGAAGAAAAATCCTCCTTCTGATTATGGGGAGGCAAAAGAGGAATTAAAAAGACTTCTCACGGAATCCGTAAAGAAAAGAATGATCGCTGATGTGCCGCTTGGAACCTTTTTGAGCGGAGGATACGATTCTTCCCTGGTGACGGCTATTGCACAGAGCTTATCGGACAAACCGGTAAAAACTTTTTCCATCGGTTTTTCCGAGGAGCGCTACAACGAGGCGAAATATGCAAAAGCAGTGGCGGAATACCTGGGATGTGAGCATACGGAGCTTACGATTGATGAGAAGGAAATGTATGCGCTGGTGGAGAGTATTCCCCGCTACTACGACGAACCTTTTGCAGATTCTTCCCAAATCCCGACGATGCTGGTGTCTAAACTGGCCTCTGACTCCGTGACAGTGGCGCTTTCCGGGGACGGCGGGGATGAATTTTTCTGCGGATACAATGTTTATCAGAAGGTTGCACAGGCACAAAAACTGGACGGGCTTGGAAAACTGGCCTATGGGATCAGTCAGCTTCCCGGAATCCGCCAGGCGGGACTTTACGACAGGCTTCCTCTCAAGGTGAGAGTGATAGCAGGCAACCGAAATCCGGAGACAAAGACACAGTTAAGCAGCGATCATTATATCCGCACGATCCGAAAACTTTTGCCGGATGGCGGATTGAGCGAAAAATACGAATTTGAGAGCAGATATCAGGAGGCAGACTGGCAGGAGAGAAGAATGCTTTTGGATATGGATACCTACCTGCCCGGGGATATTTTATGTAAGGTGGACAGGGCCAGCATGAAATATTCTCTGGAAGCCAGATGCCCTATTCTGGATAAGGATGTGATGGAGTATGCGTACAGCCTGCCCCATTCCTACAAATTTGAAAACGGCGTTAAGAAACGTATCTTGAAAGACATTTCCTATGATTTTATCCCGAGAGAACTGCTGGACAGACCGAAAGTGGGCTTCGCCGTTCCCCTTGACAAGTGGCTGAGGGGACCGCTTCGCGATCAGCTTATCGCCATGAGCAATAGGGACTTTTTAAGGAATCAGGGTATTTTTGCACCGGAAGCCACCAGCAGGTTTATTGAAGAATACCTGTCTACCGGAGACGGGGGACCGGCAAGCGGGAAGAACTATTCCAAAATCGCATGGTCATTTTTTACCTTCCAGCAGTGGTATCTGGAATTTAAGCAAAAACAGATGTAAGAGGAAGAGGAATGAAAGAAAAGCATTTTGAGGAAAAAAAGCATATCGCGCTTTTCATCAGTACGCTCAGAAAAGGTGGTTCAGAGAGAGTTTTAGTCAATCTGGCGGACTATCTGACAAGGCAGGGATTTCTGGTGACAATGGTGACCCAGTATCAGGGAGAGGCGGAATATCCCCTTCCGGAAGGAGTAAAAAGGGTTTTCAGCGAGATCACCCGGGAAGAGACTACGGAAAACCGCGCGCTGAACTTTTATCGGCGTTTGTGCAAGCTTCGCGCCATCTGGAAGCGGGAGAAACCGGATATGATTCTTTCTTTTATAGGCAAAAACAATATGATGGCTCTTCTGACGTCCCTCTTTTTAAAGATTCCTGTGGTCATATCCGTAAGAGGAGAGCCGAAAGAGGAATATTATTCCACCGTCTTAAGGCTGCTTGCCAGAACGCTGTTCCGAAAAGCCGACGGTGTGATTCTGCAGTCCGAGAAGGCAAAAGAATTTTTCCCGGCAGGAATTCAGAAAAAGGCTGTGGTGCTGAAAAATCCTCTGAATCCGGCCTTTGTCAGAGAACCTTTTGATGGAGAGCGGGAAAAGGAGATTGTGGCGGTGGGCCGCATCGATGCCAATAAAAATCATGAAATGATCGTCAGAGCTTTTGCAAGACTGGCAGAACGCTTTCCGGATTATAAACTTATCATTTACGGCGAGGGAGAAAAGAAAGAACGCCTTAAAAAGCTGGCGGAGCAGTTTGAACTGACAGACCGGATTTTACTGCCGGGATCGGTAAACGATGTGGCAGACCGGATTTACCGGTCGGGAATTTTTGTGCTTTCCTCCTACAGCGAGGGAATGCCAAATACGCTGATCGAAGCTATGTGTATGGGGCTTCCGGTGATTTCCACCGACTGTTCCGGCGGAGGAGCAGCGGAGCTTATCGAAAATGATGTAAACGGAAAACTGGTTCCGCCCGGAGATGTGGAGGCGTTAGTCCGCGCTCTGAAAGAGTTTATGGAAGACAGGGAAAAAGCGGCAGCCTGCGGGAAAAAAGCGGCGGAGCTTTTGAATAAATACCATCCGGACATTGTGGATAAGGAATGGATGGATTACCTGGTAAGCAGGATAAGAAGATAAAGCTGAATGACCGGATGGCAGGCCGGCAGAAAATTCGGCTGCAGGATTGCTGCTTACGGGCAGCAGTGCCAAAATACAGAAAAATGCAAGTGTAAGATTCATGCTGCATCTGCGGCAGGATGGGAGGAAACATGACGAAAAGACAGGCGTTAGGGGCGATTGTCTTTGTGGTGGGGTTTTTTATGATATTGATTCCGCTGACGTATGTGATACGGACAAACGGAAATGTGAAAGATCGCTTTGTGGGGTTTTATGCGGAACCGGAGGATACTATCGACGTGATCATGATTGGTTCATCCCCGGTCTATCCCTATTATGCAGCCCCCAAAATCTGGGGAGAGCATGGAATCACCATGTATCCTCTTTCCACGAACATGCAGCGTCCCAAAGCGGCGGTGCATTTGATTGAAGAGGCGAGAAAAACCCAGGATCCGGATCTTTTTGTCTTTGAAATGCGAATGTATACGGCGGAGGATTCGGCGCTCACGGAAAATATGGCTTATACCAGAGGAGTCACCGACAATATGCGTTATTCCTGGAACCGGATCAAGACCATCAATGCGCTGGTGGACGATGTCTCCGAGCGCTACACTTATTATTTTGATATTTTCAAGTATCATTCCAACTGGAAAACCATGGTGATGCCCTCGCAGCTGCGCACATTTCGTTATAAGTATCCAGATCCCTTAAAAGGACATGTGATCAACGACGAAGTGGGACCCAGCGAGATAGCGGATTATTCCTATGTGACGGACCGACAGCCTATTCCGGCGGACGAGGAGGAAGTATTAAAGGAACTTTTGGAATATTTGAAAGAGGAAAATCTGAATGCGCTCTTTATTGTTTCGCCTTATACTATGACCTACGAGAAACAGGCCATGTTTAATTACATGGCGGATATTATAGAACCTTACGGGTACAATTTTCTGAATCTGAATGACTATTACGAGGAAATCGGCGTGGATTTTGCTACAGATTTCTATGATTACGGCGGTCACGCCAATGCCATCGGAGCAGAGAAATGCACCGCCTTTTTGGGAAATTATCTGGCTGAGAATTATGAATTTACCGACAAGCGGGGACAGGAAGGCTACGAAAGCTGGGAGGAATCCTGGCAGCTGTGGCAGGAGCAGGCCCAAAAGGCAAAGGAGACGATCGCAACGCGAATAGCCAATAAGGATTTCAAGATTCTGGAAGAAGAGGAATAAAATCATGTGTGGAATAGCGGGATTTTGCAACTGGGGAAAGAAAAACCCTTACAGCGAGGAAAAAGACTGGGAAAAGAATATCCGGAAAATGAATGAGCGCATGAAGCATCGGGGACCGGATGCTTCCGGAATCTGGATTTCCGACAAAAAAGATGTGGTCTTTGGCCATCAGCGTCTTTCTATTGTGGATTTGAGTCAGGCGGGAGCACAGCCTATGATCTCTCACAGCGGGCGTTTTGTGATTGCCTTTAACGGTGAGATTTACAATCACAAGGAAGTGGCAAAAAAGCTGCTTGCGGAGAAAAAAGTGACGGCATTCCGGGGAAGCTCCGATACAGAGGTTCTTCTGGAAGCCATGGAAAACTACGGGGTGAAGGAAGCCATCTCCATGTGCAAGGGAATGTTTGCCATTGCCTTGTATGACAGGAAAGAAGAGATACTTTATCTGTTAAGAGACCGTGTGGGTGAAAAGCCTTTGTATTACGGCTTTGTCAGGGACAGTTTTGTTTTTGCCTCGGATCTTGGCTCGATTGCCGTGCTGGACGGTTTTGAAAAAGAAATCAATCAGGGAGTGCTGGACATTTATTTTACCCATGGCTATATTCCGGCGCCCTATTCTGTTTATAAAAATATAGCCAAACTGGAACCGGGATGTATGCTGACAATCCAAGCTCCTTTCCGTCGCGGAAGCGAAAAGCTGGAGTGCTACTGGTCCATGAAGGAAGCCGCAAGAAAGGGACAGAACAACCTGTTTAAAGGAAGCAGAAAGGAAGCGGCTGATGAACTGGAAAGACTTTTAAAAGCTTCCATCCGCGGCCAGATGGAGGCGGATGTGCCGGTAGGCGCCTTCCTTTCCGCCGGAATTGACAGCAGCACGGTGGTGGCTCTGATGCAGGATTTGAATGCAGGAAAAGTAAAGAGCTTTACCATCGGTATGGAAGATAAAAAATACAACGAGGCGGAGGCGGCAGCGGAGATTGCAAAGCATCTGGGAACCTATCACACAGAGCTTTACATTTCTGAGAAGGATGCCAAGGCGGTGATTCCGGAATTGGCCGGCATGTTTTCGGAGCCTTTCGCGGATTCCTCCCAGATTCCCACCTATCTGGTAAGCAAAATGACAAGAGAGCATGTGACGGTTTCTTTAAGCGGAGACGGAGGAGACGAGCTTTTCTGCGGTTATACCTCTTATGTTTCCACCTGTGGAGTGTGGGATAAAATCCGGAAAATTCCCATGTTTATAAGAAAACCCGCCAGTGAGTTTCTGCTTCACGGGCCTCTTTCCACAAAAGACGACTGGCAGATAAGAGGAAAGCTGCTTTCCGCAAAGGATGCCTGTGAAGTTTATAAAATGTCTTACGAAACCAACCCTTTGAACCATGAAATTTCTTTGACGGAAGAAAAACTGCCCTACTACTTTACAGAATACGAGGCGAACTTTTTGCCGGAGCAGAATCACAATATCATGCTGATGGATATGCTGATGTATCATCCCAATGATATCCTTGTAAAGGTGGACAGAACCGCCATGGCTGTGTCTTTGGAAACCAGGGTTCCCATGCTTGATAAGGATGTAGTGGAATTTGCCTGGAGCCTTCCGGTGGAATATAAGAGACAGGGAGAGCTTGGAAAGCTGGTTCTTAGGGATGTTTTATATCGCTATGTGCCCAAAGAAATGATGGAACGCCCCAAAAAGGGATTTTCCATTCCGATCCAGAAATGGCTTTTAGAGCCTGCCATGAGACAGTGGGCAGAAAGTCTCATCGACAGAAAGCTCTTAAAAGAGCAGGGAATTTTAAATCCGGATGTAGTATGGAAAATCTGGACGGACTTTGTGGAAAAGGGACAGTGGAGAAAACAGATCTGGTTTATTCTCATGTTCCAGGAATGGATGATGAAACAATATGTGATCTCATAAAAAGGAGGAACGCATGGAGCTTTTATCCGTGATTGTTGCGGTTTATAACGTAGAAAAATATCTGGAGCGCTGTGTGCGTTCTCTTATGGCCCAGACCTATGAGAATCTGGAAATTCTGCTTGTGGATGATGGCTCTACCGACAGCTGCCCGGCTCTTTGCGATCAGTTTCAGGCGCAGGATCAAAGGATACGGGTCATCCATAAGGAAAACGGGGGACTTTCGGACGCCAGAAACGCAGGAATTGCCCAGGCGAAAGGAACCTACATTGCCTTTGTGGACGGCGATGACTGGGTGGATGAGACTATGTACGAATCCATGATCACTGCCCTGGAAAAAGAGGGGGCAGATTTATGCGCCTGCCGGTACAAACAGGTCTTTCGGGACCGCACTGTGGACGGCTCTACAGGCAAGTGCACTGTGTGGGAAGGCCAGGGAATGCTGGAAGTCTTTCTTCTGGAGCTGGATGAATACCCGTTTCAAAACGCGGCCTGGAATAAAGTATATAAAAGAGAACTGATGGGAGAACTCCGGTTTCCCAAAGGAAAACTATACGAGGATATCGTATACACGACAAAACTCCTTGCCCGAATCAAGCGGGGAGTCTATCTGGACACCGCCTATTACAATTACGTGCAGGACCGGGAAGGAAGCATAATGAACCGTGTAAGCCGAAAAGAAATCTTTACGGACCAGATACCGGCTTATGAGGAAAAGGAAAAATTTTTGAGAAGCATCGGCAGAGATGATCTGGCGGATGTGCACCTTTGCTTCTTTTACAAAAGACTTTTGATCTACTATCGGGAGCTGCACGCATCGAAAGATCCGAAGCGGAAAGAATACTGCGCCTTTATTCGCCGCAGGCTGTCAGCGGACAGGGACGGGATGGAACGGGTCTACCGGTGCCGGGGAGCCAATCCCAATGAGAAAAAGAAAATGGACATTTTTTTAAAGTCCGCACCGCTGTATCTTGCAGTCATGTGGCTGAACGACAAAGTCATACTGCCGATCAAGACTCGAAGATGATACCGAAAAATCAAAACGCACAGAGGAAAGAGGAGCATAGAATCAATGGTAATTGTACAGCTGTCCGGGGGACTGGGAAATCAGATGTTTGAATACGCCCTTTACCTTCGGCTGAAAGCAGAGGGAAAAACAGTAAAAATTGATGATACCACCTGTTACGGACAGGAAGGAAACCGGCCCAGACAGCTTGGGCAGGTTTTCGGGATTTCCTATGACAGGGCGTCTGAAAAGGAAATCATCCGAATGACCGATTCTTCCATGAAGCCTCTTATCAGACTGCGCCGCAAAATTTTCGGAAGAAAAAGTCTGGCATATCGGGAGAAAGACACCAACTTTGATCCAAAAGCAGTAAACAGCGATCCTATTTTTCTGGAAGGATGCTTTCAGAGTGAAAAATATTTTGCGCCGGTAAAAGAGCAGGTGAGAGAAGCTTATCGTTTTCAGAAAGACAAACTGGGACTTGGAGAGAAGACATTAAAATATCTGGAAGAAATCGAATCCTCAGCTTCTGTCAGTATCCACGTGCGCCGGGGCGATTATCTGGACTCGGGGCACGGAGGAATCTATACCGGAATCTGTACCCTGGAATATTATCAGAAGGCTATGGAAGAAATAAAAAAAAGAGTGCCGGATGCCCGTTTTTTTGTATTCACTAACGATTACCCGTGGGCGAAAGAACATTTTGAGCAGGAAGACTGCTGTGTTGTGGAGGGAAGCAGCGAAGATACCGGCTACCAGGATATGTATCTTATGAGTCGGTGCAGACATAATATCATTGCCAACAGCAGCTTCAGCTGGTGGGGAGCCTGGCTTAACGACAATCCGGAAAAATGTGTGATTGCACCGAAACGCTGGCTGAACGAACAGGAATGCCGGGATATTTATACGGAGGATATGATTCGATTATGATAGGAAATATTAAAAAACTTTATGCTATCTTAAGTAGTAAACAGAAAAGACGTATCGGCATCCTGGGAGTGATGATCTTGGTCGGAGCCGTACTGGAAACTCTGGGGGTCGGTATGATCCTGCCTCTGGCGCAGGCCATTATGGAACCGGAGGTCATGATTGAAAGTGAAATCGTACAGAAAGTGTGTGCTTTTATTCACTTCGAACTGAATGAAGATACATTTACCCAGTTTGTAATTCTGCTTCTGGCGGCAGTCATAGTTATGTTTGTCATCAAAAATGCTTACCTGCTTTTGCTCACTTACGTACAGGCAAGGTTTGTCAATATGAATCAGTTCCGCACTGTAAGCTACATGCTGGAAGAGTATCTGAACCGTCCCTACGAATTTTATTTGAATGCGGATATTCCTACGGTTTTCCGTACGGTAGACGGGGATGTGCCCAAAGTGTTCAACGTGCTTTTAAATTACATTCAGCTGGCAACAGAGCTTGTAGTGTCCCTGTTTTTGTGTGTATTCCTGATGTTTGTAGACTTTAAAATGCTGATTATCATGGGCGTGATCTTATTTGGCATGACGATTCTGATCATGAAGGTGATGAAACCCCGGCTGAACCGTCTGGGAAGTATTTCCCAGGAAGTGCAGAGCCGAATGGGAAAATGGCGTCTTCAGTCCATCTACGGCATCAAAGATGTGAAAATACTTCACAAAGAGTCTTATTTTGCAGAAAATTTCCGCAAGTATTCTCAGATTTCCGGGGATGCTTCCAGTAAGTATACTCTGCTTAACAACATGCCTCGTCTGATGATTGAAACGATCTGTATTGCCGGCGTGCTGGCATACCTGATGGTTTATCTGATGTTAGGCGGCGGGCTGGCAGGAATCATGACATCGGTTATGGCCTTTGCCACAGCGGCTATCCGTCTGATGCCCAGTGTAAACAGAATCAACACCTATATTACAAATATCGCCTTTTTCCAGCCGGCTCTTGACTATGTATATGAGACGGTAAACTTTGACGATTTCCGCAAATACGAAAAATATCAGATAAAAGATGAGACAGGGAAGGAGCCGATCCGTGCGGAAGGCGAGATCAGGCTTTCTGATATCACCTATGCATATCCCAATACAACAAAGAAGATCCTCGACCATGCCGAAATGACCATTCCCATCGGGAAATCGGTGGGAATCATGGGGCCTTCCGGCGGCGGAAAGACAACCACTGTGGACATTCTTCTGGGACTTTTAAAAGTACAGGAGGGAACGATTACCTGCGGCGGAAAAAATATTTTTGACAATTATCCCTCATGGCTTTCCAACATCGGCTATATTCCGCAGTCTATTTTCCTGACGGACGATTCTATCCGGGAAAATATTGCCTTCGGTGTATCCAGAGAGGACATTGACGATAAGAGAATCTGGGAAGTTCTGGAGGAAGCGCAGATGAAAGAGTTTGTGGAAAAACTTCCGGAGGGACTGGATACAAGCACCGGCGACCGGGGAATCCGTCTTTCCGGCGGACAGCGTCAGAGAATCGGTATTGCCAGAGCTCTTTACCATAATCCAAGCATTCTGGTGTTTGACGAGGCAACGTCAGCCCTTGACAATGACACAGAATCGGCAATCATGGAGGCGATTGACAGTTTTCATGGGCGCAAGACCCTTATCATCATTGCCCACAGATTGCGGACAATAGAGAATTGTGATATCATTTACAACGTAAATGACGGAAAAATCGTAAAAACAAAACTGGAACACAAAGAATCATGATCGAAGGTATTTTATGATAGGTACAGAGTTTTTGAAAGGCCAGGGACTTGGCAATCAGCTTTTCATTTATGTGACGGCCAGATGTCTGGCAAAAGAAAAAGGCGTGGAGTTTGTAACAGCCGGACAGGAACAGCTTGCGGTGAATATACACAGCAAAAAAGGCATGTATTTTATGGATCTGGATCTTGGAAAAAAAATCGAAGATACAAGTTCCTTTCGCCGTTACCAGGAAAAAGATGACAGACTATATCTGGGAAATTCTGCCCATGATCTGACCCACGGGTGTTATGTTTCCGGCAGGGATGAAGAGCTTTTCGAAGCTTCGGACAACACACTGATTTACGGAAACCTGCAGGATGAGAGTTATTTCCTCTCCCACATGGATGATATACGAAGCTGGATGAAAGTAAAACCCGAGTATGATACCCATGAGTTTACAAGAGACAATCTCTGTATCATCAATATCCGGGGCGGCGAATATACGGGGAGCCCGGAGCTGTATCTGGACAGAAAATACTGGATCAACGGAATCCGAAACATGAAGAAAATCCGGCCGGATATGGAGTTTGTGATCGTGACAGATGACCCGGAAGCAGCAGGAAAACTTCTCCCGGGAATTCCCGTTTATCACGGAGACCTGGACCGGGACTATGTTATGATAAAAAATGCGGTATATCTGCTCCTTTCCAACTCTACCTTTGCCTGTTTCCCGGCTTTTACCTCGGAGACGGTGAAATTTATTATCGCCCCCAAATATTGGGCACGCTATAATGTGTCTGATGGATATTGGGCTTCGGAGCAGAATATTTACACCGGATTTCATTATCAGGATAAAAAAGGGAAACTTTTCACCGCGGAGGAATGTCGGGAAGAATTAAAGCATTATAAGGAAACATCTTCCAGATATCAAAAAGCAGGCGTAAAGCCGCAAGGCATTTCGCTTTCTTTAAAAAGAGCGAGAGCGAAATGGATTTCTTACTGGTTTATGACAAAGAAAATTTACCGGGCGCTGTTAAGAAGAGCAGGACTTCTGAAAGTCTGAGAAACGGATGGCGTTTTCTGAACACAGGAGTCTTCTGACAGAGAGACGGACGGAATAGAGGAAAAAATGGAAGAATATAAAGCAGAACGCGGCAAAGAAGAGAAACAGCCGCGCAGTTATAAAAACAGGGAAGGAAAGCTGGTACTGCCCCAGGTAACCCTTTGCGCCATGACAAGTGTGAATGTAAGGGCTACTCTCAAAGCCATGGAATACAGCATGAGGGGGATTGAGTTTGCAGACGCAGTGATCATAACCGACAAAAAACCGAAATTTCTTCCCAAAGGTATACGATACAGCCATATCGACAGGTTGAACAATATTGACGATTTTAACTACAAAACCGTTTATGATATGGGTGAATATATTCACACGGAATTTGCCCTTTTGGTGCACTACGATGGGTTTGTGGTTCATCCGGAAATGTGGAGAGACGAATTTCTGGACTATGACTATATCGGTTCTCCCTGGCCTCTTCCCAAAGAGGGCGATGATACCACATACCGGGATATTTACGGAAACCTGTGCCGTGTGGGAAACAGTGTGGGAATCCGCAGCAAGCGGCTGATGGATTTTCCCAAAAAGGCCAATATTCCCTGGACTGGAGAAAAGGGATATTTCAATGAGGACGGTTTTATCTGCTGCAAGATCAGACACCTTCTGGAAGCGGAAGGAATGCAGATTGCCCCTCTTGATGTGGCAAAATATTTCGGACACGAAAATATGATCCCTGAAATCGAAGGGATCACACCCTTTGTTTTTCACAAATGGTATGGAACCAACGCAGGGTATCCGGATTTCCGAAAAAAACATCCGGCACTGCAGAAGCTGCGCAAGCTTCACGGCAAAGTCCATGAAAAACTGCACAGGCATTGAATGGGCAGCAAAAATAAGCGGTTCGAAAACAGCTGCCAAAGGCAGGCAAGAAACCGTTAAATATGGCGAAGGCAATGAAAGGCGGACAAAAAGACTGCCAGGCTGATAAAGATGGAACAGACAACAGCCCTGCGTATTCAGAGGGCAGAGAGGGACAGTATGGTATACGATTGTTTTCAGTTTTTTAATGAACTGGATATTTTGAAACTGCGTCTTCATGTGATGAGTCCGGTTGTGGACAAGTTTGTCATAAGTGAAGCCACAGAGACATTTTCCGGCAATCCGAAGCCTCTTTACTATGAGGAAAACAAAGAGATGTTTGCCGAATTTGCGGATAAGATCATCCATGTAGTGGTGGAGGATACGCCGCCGGGCTATACCCATGACAGAGACACTTTTCAGAAAAATGCGGTAGGAAGAGGGCTTAAGGACTGTACGGATGAAGATATCATTATTTTCAGTGACCTGGACGAAATCCCCAATCCGGAAAAGGTAAAAGAGATTCTAAAAAATTTTGATGATACAAAAATTTACCATTTTGCCCAGAGACTTTTTTACTGCTATCTGAATATGGAGGAAGTCTCCGGAAATCTTCTTTCCTACGCTGGAGAGTTTCCAGGGGTAGAGAAAAAAAGCTGGATCGGATCCAAAATGTGCAGTTACCGTCTGTTAAGAGAGCAGAACTTAAAGCTGGGAGAACTGCGGTTTCCGGAGAGAAAGGAGTGCGGAATCCGTGTTTCGGACGGCGGATGGCACTTTGGCTATATGGGAGGTCACGGCGAAAAGGATGTGAAGAAAAGAGTTGCCGAAAAGGTAAGAAGCGCAGCTCATCAGGAGTACAACAAGGCGGAAGTCCTTTCGGATGTGGCAGACAAAATCAAGGACGGAAAAGATATTTTCGGCAGGGATGCCCGGTTTATTCAGGTAAAAATAGATGAATCCTTCCCGGAGTATTTGAGAGAACATCAGAAAGAGTACGAATATCTGATTTTAAAAGAAGAATCTGCGGTGCATAAGTTTTTCCGGCACATGGCAGGCACAGTGCGCAGAGGAGGCTTCTTTTTCCTGAAGGCAGGAAAAAAAGTTTTACGGATACTGACCGGAAGAAAATAAAGACAGGATGACCGGAAACGAAAGCAAAGCAGATACGGCGGTATCTGCAGGAGGTGGGAAGTTGCAGACACAGGAAAGAGAAAACAAAAGAACAGAAAGTGCCCGGAAAAGACTCGGAGTGTCTATCTGTGTACCCGCCTACAACAATCCGGAAGAGGTGGCAAGACTTTTTGATTCGATATGGAGTCAGACTTTTTCGGACTACGAAGTAATATTATCTGACGATTCTACGGACAACAGAATAGAGGAAGCTATGAATCGTCTTGAAGAGACGCAAAGGGAAAAAGTGACCTATGTTCATAATCCGAAACCGTTGGGACATATTTTCAACTGGAACAAGGCCTTATCCCTTGCAAAGGGCAAGTATGTAAAAATCATGTTCAGCGATGACTGGTTTACCGGCCCGGAAAGCCTTGAAAAAATGGTCGTTCTTCTGGAGGACAATCCGGATGCGGGGATGGCTTTCTGCGGTACTATGCAGGTTTCTTCCAAAACTTCCTACGCAAGAGCGGCAGGGAAGGAATACACAGACAGGTTAAAAAGAGATTACCGCAATCTGTTTTTGGGAAACGAGATAGGTGCTCCCAGTGCGGTTATCTATCGCAATACAGATGTGAGGTTTGACGAGGCAAGCAACTGGGCTTCCGACATGTTTTTATATTTTGAAATCCTTTCTGTAAACCCGGTTTTCGCTTTCACAAGAGAGCCTTTGATTTCCATAGGAATTCACGAAAGCCAGTATACAGAAATGTTTCAGGAGAAAGATATCCGTAAGTTTCAGGACCGGTTTCTTATGTATCAAAAATATGGTCTTCAGTCGCAGGAAGCCTGCAGAAAGGAAATGCTGCATATGACAGTAGTCTTTAAGCAGGGGTGGAAGACCGCAAAGGAATGCGGGGCCACCGGGGGAGAATATCTGACGGAAAGACTGAGATGGTTCTGGAAAAATACCGTACTCGGGTATTGGAACGGGCTGAAGCATAAGCTGACCCCCGGGAAGTAAGGGGAAAGAACTGCGGATGGCAGGTACAGATTCTGTATTTGCGTCTTCTCCTCAGCAGGAACGCTTCGAAATGGAGGAAATAGGTATGAACTGGAAAGAAAAACTTCCGGCGGCAGGCAGAACATTTTTCTATGGCGGATTTTTTATAGAGCTGCTGGTTGTAATTTTGGATAAAAGCGATTATATCAATCCTTATGAAAGCTGGATGTTCCGCATTGCTTTCCTTTTATTTGTGCTGAAAATCTGTCTGACCAGATATACAGCCAGAGAATTGGGATGGATGATTCTTTTCGGACTGGTGGGAGTGCTCTGTTATTTCAGTTCAACAAGAGACGAGGCAGTCAGAATCGTCGTCTTTTGCATGGCGCTTAAGGGAATGGACTGGAAGAAAGTTCTGAAGGCAGCTTTCTGGTTCACAACGGCAGGGGTATTGCTGCTTGTTCTGCTTTCCGTGACTGGAATTTACGGCAATCTGTATCGGATCGCAGATTACGGCAGAGGCGACGGAGAACTGCGCTACTGCTTAGGTCTTGGTCATCCCAACGCTCTTTCCTGCATGGTATTTGTGCTTATGGTGCTTGGAATCGCCCTGTATCATGAAAAGTTGAAATGGTGGCATTACGGGCTGCTGGCAGTTCTAACGATTCTTACGTATGTGCTGACCGTGTCCAGGACAGGAATTTTGTTTATGGCCGGAGCCCTGGTGGTGGCCGTTTGCTTTCAGTATATTCCCGCGTTGGGAGAGAAAAAATGGGTCTATATTCTCGGATTTGCGGCTGTGGTATTCTGCGTAGCGCTTTCCTTTGTGGCAGCTTATTACGGAAAAGGGGATTCTCCGTTTCCGCTGCTTGACAGAGTGTTAAACGGGCGCTTCCGCAGTTCCTTTGATTACACGTACGAAGGCGGAGCCATGAAAAACTGGACGCTGTTTTCGGTCCCGGAAAACAATATTTATTTTGATACCGGTTACATAAGACTGTTTTACTGGTACGGAATCATCCCGGGAGCCGTCTATCTGTTTCTGAATCTTGCCATTATGTGGAAATGCATGAAAGAAAAGAGCAGATTCTGGTTTATGCTCCTGCTGCTGTTTTCCTGCTATACTCTGTTGGAGGCGCACTTTATTTCCGTGTATATCGGACGCAACTATATGCTTGTGCTGATGGGAGCGTGGTGGAGTGAAATCCTCCATGCAGACAAAGGAAAGGATGCGTACTGGTGGCAGTTTTATAAACTTCTGCCCGGGAAAGGAGGAAATGCATGAGACTTTTGATAGATTGCTATAAGCTGGTAAAAGGTGCCGGAAAGAGCATCGGCATTTACAATCTGACCGGGAGTATCATCACACATCTGGCTGCCACTCTTCCTGAAAAGCCGGAATGTGAAGAAATCATTGTTCTTGGCAACGAGTATAACCAAAAAGATTTTGATGTGTCGGGAGTAACTTTTGTCAAAGTACCCGGAAATCCCCTGAATAAAGTCAATATGATTTTATGGGAACTTTTCCGCGTGCCTGTGTGGGCAAAGAAATACCATGCGGACAGGATTCTTTTCCCAAGAGGTTACCGTCCCCTGTTCTGCAGTGTGAAGGACACGATTATAGTCCATGATCTGATTCCTTTTTATTACCATAAATATTTTCCGGATACGTTCAACAAGCTGGAAAATGCCTATATCATGAATCGCCTGAAAGCGTCCATCCGCAGGGCAAACCGGGTGATTACGATCTCGGAATATTCCCTGAAAGAGATGGAAGAGATGTGTCCGGGATGCAGAGACAGAGTTCATGTTATCTACAACGGCTACAACGATGTAAGTTGTCCGCAAGACGGAAAGTTTAAGGAAGTCAGTCCGCCGGATAACGGAAACTATCTGTTTGCAGTGACTTCAGGACTGCCTCACAAAAACGCAGCCGGAATTCTGAAGGCTTACGATTCCTATTATCAGCAGGCGCTGAGAAAAAAAGAAAAACCGCTGTCCTTACTGGCAGTGGGAATTGAGGGAACAGAAGGGTATTCCATTTCAGAGGAGGCTGCAAAACATGTTACGTGTTATAAATTTATCAAAGACTTCGGAGATATGTGCCTTCTCTTGAAAGGAGCCAGAGCCTTTCTCTTTCTTTCTTACATGGAAGGATTCGGGTTCCCGCCTCTTGAGGCCATGCAGCTGGGAGTGCCGGTGGTGTGCTCTGACCGTTCTTCCCTGCCTGAAGTGGTAAAGGACGCAGGCATTCTTGTAGACCCGGACGATTTTGAGGCTGTGACGAAAGCCCTGGAGCGGGTGGTTTCCGATGAAGCCTTGAGAGAGAAACTGATTGAAAAAGGATACCAGAATATCAGACGTTTTTCCTGGGAAAGCCGCACGGAGCTTTACTGGGAAGAAATGCTCAGAAAATAGTGGAGATAAAGCTTATGGTACGCAGAAACAAAGTGATTATGACCTATGGTCTGTGGCTGGCAGATTTGCTGTGCATTATTTTTTCCTATATGATTGCCAATTATATACGTTACGGGAATTTTTCGGATATGGCGGACCGTTCTGTACACATCATGGTGTGCGTGTGCTTCCTGCTTTTCTTTACCGTGTACACTTTTTTCATAGACAACAGCCGGAATTTTCTCAAGAGAGGTTATCTGGCTGAGGCAGTGGAAGTCATAAAGTATAACGCAGCCATGGTTTTGGTAGTGGGATTTTTCCTGTTTATGATCAAAAAATCCGATCTGTTTTCCAGGCTGGTAATGGGTTACTTTATTGTCATCAACATAGTCTTAGTCTATGTGGTTCATCTGATCTTAAAGAAAGTTTTTTACACGATGTTTTCTTCCGAGAGAACCGTCATCAAGATTATGGTGGCAGCAGAGAGAGAGCTTTTGGAGGAAACGGTAAAACGTCTGAAAGACGTGCTTGGTGTGGATTATCAGATCACGGCGCTTGCCTGTGTGGATGACAAGGGAAATCTTGAAGAAATCGAAGGTATCCCGGTGGTGGCAGGAGGGGAAGACCTGCTGGAGGTTGCAAAACAGCTCCCTCTTGACGAAGTGTTTATCAACGCTTACCATCTGCACCGGGAAGAGAAAGGAAAACTGATCCGGGGATTTGGAGAAATGGGGGTAAGCTGTCATTACAATCTGGGCGTTTACCAGGATGCAAAGAACCCGGGAACAGTAGAAAGCTTCGGCGGTTACACGGTTATTTCTTATGACAGTTTTCACAGCAGCTATAAGCGTCAGCTGATCAAGAGACTTATGGATATTGTGGGAGGCCTGGTGGGTTCCCTGATCACCATCATCATGTTTCCGTTTCTGGCAGCGGCAATCAAATTAGATTCTCCCGGTCCGGTATTGTTCTCTCAGACGAGAATCGGCCGAAACGGAAGAAGATTTAAAATCTTTAAATTCCGCTCCATGTATGTGGATGCAGAGGAGCGAAAGAAAGAACTGGAGGCTCAAAACGAAGTAAAAGGCCTCATGTTTAAAATGGAAAACGACCCCCGTGTCACCAAAGTGGGAAAATTCCTGCGCAAGACAAGCCTGGATGAATTTCCACAGTTTTTCAACGTGCTTGCGGGAGATATGAGTCTTGTGGGAACAAGGCCGCCCACGGAGGACGAGTTTGAAAAGTATAATCTTTACTATCGCCGCAGAATCAGCATGACTCCCGGACTTACCGGTATGTGGCAGGTAAGCGGACGAAGTGATATCGATGACTTTGAGGAGGTAGTGCGCCTGGATCTGCAGTACATTGACAACTGGTCACTGACGCTGGATATTAAAATACTGATTCAGACAGTGGGCGTGGTACTTTTCGGAAAAGGGGCAAAATAGAAAATGGCAGCAAGACTGATTTTGTACGATACCTGTAATTTCAGAGATTTTCCGGTGGGGGGACAGATCACCAGCATCAAAAATTTCCTTCGCTTTCTGCAGGAGACCTGTCCGCAGCATACCAAAGATGTACTTTTGGTGGGCGTAAGCACCGATCCGGAAGAAGTAGGGAAAATAAAGACCATCGAAACGGTCGGAGGAAAGTTCTCTTTTCTGGCTGTGACGGAAGCTGCCGCTCAGCTTGACAAGGTAAAAAAATCCCTTCGCCTGGAATATGTGAAAGGGCTTTCGCGCTATCGCAGACTGCTGGGACTTAAGAAAGAAGACTGTAATTATATTCATACGCCGGAAGCTTTTGGCGTTGTGAGAATCTTAAGACCCGGGGCAGTGTGCTATGTGTTTTCCCATGGTTCTTACATGAATATGTGGCAGAGGGTTCGATTTTTCAGAAAACAGCCATGGATAAGAAAAATTTTTCAAGGCTTTTTGGTTCATGTCATAAAAAGCTGCAACGGTATTTTTGTATTGGAAGCAGAGACTGAACAAGAATATAGGACATACAATAGAAAAGTTTATCATGTAGGAAATTCAATTGTATGTCAGGAATATAGAGAGAAAAGTTTCAATCCTGAAAATATTCATTTTTTGTATGCAGGGCGTCTTTCAAAAGTAAAAAATATAGGTCCATTGATAGAAGCAGTTCAGAAGTATGAAAAATCCTGCTCGTTCAGAATAGTTGGAGGCGGGGAGGAGCGACAGGAATTAGAGAAGCTTCTGGACTCTTCAGGAAGGGTTGCTTTTGTGGGAGCTGTTTCTCCGGAAGAGACAAAAGAAGAAATGAAAAAAGCCGATATTCTTCTTATGAACTCTACATTTGAGGGAATACCTATGACGATATTGGAAGCCATAAGTTTGGGAGTGCCTGTAGTTACTACGGACGTAGGAGGAATCAAAGAAGTTCTCCGCTATGGCAAGGACTCTGAAGTGACAGATGGAAGCGTTGAAAGTATTCATAGGGCTATAGAAAAAATTTCAGATAATTACGGAGAATATGCAAAGGCAGCATATTTGCGTTCCAAAGATTTTGATTATCGCGTGGTAAACAAGGGAATTTTGCAGATTTTGAACGGAAAGCTTAACTGGTAAATGAATGACTGTGATTTTAAAGGCAGGATGAAAACAGAAGGAAATAAAGAGAAGGACAGGAAAATATTTTGATACAGAGCAAAAAGGACTATCGGGAATATTTAGAGACAGAATACCAACTTTATTTTCCAAAAGGAAAAACAGAATTTATCAAGGGTTTTCTTATGCGCTCCAAGTTTTATCGTATATGGAGATTCTTAAAAAATCTGCGGAAGGCAGAGTATTATAAGAACTGTGAAAATACAGGTTGGGGAAAGGTGAAGTTCGCCTGGTATCACCGAAAAAAAAATATTTTGGGAAGCAAACTGGGATTTGAAGTGGCAGAGAATAGTTTTGATAAGGGAGTGCTGATTTATCATATTGCACCTCTTATCATAAACGAGGATGCCAGAATTGGAAAAAATTCTCGTATTTCAGGCAACTTATGTATTGGAAATACAGGACCGGGAACAGGGAGTCCCTGCATCGGAGAAGGTGTGGAGTTTGGATGGGGAAGCTGCGTTATTGGTCATATCCATATTGCGGACAAAGTAAAAATCGGAGCAGGGGCTGTGGTGACAAAAGATATACAACAGACAGGTGAATGTGTAGCAGGCGTGCCTGCCAGAAATTTATCAGGGAGAAAGAGATGAAAGAGCAGGTTCTCATCAGCGTGATCGTGCCGGTTTATGCGGCAGAAAAATATCTGGAGCGGTGTGTGAATAGCCTTACAGGGCAGACGTGGAAAAATCTGGAAATTCTGCTGATCGACGACGGGGCAAAGGACAGATCGCCGCAGATGTGCGACGAATTTGCTGAAAAAGATAACAGAATCCGCGTGGTTCATAAGGAAAACGGCGGACTTATGTCAGCCTGGATGCGCGGCGTCAAAGAAAGTACAGGGGAATATCTGTGCTTTGTGGACAGCGACGACTGGATCAATCTTGATATGATAGAAAAAATGCAGCAGCAGACCGCAGGGGTAAAAGGAGAGGTCGTATGCTGCAATTTTGTCATCAGCCGTCCGGATGGGGAAAGCCGTCAGTGCCACGGACTGGCACCGGGAGTCTATGAGAAAGAGGCGCTGGAAGAAAAGGTAAAACCTCATCTTTTGGGAAACGAAAACCGCTCCGTATGCTTATCCCGGTGTATGAAGCTGATTTCCAGAGAGCTGGTTGAGCAGAATATGAAATTCTGTGATCCCGCAATTCGAATGGGCGAGGATGTGAACATTATGCTTCCGGCACTGCTGGATGCACGCCGGATTGTGATCATGAAAGATTCCTGGTTCTATCATTATTTTTACAATGAGGAATCCATGGTTCATAAATACGATGAAGGCATGTACGAAAACGTACTTCGCCTAAACCGGGTTATTTTCGATATACTGGAAGAGAAAAAGGCCCGGGATAAAAAAATGCAGGCGGAGAAGGAAAGCATTTTCCTGTTTATGCTTGTCATAAAAAATGAACTGCGGGGAGGCGGCAGCCAGGCGCCATCCAAAGTAAGACAGCTCTGTCTTGACAATCGGACCGGAGAAAAAATACGGAAATATAATATCACAGCTTCCGATAAAGCAAATCGTCTTATCCTTTCCGTCATGAAGAAACCTTCTATGGGAAAAATTGCTCTTCTTCAGACAGTTTTGCGAATCTATGACAGGATGCGCGGATAAAGACAGATGGGGGAATTTATGGAAAAGGGGAAAATCAGTATCATCATACCTGTTTTTAATACGGTACGCTATCTTTCACAGTGTCTGGAAAGCATCTTAAGGCAGAGTTATCCGAATTTTGAAATTAGAATTATCGATGATAACTCCACGGACGGCACCAGTCAGCTCTGTGATGAATGGGAGAGAAAAGATTCCCATATTCGGGTCATTCACAAGGAAAACCACGGCGTGTCTGTGGCAAGAAACCGGGGGATCACGGAGACCGACGGAGAATATTTTCTGTTTGTGGACGGAGATGACGCCATACACCCGGATATGCTGAAAACCTTGCTGAAAGTCATTGAAGAACAGAAAGCTGATCTGGCAGTCTGCGGTTTTCGGGAATGGAAGGGAGAACCTTTGCAAAAGCTGGCGCTGGAAGAGACAGAAAAGTGTAAAAACAGCGGACTTACTATAAAAACAGCAGATAAAGACAGCTATGTGAAAAATTATCTTTTAAACGGTTATACCAGATGCTGGAGTGTGCTCTACCGGAGAGAAACGTTGGGAAAAGCCAGATTTCCGGAAGGTATCAGCATCGGGGAAGACATGCTGTTTCTGGTGGATACCTTAAAATATATGAAAAAAGCGGTCATTCTGGATTTTGCCGGCTATTATTACCGGCTGAATGAGGCGGGGGCCATGCAGCGGGCGTTTCGCCCCTCCTACATGGATCAGATTCTCTGCTGGCAGAAAGCGGAGGAGATTTTAACCCCTGCCTATCCGGAGTGCCGGGAAAAAATCCAGAGTATTCAGATTGTTTCTGCCATGCTCACGGCAGGAAAGCTGGCGGCTCTTGCCGGGAAAGAGCGCAGAGCTCAGACCATGTATGTAAAACAGTGCAGGAACGATGTGAAAAAACTGTGGAAGATCAAGGCAGTGCGCCGCCTGTTGGACAGAGGGTATCGGGTAAAGACAGCGTTGTTCCGGTATTTTCCGCGGCTGTATCTGGCGCTGTACCATATCTGGAAAAAAGGATGAGGAAAAGAAGCGGCAGGCGGACTGGGAAAAAAGAAACGGAAAGTTGGCAGATGGGAGAAAAGAAAGTTGAAAAAAGATAAAGTTGTTTTATATATGCATGCGGGAAGCGGAAATCACGGCTGTGAGGCGATCGTCAACAGTCTGTGCAAGTTTTTGCCCGCTCCGGCAATACTGGTGACACACAGAAAGGAAGAGGACGAAAAATACTCGCTGAACAATCTCTGTTCCGAGATTGTTCAGGAGAGAAGTATCAATCAAAACTTTTTCGTTCATGCCTGGTATTATGCCATAAGAAAGATTTTTCACGACCCGGAATCCTTTTTAAGATATCGCTATCGGCAGGTTATCGGAAAAAATGCCCATGCATTGAATATTTCCATCGGCGGAGATAATTATTGCTATGACAATATGGTGTCCGACTTAAAACTTGCGAACAGCATGTTTCATCATCAGGGATGTTCCACAGTGCTTCTGGGCTGTTCTGTGGAACCGGAACGGCTTAAGGATAAGACTATTGTGGAGGATTTAAAGCGCTATGATGCCATCATGGCGAGAGAATCCATCACTTATCAGGCGCTGAAAGAAGCAGGAATCTGTGAGAACGTTTACCTGTATCCGGATACTGCGTTTCTTCTGGATAAAGAAGAACTTCCTTTGCCGGAAGGCTTTGAGGAAGGAAATACCATAGGGCTTAACATCAGCCCCATGATTGTGGCGGAGGAAAAGAAAAACGGCATCACCATGCGCAATTATGAGGCATTGATACAGCATATTCTGGACACAACAGATATGAAAATTGCACTGATTCCCCACGTAATCTGGAAGCAGAATGACGACAGAGAACCGATACAGAAGCTGTACGAAAAATTTTCTCACACCGGAAGGGTGATAAAAATCGAGGACGCTACGGCCCCTCAGCTGAAAGGCTATATCGGCCGCTGCAGAATGTTTATCGGAGCAAGAACACACGCCACGATTGCAGCTTACTCAAGCTGTGTGCCTACCCTGGTTGTAGGATATTCCGTGAAGGCTCTTGGAATTGCAAAAGATTTGTTCGGAACCAGTGAAAACTATGTGCTTCCGGTGCAGAAACTGGAGAACAGGGAAGATTTGCTGCAGGCTTTTGAATGGCTGAAAAAGGAAGAGGAAAATATGCGAAGCCATCTTCACAAAGTTATGCCGGAATACCAGGAAAAAGTAAGAGGCATTGCAGGAACATTGCAGAAAATATGGGATAAGTTATCCTGAGACAAATGAGATTTTTCCCGCTGAGAAAGATAAAAAAGAAAGAAAATTCATGGAATTTTCGGAATAACATTAAATTTCGGAACAATTCGAAAAATTAAGTGAAAATAAGAAGAGTTTAGAATATTTTGAAAAAAGGCATAAAATATGGAAAATAGCAAAAAAAATGCTTTGGACAGAGAAATATATCTGAATTTAGCGCAGGCGGCAGCAAAACAGTTGTTTACATGGCCGCATGTAGAATCAGAAGAAAAACTGAAGCGAATGATCAAAAAATATATACTGTTCCGCAAGGTGGAAAAGCCGGACCGGTTTTCCTGGCCCAATGCATTGCTGGCAAAAGGCCTTTTAAGCGCATACCGGAAAACGGAAGAAGCATTCTGTCTGGAAGCTGTGCAGAAGTATCTGGAAATGTGGATTGAGGACGGATGCGTCTGCAACTATGTGGATAACGCCATGAACGCTTCTCTTTTATTGGAACTATACGATATCGTGCCGTCAAATCATTATCTGGAAAAGGCACGCGAAACTGCGGAACTTTTCACGGAGGAGTGGAAAAGGACCGCAGACGGCAGTCTTGTGTACCGCAGACAGCACCCGGAAACGGTGTTTGCAGATACAGTGGGCATGATAAGCCCTCTTCTGTGCCGATATGGAGACAGAAAAAATTACAGGGAGGCCAGAGAACTTGGCTGTGTACAGATCAAAAGTTTTCTGGAAAATGGGATGGATGCGTCTTCCGGACTGCCTTACCATGGCTATAATCTGGAAGAAAAATTGAAGTACGGAATTATAGGATGGGGAAGAGCTGTGGGCTGGATTCTTTTAGGCATGGCGGACAGTATCCCTTTTCTTGCAGAAGGACAGGAGCGCAAAGAACTGGAAAATCTGATGAAAGACCTGTGCGAGACAGCCTGCAGCTATCAGAAGCCTGACGGTTTTTTTCCCTGGCAGCTTTCTGCCATGGAAGGGCCTTCTGATTCCTCGGCAACAGCCATGATCACCTATGGCGTAAAGACGGCATGCGAGCTTGGAATTTTGCCGGATTCCTATGCTGAGGCGGCAGAAAGAGCACAGGAAGCTCTCATTTCTGTGATAGAGTCTCAGGGAATCGGTCAGTGTTCCGGAGAATGTATGGGTTTTGCGGAGTATCCCCAGCGGTATGGCGTTTACCCCTGGTCTACCGGACCGGCCCTTTGCGTTCTGGAACCGGTATGATGACAGAAAAATACTTTTGAAACACAGAAAATGTTGAAAATTTTTCAAATTACTCTGATATTGCCGAACAAATTTGCGGCTAAGCGTTTAATTGTCGAAAAAATCAGCATATTCAATACATTTGAAAAATATCAGACTAAATTCAGAATAATCTGTCAAAAAGAAGTAAAATGATAAAAAGAAAGAAAATAATAAGCGATAGGGGAAGCATAATGAAAACAGCAGAAAGAAATTCGAATCTGGAGTTGTTGAGAATATTATCCATATTCATGATCATCTTTATCCACGCATTCGGGCTGGCCCAGGGTATGGCAACCGACCGGCTGGGAAGCAGTATTACCGGAATCATGAACGGTGTATGCAACATCGGAGTCACCTGTTTTATTTTACTGTCCGGCTATTTCGGAATACAGATTAAATGGAAAAAGATGATTCGCCTGGAATGTATGGTTATTTTTTACTCCCTGATTCAGGTGGCAGTGACTATGGCACTGTTTCCGGATAAGCTGCAGGGAGCGGCCCTCTTAGAGGAACTTGTAAAATCAGTGATTCCGGTAATATCAAGAAAATACTGGTTTTATTCCTGTTATGTAGCTTTATGCCTTTTCAGCCCTTTTCTGAACGAGATGATTCAGAAAATGAAGAAAGAAAAGCTTATGGCAATGCTTGGAACCGGCCTTTTGCTGTTCAGTGTTTTCCCGACTTTCTTCTATTTTGAAATCACTCAGGATAACGGAAAAGGAATCGTGAATATGATCCTGATCTACTGTATCGGACGTGCCATCAAACTGCATGGGGATGCAGAAATCAGGAAGGGAAGGGCCTTTCTGGTATTTGTGGTACTCTGGATGATCAACTGGTATTCCAACGGACGTCTTCCCCAGATCGGAGGCATTTATCACACTTTTTCCAAAGACAACAGCATCACCAATATTGTGATGGCCATTTTGCTGTTTTACATTTTCAAAAGCTTTAAATTCCAGAGCAGAACAATAAACCGGATTGCGGTACATATTTTCTCGGTTTTTATTTTAAACAGCTTTCTGCTGGAAGTCATAAACGGTACCTTTCTGACGCTTACACCGGAGATTGTGGGCGGGAAATGTTTTTTCCCGGTACTGGCAAGTCAGGTAATTCTCACATTCTTATGTGCAGTGGCTGCTGATAGGATCAGAGCGTGGGTATTTCATATCCCCGAAAAGGCCTTTTCCCAGTGGGGAGAGAAAAAAATCGAAAGCATTTTAAAGGCAGGACTTTGGAGCCGTATCGGCAGCAAAGTGAAAAATAGTTTGATAAAGCATTGAGAAGATAGAAATGGCAAAAGATGCCAAACGAATTGTTTCGTGCTGCGCACTCCCACAATTCTGCCCTGTATTCGGATATCGTGTGGCGTACGCCCCACTTTTATCCTCATATAGGGGCGGGTCATAAAGGCATAAAACCACTTATGTGCAAGCACAACGTGGTTTATGACCTTTCGACCCTGGCATCATAAAGTTTGAAATGTTCTGAAATTCACAAAAAAACAGACAATAGGAAATAAATTCAGAAAATATAAAATAAAAACTAAAACTATCTGTATTTTATGCACAGATGTTTCAAAAGACAGAATAAAAGAAAAACAGAAAAGAATAAGGAGTATGAATGGGAAGACTTAAGTATGCAACCCGAAATATTATGTTCGGATATGTGGGAAATCTGGTGACAGCCTTGCTGGGCTTTGCAGTCCGCACGGTTTTTATTGCCAGACTGGGCGATACGTTAAACGGTGTCAACAGTTTATATACAGATCTTTTGTCCATGCTTTCGCTGGCAGAGCTGGGAATCGGTACAGCCTTGAATTTCAGTCTGTATGCTCCTGTGGCGAAAGGGGATACAGAAAAAATAAAATCCTATATGCATCTGTATAAGCAGGCGTATCGAATCATCGCTTTTGTCATTGCAGGCATAGGCGTGGCGCTGATTCCCTTCCTGCAGTACATCGTAAAAAGTCCGGATTATCTGACTCTCAGCCAGCTCCGGCTTTACTATGTAATTTTCCTGTTTAACACTGTGAGCACTTATTTTGTGGCTTATAAGTACAGCCTTGTAAATGCGGAACAGAAAAATTACATACAGACTAATATTCAGAGCATTACCAAAATGGTGACGGTCACAGCCCAGATTCTTGTTCTGCTTTTGACCTCCAATTTTCTCGCATACCTTTTGACTCAGGCAGCGGTGGAACTGATTCAGAAGATTTTTGTGAGCATGTATCTGAATCGGAAATACCCGTATCTTCTTGAAAAAAATGTACAGAAGCTGACAAAAGAAGAAAAGAATGATGTAGTGAAAAAGACAAAGGCGCTGATGATTCACAAGCTGGGAGACATGGCCAGGCTGCAGACAGACAGTATTATCATTTCCGGTTTTCTTGGCGTCGTGTGGGTTGGCCTTATCAATAACTATAAGCTGGTGATCAATCAGGTTTCCAACATTGTAAATGTGGTCTTTAACTCTGTCATTTCCAGCTTTGGAAATCTGATTGCCACGGAAGGGAAAGAGAAACAGTTCCAACTGTTTCAGGTATATCGGTTTGTAGCTATCTGGGTTTACGGATTTTCTGCCGTGGGCTTCTTCCTACTCCTTTCTCCTTTGATAGAGCTGTGGCTTGGAAAGGACCGCCTTCTGGCGAACAGTATTCTGGTATGGGTTCTCATTGACTATTTTCTGAAAGGGGAAAGAGTCGTTTTGTCTAATTTCAAAACAGCGGCAGGCGTTTTCGAACAGGATAAATACCTGACACTGATTCAGGGAGGCGTCAATCTGGTGATTTCCCTTGTGCTGGTGCAGAGAATCGGAATGGCCGGGGTCTATATCGGAACCGTCGTGTCAGGACTGATTGCCAATATCAGCAAACCGATCATTATTTACCATGTGTGCTTTGATAAAAAGGCAGGAAGCTATTTTGCTGAGTCACTGAAATATATTGTTATGATCGGAGTTTCTCTGCTTGTGCTGGAACCGATAAAAGCTGTGGTGATTTCCAATCTGAATATTTTTACGTTCCTTCTGATGGCGCTTATCATAACTATCGTGTTCAACGCCATATTTTTCCTGTTTTTCCGCAAAGCTCCGGAATTTCAGTATGTTTCTAACCTTGTGGAGGAAAAGGTTGGGAGAAAAATCAGAAAATTCATGAAAAAATAGAAATTTAGTGAAAAGCCTGAAAATAGATAAAAAAGTATAAAAATTCTGAAATAAAATATAAATGCCGAAATATTCTGGAAACAGAAAGAATTGTCAAAATATTCAAAGGGCTGAGAGGGAGAGAGAAGATGATTATTATTGAAGTCATGGGAGGACTGGGCAATCAGCTGCAGCAGTATGCGCTGTATGAAAAAATGAAAAGCCTGGGAAAAGAAGCAAAGCTGGATATCTCCTGGTTTACGCAGGCCGGCAGGCAGAGCCAGGTGCTGGCAAAAAGAAAACTGGAACTGGATTATTTTGCGGGAATGCAGTATGATAAGTGTACACCGCAGGAAAAAGAGGAACTGCTTGGTTCCGGCGGCCTGTGGCAGAAAGCAAGAAAAAAACTGATGCCCTCATATAACCGGCATTTTATGGAAAACGGCATGTACCATCCGGAAATCTTTGAAAAAAAGAACGCTTATCTTACCGGTTTCTGGGCCTGTGAAAAATATTATGCGGATGTTCTGTCGTCTATTCGGGAAAAATTAAACTTTCCGGACAGTAAAAACGCAGAAGTCCGGAGAAAAAATGAAGAATTGCTGAAAGAAATACAGGAATTCAGAAAACAGCGCGGCCATGTGGTCAGCATCCATATCCGCAGAGGCGACTATCTGGATAAAGAAAATGCGTCCATGTTTGGCGGAATCTGCACGGATGCCTACTATCAGGCAGCCATGGAGAAAATGAAAAAGGAATATGACAAGGTTCGTTTCCTCATGTTTTCCGATGATATTCCCTATGTGCGGGAACACTATCAGGGAGAAGAATTCCTTGTAGCAGACTGGAACACAGGAGAGGACAGCATACAGGATATGCGTCTTATGAGCGCCTGCGACGGAAATATCTGCGCAAACAGCACCTTTTCATTCTGGGGCGCCAGATTTAATAAAAATGAACAGAAAAAGATGATACGTCCCGCGAAACACAAAAACTCACAGGTAATCATACCGGAAGTGATGAAAGATTTGTGGAGCGGATGGATCTTGATTGATGAGAACGGGAAAGAAGTAGGATGAAAAGCGACTTAACGTATTGCGATATCTTAAACACAAGAATCAATGTAATAAATATGGAAAATACCGTGGAATATCTTTCCGAGAATGTGGAAAGCCTGCGGGGAAGCTATATTTGTGTTTCCAATGTGCATACTACGGTAATGGCCTATCGCGACGAGCAATATCGGAAAGTTCAAAATGAAAGTGCCATGAATCTGCCGGATGGAAAACCGCTGTCTATCGTGCAGAAAATGAAAGGGTTTTCTCAGGCAGAAAGAGTCCCCGGACCGGATTTAATGCCTGAAATATTCAAGATTTCGGAAGAAAAAGGATATCGGCATTATTTTTATGGAAGCACGGAGCATGTACTTGAGGAGTTAGAGAAAAACCTGAAGAGTCGTTTCCCGAAACTGCAGATTGCAGGGATGTATTCCCCGCCTTTTCGGCCGTTGACAGACGAAGAAGATGAGGAGGCGGTCAAAAGAATCAACGACGCCAGACCGGACTTTGTGTGGGTAGGACTTGGAGCCCCCAAACAGGAGCTTTGGATGGCAGAGCATAAAGGCAGAGTGAAAGCAGTTATGCTTGGCGTCGGTGCAGGTTTTGAATTCCATGCAGGAACTGTAAAAAGAGCGCCTCACTGGATGCAGGAATATTGTCTGGAGTGGCTGTTCCGCATGTTTCAGGACCCCAAGCGCCTTCTGCCAAGATATATCAACACTAATTTTTCTTTTCTTTACTATGTTTGGAAAGAGGAGAGAAAGCATAAAAAGACGCAGAAAAGAGAAGATGGACAGAAAATCTACAAGGATAAGCGAAGGAAGTCTTCCAGAAAAGACAAACAAAGCCTTCGCATTGCCATGATCGGACATAAAAGAATTCCGTCCAGAGAAGGCGGAGTGGAGGTTGTGGTAGATGAACTGTCCAGACGATATGTGAAACTTGGACACCAGGTGGATGCCTATAACCGCTCCGGTTATCATGTATCAGGAAAAGAATACGATGCGGGAAGAAAAGGAAAATATTATTCCGGAATTCGCATTATCACAGTTCCCACCTTTAAAAATGGAAAACTCAATGCCATTGTCTATTCCATTCTGGCTACGATACGTGCACTGTTCGGTAGATATGACGTAATTCATTTCCATGCGGAAGGACCATGCACTATGATATGGCTGCCGAAACTGTTCGGCATTCATACAGTTGCCACAATCCATGGATTGGACTGGCAGCGTTCAAAGTGGGGGAATTTTGCATCCCATGTTCTGAAGTTTGGAGAAAAGATGGCTGCCAAATATGCGGATGAGGTAATCGTCCTTTCTAAAAATATGCAGACTTACTTTAAAGAAACCTATGGCAGAGATACCGTTTTTATTCCAAACGGCATCAATAAACCGGAAAAAAAGGAAGTTCAGGAGATAAAAGAAAGATTTGGCCTTGAAAAGGACGATTATATTCTTTTTCTTGCAAGGCTGGTGCCTGAAAAAGGCATCCATTATCTGATTGAAGCTTTTGAACAGATAAAAACGGATAAAAAACTTGTTATTGCCGGCGGCAGCAGTCATTCTTACGAATATATGGAAAAGATTCACAAGATGGCGGAGAAAGACAGCAGGATTTTAATGCCGGGATTTGTAGCAGGAAGAGCGCTGGAAGAAATGTATTCCAATGCCTATTTTTTTGTACTGCCAAGCGATGTGGAGGGAATGGCAGTCTCTCTGCTGGAAGCCATGAGTTATGGAAACTGCTGTGTGATCAGTGATATAGAAGAAAACACGGAAGTGGTTGGCGACAAGGCAGTATGGTTTAGAAAAGGCGATGTAAATGATCTGAAAGAGAAGATGGAAGAGCTGCTTGAACATTCGGAAGAGGTTGACAGATATCGGGCGGAGAGCAGTAATTTTGTCTGCAGTAAACATGACTGGAATAAAGTTGTGGAAGAAACACTGAACTTGTATAGAAAATAGAACAGGGTTCAGAAAAGGAATGAACTGCTGCCAGAGGGAAAGGACAAGGAAGTTGGTAAAATGAAAATTTTGATAGTAAATAAGTTTTTATATCCTAACGGAGGTTCTGAAACCTACATTTTTAAAATTGGAGAGCAGTTGCAGAAAATGGGGCACGAGGTGCAGTATTTTGGAATGGAGCATGAGGGAAGAATTGTTGGAAATCATGCGGAAAGCTATACCTCGAACATGGATTTTCACACAGGAAAGCTGCAGAAGCTGATGTATCCGTTTAAAATTATTTATTCCAGAGAAGCCCGCAAGAAAATCCGAAAGGTGTTGGATGATTTTAAACCGGATGTGGTACATCTGAACAATTTTAATTTTCAGCTTACCCCTTCTGTTATTTATGAGATACGCAAATTTGAAAAGCAGACCGGAAAGAAAGTGAAAATTGTGTTTACGGCACATGATTCACAGCTGGTCTGCCCAAATCATCTTATGTTAAACGGCAGGACCGGAAAGGCTTGTCAAAAATGTTTGAGCGGTTCAAAATGGAACTGTACAAAATACAGATGTATTCATGGTTCTTTTATAAAAAGTGTGCTTGGCACGTTAGAGGCCCTTGTTTACGGCATGCTTGGAACATATAGGGAAATTGACAAGGTAATCTGTCCGAGTAAATTTATGGCGGAAACTTTGTCTTACAACAAAAATTTGAAAAATCAGATTGTCACAATTCAAAATTTTTTGGATAAAGAAGAAATTCCTGAACAAAAAAAGGAAGATTATATCTTATATTTTGGAAGATATTCAGAAGAAAAGGGCATTGCTACGCTTTTGAAAGTGTGTAGAAAACTGGAAAAGATACCGTTTGTCTTTGCGGGAAAGGGACCTTTAGAGCAGGAGGTAAACAAGCTTCCGAATATAGTAAATAAAGGCTTTTTAAAGGGAAAAGATTTATACGAATTAATTCAAAAGGCAAGACTGGTAGTTTTCCCGTCAGAATGTTTCGAAAATTGTCCGTTCACTGTCATGGAAGCGCAAATATATGGAACTCCGATAATTGCCTCCTCATTGGGAGGAGTACCCGAGTTAATAAAAGATTCTTGTACGGGAAGGTTGTTTGAAGCGGGAAATGTGTCAGAATTAACAAGAATAATCGAAGATCTCTGGTTTCATAGAGAAAAACTGGATGAGTATACAGAGAACTGTAAGGATGTACATTTTAGCAGTTTGGAAGAATATTGTGAAACTTTAGTAAAAGAATGCTATGATTAAAGAGGAAACAGTTGTGAAGAGCGAAGCAGTAAAAGAAAATGCGTTAAAGTTTTTGAAATGGTGGACACATAAGAAAATAGCAATTTTGTGTATTGTAGTTTTTATTATAAGCATGATTCCGATTTATTATTTATCAGGATTTGTCTATGCATCGGGAGATGATTATGGATATGGAGCAACCGCACATTGGGCATGGCTTAATACACATTCTATTTTTGAAGTACTAAAAGCAGCGGCAGAATATGCAATAGGATGTTGGTATAGTTGGCAGGGAACATGGTTTTCTGTATTTTTATTCTGTTTACAGCCGGGAGTATTTTCTGAGAGTGCCTATGCGATAGTTCCCGGTTTAATGACCTTTATACAAATCGCTTCCGTTTCTTTATTGTTTTATTATATGTTTGTAAAAAAAGCAGGATTGTCTATATGGAGTTATATCATCATAGATTTAGGTACACTGTTTTTATTTTTTCAGTTTATTCCGAGGACAAAATCTGCAATCTTTTGGTATAATGGCACAGCCCACTATATAGTACCGCTTGGACTGGCGTTGATAGCTGTATGGGCAGCTATGAATTATTGTGATAATTATAAAAAAAGATATTTGCTGATAGCAGCAATATGCATGACTGCGTTGGGAGGAGCCAGTTACCCTGCAGCTTTGCTTGCATTGGTGATAGTTGCATGTCTGCTGTTGGTTTTTCGAAAACAGAGAAAAGCATGGTGGCTTCTGCTTCCTTTCATTTTAGAAAGTATCGGTTTGGTTATAAGTATGATAGCACCTGGAAATGTCAACCGGGGCGGAGAAGATTTTGGCTTTAGTCTTACATGGGCACTGGAAACGATAGGATTATGTTTTGTACAGGGGATACAAACCATTTTTCTCTATATGAAAGAAAAGCCGGCAATGATAGTAATTCTGGCGGGAATTGGATGTATTATCTGGGAAGCTTTTAAAAACTCAGAAATGAAAATAACGCTGAAATATCCGGTAATTTTCGTATTGCTCTGTTTTTGTATTTATTGTGCTATGTTTGCACCGGGAATTTACGCAGCAGTTGATGTTTCCGGGGGTGTGCCCAATACCATTTATCAGGTGTTTATATTGTGCACAGTTGTGAGTGTCGGCTATGTCGCAGGCTGGGCTTCAGGAAGAAAGGGAAGAGGATGGAGTGTCCCTAAGTTTCGGATATATGTCTTTATTCCGCTGCTATTAATCGGAGTTTTTATTATCGTATTGAATAAAGGAACTTTAAAAAATACAACAGATTATGTATGTTTAAATTATATTTTAACAGGACAGGCCGAAGACTATAAAGAGCAGATGGAGGAAAGACTTGCGCTTTTAGCAGATCCCAATAAAAAAGAACTGGTTCTTCCACAGATAAACCAGGATCAAGGACCGCTGATGCATATGGAAATTCTGGAGGATCCCGATGCATGGACAAACAGTGTAATGTGTAAATTTTATCAAAAGGATAAAGTTGTAGGAATCCCAAGAGAAGAGTATGAACGGCTTTATAAGTAAAGCATTCATGAATCGGAAAGTAAGGATGTAAAAAGGATGAAAAAACAAAAAATATTAGTGTATCTTCTGACTCCTTTTCTTTTACCGGCAGATATTTTATTTTTGAGATCTGAAAATAGAGATAAAATCAAGCAGGATTTGGAAAAAGTAGGGGAAGAAAATTTTTTTGAAAATAAAACAGGAATCATGGCATTCCAGTATAGTATGATATTTTTGAAACCGTTCCGGAACATTTTTTACTTTCGAACGAAAAGCTCTCTTTTTTTGAGAAACATCAGCAGAATATTCTGCAAGCCCTTGGCAACAGTAGAGATTAATGGAGATATTGGAGAGGGATTCCGCATTTCACACAATTATTCTGTGATTCATCCCCAAAAGGCCGGAAGAAATTTTACCGTAGGGCATGGAGTGACTGTGGGAAAAGGAAAAGAAAGAGAAGGAAATCCCGGGTGGAACAAGCCGATTATAGGGGATGATGTGCATATTTACTCTGGAGCGACGGTTTTCGGTGGAATTTTAATTGGAAATCATGTGGAAATCGGTGCAGGAGCCGTGGTATTTCAAGATATTCCGGATAATTGCACGGTAGTTGGTAATCCGGGACGAATTGTCAAAAAGGCGGAAAACAGAACAAAGGGAGAAGGACGATGAGAGTAGTGCATATGGATTCCGGATTGGGAAATCAAATGTTGGATTATGCGGAATTTCTGGCGATACAAAAAGAAAATCCGGATGCACCATGCTATTTGGAAAAGATTATCTATGATTTGCCTCATATGCCAGGTATGTTTTCTCAGTGGAACGGCTATGAACTTGAAAGAATTTTTGGGATTCAGGCACCTGATATCAAAGAATTATTTTCAGAGGAAGAATGGAGCAGGATACTTAAGAGAGTGGAAGAGAGTCATTTTTGGGATGAACGTTGGAATTATGCTCCATATATTGTAGATAGTTTGGAAAAAGAGGGATTGAAACTGGAAAATTTGAGAAAGCCTCCCGAAAATCTCGCTGCAGTAAAAGGAGTAAAAGGGAAAATCAGATACTGGCTTAGCCTCTTTTTTAAAACACGCGTAGGATATCATATAAAACGTATTATAAGAAAAAAAATGGAAAAGAAGCTGGTTGCGGAAAAAAACAGCCAGTATGATGTTTTTCGAAAATATAAAGATAATGTATTTATAGGGCACTCGTTTTCTTTTAAATATAAAGGATTCGGCATTGAAAAGATGGACAGGGAAATTAGAGATGCTTTTCAATTTCCCGAAATTACGGATTCTAAAAATAAGGAAATGCTGAAATTGCTGCAAAATACAAATTCCGTTGCCATCCATGCCAGAAGAAGTGATCTTCTTTTCTTAAACGGATACTGTTATAAATACGGCTTTTTTAGACGAGCGGTAAAATATATAAAAAAACATGTGGAAAATCCGGTATTTGTTTTTTTCTGTGATGAAAAAAGTACTGGGTGGTGTGAAGAGAATGAAAAAATCTTCGGACTGAATTTTAAGAAAGATAAGGTATATTTTGTAGACTGGAATAAAGGTGAGGAAAGCTTCAGGGACATGCAGCTTATGGCTGAGTGCAAACACAATATTTTTACAGAGAGCACCTTTGGCTTTTGGGGCGCCTATCTTAACAAAAATCCTGATAAAATAACATGTGCTCCGGATCCGCTTATTCTGGCTACTAATTCTTTTTAAAAAAATCTGTACGGCAGATACATTTGCTAAAAGGAGAAGATTATGTCAAAGAGAACATTATATGGTACTGTTATTGTTACTTATCGTTGTAATGCGCATTGTAATATGTGTGATTGCTTTAAGGATCCTACAAAACCAAGCGAAGAAATTACACTGGAAGACATTAAGAAACTTCCGGAAATGGCTTTTACGAATATTACCGGCGGCGAACCGTTTATCCGCCAGGATATTCCCGAAATTGTCAGAGAACTCTATAAAAAATCGGATAGAATTGTAATTTCTACAAATGGATATTTTACAGATCGCATTATTTCTTTGTGTAAGGAATTCCCCAAGGTAGGAATCAGAATCAGTATAGAAGGACTTCAGCAGACAAATGATGCGATTCGTGGAATTCCAGACGGTTTTAACAGGGGTTATACTACTCTTAAAACATTGGTAGAGATGGGCCATCCTGATGTGGGATTTGGAATGACCGTTCAGGATATGAACTGTGAAGATCTGGTTCCTCTTTACAATATAGCTAATGAAATGGGAATGGAATTTGCGACTGCAACGCTTCACAACTCATTTTATTTCAGAAAGACGGACAATAAAATTGATGACAAATATAAAGTGGCTCAAAATTTTGAGAAACTTATTAATGAACTGCTTAAAAGCAATTCTCCTAAGAAATGGTTTCGGGCATATTTCAATCATGGATTGATCAATTATATTTATGGAAATAAACGTTTGCTTCCGTGCGATATGTCACAAAACGCCTTTTTTATTGATCCGTTCTGCGATGTGATTCCGTGCAATGGTATGGAGAAAAAGGCGGTTATGGGTAATCTGAAAAATCAAACCTGGGATGAACTTTGGAATTCAGAACAGGCAGAAAGAGTGCGGGAATGTACAAGAAAGTGTGATCGCAATTGCTGGATGATTGGAAGTGCCTCCCCGGCTATGCATAAATATATTTGGGTGCCAGGCTGGTGGGTGATCAAGCATAAGTTCCTGAAAGGCGGCAAGTACAGTCTGAAGGAAAATAAGTTTATAAAGGAAGCGCAATAAAGTATAAGTAAAAATGATAGAGCGATGGTATTTATTATGAAAGGCAGAAACGGTTTGAGAACAAAAAGCAATGTTTTTTTCCCATATATGATTTTAGTGTTGATATCTGTACTTCTTATTGCAAGATCTTTCTTTAGTTTTTGCTGGTCGGACGAAAGTTTTTATTTGTCCTTGGTCCACAGGTTTTGGAGCGGGGATGCACTAATCCTGGATGAATGGTCTGGAGTTCAGTTTTATACCGTATTTCTTTTGCCGTTTTACAGCTTATATCGGCTGCTGGCAGGCGGCAGCGAGGGGATAGTTTTGGCTGCTCGTATTTTTATGGTAGTATGTCAATCGGCGCTTACTTTATATTTATATTATGTTTTGAAAAAATTTGGAAATCAGTGGATCGCATTAGCAGGTTCACTGATTTATTTGCTGTATACAAGGGCAAATATAGGAGGAATTTCCTACTATTCCATAGGACTATTATGTTTTCTGCTTTCCATTTTATTAATTGTTGATGGAAGCAAGAAAAAGTTCGCAGCTGTTTTAAAATATATAATATCTGGCTTTTTTATGGCAATTGCAGTTGTGTGTGTGCCGATTCTGGCAGTGCCCTATATGATAGTAAGTATTTTTTGCAGAATGAGGTTCCACAAAAAAGAAGTAGTATATTTTTGGGTAGGAACATTGATCTGTGCTGTTATATTTATTTGTTTTATGTTATCAAGAGCTGACTTAGGAGATATTATCCGAAATCTTCCCAGGATATTTCAGGATCCTGAGCATAAAAGCAATATATGGATTTCCTTTATCTTATGGCCTGCCAGAATAATATATCGCTATTGTTGGACGGTATTTATATGGGGAGGAACATTAGTTTATATTATTTGGAAGAAATACTGGAGAAAAGAAAATATTTCGATTAAAATTAAAAAATGGATTTTAGCAGCAAATATAATCGTCTTCTTTGTTAATTCTTGTTTGTCTATGGATATCGTAGGTGGGAATATCATAGCATTATGGATTTTAACAGAAATTTGTTATCTGCTTTTTATAGATAAAGAAGATCCTTTGAGAAAACTATGGCTCACATTTTCGATAGCGGCTTTTATTTTTTCTATCTCTTTTCATGCAGTATCTAATACAGGTCTGGATGCATTGACTATTGGTTTTATTATTGTGGGAACAATCTGCCCTCTTATTATAGTAAGGTCGGTTTGTATATGGAATCAGATAAATCCGAAAAAGGAAAAGCAATCCAATGCTATTGCGATGTGTGTCCTTACAGTGGCAGTGCTGCAGCTTTTTGTGGTGCGTATGATTGGGGTTTATAGAGATGATGCTATTTGGAATTTGGATGAAAAAATAGAAAACGGACCTGCAAAATATTTATATACAACATCTCAGAACAAAGAACAGTATCATGAAATTTTGGAAGCTGTAAATGAAACAGGAGGGGAATCAGAAAACTTTCTGTTTATTAATATGTTGCCATGGGCTTATCTGGACACAAAAGGCAGATGCGCAGCGCCTTCTACAAGTCGTTTTTGGGCAGGTACTTCTGAAGAAAAGCTAAAGGAGTATTACACAGTCCATCCGGATAGAGTACCAGACTATGTTTTTTTATGTAATCCGGAGTACGGTGCTTTTCGTTCTTATATTGTGCAGAAAGGTGAAAAAAGCAATGCTCCTAATGCAGGTGAGATTCCCGAATTTCTATTAGAGTACATGGAAGCGCATGGGTATGAAAAAATGGAAAAAGAGTGCGGAACAATCTACAGGAAAAATTAGATGACAGTATTAGGACTTTGCAGTATAATTAACCATAATTATAATTGTATACAAACGTGGAATTTGTAAAGTCGGTATTGCTCATAAATTTAATTATAAAGGACTGAAAATAACAATTATCTAATAAAGACGGAAAGAGAGAGCTATGGAAAATTTCATTCCTAAAAAGATTCATTACAGCTGGTTTGGGGGAAAAGAAAAATCTAAATTCATTAAAAAATGTATTGCATCCTGGGAAAAATATATGCCGGATTATGAAATTATCGAGTGGAATGAAGATAATTTTGATTTGGATAAGCATAAATTTGCCAAAGAAGCTTATGAAGCAAAAAAATATGCTTTTGTAAGTGATTATGTGAGGGTTTATACGATTTATCATTATGGAGGAATTTATTTTGATACAGATATCGAAGTAAAGAAAAACTTTGAGGATAAACTTTATGGAGCTAAGTTTGTGATTGCTTTTGAACTTCCGGAAACTTTTATGACGGGTTTTTTCGCTGCCCAAGAAAAGAATCCGGTTGTAAAGGAAATCTTGAGCTATTATGATAATCTTAGTTTTTATAAGGAAGACGGTTCTATGAGACTTACTCCAAATCCAATTATCTTCGCACAAAAGGTAGCAGGCTTTGGGCTTGAGTTTAATGGAAAGTTCCAAGAACTGGGAGATGGAATGCGTATTTTTCCAAACGAAGTGTTCGGTGGGTATAATGTGTATGATATGATGTACACTGCTACGGAAAATACAGTTTTAGTGCACCATTATACGGCCTCTTGGCGAACTGTGAGAGAAGAAATTCCGGTAAAAACAAAAAAATTATTTTTAAAATTATTTGGAATAGAAAGTTATCGTTTTATGCGGAAAGTAAAGCATATGCTGAAAAGACTGGTGGGAAAAGAATAAATGAAAATATTGATTGTCAGAACGTTTCCGAATATTCTGGATTTGAATAGCTACAATGTCCAAGAAATAGGGCTTGCCAAGGCACTGGCAGCGAAAGGACACCAGGTTGGAGTCATTTTTTATAATGGAAAACAGAAAAGTCGATATGAGGACTATCAATTTTATAAAGAAAATAGACAATACAATTTTCGAATCTATTGGCTTAGGGGAATCGGAATTTATAAGAATGGTTTTATGCCAAAGACATGTTCTATTATAAAGGAATATGATGTAGTTCAGGTACATGAATATGATCAGATCTTCAGCTGGATGCTCTATACTGCACAGAAAAAGCCTACGTTAATTTACCATGGACCATATTATCATGAATATGCCAAGGGATATAACTTGAAATGCAAAGTGTTTGACCAGTTATTTTTTCGCTGGAGAGACAGCAGTCAGGTAATAGCCCTTGGAAAAAGTAAGTTGGCCAGCGAGTTTTTGAAAAATAAAGGTTTCATGAGGGTTCATACGGTAGGTGTAGGAGTAGATGGTGATAAGTTTATAAAAAATGAAGAAGTAGAAAAAAGTTGCAGACTGGAATGGAATCAGGATAAATTCAGGCTTCTTTATGTGGGAAAGATAGAGGAGCGGAGAAACGTATTTTTTTTGATAGATGTATTTGAAAAACTTCAGAAAAAATACGAGAAAATGGAACTAATTATTGTTGGAAGCGGTGAGCAAGAGTATGTAAATAAATTTGAAGAACGTATCCATGACCTAGTATTGGCAAAAAAAATAAGGTACTTTAAAAGTGCATCACAGCAGGAACTGGCATGCTTTTATGAGAGAACAAATCTTTTCTTTTTTACAAGTAATTATGAAATTTTTGGTATGGTTCTTTTGGAGGCCATGTATTTTGGATTGCCTGTAGTCAGCAGCTGGAACGGAGGTTCCAGTACTTTGATTGATGATGGGATAAATGGATTTATTATGAATGAATTTTCAGAAAAAAAATGGATTAGCACAATAGCATCTATTTATGAAGATAAAGATAGGTATGTTCGCATGACAGAATTGGCGAAAGCAACAATAAGGGAGAATTATGTGTGGGACAAACTTGCAGATAAATTTCTGGAAGGATATAGGGAAGCAATTCAGAATTGGGAAAATAGAAGTAGAAAGTTCTGTGAAAAAGAGTGATTTGAAATTTATTAGAAATATATTTTTACTTTTTGCTTGCTGTACGTTTATATTGAACTGCAAAGTAATCTATGGAATATAGAAAAGATGAATAATAGAGAGCAATAAGATATGATGAAAAGAGAAATACAAAATGTAATTATAACGGGACCTACTGGTGTTATGGGAATTGCAATTATTAAAATGTGTATAGCAAGGAACATAGGAGTGCTTGCAATTTGTAGAAAGGGATCGCCTAGGCTTTCAGCACTTCCTAAAGGGAAATCAGTGACGATAATCGAAGCAGATATGGATGATTATGAATATTTGAAATTGCCCAAAGATAGAAAGTATGATGCGTGTTTTCATTTGGCATGGGAGGGAACGTTTGGTGAAAAAAGAAATGATATGCAGGTTCAGGTGAAAAATATTCAAAATACTTTGCATGCGCTAAAACTAGCTTATGCAGCAGGATGTAAAGTTTTTGTTGGAGCAGGCTCTCAGGCAGAGTATGGAAGAAAGAATGAAAGAATTACCCCTTTATTATCCACAAATCCGGAGACAGGATACGGAATAGCAAAATTGTGTGCAGGTTATATGACGAGATTGGAGAGTAAAAAGAAAGGGATAGATCATATATGGATGAGAGTACTGAGTGTTTTCGGACCTGGAGATGGAGAAAACACACTGATAGAAAGTACAATTAGCAAATTAATAAATCAAGAAAGAGTTCCGCTCACAGCAGGAGAACAAATTTGGGATTATATTTATAGTTCTGATGCTGCTGAAGCCTTTCTTTTGGCGGCGGAATATGGTGTATCTGGAAAAGTATATTGCTTAGGAAGTGGAAAGGCAAGACAATTGAAAGATTATGTCAAATCTATAAAAAATATGATAGGTGGAAATGGGCAATTGGGATTTGGGGATATTCCATATAGTGAAAATCAAGTAATGTGTTTATATGCAGATATTTCAGAATTAGAAAAGGACACAGGGTTTAGAACGAAAGTTCCTTTTGAAGAAGGCATTAAAGAAATTTTAGAATTAAAAAGAAATATACCGTAAAATATAGGATAAATAAAAAATTGTGCAGTCAAATATAAAATGCCCAATTCAACCATATTAAATTTAATGAAGGCTGTAAGTATGAATGGTAAAAAATTTTTAAAGAAAATAAAAAGATTTGATGAATATTATACAAAATGGAAATGGAGAGAACGCAAAGTGTCTTACGGAGAAAAAAATGCGGACAAAACTTTCTTTGTAATACGTAGGGCAACTTGCAAGGTTGGATTGTTTTCTTATGTAATGACAAATATAGGCATGATAGATGTGGCGATACAGAAGGGATATATTCCGGTTATCGATATGCAAAATAATAGAAATACTTATTTGATGGATGATGAAGTGGGAAAATGTAATGCATGGGAATTCTTTTTTAAACAACCATGCGGTTATAGTCTCAAAGATGTGCAAGACAGCAAAAATGTCATATTGAGTAATGGTATAATCGAAAAGTCTTTCAAATATCCCGATATTGATTTGGTGATAAAGGAGGAAGTATATAAATACTGGAAAAATATAGCAGATAAATATTTGCATTTATCGGACAATTTGGTTTATAAGCTGGAAAGGGAAAAACAAAGATTGTTTGGCAGCGATAAAGCAAGAGTCGTAGGTGTTTTGTGCAGAGGGACAGATTATATTAATAATCACCCCAAAGGGCATCCTGTCCAGCCATCTGTGGATGAAATAATTAGTAAGACAAAAGAGGTGTGGAAAAAACATCAATGTCAATATGTATATTTGGCCACAGAAGACAAAAAAATTTTTGATATCTTTAAGAAAGAATTTGGAGAAAAGCTAAAAGCAGTGCAGGTTGAAAGGTATGAAGATACAGGTAACAGTAATATAAATGACATAATATACGCAGATGAGAGAGAAAAAAAGAAAAAAGGAGAGGAATATTTAGTAACGATAGCACTGTTGGCACAATGTACTTGTCTGGTGGCAGGTTGTGCAGGAGGTACATATGGAGCTTTACTTCTGTCAGAAGGTTATGAATATAAATATATTTTCAATAAAGGGTTTTATGTGTAAATCTAATTATGCGAATGATTCAATATGTAAAAACCGTAATAGAAAAGGAGCGGCAGTATAATGAAGCAAAGATTGGCTGATTATGTAGCAGACTTTTTAGTTATGCATGGGATAAAAGATTGTTTTATGGTCACCGGAGGAGGAGCAATGCATTTGAATGATGCATTGGGACATAAAGAAGGGATGAACTGTATCTTTAATCATCACGAACAGGCATGTGCAATAGCGGCTGAAGTTTATGCTCGGGTAAATAATACAATAGCAGCGGTTTGTGTTACTACAGGGCCGGGCGGAACTAATGCTATAACTGGGGTTTTAGGTGGATGGTTAGATTCAATCCCGATGTTTGTGATTTCCGGGCAGGTGCGTTACGATACAACGGCGAGATATATGGAAAAATTTACAGAGGGACTACCCTTAAGAGCAGTCGGGGATCAGGAATTTGATATTACAAAATCGGTAGCACCGATGTGTAAGTATGCTGTTATGATCGAAAATCCGAAGCAAATCCGATATGCTTTAGAAAAAGGATTTTATTTGGCGATGACAGGAAGAAAAGGACCTGTATGGATTGATATTCCGGTAGATTATCAGGGGTGTATTATAGAAACGGAGGATTTGGAAGGATATTTCCCTGAAGAAGAAGGAAAGATAGATAATGTTTCTGTATCTGAAGGGAAAATCTGTGAGGTGATTGAAAAGATTAGATTATCTAAACGACCAGTTTTTTACGCAGGAAATGGTATTAGATTATCAGGAGGCTATGAGGAATTCAGAAAATCTATAGAAAAACTTGGCATACCAGTTGTAACTTGTTGGGATTCTATAGATGCTATTGAAGAAGAACATCCGCTGTTTGTAGGGCGCGGAGGTATTATGGGAGACAGGGCAGGAAATTTTGCGGTTCAGAATGCAGATTTAATTTTGGCCGTTGGTAACAGACTTTCAATTAGGCAGGTGGGATATAATTGGAAAACATGGGCAAGAGCAGCTTATGTAATTATGGTAGATATTGATCCGGCAGAGCTCAAAAAAAATACAATTCATGTGGAGATGCCAATATGTGCCGATGCGGCTGAATTTTTAAAGAAACTTAATGCACAAATAGAGAAGGAAGACAAGAAAATCTTTGATCAGGAAGAGGACTGGCTGAAAGTTTGCAGAGAGTGGAAAAAGAAATATCCTGTAACGGAAGAAAGACATTGGAACGAAAGAAGTGGATATACAAACGTATATGCATTTATCAGGTACTTAAGCAGTTGTCTGCCGGAAAATAATATGACAGTTGTTTCAAATGGCAGTGCATGTGTTGTAGGAAGCCAAAACTACATTATAAAAAAGAATTCACGATTTATTATTAATAGTGGTGTTGCAAGTATGGGATATGGGTTGCCTGCTGCAATTGGAGCCTGTATTGCAACTGATAAAAATGAAGTCATATGTCTGGAGGGGGATGGAAGCATTATGATGAATCTTCAGGAACTTCAGACTGTTATTACAAACAGACTCCCTATAAAAATTTTCCTGATTAACAATGAAGGATATCATTCTATTCGACAGACTCAAAATAATCTTTTTAGCGATCATTCTAAAGTGGGAATCGGACCGGAGAGCGGGGACTTGACTTTTCCTTGTTTTAGAAAATTGGCTGAGGCGTTTGGCTATCCTTATTTTTCAGCGCACAATAATGATGAAATGAAAGCAGTGATAGATAAGGTGATAAATTTAAAGGGAGCAGTATTTTGTGAAATATTTGTTTCTTCTGAACAAAATTTTGAACCCAAAAGCAGTACAAAGAAGTTGGAGAATGGTACGTTAGTTAGTCCGCCGCTAGAGGATTTAGCTCCTTTTTTAAGTAGAGAAGAATTAGAGAGTAATATGTTTATTCCTCTTATTAAAGATATGTAAAAAATTACATTAAATGAAAGTGAAACCGTAAGGTTTTATATAATTTGTTTACTTGTGGAGAAAAGAAATGATAAAAATTTTAAAACAATTAAAGTATATTTTTAATAGGAAACAGAAACTTGGCTTGTTTTTTTTAATGGTGGCAATTGGAATAGGGACTTTTCTGGAATTAATAGGAGTGACTGCAATATTGCCTTTTATTAATGTTGTTATGAATCAAGATAATATTCAAAAGACATGGTATTTAAAATTGGCGTATGACTTTCTGGGATTTCAGTCCACAAGTAATTTTATTGTGTTTTTAGCGATTGTTTTAATTGTCGTGTATATTATAAAAAATGTATATTTGTGTATTTTGTATAATATGCAGTATCACTTTACATTCAGCAACCAGAGAAAATTGGCATATAGAATTCTTGACTGTTATTTAAGACAGCCATATATTTTTCATCTGAAAAACAATAGTGCGGATCTAATAAGAAATGTCAGCTATGATACAAATTTAATGTTTCAAGGAGTGCTTGCAATCTTACAGCTAGTTACAGAAGCCTGTGTATGTATTGTTCTGGGAATTTATTTATTTATTATGGATAAGACCATAACGGTAGGTGTATTTACTATCATGGCACTTTTTCTGTTATTTTTCGCAAGAGGATTTAAAAGATATTTGAATCGAATCGGAAATGAAGACAGAAAGTATAGTGCTGAAATAACTAAATGGATTCAGCAATCTTTTGGTGGCATGAAGGAACTTAAAATACTGGAAAGAGAACAATATTTTCTTAATAATTTTGATGATAACTATAAAAAGTTTGCTAAATGTGAAAGAAGATATAGATTTCTGCAGGTTGCTCCGAGACCGATTATGGAAGCGGTATGTGTAGTAGCCTTGCTATCAGTTGTGGCATTTAAAATCTTAAGGGGAACACAAAGTGCATATTTTATATCAACATTGGCTGTATTTGCAATTGCTGCATTCAGACTTTTGCCGTCAGTAAACCGAATTGCTAATTATATGAGTATTATTATGTTTGATAAACCTGCGATAGAATCGGTTTATGAGAATTTAAAAGAAATAGATAAGCTGCAAGGGAAAATCGGCAGAAAAGAAGATGAGGACAAAATTGAATTTTCTAAGGAGATAAAAATAGAAAATTTATCCTTTAGATATCCGGATGGCGAAAAAGATGTTTTGAATAATATAAATTTTATCATACCTAAGAATAAATCTGTTGCGTTTATTGGCCCGTCAGGCGGAGGAAAAACAACATTGGCAGATATTATTTTAGGAGTATTAAATCCATCTGATGGAAAGATTCTTGCAGACAATATAGATATACACAGCCGAACATCAGAATGGCATAAAAAGATAGGATATATTCCTCAAACAATATATCTTATGGATGATACTATTAAAAATAATATTACCTTTGGGATTCCAGAAGAAAATATTGACGAATCAAGATTATGGAAAGCTGTGGAAGAGGCTCAGATGAAAGATTTCGTGGGAAATTTGCCTAATGGCTTAGATACTGAAATCGGAGAGAGCGGAGTTAGACTTTCGGGAGGACAAAGACAAAGAATAGGAATTGCTAGAGCCTTATATAATAATCCTGAAATATTGGTATTGGATGAGGCGACATCAGCATTAGATAATGAAACAGAAAGTGCAGTAATGCAGGCAATCGATAATTTTGCCGGAACAAAAACCTTAATCATAATTGCACATAGACTTTCTACTATAAAAAATTGTGACATTATATATGAGGTTAAAGATGGAAAAGTGAAAGAAGTTAGTTTAGACGGTAAATAAACATAGTGGATATAGAACAGAAAAGCGCTCATAAGCCAATTAAAGTATCCATGAAAAGAGGATTGGAGAGTAATTATTGAAAACAGAAGTTACCTTGGGAGAAATACTATTTTACATTTTCTGGATTAGTATGTTATTTACAAAAGGAATAGGCTGGTATGACGGTATGACTATTTATAAAATTATTTTCGTCGGGGCCAGTGGTTGTATATTGTTAAAACTTATACTGAGTAAACATACTATAAAAGAATGGTGTTTTATTATAGTGGCTTTATCATTTGGAATTATAAATATGATAATTGCAGGTGATAAAGGAATATTAATTTATATTTTATTGATTTTGGGAATTAAAAATGTTTCTGTGAACAGAATGATAAAGGTAGGGACTGTTATATGGATCGGATGTTTCGGCGGGAACTTTTTGTTTTTTGTAATGCAGCAATGTAAAGGCATGGCATTAGTACACGAAAAAATGGGCTTTAATGCTATTATCCGATGGGGGATGGGATATTCACATCCCAATGTTTTTCATATCAGCTATGCTATCTGTGCACTTTTTATGATTTTATTATTCAGATGGAGTAAAAAAAATGTTATTAAGGTATCAGGGATATTATTCGCAGGTAATATTCTGATATTTCTATATTCGCTGAGCTATACAGGATTTCTTTTGACAAGTTTCATTTTGGCTGCATTTATTTATTTTGCTTTTCGCGAAAAAAGAACTAAAATAGAAGATTTATTGATACAGGCCATATTGCCGGCTTGCTTGCTTTATGCAATAGGTTTGCCATTGATTTTTAGAGAAGGAGTTGTTTCAGATTCCTGCAGAACGTTTGTAAATAATTTGACAAATTCAAGATTAATTGCTTCTCAGGTGTATCTTGAAAAAGGAGTGACCCTGTTTGGAAAAAATTTGGCAGATTTTAATACAGCGATGGCGCTTGACAGTTCTTATTTATTTCTGCTTATAAGTGGTGGAACTATTTTGTTTGTTTTGATAATGTTTATCTACTTAAAGGCCATTAGGAGCTTTTTAGTTAACGATGAAAAAAAAGCATTACAGGCTACATTACCGATTTTAGTAGCAGGAACATTTGAACCATTTTTGTTTAATACCTCTTTTAAAAATTTATCTTTTATTTTTATAGGCCAATATATATGGGAGATATTAAAAGGAAAAAATGAAAAAAAGGAAGTAGGCATAACAAATGTCGGGGAACAAAAAATACTGAAATTTCCAGCTGTCCATAAACGTATTATTTATAACGTAAAGGCAGTAATTCTGTTAAAGTGGAAAAAAATTTTGATATTCTCATGTTTGATGGGAGTCCTGGTTATGTTTTCGGCGTCATCTTTTTATAAAGAAAACAGATATGTTTATATAACACAGAGTAAAACAGATTGTGCGCCAAGAGAAGTGTTTTATTTGGATAGTAAAAATATTGATGATACATTGGTGTTAGAATGGGAAGGCCCCGATATACCTATGTACAGATTTGACGGTGATATATTACAGGTAGAGAAATTCAGATTTTGGATTGGAAGTTATGTATGTGGATTTGTGGGATCATTCATTGTTTTAGGATGCTTTTATATTGGAAGGAGAAAAGTACAATATGAAAAAAACTACTAAATGGAAGATATATGAATATAGGTGGAAATTCAGAGATTTTTACTTCGACAAAATATTGCGAAGACATGTATTCGAAAAATATTTTAAAACAGTGCCAGTAATGTATCTGTACGCAAAAAAAATAGTTATGGGCAAAGAAAAAACTAATAACGTTCTCTACAATGCGATAATGGGTACGGAGCCGTTTATGGTATGCAGATTTGGAAACACCGAAATTTCTTTGATGGTTTCTGTGCTGAAAAAAAGACTTTTGGGAGAAACAAAGGGAGAAAAAGAAAATTTTGAAAAATGGTTCCATCGACTTTGTGAACTATCAGGATTTTTTCCGGAAAATTACGAATTATCAGAAAAATTTACAGACGTGATGTTGAACTCATTAGGAGAAATTGATGTTTTAGCAATGTGGCATCGTAAAATGGAAGATTATCTGATATCAGAATATTTCCCCAAAGTAAAATTAACTTATTTAGATTTTTTAGAACCATGGCGCTCTAAAAGACCATGGACATCAGCTTTAAAAGGAAAAAAAGTATTAGTTATACATCCATTTGAAAAGTCGATACAAGAACAATATAAGAAGAGAAAATATTTGTTTCCGGGAACGGATGTTTTGCCGGAATTTGAATTGAAGACATTAAAAGCAGTACAGACAATAGCAGGGGAAAGAGATGAAAGATTTTCCGACTGGTTTGAAGCGTTGGATTATATGTATCAGGAAGCAATGAAGATAGATTTTGAAGTAGCGATTATTGGATGTGGTGCGTACGGATTGCCTTTGGCTGCCAAGTTGAAAAAAGCTGGTAAAAAGGCGATTCATTTAGGTGGAATTACGCAGCTGGTTTTTGGAATAAAAGGACGCAGATGGGTGGAAAGCCCATTGACAAAAGTGAAATTTAATGAATATTGGGTATATCCTAAAGAAGAAGAAACACCGATGAATGCTAAAAACGTTGAAATTGGTTGTTATTGGGAATGTCATACGAAAGAATGAGAGGAATATAGTGTGAAAAAGGCGTACGCAAAGAGAGAAATTTGGACTCAGGCATGGATAGTTGGTACTATTGTTTTGCTTTTTTTTACATCTGCATGTATTGACAAGAGACAAGAATGGCAAATATATTCACATATATTTGCTTTGACTATTTTGGGAGATATTGTTTGTATAACTGGTTGGCTGGTATTGTGGGTAAGTAAATTTAAAAGCAAGATAGATGATAGTAAAAAGATATATTGGAAGGAAAAAAGGTGGTTATTATTTGTACTGACCTATAGTTTTATAATTCGTGTAGTACAAATTGGAAATATCCCTAAATGGGATGGAGCATTTTATTATAATGCACTTATTAATGCCTGCAACAATTTTGACTTTTCATTTCAACAATATTTTTCAGGATTTATGCCGGCGCTTCATCCAATGTGGGGATATTTTTCGATTTTGGCAATCGGAGAATTTTTAGCAACCGGTAAGGTTATAGGGATATTTGTGATTAATATGCTTTTAACCTTATTAGCTGTTTATTGTATTTTTAAAATATTGGAGAGAATGTGCGGCAAGAAAAATCAACGATTTTTAGCTGCGGCAACCTGCCTGGTCTCATCTCTGCCGGTATTTGCCGGAACTTTTTCCAATTGCAATCCAGACATGGGCGCAGTTTTTTTTGCAATATATTTCTTTTATTGTTATTTGAAAAAGAAATATATATTGATGTCATTTTCGGCAATTTTGCTGATTACATCAAAAGAAACAGGTATTTTAACTTATGCTGGCATTTCTATAGGTATATTTCTGTGGGAATGTTTAAAAAAGGAAGACACTCTAAAAAAGAAAATATCGAATATTGTTAAGGATCCTGCAATTATTTTGGCAGTGATACTAGGAATTATCGCTATTTTTGCATTGTTTGTTTATCTCCTATACGGTGGACATATATGGAGTATGAAGTCAGAAAGTGATGCCAATATGTCTACATTTAAATTTATTCCGTCCTTTTTTGGCAATAATATAAAGCAGTTTTTTATATTGAACTTTAACTGGCTGCTATGTGCGCTTTCTGTTTATAGTTTGTTTCATATATATAGGAATCGGATAAAGATAAAAACAGAGAAAAGCTTGTTAGGCGGGATGATTGGGGCATATGTTTTGCTGATATTGTTTTTTTCTCTTTACATTACATATTCTTTGTCAAGATACCATATATTGCTTGATGTTTTAACAGCGATGTTAACAATTATTCTTTTTTCTTTTGTAGAAAAAACTTTGAATTGGAAATGTAAAGTTTTAAGTCTGCTTTCTGGATTTATGTTAATTCAATCTTATTTTACAATAGATCCTATGTCTGTTATGTTTTTTGAAAACTATGATACTGAAAATGGCATGATTTTATCCACGGCTTCTCCAAATGAAGCACCAAGTGGAGATTACACGTTATATAATCATCAATATACAAATATCGATGTTGCTGCCAATATGATTCTTAAAGAAATTGGTTATGACGGAAATATGGACATTATTATGTATGATTGGTATAGGGACTTGAGAAGCGACTATATCTTTTGGGATACAAAAAGAAATGAATTGACTTTTTGTCAGAATTTGGATACTGTGCCAGTGAATGTTGTGGAAGGTGGTATGCTTGATGTAAATGCTGCGCAGCACAACCAAGCTGTATATATTTATTATCCCCAGATAGACGATTCCATAGATACATGGCTGGAATGTTTGGAAGAATTTTACGATATCAGATATACAGGAGAAGTTAACATACCGGGAGGGGGAAAGGTTTACTATTGGATGTGTGATTATACAGGAAATCCGTATGCGTAAAAAGGAAGGAAAAGAAACTGATGAAAAATAGTAGTAAGTATATATGTCTGGCAATAGTTTTATTTATTGTTGCGTCTGCCTTCTTTTGTTTTTTGGTGGGAGGAAACAGTATTCGTCAAGAGTATACGAATTATGAGAAGTATACGATCTATAATATTGATTCATCCAACGTAATAGAACAGGAAATTTATGTACCGTTCAGCTATATCGAATCCATTTCTGTTTTCTGTGTGAATGTTTTTCCTGAAATGCAAGGATTAAAACTTGAAATAGTAGATGAGAAAGGGAAAACTATTTTTTCAAGGGAGTATGAGGCAAAAAATATGGTGACGGGGTATTTCTCTGAATTGCCTGTTAGAAAAAAATTGGAAAGGGGCCATACTTATAAATTTCGGTTTAGTCATGAGGCAGATCCTGCAGGGGAAGAAGTATGGGGAATTATGACCTCCAGCCCGGAAAAAAATTTGTCAACTATAAGAAAATGCTGGTATAATGGTGAAGAAATACCATATAATTTGGCTTTAAGCATGGAATATAAAGAACCATCCTATGCCAATTTTGTCATTATTTCAGCAATAATAGTATTAGCCTTTTGCTTTTGGAAATCTGACGATTATAATTTTGAAGAAAGGCAATAGGCAAAGGATAAAATTTAGAGGACATTAAAAATGAAAAAGATTAGTATTTTAGTTCCTTGCTATAATGAGGTGGACAATGTTTATCCTATGAGCAAGACAATAAGTCAAATTATGGAAACAAAATTGTCGCAATACGACTACGAAATATTGTTCATTGATAATTGCTCAACGGACGGGACAAGAGAGGTGCTGGAAAAAATATGCCAAGAGTCAAAAAAAGTGAAGGCAATTTTTAATGTAACTAATTTTGGACAATTTAATTCTCCATTTTATGGGATGTGTCAAACCAGCGGAGACTGTACAATCAGTATGTGCTGCGATTTTCAGGATCCGCCGGAACTGATTCCCAGGTTTGTAGAAGAGTGGGAAAAAGGTCATAAAATTGTAAGTGGTATAAAAACATCCAGTAAAGAATCTCGATTTATATACTTTTTGAGGACTATGTATTATAAACTGATGAGATATTTTTCTGATATTAAAATGATAGAACATTTCACGGGATTTGGATTATATGATAAAACATTCATTTCGCTTTTAAAGGAACTGGATGACCCCATCCCCTTTGTCAGAGGAATTGTAGCAGAATATGGTTCGGGGTTTAACCTTATAGAAGTCTGTTATGAACAGCCTAAACGGAGAGCGGGAAAGACACATAATAATTTTTTGAGTCTTTATGATGCTGCAATGCTATCTATTACGTCTTATACAAAAATGGGGCTGCGAATTGCTACTTTGCTTGGATTTATTTGCTCTGCAGTTAGTTTGGTGATTGCGTTTGTGTATTTGATTCTCAAATTATGCAATTGGGACAGTTTTGAGGCGGGATTTGCACCTATGATTCTTGGAATTTTTGTTTTGGGCTCTCTCCAGTTGTTTTTTATTGGACTTTTGGGAGAATATATTCTTAACATAAATACAAGAGTAATTCACAGACCATTAGTTGTGGAAGAAAAAAGATTAAATTTTGAGGAAGAAGCAGTAAACGATGAAACAAAATAAGGTAAACATTTTGTATCAGATAAATGATAAATATGCTCCTTTTGCCGGAGTATCTATGACTTCATTGTTGAAGAATAATTCTGCAATAAGTTCAGAACTGGTATTTTATATATTAGGGGAAGAATTGAGTGAACAATCTATAGTAAAATTTCGTCGGTTGGAAGAAGAATTTGGTTGTGATATCAATATAAAAGATGGAAAAGAACTAATAAATTGGATGAGAAAATTAGGGCTTGCATCTTATAGAGGATCTTTTGCAGCAAACTTACGTCTGTTTCTTCCGCAAATTTTAGAAGAAGATGTGGAGAGGGTTTTATATTTAGACGCAGATACTGTGGTAAATGCTGAAATTGATAAATTGTATTTTAGCGATTTAGAAGAAAACGCAGTTGGAATGGTACTGGATTCTCTGGGAGAAAAGCATAAGTTAGAATTAGGATTGAAGAAAGAGGAACCATATTATAATTCGGGTGTGGTACTTTTTGATATGATAAAATGGAGGCAGTACGGATATACACAAAAAATAATTGAATTTATAAAGGAAAAGAAAGAAGAATTTACCTCGCCAGACCAGGATTTACTAAATATTGTCTGTAAAGGGCATATTATGACATTACCGCCTGAATATAACATGCAGCCTGTCCATATTGCATTTTCCAGTAAAGATTATAAAAAATATTATAGAGATATTTCTTATTATAGTGAAGAAGAAATAAATAAGGCTGTAAAGCAGCCGGTTATTTATCATTTTTTTCGCTTTTTGGGGGAATTCCCGTGGAATAAAAAGAACTGTCATCCGGATAATGAGCTATTTGATCGATATCTTAGGGAGTCTCCTTGGAAGGATTATAGGAAAGAAAAAGCGCAGGCCAGTATTTTTAATAAAATAGAAAAGGTGCTGTATTTTCTGTTGCCTGGTAATCTGTTTCTGGGAATTTTTCATTTTGCACATAATTTATATTTGAAACAGAAAGCGGAGATATCTAATTAAATTATGGAAAAACAAACAAAATTCAGTGTTATAACGGTATGTCGAAATGCACAGGATGTTATTGAAAAAACGATTCAATCAGTTGTCGAACAGAATTATCCTTATGTTGAATATATAATTATAGATGGAGCATCCCAAGATGATACATTGCACAGGATAGAAAAAGCAATCAAGGGTTATGATGTAACAGTAGTCTCAGAAGAAGATGAAGGTATATATGATGCTATGAATAAAGGGATTGCATTGGCGACAGGATCGTTTATTCAATTCTTGAATGCAGGAGATACATTTATAGATTCCGGTGTACTTACAAAAGTGGCGGAAAAAATAGGAAAAATTCCGGGGGATATCTATTATGGAAATATAGAATATGTTTATCCGGACGGAAGAAAAGAAAGAAGGATATACGGGAACAGTTGTAAAAAGAAAAGTTATTTTTATTTGGGAGACTGTATCAACCATCAGTCAATATTTGCAGCTGCAAATTGTCTTAAACAAAGAAATTTTGACGTTACATATAAAATTTGTGCTGATAGAGAGTGGATGATGGATATGTGCCTGAAAAAAAAGAACTTTGTTTGTTTGAATGAGATGATATGCAGATATTCGCTGGAAGAAAACAGTGCCAGTATAAAAGAAAAAGAGACATATAAAAAAGAAGCCGCACTTTGTGTAAAAAAATATTTTCCAGTGGGATTTATCATTTACTGGATGATAGATTGGATAAGAGAGACACCAGGGTTAAATCATTTATTACATTATTTCTACAGACTGGTATTTATACGGAAATAAATTATTAGAACGGGGATACAATGAGAGTTATACATTTTTCTACGACAGATTATGGAGGGGCTTATAAAGCCGCAGAAAGAATAAGTAAAAGTATGCAAATGTACGGAATAGAATCTGAACTCTTTGTAAGAACTAAGACAAATCCGAACAGTAGCGGAAAAGAAATCTTTACCAGGAAATATCAGTATATTATTTCTAAAATAAAAAATGTGGGAAATCTTTTTCTGTCAGAAGGAGAGGTTATTAGTGACTATTTTGGGACAGACATTAGTTCTTTGCCGGAAGTGAGAAAAGCAGATATTATTTTCTTGCATTGGGTAAATTCTTTCATTTCCTATCGTGATGTAGAAAAATTATTAAAATCAGGAAAGCATGTAGTTTGGGTTATGCATGATATGTGGCTGTTTACAGGCGGATGTCATTGCGATCAGTATTGTGGGTCATATGAAAGAGGATGTGGAAAGTGTCCGATGCTTCGTTTTGGATTTTCGCAAGATAAAAGCAGAAAAAATTTCTTACGAAAAAAGAAGATGCTTGCTGATACAAATATGAGGTTAGTGTCTCCAAGCCGATGGCTGACAGAATGCGCACAAAAAAGTGATATAACAAATAAACTAAGGATTTATCAAATTGCGAATCCTATAGACCGGAATATTTTTAAACCTAAAAAAGATATACAAAATTTAAAAAGAAGATATAAACTGCCTTTAGATAAAAAAATTATATTGTTTGGGGCAATGAAATCGGAAACAGATTCGAATAAAGGAATTTCTTCTCTGGAAAAGGCCATGAAATCTTTTGAAAACCAGAAGTATGTACTGGCGGTTTTTGGAAATAAAGGTAACTTGAGATTGAATCTGAAAATAGACATTATTAGTTTAGGAATTATTAAGGATGAAGAGAAGTTAGCCGATATTTACAACTGTGCAGATGTGTTTGTGGCTCCATCCAATCAGGAGAGCTTTGGGTATACTGTCTGTGAGGCTCTATCTTGTGGGACTCCTGTGGCAGCATACCGTGTGGGAGGAATTATAGATCAGATTATTCATAAGAAAAATGGATTCCTGGCGGAAAAGGGAAATGAATCTGAATTGAAAGAAGGAATTGAATGGTGTCTTTCTCATGGAAAGAATACAGAGTATATAGGCGAAAATGATATGATGCAAACAGGAAAGAAATATTTTGCATTGTGTGAAAAAATAATAAACAGAAGGGAATAAATGGATAATGAAGCCATTAGTGAGTATTATAATACTTGCATATAATCATGAAAAATATATTGGAGACTGTCTTGAAAGTTTTATAGCTCAGAGCTACAAAAATCTCGAAATGATGATTATAGACGACTGCTCGGAAGATAAAACCTATAGTATTATTGAATCATATAAAGAAAAGATGGAAGCAGTTTTTAATAGTGTAAAAATTCAGAGAAACATGCAAAATTTGGGGGCTGTGAAATCACTGAATAGCATGCTTAAAATAGCTCAAGGTGTATACGTGAAGTATTTTGACGGTGATGATATGATATTAGAAAATTCATTGGAAATTATGGTCGATACGCTTCAGAAAAACAGTCAAATAGCGATGGTTCATGGAAACGTATGCTTTTGTTCACAAGATGAACATTATCCTTTAAAAAATTACAAAATAAATACAGAAAAGAAACAAACCGATGACAGAGTTGATTGTAATTTTCAAACTTTATTGGAATATGATTATATATTGTCGCCGACAGTGCTGTTTAGAAATGAAATTATAAAGAAAATAGGGGTGTTTGATGAAAAAATAGTTGCAGCAGATTGGGACTATTGGTTAAGAATTGCACATGACAATAAATTTAAATATATTCCGGAAGAATTAGTAGCTTACAGAATTTTGCCTCATTCTATGAGTCATTTTACGAAAGATGAAGAAGGAAGAAAAAGATTTAGACAGATGTTTCAAAGTCAGGAAAGTACGATTATCAAATATAAAGAAGATGAGAAAGTAAAATGGGATAAAGTAATGAGAAGCTTTATTACCAGAAATTTGCACTGTGCCATTGATTTGCAGGATAATGTTATGATTAAGAAAATAAAATATATGCAAAAAAAAGAAAAAGTTATAATTGGTGTTGAAATAAACTTAAAATATATCATGTACAGGATGCATTTACTTAGCTATATTCAATGTGTCAAAAGAAAATTAGGTATGCAAACAGCAAATGTTTAAAATAAGAAATTAAGATGAGGAGAAAATTGATTTAAGCTTTTAATATATTTAACATAAGAATTAGTAAGAATTTGATACGGGGAAAACGATTCTTGTTTTCTTTAATCTTTGATAAGATTCGAGTGAGATATTTAACACAGAGTGTGCAAATCTATATGTGAAGCAGTATGGAGATTAACAGTGAAGAAAATTATTGTAATTCAAGAGCTGAATGTATCATGCAGGGAATTTAAAAAGAACGGCTCTAAAATGGAAGAAAATGAAAATATTGAGAAGAGAATTATACATGGTGGAATAAGTAATCAAAGAAATTGGGAAAATGAGTATTTGGAAAAAGGTTATATATACAAGAAAGCGGAAAAATATGAAGATTTGAAAGAAGCTGATATCATTTTTTTTGATGCACAAAAAGAGTTTTATGATTTCTATAGTTGGTGGAAACTATTTGAAAAAGATAATTTATTAAGAAAAATAATTGTTATTCGCAAAGAATCGGAAGCTGTTGATTTTACGTGCGGACCAAAAACTATATCTAAAATTCAAAAAGCTTTTCCAATATGGATGACTTACCAAGATGATATTGTAAATAACATAAATATTTTTAAAGGAAATATTAGCATCCCAGAACAAAAATTTAGAAGAAATGAAGAAATACCCTTTTCTCAAAAAAAATTGTGTATTATGATATGCGCAAATAAAAGGGTATTTTTTAAGAAAAATGAGTTATATAGCGAAAGAAGAAAGATTATTTCTTACTATGAAAAGAAAAAATCAGATGACTTTCAATTGTATGGTGTTAACTGGAGTAATGATCTTTATGTGTATAATGGCAGCGTAAAGAATAAAAGAAAAGCTTATGATAAAGGGAAATTCGCAATTTGCCTTGAGAATTCCAGAGCTGATGGCTATATTACAGAAAAAATTTTCGATTGTTTAATTAATGGAATAGTTCCAATATATGGAGGGGCCTATAATATCTCAGACTACATTCCTAAAGAATGTTATATTGATTATTTTTCTTTTGCCAGTCTTGATGAAATGAATGACTACTTAAAGAATATGCCAGAAGAAGTATATAATCGATATCTACGTAATATTGAAAGGTATATAAACTCTCAGGATTATAAGAAAATGGCGGCTAAATCAGGAGAAGACTATGAACAATATTCTTATCCTATGACACATATGCCGGAAAAATTCTATGTATCTTTGGAAACAAAGTGGAAAATGTTTTGGTCAGTTAAAGTAAGGGAGAATGCGGAGAAAATGATTAATTGTTTTATAGATAAGTTGGCTATGATGAAAAAGAAAATGTTTACAAAATAATTTCAAAAATGAAGAAAGATATTATAATTTAAAGAAAATGAGAGGAATAAAAATGAAGATATTGATTACCGGTGGATGTGGATTTTTGGGGAGTAATTTAGCATATAGTGGAAATAAAAGGGGACATAAGATAGTTGTTTTTGATAATTTGTCACGAATCGGATCTTATGAGAATTTGAAGTGGTTGAAAAATAAGAAAAATGATATTCAGTTTATCCATGGAGATATTAGAAACAAGGGGGATGTAGAAAAACTTATTAAATACGGTGAATTTGACGCAGTATTTCATTTGGCCGGACAAGTTGCTATGACTACATCTATTGAAAATCCGTATAAAGATTTTGAAATTAATACAATTGGTACATTAAACATATTGGATTCTATCAGACAGTATAGTCCGGAGACATCAGTATTTTATTCGTCAACAAACAAAGTTTACGGAGATTTAGAGCAGTTTACTTATGTTGAAAAAGAAAAGAGATATATATGTGAAGAATATCCAGAAGGATTTGATGAAAAAATCGCACTGGACTTCCATTCACCGTATGGGTGCTCTAAGGGAAGCGCGGATCAATATATGTTGGATTTTGCCAGAATGTTTGGAATTAAGACAGTAGTCTTTAGGCATTCATCTATGTATGGAGGAAGGCAGTTTGCCACTTACGATCAAGGCTGGATAGGCTGGTTTTGTCAAAAAGCGTTAGAACAGAAAAATAACTTGAATATCAAACCGTATACTATTTCAGGAACTGGAAAGCAGGTGAGGGATATTTTGCATATTGATGATATGATAGAACTGTACTATACTTCATTAGAAAAAGTAGACAATATATGGGGAAATGCCTTCAACATTGGGGGAGGTATGAAGCATTCATTATCTTTGCTGGAACTATTTGATTTATTGAATGATATGTTAGGAATACAGTTATCATATACACAAATTGCAGCTAGAGCCAGTGATCAGAAAATATTTGTTGCTGATACGACAAAAATTTATACAATGACGGGTTGGAAACCAGGTGTTGGAGTCTATGATGGTATTCAAAGTATGTTGGAATGGATAAAGAAGGGAATAAATTGAAATGTGTAATCCGTTGGTTAGCGTATTGATTCCTGTGTACAATAGAAGGAATATTATAGATCAAACAATAGAATGTATTTTGAAACAAACATATTCAAATATAGAAGTTATTATTGGGGATAATTGCAGTACGGATGGAACTTTTGATTATATCAAATCCAAATATAGTGACAATAAAAATTTTATTATTTTTCAAAACTCATGTAATTTAGGACCGGTAAAAAACTGGATAGAGTGTTTTAAGCGTGCAAAAGGGGAATATATAAAAATACTATGGTCAGATGATGTGATTTCCTATCAGTTTATAGAGCAGGCAGTTAATGCATTGGAAATGAACCGAGAAGCTGTGTTTTTTTACTCGTCGGTATTAGGATTTTCAGGTTATGAGGAGTTGAAAGTAAAAAAAATTATAGAAATTTCGGAACATCCATATTCATACGAAAATAAGTTTATAAGAATTTTCAAGAATATACCGAATTATAGGCTTGGGAAAAGTGGTATATACGATAAAACGGTTTTCTTAGAGAATTTAATAAAAAAAGAACAGAAAGTTCCTTTTTCGGCAACATGTGCTCTGTTCAGAAAAAAAATGTTTTCTATTCAGGAAAAAATTCCTTCCAGGTACAAATATGAACATAATAAAACAGGAGCCGGTACGGATTTAAGAATGTTTTTGGATGCATTTGATTGGGGTAATTCTTTTTATTACTTAGATAAGCCGCTTTCTTTTTTTCGAGGACATGAAGGTTCGATAACCGCTTTAGATGGAGAATTATATAAGGGTTATTTGACAGCAGAAATTGCATGGTTAGAAGAAAAAAAAACGGAGAGTAAGTACTTTAAATACTTAAATGCAACAATTATTCATAAAGATAAAGAAAAAATAACGGATATTTTTTTCCCTAAAAAATGTAAAAAAATGATAGAAAAGTATTATGATTCACCAATTGACATTTCTAAATTTTTTAATTATGTTTGGTTGCTTGCTCGGATTTTTGTCCTTATATTTTTTAATCAGCTAAATAGATATGTTACTTTGCAAAAGTTATTTATATGTATAAGAAAACTGAATTTCATTGGTTTGAAAGGAAATGAAAAATGAACATCTTAGTATTGGGAGGAACAGGATATTTAGGCAGAAACATAGTAAAAAAAATGTCTGAATATGGTCATGAAGTCGCTTATACAGTTAGGAATCCAGGACGGATAGGGGAATTTGAGAAAAGGATAAAGCCAATCAAAGCAGATGAAGAACAAGTGGAGGCATATTTTTTTAATCATAAAATAGATGCAGTTATTAATACAGTATGTACTTATGGCAGAGAAAACGTTTCTTTTGAGGATATTATAGAAGGAAATTTATTATTTCCACTTAAAATTTTAAATTTGGCGGTTAAATATAATATTCGTAATTTTATAACGATAGGGACAGGGCTGCCGGATGATTTTAATATGTACAGTATGACAAAAAGAGAATTTTCTGAATTTGGAAGATTCTATAGCAAACACTATAATTTGAATTTCATTGAATTAGAATCGGAAATGATATACGGTGGAGGAGAACCGAAAGACAGATTTATCGCTATGTGCATTTCTAAAATGTTGTTGGGATTGGACATAGAACTGACAGAAGGAAATCAAAAAAGAGATATTATTTATGTTGAGGATGTTTGTGATATAATTCAGTGCGTATTATCTCATAATGTGGAAGGCTATCAGATAATTCCGGTTGGAACAGGAGATGCTCCTACTATTCGGCAAATAGTAGAATATATTCGTCAATATCTAAAATCGGATTCAAAATTAAAATTTGGAGTCTTGCCTATGAGAGAAGGAGAACCAGATTGTGTGGCTAATATAACCAAATTGCGTCAGATGGGATTTTCCTGTAAATATGATTGGAGGAAAGGCTTGGAAAAAACAATTGAAGACATGAAAATGGAAAGAGGATAAATAATGATTCAGAAATTGAAAGAAATTATTTTAAAGAGCAAGGCTTATAACTGGTTATATCATATTTATTGCTGTCTTTACTGGAGAGAAAAAAAGAAAGGGCACTGCTGGGGGAGAGAGAAAGAAAAAATTTTTTATGTAGTTAGAAGAAAATCAGAAGGGGCGGGTTTATTTTCTCATGTTATGAATAATATGGCTATGTGCCAATATGCTATAAATAAAGGATACATCCCTGTAATAGATATGCAAAATTATTCTAATATCTATTTGAAAAAAGAGTTAATAGGGAAAGAAAATGCTTGGGAGTACTACTTTGAACAACCATGCAAATATAATCTAAGTGATATTGAGAAATGTAAAAATATAATTTTAGCAGGAAGGAATATTATTTCTGAAATAAATGTTCCGGATTATCATTTGATTCAAGATAAAGATATTAGGATTAAGTGGAAAAATTTTTTTCAAAATTATTTTCATATTAAAGATGAATTAATGAATGAATGCAATCAAATATATAATAATTTGTTTGGAGAGAAAAAAGTACTTGGAATATTAGCAAGAGGTACAGACTATACAACGGTAAAACCAAGTGGACATCCTATACAACCAAATAGCAATATGATTATAGAGGTAGTAGAAAAAATTTATAAAGAAAAAAGTTATGAATACATATATTTAGCTACAGAAGATGAATATATATATAACGATTTAAAGGGATATTTTGGAAATATTTTACTTACAACAAAAGCTAAAAGATATAAAGAAAGCGAAAGTGCGTTACTTTGTCAATGGAAAGAATTCAAAGATGAAGACCCATATGTAAAAGGACATAATTACCTGATTAACATATTATTATTAACAAAATGCAAAGGATTAGTAGCTGGCATTACCTCAGGAACATATGGGGCATTATTGATCAAAAAAGATGATTATGAAGATGAGTATGTTTTTAATTTAGGGTTTTATGAATAGCCGATTATTTGCGCACAAAATGGAGGATAAAATGAAATATGCACCAATTTTGATTACGACTCTAAATAGATGTGAACATTTGAAAAAATGTATCGAATCCCTCAAAAAAAATGAATGGGCACAATTTACAGAACTGTATATTTCAGTAGATTTTCCACCGGAAGAAAAATACAAAAAAGGATATGAAAAAGTAAAGCAATACTTATCTGAGCCCATACAACAATTTAAAAAAGTTAAAATTTTTTATCAGACAAAAAATCTTGGACCATATAACAATATGGAGTTTTTAAAAAAGCAAATAGAAAAAAATTATGATCGATATATTTTTACCGAGGATGATAATATCTTTTCTCCTAATTTTATAGAGTATGTAGATAAGGGGTTAGAAATTTTTGAGGAAGATAGAGAGGTAATAGCTGTCTGTGCTGGGGGAGGTAAAACTGAGATTACATTTAATAATATAGCTAAAACACATAATATTTCTGCCAGTGCAGTAGGATTTTGGTGTAAAAAGGAAGAGGAATATTCTCAAATAATAAAGAGAAAATGGATTAACAGCATTGCGTTTGATTGGAAAAAAGCTTTTAATATCTGTAAAAGAGATTATTCTGTATTTTTTGCGTTGGTATCAGCGACGACGAGGCAGCAGAAAGTGTATGAAGATGACAACGGAGAGATTGCGTTGGTAGATAACATGTTAAAGATATATGCATATACTGAAGATAAATTTGCAATTGTTCCAACTCATCCAAAAGCATATAATATAGGATATGATGGCAGCGGTGTAAATTGCCCTGAAGTTAAAAATGTAGAGAAGTTTAAAAAAGAGATAGATAGAAACAATTCATTTTCTTTTAATTGTGATGGAATGTTGGAGACAGTAGATGGAAGAAATAGTTATAATATAGAAATGATATGCAGAATAACTTGGGGATTCATAAAATTAGGCTTTGAAAAATATAAACATAGGAGAAATGGACATGAGGGCAAAATGGATATTCAATGAATTTCGATGGCTTTTTATAAGAGTTCTTCATGTGCTCACTGGAAAATATTATATTAATACTGAAAAATTAGGAAAATATACGGTATTTAATGGAAAAGATGGTAATGCACTGCTAAAAGAATATATTATGAAAGGAGAACCGTTTTCATTTTGCAGATTCAGTTTTGTGGAACTGGGATTATTGATTAATATGCAAAGAGACAGACTCTTTGGGATAAAATTAGCAGAAAGAAATAAAATTGCTGTGGAAACATTTCAGACAGAGGGAAACGCGGAACAAGGGCTTTATCAATTTGAAGATATTATGAAAAAGGCAATAAATGATGCGGATTTTTTGGGGATATGGGGGAACTTGGCTATGGGAGATTGCTATCTTAGCAATTATTATGATTTGCAGCAAAAAGCATTAGCAGATGCTACCTGTGTAGAGCCCTATGCTTATGAAGAACCTTGGTCTTATGCGTTGAAAGGCAAAAAAGTATTAGTGGTATCTCCTTTTTCCCAATTGATACAAGAGCAATATGAAGAAAAAAGAGATAAAATTTTTACTAATCCTAAGACACTTCCTGCTTTTGAATTGATTACAGTAGATTCTATATGGTATAGTGCAGCTGGAAAAGATAAAAGATTTTCGGATTGGTTTGAAGCATATGATTTTTTATATTCTGAAATAATGAAACAGAATTTTGATATTGCTTTATTAGGATGTGGACCCTTTGGATTTCCGTTAGCTGCTAAAATCAAACTGGCAGGGAAGCAGGCAATTCATATGGGAGGAGCCATTCAGATATTGTTTGGGATTAAAGGGAGCCGGTGGGATAATACCGCCATTGGAGAAATGTATAACGAATATTGGGTGCGGCCTTCTAAAAAAACGGCGCCGGAACAGGCAGAAAAATTAGATAATTTCTGCTATTGGTAATATTTAATTATAGGAGTGGAAAAATTTGAATAAGGAGCCAAAGATGGACAGTTTTCTAACACAAGAAGAGCTGAAACAGTATGGATTAAAAAAAATAGGAAAAAATGTTTTGCTGAGCCGGAAAGCGAGTATTTATGGCGCTTCCGATATATGTATTGGAGACAATGTGCGTATAGACGATTTTTGTATATTAAGTGGTAATATTACAATAGGAAGTCATGTGCATATTGCAGCAGGAGTGATGCTATTTGGGGGAGAAAAGGGAATTGAGATAGATGATTTTGCTGGAATTTCATCACGTACAGCTGTCTATTCAGAAAGTGATAATTATCTTGGTGAAGCTATGACGAATCCAACGATACCGGAAAAATACAGGAAAATAGAAGGGGGAAAAATTTATTTTGGTAGACATGTTTTAATAGGAACGGGGTGCACGGTTCTCCCAGGGGTTTGTATAGCGGAAGGTACGTCTGTTGGAGCCATGTCTCTGATAAATAAAAGCCTGGATCCTTGGTCCGTGTATATTGGGATACCCGCAAGGAAAATAGGTGGCAGGGAAAAAGAAATTTTAAAAATGGAGAAAATGTTGATGGAGGAAGCAAGAGATGGAGAATAGCAGTATATATGTTACCCGGTCATCAATGCCTGATAAAGAGGAATACTTTAAAGAAATAGAAGAATTATGGGAAACTCATATTCTTACCAACATGGGCATAAAACATCAGCAGCTGGAAAAAGAATTGATAGATTTTTTGCAAGTACCGGCGTTATCTCTTTTTACGAATGGGCATATGGCTTTAGAATTGACTTTGCAGGCAATGGATTTCCCCAAGGGAGGAGAAGTCATTAGCACTCCTTTTACCTTTGCTTCTACAACGCATGCAATTGTGAGAAATGGGCTTGTTCCCGTTTTTTGCGATATCAAGGAGAAGGATTATACGATAGATGAAAATAAAATTGAGCATCTTATTACTCCTAAGACAGTAGCTATTTTGCCTGTTCATGTATATGGAAACATATGTAATGTGGAAGCTATCCAGAAGATTGCAGATACATATCAATTAAAAGTAATCTATGATGCTGCACATGCTTTTGGTGAAAAATATAAAGGAATTGGTATTGGAAATTTTGGAGATGCTTCTATGCTGAGCTTTCATGCAACTAAAGTATTTAATACAATTGAAGGCGGGGCAGTATGCTATAGGGATAAAGAGCTTGGAGAAAAGTTGTATCGTCTTAAGAACTTTGGCATTCGATCAGAAGAAATTGTAGATGGAATAGGGGCCAATGCTAAAATGAACGAATTTCAGGCTGCTATGGGGCTGTGCAATTTGCGTCATGTAAAAGATGAAATCGAAAAAAGAAAAAGAGTGGTTGACAGGTATAGAGAAAATTTGTCTGATATCAAAGGAATAAAGATTAGTGAAATTCAGAAAGAGGTACAATCCAGTTATTCTTATTTTCCTGTTCTTTTTCAAAAAGAATATTTTAGCAGAAATGAAATATATGATAAATTAAAAGAAAACAGAATATTTGCGAGAAAATATTTTTATCCATTGACGAACGCATTTCAGTGTTACGAGGGAAAATTTGATGTGAATCAGACACCGGTAGCATTCTATGCTTCTGAAAATATTTTGACATTACCGCTTTACGCCGATTTAGCATTAGATGACGTAGATAAAATATGCAGAATAATAAAGGACAGATAGTTTTGTAGCAAAGAAAAGGATGGATATATGTTACTAGTAAAATTCCATGGAGGACTGGGAAATCAAATGTTTCAATATGCTTTTTATAAGATGCTGAAAGAACGATTTCCGAACCAGCAAGTGAAGGCTGATTTATCTCGATATGAGTATCAAAGATTTATAGAACATAACGGATTTGAACTGGATAAAGTTTTTGATTCTATTGATTTATCAATAGCGAATAGAAAGGAAATATTTAGATGTGGAGGAATATGGGAGAGGAAAAATGACGCATTAAGTGATGTATTGCTTAAAAGATTCTCTATTTTCCGATTCGGATTGGAAAGAAAGAAGAAAAATAGTTGTGTTGTTCTGGAACAGGACTATTCAGAAGACAAATTAAAAGAACTGTCCGGTGGAGAAAATTATTTTTTTTATGGATATTGGAGCAATGTTGAGAGTAAAAAAGAAAATCTTTTCCATTTTTCTAATAATAATATAGAGAAAATTCATATGGAGATATTGGAAGACATAAAAAAACAGCAGTCAGTAAGTATTCATGTGAGAAGAGGAGATTATGTAGGGACAAGCTTCGATTGCGTGGGTATGGAATATTATAAAAAAGCTATAGAGATTATTCAAAAAAAGATAAAATATCCTAGATTTTATTTGTTCTTGGATGATTTGGAGTATTTGAAAAAAAATTTTTCTTATTTAAAGAATTCGCAAATTGTGTGTGAGAATAGAGAAAAAAATAGCTACATAGATATGTATCTTATGAGTCAATGCAAATATAATATTATTTGCAACAGTACTTTCAGTTTTTGGGCTGGTGTAATTAATTCCTATGAAAATAAAATAATAATTGCCCCTCAGAAATATTTAGACGGTAAAGAAAAAAATCTGCATGGAATCTGGTTAGGAGTATAGTTATATGGTACAGGATATAAGAACAGTAAAGAAAATGATAAAACAATTGCTGTATGTTTTGACTCCGGAACAGAAGCGGAAAAGTGTTTTACTCTTTTTCATTATTGTAATCGGTTCAGCATTTGAGACATTGGGAATTTCTGCAATTATGCCGTTCATACAGGCTTTGCTTACTCCGGAAGTATTAATGGAAAAATGGTATGTAAAATTATTGGCAGAAACATTGAACCTAAAGGATTCCGTTGATTTGATAATATGTTTGGGAGTTGCAATAATTTTTATTTATATAGTAAAAAATCTTTACTTGGCTTTTTCAGCTTATTTTCAGACAAATTTCAGATATCGATTCCAGAAAGAATTGTCTATAAAAGTTTTTAAATCCTATATGAAACGCCCATATCAATATTTTACAGATATAAACAGTTCGGAAATACTACGGGGCATCGGTGGAGATGTTATAGGAGTGTTTGGAACCTTTGAAGGCTTGTTTAAAATGTTGTCGGAAATAATGACAGTCATTTTTATAGGAGCTTTTTTGTTTGTTACAGATGCTGTATTAGCGGGAGGAATTCTTCTGATAGGAGGAATTGCTTTTTTGGTTATTGTCAAGGGATTCAAAAGACTTCTGACAGGAGCGGGCGAAAAGGCGCGAAATGCCTCTATGGATAGTACTAAGTATGCATACCAAGCTGCGATGGGAATTAAAGAAATCAAAGTTATGGATCGCCAGGACTATTTTGTAGATAAATATGAAATGTCATATGAGCAATTTCGGAAGGCGGAACAAAAAAACAGCTTTTTGAATCTCTTGCCGGAACGAGTAATAGAGACAGTATGTGTTGGGGGCTTGCTTGGAATTGTGTGTTTGAGAGTATTGTTGGGAGTGGATACGGCTGTTTTTGTGCCAAAACTTGCCGCATTTGCAATGGCTGCATTTAGAATATTGCCGTCTATATCTCGTATGATAGGATATATTGCGGGACTTATATATCAGAGACCTAATTTGGAGGCCGCATATAATAATATAAAAGAAGTTGAAAAATTTGAAAAAAGTTATGATAGAATTAAGAATGAAATAATCGATAAAAAATCATTTATTAATGAAATAAAAATTAATGGTTTATATTGGAGATACAATCCTAATTCTGATTATGTATTGAAAAACCTGTTTCTTACGATAAAAAGAGGAGAATCTGTTGGATTAATTGGAAAATCCGGAAGCGGAAAAACGACTTTGATGGATATTTTACTGGGGCTATTTGAACCTGAAAAGGGGAAAATAGAAGTGGATAATGTAAATATTTTCTCGATAAAACACGAATGGGCTAATTTAATTGGTTATGTTCCCCAGACGGTTTTTTTGACAGACGATACATTGAGAAATAATATAGCTTTTGGTGTAAAAGAAGAACTGATAAAAGATGAAGATGTTTGGAAAGCATTGGAGTTGGCTCAGTTGAAAGATTTTGTAGAAACTTTGCCGGAAAAATTAGATACTATTGTAGGAGAACGGGGAATTAAATTCTCAGGAGGACAAAGACAACGAGTGGCAATAGCCAGGGCATTATATTATAATCCGGATATATTGGTATTGGACGAAGCGACAGCAGCATTGGATGGAGAAACGGAAAAAGCAGTCATGGATTCTATAGAAGCGCTTCAAGGATATAAGACTTTAATTATTGTGGCACATAGATTGACAACGATAAAGAACTGCGACGAAGTGTATGAAATAAAAGATGGTATAGCGGTTAAAAAAGACGTAAAGGAATTATTATAGTTCAGAATTTTTATGAGGTTAAGGGAGAAAAGTGCATAAACAATGAACTTTTGGGTGCTATAATTGTTGTGTACGTTGTCGTAGTTATTTTAGCTGGAGCTTTATTAGAGTATTTGAAAAGAGAAACTCTTCAAAAGATTTTGGATAAGATATCGGATAAAGAAACGAAAATTTTACAGAAAGCATTCAACTACGTAAATGACAGATTATTGGATTGAAAGTGCTGAAGTAAAAAAGAAGGGAGAAGTGTATGAAACTTGTAATTTTAGCTGGAGGACTTCAGAGCGCAATAAGCAGCGAGAAAGAAGGGATACCCAAGCCCATGGTAGACTTAGGCGGAAAGCCTTTACTTTGGCATATTATGAAAACATATGCTTCATGGGGAATCGATGAATTTATTATTTGCGGTGGGTATAAGGTGTCTCAAATTAAGGAATATTTTCAAGATTATTATATCTATCAGTCGGATGTAACCATTGATTTGGCGACGAATCAAATTACAATACATAAAAAGAAGACAGAGAACTGGACGGTAACTGTAGTAGATACCGGTATCTATAGTTCAACGGGGCAAAGAATAGCACAAATAGAAAAATTTATTGATGAGGATAATTTTATCGTAGCATATGGTGACTGTTTGACTGATTTGAATTTGCGAGATTTTATACAATTTCACAAGACTAAAAATAAAATAGGAACAGTGGCTGTGGCGAAACCTTCTGGCAGGAATAAAATCTTATCAATCAAAGAGACGCAAATCCTGGGAAAAGGAATGGACACGGTTATCGATGCATGGGTAAACGCATGCATTTATGCATTTAAAAAAGAAGTCTTCAGATATTTACAAGGAAATTATGAATTAGACTATTTTGTATCTGGCTGTTTGGCTGATCACAAGGAAATTGCCGTTTATAAGCATGAGGGCTTTTGGCGGCCGGTAGAGACGCAGAGAGATAGGGTAGATATGGAAAATTTATGGAATGCCAATATGGCTCCATGGAAAAAATGGCAGGATTGAGATATGAAAGCAGTTATTTTGGCAGGAGGTATGGGAAGCAGAATTAGTGAAGAATCGCATCTGAAACCCAAACCGATGATAGAGATAGGAGGGCGTCCTATTCTATGGCATATTATGAAAATATATTCTAGCTATGGGATTAGAGAGTTTATTGTTTGCTGTGGTTATAAAGGACATATGATAAAAGATTATTTTGTTCATTATCCTCTTTATGAATCAAACATTAAATTTTCTCTCAGAGAAGATGAAAGAAGTGTTTTGGAAAACCATGTAGAACCATGGAGAATTACTCTGGCTAATACAGGTTTAAAAACATTGACAGCAGGACGGATAGCTCGAATAAAAGATTATTTGGAAAAAGACGAGGAATTCATGCTTACCTATGGAGATGGGGTATCAGATGTAAATCTGAAAAAATTATTAGAGTTTCATCATCAGCATGGGAAAATTGCCACGATTACAACAGTTCAGCCTGTAGGAAGATTTGGCACAATTGGGATTTCGGCTTCTAATCAGGTAGAAAGTTTTCGCGAAAAAGCTCGCAAGGATCAGGCATGGGTAAATACTGGTTTTATGGTGTTTCACAAAAAGATATTTGATTATTTGGGAGAAGATGATGATATGTTGGAGTCAGGTCCGTTTGCGAGGTTAGTTGCAGATGGTGAAATGATGGCATATAAGCATGATGGGTTTTGGTCGCCTATGGATACTATGAAAGACAAAGAATATCTGGAAACTTTATGGGAAGAAAAAAAAGCTGCGTGGAAAATTTGGTAGAGAATTTGTGCTTATAAAAAAGGGCGGATAGTAAGAAAAACATAAACCTGTGACATTTTCTTGCCTGGGTGTATGAAGTATGATAACATGAGTAGCGGATACATTAGTATCCGCTATTTTTAATAGCGGTATTATATAACAATAGATATAGAGGTGAAGATAAAATGTGGTCACTCGATTTTTATAAGGGTAAAAAAGTTCTGATAACAGGGCATACAGGTTTTAAGGGAAGTTGGATGTGCGAAATATTGCTGAAAGCAGGTGCTTTTGTTACCGGATATGCGTTAGAACCCTTGAAAAAGGAGAATTTATTTTGCATTTTGGATTTAGAGTCTCGAATGAATTCAGTTATTGGAGATGTCAGGGATCTGAGAAGATTGCAGCAGGTGTTCCAGGAAACGGAGCCGGAGATAGTCTTTCATCTTGCGGCGCAGCCGCTTGTCAGAGAATCGTATAAAAATCCGGTGTATACCTATGAAGTTAATGTAATGGGAACCGTAAATCTTTTGGAATGCATTAGGCAAACCAAGTCTGTAAAATCTTTGGTAAATGTTACAACGGATAAAGTTTATGAAAATAAGGAGTGGTGTTGGGGATATAGGGAAGATGATATTTTGAAAGGATACGATCCCTATTCCAACAGTAAATCCTGTTCAGAATTGGTTACATATAGTTATAAGAATTCTTTTTTCAGCAATGCAGAATGTGCGATTTCTACAGCCAGAGCTGGTAATGTAATTGGCGGTGGAGATTTTGCCGCAGATAGAATTATTCCGGATTGTGTAAGGGCAGCATGTAAGCAGGAAAAAATTGTTGTTAGGAATCCATATTCAATAAGACCATTTCAGCATGTATTGGAACCTGTGATGGCATACTTGATGATTGCACAGGAACAATATCAAGATAAACAGTTGGCAAGTAGTTATAATGTGGGACCGGAAGAAAAAGACTGTATCACTACGGGAAAGTTAGTGGATTTATTTTGTGAAAAATGGGGAGATTCCTTACAATGGGTTAATGTACATGATGGGGGGCCTCATGAGGCTGGTTTTTTAAAATTGGATTGTGCAAAAATAAAACAGATTTTATCTTGGAAACCTGTTTGGGGAATAGAAAAAGCTGTGGAAGAGACGGTCCGATGGACAAAAGCATGGCAAAGAGGAGAAGATGTAAAAGCTGTTATGAAAGAACAGATAGAAAATTATTATCTGCAGATGAAAGGGGAACGCTGAAAAGATGTTTGAAAATAGAAGTGAGAAGCAGGCAAGAGAAGAAATTTTACAAATGGTAGAAAAGTATGCAGAGAAATACCATAAGAAGAAAAAGTATGAAAACGGAGATAGGATCCCATATGCATCCAGAGTATACGATTCTGCGGAAATGGTAAATTTAGTGGATAGCGCTTTGGAATTTTGGCTCACCTCGGGGCGTTACACGGATTTATTTGAAAAAAAATTTGCAGAAAAATTTGGTGTGAAATACTGCTCTCTGGTAAATTCAGGATCTTCAGCAAACTTAAATGCTTTTATGGCCCTGACGTCACCATTGCTGGGGGAAAGACAGATAAAACGTGGAGATGAAATTATTACAGTGGCAGCAGGATTTCCGACAACTGTGGCACCAATTATTCAATATGGAGCTGTACCTGTATTTGTTGATGTAACAATTCCGCAGTATAATATTGATATTGAAAAATTGGAAGAAGCCAAAAGTGCCAAGACAAAAGCTGTGATGATTGCACATACGCTTGGTAACCCGTTCAATTTGGAAGCAGTGAAAGACTTCTGCGATAAATACCAATTATGGTTAATCGAAGATAATTGTGATGCTTTAGGGAGCAAATACGTATATCATGGAATAGAAAGATACACGGGGACGATTGGAGATATTGGAACCTCCAGTTTTTATCCCCCTCATCATATGACTATGGGAGAAGGAGGAGCAGTTTACACCAATAATCCATTACTCAATAAAATTATTCGTTCTTTTAGAGATTGGGGAAGAGATTGTATATGTCCTTCGGGGTGTGATAATATGTGCGGACATCGGTTCGACAGACAGTATGGTGAATTGCCTTTGGGGTATGATCATAAATATGTGTATTCTCACTTTGGATATAATTTAAAAGCAACAGATATGCAGGCAGCAATAGGGTGTGCTCAGTTAGAAAAGATAGAAGATTTTGTGCAAAAGAGGAGACAAAATTTTGATAGATTATATGAAATTTTAAAGCCGGTATCAGAAAAAATTATTCTTCCGGAAGCATGTAAAAATTCCAAGCCGAGTTGGTTTGGGTTTTTGATCACCTGCAAAGAGGGAATAGATAGGAATCAGTTGGTTATATATTTGGAGAAGAAAGGGATTCAAACAAGAATGCTTTTCGCAGGTAATTTGATAAAACATCCATGCTTTGATCAGATGAGAGAAGAAAAAAAAGGATATAGGATAGTAGGAAATTTGGAAAACACGGATAGAATAATGAAAGATAGCTTCTGGGTTGGTGTATATCCGGGAATGACAGAAGAAATGATTGACTGCATAGGAAATACAATTTTAGAGGCGGTAGAAGGTATTTCAAATTTATAATAGGCAGGAAGAGAAAGTGTTATTTAATTCATATAGTTTTTTGGTTTTTTTCCCAATTGTAGTTCTGATATATTTTGTTTGCCCACGCAGGTTTAGGGGCATCTGGCTGCTGATTACTAGTTATTATTTTTACATGAGCTGGAATCCAAGATTTGCAATATTGATTGGAATTTCTACATTAATCACATTTGCAAGTGGCTTAATGATTGAAAAATGTAAAAGGATTTCCCCTCGCGTAATTGTTGCAGGCAGCGTAATTAGTAATTTGCTAATTTTAGGGTTTTTTAAATATTTTATCTTTTCATTGAATGTATGCAAATCGTTTTTTGCGTTATTTCATATTTATATCAATATTCCGCATTGGGACATTCTATTGCCTGTCGGAATATCATTTTATACATTTCAGGCACTCAGTTATACAATAGATGTATATAGAGGAGATGTAAAACCGGAACATAGCTTGATTAATTATGCGTTATTTGTATCTTTTTTTCCTCAACTTGTCGCAGGGCCGATTGAGAGATCCGGAAATTTATTAAATCAAATACGAAAAGTACAGGAAAATGTTTTATGGAAGTATGACAGGATTATTGAAGGACTCATTCTCATAGTGTGGGGATATTTTTTGAAAGTAGTTGTAGCTGATAGGATAGCAATATTGGTGGATACTATTTTTAATAATTATACAGAGTTCTCGGGGGGGATTATTTTCCTTTTGGGTGCTGTTGGATTTGCATTTCAAATTTATGGTGATTTTGCAGGGTATTCAACCATTGCGATAGGGACTGCTAAAATATTAGGATTTGAATTGATGGAAAATTTTAATACTCCTTATTTTTCACAAAGTGTGGGTGAATTTTGGCATAGATGGCATATATCACTTAGTACATGGCTTAGAGATTATGTTTATATTCCGTTGGGAGGGAATAGAAAAGGCAGAATTCTAAAATACAGGAATATCATTATAACATTTTTAGTCAGCGGCATATGGCATGGAGCAGGCTTTCATTTTGTCGTTTGGGGATTGTTACATGGTATATATCAAGTATGTGGAGATTTGACAAGAAGAATCAGACAGCAAGCGGAAGAAAAATTAAAATTAAATAAAGAAGTAGCAAGCTATAAAATTGGAAAAATACTTGTTACATTTGTGCTGGTTGATTTTGCATGGATTTTTTTCAGAGCAGGTTCTCTAACTATAGCATTAGATTATATTAGAAGAATGTTTCGGGGATTTTTGCCTGAAAATTTTTCGGCAGATTCTATTTTGAGCATTGGATTTGATAATTATGATTGGTGGATATTAGTCGTTTCTTTGCTCATTGTTTTATTTGTAAGCATATTACGTTATGTGACAGGGAATAGAATCGAGAAAATATTAATCAAACAAAATTTATGGTTCAGGTGGATAGTTATACTTATATTGTTATTTATGATAATTATTTTTGGAATCTATGGACCGGATTATACCAGTAGTGAATTTATATATTTCCAATTTTAGATGAATAAATAGAGGTGTAAAGATGCCATTTGATAAAATAAGAAAAGCAATAAAGTTAATAATCTTTTTTGCTCTGTGTGCTTTTTTATTTATACAGTTAAGCTATCAATTCCGTGATGAATTGGCAAATACGAAAGGAAATTTGAGTGGTTTTTACGCTCAGGAAAAGAATACACTTGATGTTGTTGTTGTTGGGACAAGCGCAACATTTTCAGCATTTGGTCCTATGGATGCATGGGCACAAAGAGGATTTACCAGTTACAATTTCTGTACAAATGTATTATTAGAAAATTCAATAAAATATGCAGTAAGGGAAATTGAAAAAACCCAGAGTCCGAAAGTAATTGTGATTGATATTGCACCATTTATATTTGAACATTATACAGATATTAATTCGTCGGAGTTTGACGAGCAATGGGTCAGATATAATATTGACGGATATAGATATTCTTGGAATAGAATACAGTTAATCAATCATGTTGTTCCTAAAGATATACCTAAAGGGGATTATTATTGGGACATTGCGAAATATCATTCAAACAGAGAACCGGATTTGGGAGAATATTGGTTCATGAAAAAAGACAATGTCAATAAAGGGTATAATAATCTCCCCTGGAAAGGCGAACAAATTTTGCTTTTGGGTGAAAAAACGCAAGATGTCTGTTCGTTGGAGGGAGTACAGAATGAGCTTTTCCTTGATTTGCTGGAAAGTTTAGGTAAATGTAAAAGCGAGATATTATTTATTAATCAACCTCTTGTGTATCAAACAGAAGAGCAGATTATGCATGTGAACTATATGAAGGAAAAAATAAAGGAAAAGGGTTATGATTTTTTGGATATGTCAGATTTTTATGATGAGATAGGTATAGATTTTACAAAAGATTATTCTTTAGATTTCCTTCATTTTACAATAAATGGGGAGGAAAAAATCACATATTTTTTGGCAAAATACTTAGTTGAAAATTATAATATGGACACTCAACATAACGAAGCTACAATTGAAAAATGGAATAGAGATTATGAATTGTGGAATATAAATAAGAAAGAATATCAGCAAGAATTAGAAGAAGCTATTAATGGATAGTTATGTAGAATTATGATCAAATATTGTAAACTATGATTTATAGAAACGTTTACTTATTACCTATAGCTTAAAAATGCGGAAAACAAATTTTTTTAAAAAAGATAAATGCTTTTAGAAATATGATGGATAAGCCAATTTTAAGTTTTTGATCTGTAAGGCAATTGAACCAATATTATAGAATATTATAAAAAGTTTTTTGAAAATGAGAGGAGAAAGTATATGAGTAAAACAACAAAATACACTTTTTTAGGGATATTTGCATTTGTTCTTATGCATATACTTGTTTTGCTGAATGGAATTTCTTTTAACTCTATAGTTCCATATATCATTTTCATTTTAATAATAGATTTGGGAGATACGGTTATATCAGCGAGATGGCAAGGGAATTTGAACCGAGTAAATTTTAACAAAAGCATGCTGTGTACTTTAATTGGTATGATTCTTATAACAGTGACCTTGCTGCGAGAAAATTTTATTTTATTTTCAGGAGCTAAATCATCTTTAAGTTCAGTGTTTGTATTGGGAATATTGTGTGTAGCTGTGTACAAAATGTTTTCAGAATTTCAGACTCAAAAGACGAATGTCTATGTATTAGTGGTAGCTTTGTTATTGGCACTTTTTTCAGTATTTGGACATATAGTAGCTTTTGAAGGTGATTATCCGAGGAGTGTGCAGGTAATTTGGATGATGTGCGCATTGGTTGGCTGGCTCTTAATGTATTATATAGTGGTTTCATCTGTTCATAGACTCGTATTTCAAAAGAATTTTTATGGAGCGGAAAGGACATTTCGAGGTGCTGTGGCAGTAGGGGGAGTCACTTTTCTGATTTCAATGATTAGTTTCACTCCTTTCTTTTTAACATTTTATCCTGGGGTTATGGAATTTGATTCCTGGCAACAGATGAGACAGGTACTTGGGGATTCTTATAGTAACCATCATCCGTGGCTTCATACAATGATTATTAAGGGACTCTATCAACTTGGATTAACAGTTTTCCAGAGTGAAAATAAAGCTATGGCAGTGTATACAGTTTTTGTGATGGTACTTATGTCGACTGTCTTTGCGCTTGGAATAAGCTGGTTATACAGAAAAGGACTGAAGATATGGCTGCTTATTATGGTAGGATTAATTTATATTTTCTGCCCGATTAACCAGATGTATTCGATTAACATGTGGAAAGACGTTCCGTTTGCGGCTGTTGTATTATTATTTTTGCTGCAATTGTGTAGAATGTGTGATAAAAAGGAGATAGGAAAAATTCCGGTAAAAGAATGGATATTATTTGTGATCCTTGGATTTATGGTAAGCTTTCTGCGGAGTAATGGACTGTATGTGATACTTGGTATGATTCCGTTTTTACTTTGGAATTTTTGGAAGTGTAAAAAAGAAGCGCTGCTTTCTATTATTGCGTTATTAATACTGATAGCATTTTATAAAGGACCAATATTGGAATATTTTCAGGTCGAAGAACCTGATTTTATTGAATCCCTATCGATTCCGGCACAGCAAATTGGAAGAGTGGCAGCAGAACAGGGAAAAATAACTGACCAACAGAAGGAGTTACTGGAAAAGGTCGTGAATTTTGAAGACTTGGGGATGGCCTATGCGTCATCTCCGCATTGTTCAGATGCGGTTAAGGAATTGGTAAGAAAAGCCGGGAAGCAACAATATCTTGTAGAACATAAAAGCGATTATGCAAAATTATATTTTCAGTTAGGACTCCAAAATCCTTATATTTACTTAAAGGCGTTTATTGATGAAACAGAAGGGTATTGGTATCATAAAATTACTTACAATTTTATTTGGTCTACTTATATATTTGAAAATGGTGCGGGAATAGAAAGAGATTCTAAGGTATCCGATGAAGTGAAAAACGTGATTACAAGCTTTTTGGAAAAATACGAAAATCATTTTTGGAAATATTATGGGAACGGTATTTTTATTTATGTATTTTGGATAATAGCTTTAGAAGCATTACGAAAAAAAAGTAGATACTTGATTGCTTACTTACCGATTCTGGGAATCTGGTTTACGCTATTAATCGCAACGCCCGTTTATGCAGATTTTAGATATGCATATGCAATATTTCTCTCAATGCCGTTTCTGGTAATTTTAAGTGGAAAGGCTGATGTGAAGGAAATGAACTGTCCAAAGAGTAGAAGCGGAAAAGAAAGACAACAAATTTACTAGTATAACATCTTTTAAATAACTGGACTTTATATTCCAATCATGATAGAATACTTACATCAAGTGACGGAGGTATCCTATCTATGGGAAGAAAATCAATCGTTATCAACCTCAGTGCTGAGGAGCGTGAATATCTTGAAACACAAACACGTGCCCGTACCATACAGGCTCAAACAGTAAACCGTGCCCGTATCCTGCTTTTGAAAGCGGAAGGCTGCCCCATTAATGAAATTGCGGATAAAGTCGGCATCAATCGTAAGAGTGTTATGCTCTGTTTAAACAAATATGCAGAAGGCGGTGTGGAAAACGCCCTGTTCGATGCACCGGGACGTGGCCGTAACGCAGAGATCACCGATGATGAGAAAGCATGGATCATCAATATTGCCTGTCAGAAACCGATTGATTTCGGTTACGCTGCTGAAACATGGACTTACGTAAAACTTACCTCTCACATTAACAAAAATGCGGAAGCAGCTGGATTTACAAGGCTTTCTACGATCCATAAAAGCACCGTGCACAGCATACTGGACGAAGCTGAAATAAAACCTTTTCGGATCAAGTATTACTGTGAAAACCGTGATCTGGATTTTGAAAGTAAGATGCATAATGTATTGTTAGTATATAAACAGCTTTCCATGCAGTTTGATGAAAATGGCCAGTTCATTCCGTGGGAGGAAGATAAACAGGCGATCCATGTGCTTTCTTATGATGAAAAGCCCGGGATACAAGCGACTGCCACAACGTCTCCAGATCTTCTTCCGGATGAGCATCACAGTACAATCAGCAGGGATTATGAATACAAACGCCTTGGGACATTGTCCCTGTTGGCAGGGATCGATCTGCAGACCGGAGAAGCTATCCCGCTGATCAGCGAAACTCATAGCAGTAAAGACTATATTGAATTTTTGAAGGTGCTTGACAGCAAATATCCCAAAGGGGACAAGATACGACTTGTACTTGATAACCTGAAAGTACACACATCTGAGGTTACACGAAGATATCTTTCTACAGTACCCGGAAGGTTTGAATTTGTATTCACGCCTAAGCATGGCTCATGGTTGAATATGATTGAAGGTTTTTTCAGCAAAATGACAAAGCAGATGCTTCGTGGAATACGAGTTAAAACGAAAGAAGAATTAAAAGAACGCATCTACAAGTATTTTGATGAGGTCAATGAGGAACCGGTAATATTTCACTGGAAATATAATCTTGATGACATAGATGTATCTGAAGAGGTTATTGTTGATACATTGCCGACCAAAAAGTCCAGTTAATTATCGAACGATGTACTAGATGTGACTAATTTACAATTTGCTTGAATTTCAGAAAAATATTAGTTATCATAGAAGAAATTCATGCATAGTTGCAAAAGAAGGGAACAGAAAAGATGCATACAAGATCAACAATCCTATACCTGGTTGTCCCCTGCTACAATGAGGAAGAAGTTCTCCCCATGACAGCCAAGGTGTTAAAAGATAAGATGGAACGCCTTGTGAAAGAGGAAAAGATTTCATCACAGAGCAGGGTTATGTTTGTCAATGACGGCAGCAAAGATAAAACATGGTCAATCATAGAAGGTTTATGCCGACAGGATAAAGTATTTTCGGGAGTGAATTTTTCCCGGAACTTCGGTCACCAGAGCGCGATTCTGGCTGGTATGATGACGGCAAAGGAAAGAGCAGATGCTGTAGTTACCATAGATGCGGATCTGCAGCAGGATATTGAAGCTCTGGATGAGTTCCTGGAAAAATACGAAAGCGGCTGCGATATTGTCTATGGAGTCCGCAATGACAGAAACAGCGATGGATTTTTTAAAAAGAAAACCGCGCTGGCGTATTACAAACTGCTTCATATACTTGGCTGTAAGATTATCACAAACCATGCGGATTATCGGCTCATGTCAAAAAAAGCCCTGAATACTCTGGCGGAATACAAAGAGGTCAATCTGTTTTTGCGCGGATTGATTCCGCAGATGGGATACAAATCCGATGTAGTATATTTTGATGTAAAGGAAAGAGAAGCCGGACAGTCCAAGTATACCCTGAAAAAAATGATGACACTGGCAGTAGATGGAATCACATCACTGAGCGTGCAGCCCATCCACTTTATTACGATTATGGGATTTCTGGTAAGCTTTTTCAGCTTTCTCATGATTATCTGGTGCATTGTAGATTATTTTTCAGGACATACCGTTCCGGGATATGCAACTACACTGGTTGTATCGCTGTTTATGGGCGGCCTGACGATTTTATCCCTTGGAATTGTAGGGGAGTACATCGGTAAGATTTATATGGAAACCAAGGAACGCCCCCGTTACATTATAGATTCTATTGTATGGGATCCGGAAGAAGAAGAGGAAAAGAAAGAAGATGGAAAGAATTGATCTCCATGCAGATGATTATGGAATATCGCGTAATTCTTCAAAAGATATTTTAGAATGCCTGAAACAGGGAAAGCTTCAGAGTATCAGTGTTCTCACAAATATGTCTGCTTACAGGGAAAGCGCCGAGTGGCTGAAAGCCGCATGGGATGGTCTGCCTATAAAGCCTCAGCTTACCGTACACCTTAACTTTATGGAAGGACATTGCCAGGCTGATAAAGAGAAGGTTTCCTTTTTGGTGGACGAAAAAGGATATTTTAACATTGGATGGGGAAGCCTGTTTTTGTGGAATTACCATCCGGTTCGCTACAGGCAAGTAAAAAAGCAGCTGAAAGCGGAGATCAAGGCTCAGACAGAAGCTTTTCTGCAGGAATACGGAGAGTATCTGAAAGATGGACTGCGCTTTGACGGTCATCAGCACACGCAGATGATTCCTATTGTTTATCGCGCTTTGAAAGAGGTTGTGGAAGAGGAAAAGTACGATGTCTCCTATGTGAGGGTCACCAAAGAACCGATCAGACCGTATTTGGCAAAAGGTTCTCTGTATAAGACCTATTCTCCCATTAACTGGGTGAAAAATCTGCTGCTTAATTTTTACGCGCCGGGGATGGAACGTTTTTGGAAAAAGTATGATTTTCAGAAGATGTATCTCTGGGGTGTTGTGATGAGCGGACGCATGGACACAGAAAGAGTGGAAAGCCTTCTTCCCCTTATGAAAAAGCAGTCTGAGAAGAAGGGGAGAATTCTGGAAATTCTGTTCCATCCGGGATCTGTTCTGGAAAAAGAACTGACGGAAGAGTTTTCCAATACAGGGGCAAACGAATTTCACAGATCAGAAGGAAGAAACATTGAATTTCAGGCGGTAAACGCTCTGAAGACAGACCGCAAAGAAGCAGAAAACTTGAAGAAATGATGTTGGCATATCCTATGAAAAAGCGAAAGAGAAAGTGATTCGAAAAGATATGGCTGGACTTTTCTATGGCAAAAAAAGAATATTTATTTATGCAGCAGTAGTCATACTGCTTTTTTGCGGTTCAGCGATTTTTTTTCTGAATCTGGAAAAGAGCGGGGGAGAAAGCTGTTTTCAGACTCTATATTTAACCGATAGGGAAAGCCATGATGGCGCTGTGCGGTGTACGGCGTCGCAGGAAGGCTTTGCCTTTTTTTTGCCTTCGGGATATAGCCAGTCGCAGCAGATTTTTTTTGAAGAAGCCTCTTTTATGGAGTGGAATGGAGAAATTTATCATTCCGGAGATACTGTAAGTCTGGAAGAGGGAATGCAGGGGCAAGCCTGTTTTTACTCTGAAGAGGGAGCAGAGACTGAAAGCGGGAATCTATCGGTTTATCGTGCCGGGGAACTGCCTTCTCTTCATATCACCATGAACAAGTCTGATGTGGAATACATAAAGGAAGAGAAGGGAAACGAAGCCGAAGCTCGGTATGTGCTGTGCACAGCAAAAGGAGAGCTGACGGAGCAGGGAAAGATAGCCGGAATAAAGACCAGAGGAAATTCCACCTGGTATTCACCGAAAAAATCTTACAGTATTAAGCTTGATGAAGCCGAGGATTGGCTGGGAACCGGACAGGAAACGGAGGATGAGTGGATTCTGCTTGCCAATTATCTGGACGGAAGTTATATCCGAAATTATCTTGGACAGCTGCTTGGAAAAGCGGCGGAGATTCCTTACAGTCCGGATATGGAGTTTGTGAATCTGTATTTGAATGAGGAATATCAGGGCCTGTATCTTCTCAGCGAAAATGTGAAGGAGAAAGACGGCCGACGGAATGATCCGGAACAGACTATCATGGAACTGGATTATCCGGGAAGGGTCTCAGAGGCCGATGAATGGATTGTTCTGGAAAACAACCAGCCCCTTGTCATTCATTCTCCCAGAAATGTTTCGGAGAAACAAAAAGAAGAGATACGGGAAAAATGGATGGGGATTCTTAAGGAACTTGAGGAGACGCCGGAACAGGATGATATCTGGCGGAAATTGGATCTGGACAGTTTTGCAGCCATGTATATTATGGAAGAGGTCATACAGGATACTGATATTGGAGGAGCCAGCCGTTACTTTTACTTTAAGACAGAAGATGGGGAAGAAAAACTCTACGCAGTCCCCCTGTGGGATCTGGACCAGGCACTGGGAAACGACTGGCAGGAGACAGAAAATCTGTTTGTGAGCAGCCGGAATTTAAGTACCAATAACCTGTGCCGATGGTATACACAGCTTTAAAAAAATGATACCTTTTGTACAAGAGTCAGGGAGATTTACAGCCAATCGGTTTCTCCCGCGCTGCACGAACTCGTGGAGCAGGGGGTGGAAGAGATAGAGACCCGGATTGCGGCCTCTGTCAAAATGGACGAGGCAGTATGGGGCGGCGGAAGAACCGTCCGCAACACGGACTTTACTTATGAACAGCATATGGATTATCTGATCCAATATATGGAAAAGAGAACCGAATATCTGGATCGTGTGTGGATAGCGGGAGAAGAAGCAGAGTCAAATTTACAGGAACTGCCGACTCTGGATGATATGCCTTTGCAGGAAGGCTCTCTTTTTGAGAAGGGTGAGGAGCTGATCAGATATCTCGGAAAAGGAACGGAATATCTGGAGGATGAGCTGAAGGAGTTAAGCGAAAGAGGCTGGACGATATCACAGCTGCTTCCGCTGGATGATATTCTTTTGACTGAGGAAGAAGAGGCAGGTATTCTGCAGTGGATCATGCAAAACCATGGATTTATAGTGTTCGGGGCGGTTGTGATAGCTGTCGGCGGACTTTTAGTTTGGGACAGGAAGAAAAATAGTCCCGGAGGAAAGAAAAAAAGGAAAGGAAGGTGGTAAAAGGATGCAAAGAGCGTATGTCAGAAAAACTGTCACAGCAGTGTTGCTGATTGTTCCGGTGCTGTGTATGCTGGCGGTTACCTGGGGAAAAACATCGGATTCCGGATTTTCCATCGTAAAAGATGTGGCGGTTTCTCTTTATTATCTGTTTTTCTATACTGCCCGGTGGAATGGCTGGATTGGCTTTTTCGGCGCACTGATTTGTTTTGCGGCAGGAATGCTTTGGCAGAAAAGAAGTTTGAAACAGATAACCGGAAAAGAAGCTTCGTATTCCAGGCCGGCTGTTATGGCTGCGGCTTTTCTGGGAATTTTATGGATTTGCTTCCTGATTGCCGTATATAAGACGGGAGCAGTAGTCAACGATAGAAACACAGAGCTGGCACTGCACATAATCTGGTTTATTTATGAGTTCACAGGGTGCTGGTATTTGGGTAACTGGTGTTTCCAGTGTCTTCTGTATCAGAGATATCAAAAATCAGAGGAAGAGGAAAAGATGGCAGGAAGGGAAAAGAAACAGGCAGTTTTGCTGGCAGTACTTTTTTTGCTCTGTCTGATACCTATGCTGTATCTGGGAAGATACACCTATCCCCAGTCTGATGATTATTCCTACGGGATGCGTCCGCATCTTGCCCTGATGAACGGCGGCGGCCTGTGGCAGGTACTGCAGGCATCCTGGGAAGAAATAAAAATTACTTATGAGACCTGGCAGGGAACATTTTTCTCTTTGTTTCTGATGACGCTTCAGCCGGGAATCTGGGGGGAACAGTATTATCACATAGTTCCCTTTCTGCTCATTGGGCTTCTGACGGCATCCACGCTGTTTGTGCTCAGAGTGATATTTCGCAAATATATGAAGACAACCGGCAGCAGATACTGGATTGTAGCATTATCTATTCTGCTGATGTCCACGCAGCTGGTCATTGAAAAGCCATCTGCATTTTACTGGTACAACGGTGCCATTCATTACATGGGAGCTTACGCCTTTCTGCTGTTTTTGGCAGGTACGGTCCTTCTTCTGATTCAGGAGGAAAGGCGACCAAAAAGAACGGCGGAGACAATTTTGGCTGCAATTCTTGCGGTTATGGTGGGCGGAGGCAACCTGGTGACCGGACTGATAACAGGCGTACTGTTTGTTTACCTTCTGCTTGCCCTTTTCGTTTCAGGGAATCGGAAAAAAAGCAGGCGCCTTGTGATTCCGTTTTTGTTTTATGCAGCAGCTTATGGAATCAATATCATCTGCCCGGGAAATTTTGTACGCCAGGGAGAATCAGAGGGAGAGTTTGCCAATCCCCTTTTGGCCATTTTACAATCTTTCAAAGCCTGTCTGGACAGTGCTTTTGGAAGCTGGATGAACTGGTTTGTGGTACTGTTTTTGATTGCGCTTATACCGGTGATGTGGAGAATAGTTCGAAAGGTGGAATTTTCTTTCCCCATGCCCGGAGTGGTGGCTGCGGCAAGTTTTTGCCTGCTGTCTGCCATGTATACACCTGAAATTTTTGCGACAGGCACCTGGGAGATCGGGCGGGTTCTGAATATTATCTACTGCATGGAAATTTTGCTTCTTACATTGAATCTGCTGTATTTTCTCGGGTGGCTTTCCCACCTGAAAGAGATGCGGGAAGAAAATCTTCTTTGGGAGAACCTGGAAAGCAGATATGCAGCGGCAGAAAGCAATGCGGAGCTGAACAGAAAAGCATCAATCAGACAGTGGATTCGCAAAAACGGATTTGCACTGATGGTGGCCGGAACATTTTTGCTTGTGACAGGAACGACGGCCATGGCGGAAACGGGAACATTGACGAGTGTGCTGGCTGTCAGAACCCTGGCCAGCGGAGAAGCCAGCGCTTACGGAACGGCGATGCAGGAGAACATTGAAATTCTTAAAAGCGATGAGCCGGTAGCTGTCTTAAAAAGGCTGCCTTCCAATCCGGAAATTTTTATGTCATCGGATATTGCTTTCTGGAATCTGGGCACGAAATCATTTTATGGAAAGGAAGATGTGGTGTACGAAGATGGGAGCAGATGGTAGCGGGAAATTTCGGTATGAATTAAAATATGTAATTTCCGACCTGCAGCTGGTAATGCTGGAGGATAGAATTCGGGGAATTTTAAGAAAAGATCCTCACGTTTCCGAAAAAGGATTCTACACCATAAGAAGTCTTTACTTTGATGATTACATGGACAGTGCTTACTGGGAGAAAGAAAATGGTACAGATCCAAGGGAAAAGTTCAGAATACGTTTTTACGACGATAAGCTGGATCCGGTCAGCCTGGAGGTCAAACGAAAGGTAAGAGGAAAAATTCAGAAAGAGCACTGCAGGATTACAAAAGAGCAGTGTGAAAATATGATAAAAGGAGTCCCCGCGGGATTCGAAAAAGGACAGAATCTTTTAAATAAATTTTCTTTGCTGCAGATGACTAAGGCTATGAGTCCTAAAATCATTGTGGAGTACGACAGAACGCCCTACGTAGGAAAGGAAGGAAATGTACGGATAACCTTTGACAAGAATATCCGATCTTCTTCTGCGGTGCAGCGGTTTCTGGAAAAAGATATCCCCATGAGGCCGATTATGCCGTCCGGCAGGCATCTGATGGAAGTGAAATTCGATGAACTTCTGCCGGATTATGTGTATCGGGCTCTGATGCTTGAAAATATGTCGCAGACAGCCTTTTCCAAATATTGTCTGTGCAGAAAATATTGGGGATGAGCGGGAAAGAAAAAGGACATTGTGATCAGTCAGAAGGAAAGCAGGAATAAGAAAAAAACAGGGAGGATGCAAAATGGGATTTGCAGATATATTTAAAAAATCATTTCTGGAAGGCTTTTCAGCAGGAGAACTGGGATTCCAGGAAATTCTGGTAGTTTTATTTATCACCAGCTGTCTGGCGCTGTATATTTATCTTGTCTACCGCGTAGTGACAAAGAGAACGTTTTACTCAAAAAATTTTAATATTGCACTGGCTATGCTGGCAGTGATTACAGCGGCAATCATTCTCACCATTCAGTTCAGCATTGTGGTATCCCTCGGTATGGTAGGTGCGCTGTCTATTGTACGTTTCCGTACGGCCATCAAAGATCCCATGGATCTGGTGTTCCTTTTCTGGTCGCTGAGTGTGGGAATCATCTGCGGAGCGGGATTAACCGAGATTGCAATTTTAACTTCTCTGATCGTGACAATCGGCATTTTCCTTCTGGATCGCATGCCGGTTGTAAGAGTGCCTCAGATTCTCATTGTTCAGATGCAGGATGCGGACAAGGAAGAAGCAGTTCTTGAAATTGTAAAAAAATTCAGCAAATACAACAAAGTAAAAACAAGAAATCTGTCCGGAAAAACTCTGCATATGATTTTTGAAGTACGTCCGGCAGAAGAAAGCAAAATGGTCAGAGAACTGGGTGAGATTGAAGGAATGACATCGGTTTCCCTGATGGAGCATGACGGAGAAGTGACATTCTGACAGAAGAGAGATTTTGACAGAGGGCAAAACTATGATAAAAAAAGCAGCAGAAAGTAAGTACGGAAAGTATTTTTTCGTATTTGGGATCAATTTTCTGATAGCTTTTATAAGCTTTTTTGGAATTTTATATAACGGTGAAGGAATTTTTACCCTGTGCAATGATTTTAATGAACAGCAGATACCGTTTCATATGCTGGCAAATCATTCCATAAAAAACGGAAATATATTTTGGAATTGGAACATAGATATTGGCTCCAGTTTTGCAGGTGCCTTGGGATTTTATGTTCTGGGAAGTCCGTTTGCTTGGTTGTCCTTTCTTTTTCCGGATCGTCTTTATCCGTATGTGACAGGATGGCTGTATATGATGAAATATGCGGTGGCCGGCACGTTGGCATTTCTTTATATCCGGCGATTTGTAAAGAAAGAACGCTATGCTTTACTTGGGGGAATGCTTTACGCTTTCTCTGGTTTTCAGTGCGTCAATCTGATTTTTCACCATTTCCATGATGCAGTCGCTTTTTTTCCATTGCTTCTGATAGGGTATGAGAAACTTGCCAGAGAAGGGAAGAAGGGTGCTTTTGCACTGGGCGTTTTTGTTAATGCATTTGTCAATTATTATTTCTTTATTCAGGAAGTGATTTTTCTTATTCTCTATTTTTTCTGCAGAGAAGGAGTACATTTATGGAAAAAGAGAAAGCTGATTGGAAACTGCCTTCTGGAAGGCATTCTGGGTATGGGAATGGCTGGAGTTTTGCTGATTCCTTCTGTGCTTTTTACACTGCAGAATCCCAGACTTACCAGATATATTCAGCCGGATCATTGGTTTTATAAGGGAAACAGAGATTATCTGCAGGTAGTGCGCAGCCTTTTTTTTCCCGGAGAATTGATGTGCGCCCAGTCTTGCATCAAAGAGTATGACTGGACGTCGTGGTCAGCGTATCTTCCTATGGTCAGTTTGATTCTCGTTATCTGTTATATCATAAAAAAGAAAAAGGATTGGCTGTCTGTTATCATGACTATCTGCCTGGCGGCAACAGGAATTCCGGTCTTAAACAGTGCTTTTGGTATGTTTTCAGATACCAACTACCATAGATGGCTTTTTATGCTGATTTTATTGATGAGCCTTGCTTCAGCGGTGGTGTTGGAAGAAAGAAAAGGTTATTTTATAAAGTCAGTGAGCGGCATCGTTGCGTTATTTACAATTTTTCTCACACTGTTTGCTTTCTGGTGGTCAGAAAACAGGTATCCGTTGATCAACGAGCAGGATGTATTTTTATTGTGGTCTGTTATTGGGATAGCTGGAGCTGTGATAACCTTTGCAATAGCCGCTTTTGCGCGAAAGGAAAAATGGTTTTCAGGTATGATACTTGCAGGCGTTGCTGTTTTTTCCGTTTTGACTACCGGGGCAACGGCGCAGCTGTATCAGGGACAATCCGGTCAAAGTTCAGAAGAGTATTATAATCGGATGATGGCGTTTCAGGACTTGCAACTTCCGAAGGAAGAATATCGCCTGGACAGCAATGACAATACGATTATAATGACAGCGCCTGTTTCGGGTACGGGTTCTTTCACTTCCATGGTGAATGGTTCCATTTATGAATTTTACGAAGCTCTCGGAACGGAAAGAGCAGTTTTCTCTCCGGATAAACCGGAAGGGATAAAGGAACTTCTGGGGGGAAAATATTATATAAAAGGGGAAAAGCAGGAAGGAAAGAAAGCGATTCAGATCCTAAAAGGAACAGATAGCATATACTATCTTTATGAAAAAGAAGCGCTTCCCATTGTAAGTACCCGTTCAAAATATATGACGAAAAGTGAATTTGACAGACTGCCGTCTGAACTTAGGGCTGCGGCAATGATAAAATGTCTCATAGTTCCGGATGACATGGAAAAAGAGGCGGCAAAGAGTCTGGAAAAATATAATGCGGAAACAGATGGAGAGCTTTCCGTGGAGAAAATATCGGATTACATAAAAGAACAGCTGCAGGTAATCCCGGAAAAATTTGAGAAGGATACCACAGGATTTCAAACTGAATTACAGATGGAGAAGCGAGGGTGGGCCTTTTTTACAGTGCCTTATGATAAAGGGTTTAAGGCATATGTAAACGGAAACGACACCAAAATATTGAAATCAAATGGACTGATGGCTTTGCCGCTCGAAGCAGGAAAAAACGAAATTGAATTTGTTTATACCAATTGGGACTTGCTGATTGGTGTGGTTATTTCTATAGTTTCGTGGGGATGCTGGGCAGGCTACAGATATGTCAATCGGAAAAAAGTAAAGAGTTGAAAACGGAAAGGAAGAGTGAACTGGTGAAAACACAGCAAAAAAAATGGATATTAGGACTGCTTGTACTGTTGTCTTTTTTAGCCATTCTTTTTTATAATTTTCTGACGCCGTATATGACAGATGATATGAGCTACGGCGCAGAAGTTGCAAAAGCGGCAGGAATTTTTGATTTGCTCCGGCAGGAGTATGAACAGTACTTGACCTGGAACGGACGAAGTGTGGTACATATGATACTCAGACTGTTCTTAAGCGGAGATAAATGGATTTTTAATGTGTTTAACAGTGTGGTTTTCATCGGTCTTGGATTTCTGATTTATGTGAATGCAGCAGGACGAAAGAAACCGGATATTGCTCTTTATGTCTTTATTCAGCTGCTGCTGTGGGTATTTGCCGTAGATTTTTCACAGACTGTATTGTGGGAAACCGGAGCGTGCAATTATCTGTGGGGGGCCTTTATTATTATGAGTTTTCTCACCATGTTCCGTTACATGGCAGAACATGAAGATAAGCTGAAGCGAAGATGGCTGTGGGTGATTGGGATTTTTTTCCTGGGTATTCTTGGGGGCTGGTGCAACGAGAACACCTCAGGCGGCGGTATTCTGCTGGTACTCATCCTGTTTATTGTCGTGTGGAAAGTGAAAAAGAAAATTCCCATGCTGCTTCTCCCGGGGGTGATCGGGAGCCTGCTTGGTTTCGGAATGATGATCATGGCGCCGGGCAATGCTATACGAAGTGCCGCACAGGAAGAAAACTATACAGGCCTTCTTGCCATTGCATCCAGAACATTAAAATGTACTCTGACTGTGGGAGAACTGTTTTTCTGGCCGCTTGTGATTGGAATCGTGTTTGCTTTTCTTATTTGGTTCCAGACGAAACAGTGGAAAAAACTGATTCCCATGGGTGTATGGGCTTTTGCTTTTCTGGCAACCTGTTATGCGCTGATATTGACTCCTGAGCCTATGTCAAGGGCTTATTTTGGAGCGGGAATCTTTTTGTTTGTAGCTCTTTGCAAGGGATTTACACAGATTAAAGAAGAGGAAACATGGGTAAAAACCTTGAAATATTCACTTCTCACAGCCAGTGTGCTGGCGTTCTTTTTTGTGTATGTGGAGGCCGGTGCGGACCTGGCAAGAATCATGCGGGAAGAGAACGAGAGAGTAGAATATCTGATACAGAAAAAAGAAGAAGGACAGACAGCGGTAACGATCCCTATGTATCGTCCTCAGTTTGAGAATAAATATACGAATGCATATGAGTCTGATATCAGTGAAGACAGCGGAAACTGGATCAATCGCTCCTATGCGGAATATTACGGACTGGATGAAGTGAGCGGAGTGCCAAGAGAAGACTGGACGGAATATTAAAGAAAAAATGAAGTTGACACTATGAAACAGTGATAAGGGGCGGGCTTTCACAGGAATGGCCGCCCCTTTTTCTTGCACCCATTCTCTATCTATGCTACAATAAAAAACAAGTATGGGCTGCTTTCGATGAGACCAGCCCAGGCATAAAAGAAGCGAATTTGCGGCTGTTTTGCAAAAGGCAGGCAGTACAGAAATGAGGTGAAGTATGCGAAAGGAGCTGGAATATCCTTTTGACGGAGAATATATCCTGAAAAAGGCCAAGAGTCTTCGCAGGAAGCTGCTGGAGGACGGCAGCGTACGGCTGAAAAAGAAAATAGCGGTGCTTGGCGGAAGCACTACCCACGATATTATTAAGATTCTGGATCTGTTTTTGCTGAACCAGGGAATAGAGGCAAGCTTTTACGAATCGGAATTTGGGCAGTTCTGGGAGGATGCTGTATTTGGAAATGAAGAGCTGAATGCGTTCAAACCGGATCTGGTTTTTATTCATACAGGAATCCGCAACATCAGACAGTTTCCGGTGCTGGGAGAATCTTCCCGGCAGGTGGAGGAGCTTCTGGAAAATCAATATCAGTATTTTGTGACGGCCTGGGAAAAGATTACAGAGCATTTTTCCTGTCCCATCATACAGAATAATTTTGAATATCCTTTTTACCGGCTTTTGGGAAATCAGGACTGTGCGGATATTCACGGACGTACCTCTTTTGTCACAAGGCTTAACGAGAAATTTTACGGCTACGCAAGAGAGCACGACAATTTTTATATCAATGACATCAATTATCAGGCGGCGGCTTTTGGACTGGATGCCTGGTCTGATCCTTTTTACTGGCATATGTACAAATACACTCTCTGCCTTCCGGCAATCCCCTGGCTGGCGCATAACGTGGCCAACATTATAAAATCAATCTACGGGAAAAATAAGAAATCTCTGGTGCTGGATTTGGACAATACGCTCTGGGGCGGTATTGTGGGAGATGACGGAGTGGAAAATCTGGAAATCGGACCGGAGACTTCCATGGGGCAGGTTTTTGCAGAGTTTCAGGGATATGTGAAATCTCTGAAAGATCTGGGCGTTATGTTAAATGTAGCGTCCAAGAACGAAGAGGAAAATGCCATTGCCGGTCTGAACCATCCCGATGGAATTTTAAGACCGGAGGATTTTATTCTGATAAAGGCAAACTGGGAGCCTAAGAGCAGAAATATTCTGCAGATAGCTTCTCAGATGAATATTTTGCCTGACAGCCTTGTATTTGCAGATGACAATCCGGCAGAACGGGAAATTGTCAAGCAGCAGGCGGAAGGAGTTACGGTTCCGGAAATCGGGAAACCGGAACAGTATATCCGTATTCTGGATCATGGCGGCTATTTTGAGATGACAAATTATTCCGAGGATGACAGAAAAAGAAATGAAATGTATAAGGCCAATATTCAAAGAGAAGCCCAGCAGGCATCTTTTGCAGATTATCACGAATATCTGTTGTCCCTGCAGATGAAAGGAATCATAAAGCCTTTTGAACCTATGTACATGGCGCGGATTGCACAGCTTACCAATAAGAGCAATCAGTTTAACCTGACTACAAAGCGTTTCACTCAGGCGCAGATTGAACAGACTGCAGCAGACGAAAATTTCCTGACGCTGTATGGTAAGCTGGAGGACAAGTTCGGGGATAACGGCGTCGTATCGGTTGTGATCGGACGGCAGGAAAAAAACAGACTGCATCTGGAACTTTGGCTGATGAGCTGCCGGGTATTAAAAAGAGACATGGAGTTTGCCATGATGGACACAGTGATAGCGCACTGTAAAAAAAGAGGAATCGAGGAAGTTATCGGTTACTATTATCCCACAGCGAAAAATGCAATGGTCAAAGATTTCTACGCTCTTCTGGGATTTGAAAAGACCGAAGAGAAAGAAGACGGAAGCACTGTATGGAAATTTGTGATTCCGGAAAATTATGAAAATAAAAATAAAGCGATAAAGGTGGAAATGTAAATGAGCAAAGAAGAAGTATTTGAAAGATTAAACGAAGTGTTCCGCGATGTATTTGATGATGAAAGCATTGTGGTAAATGAAACGACAACATCTGCGGATATTGAGGACTGGGATTCTCTGGAGCACATCAACCTTCTGGCAGCGGTAGAGCAGGAATTCGGGATGAAGTTCAGCATGGGACAGGTTGTGACTATGAAGAACGTAGGCGAGATGGCAGATATCATTTTAAGCCAGACAAAAGAGGGTTAAAAAAGAATGGCACTGACATCCTTCTATTTCCTCTGCTTCTTTGCCCTGGTGCTGTTTCTTTATTATGTACTTCCGGGCAAAGTGCAGTGGATCGTCTTATTGACAGCCAGTATTGTTTATTATCTGACAAGCGGCAATCCCATTCTGATCGTGTATCCCGTGGCCGCATCTCTGATCTGTTATGCGGGAATCCGTCTGATCTGTGCAAGTCAGGACAGAAAAAAACGCAGGAGAGTTCTTCTGGCGGTGATTCTGTGCAATGTGGCCGTTTTATTTCTGTTAAAGTATATCAACTTCGGCATCAACACGGTCAATGGAATTGCAGGACTGTTTGGGCAGGAAGAAGTTTTTTCCCTGTCTCAATGGCTGATTCCGCTGGGAATTTCCTATTACACCCTGTCTCTTATCGGGTATGTGGTAGATATTTACAATGAAATTGCCCCTGCGCAGAAAAATTTTGCAAAGCTGGCTCTTTACGGTATGTATTTTCCGGTTATGACTTCCGGCCCCATTATTCGCTATAGAGAGGAGGGGGAACAGTTTTTTAAACCTCATAAGTTTGACTATGTGCAGGTGACAAGAGGTCTTCAGCGCATGCTCTGGGGATTTTTTCAGAAACTGGTAATCTCTGAGCGCATGGCAAAGATTGTCAGCACAGTATATGGAGATTATACTTCTTATCCGGGCGCTTATATCTGGCTTGCCACCGTGTGCTTTGCTTTTCAGCTGTACACCGACTTTAACGGCTGTATGGATATTGTGCTCGGTATTTCCGAGACTTTCGGTCTGAAACTGCCGGAAAACTTCCAGACTCCGTTTTTTTCCAAAAACATTTCGGAGTATTGGAGAAGATGGCATATTACTCTTGGCGTGTGGATGAAAGAGTATATTTTTTATCCGCTTTTGCGTTCTCAGGCATTTACCAGACTGGGGAAAAAGAATAAAGAGAGATTCGGAAAAAAGAGAGGGAAACAGTTTACCACGTTTGCCGCGATGTTTGTTTTATGGTTTACCGTAGGTATATGGCATGGCGGAGACTGGAAATATGTCATAGGTTCCGGACTTCTTCACTGGTTTTATATTGTCTGCGGAGAACTGCTGCAGCCATGGTTTGATAAGGGAATGAAAGCATGCCATATCAATCCGAAGGCAAAATGGGTAGATGTGTTTCGCATCCTCAGAACTTTCTTTTTGGTAAATATCGGTTTTGTGTTTTTCCGTGCAGATTCTGTGAAAGATGCGGTAAAAATGCTGGTTTCGGCGGTGAGTGTGTTCAACCCGCAGGTACTCTTCCAGGCATCTTTATTTACGCTGGGGCTTGACTGGATTGAATTTACCATTGCGGTGGTGTCTTTGCTTATGCTTCTGGCAGTATCGCTGTACAGACAGAAGGGAAGTGTACGGGAAAAAATCGCTTCCTGGCCGATTGTGTGCCGTTACCTGTTTTGGTATGCTTTAGTATTTTATATTATCCTTTTGGGAAACTACGGACCGGATTACAGTGCGGCCGAATTTATTTATCAGGGATTTTAAAACCCCGGAAAGAGGTAGATGGTGAAAAAGATTTCCGAAAAACAGTTTGCGTTTATTTTAGGGCTGGTATACGTGGTAAGTTTGATACCGATACTATGGATTGCCAGATATAATTATCCGTGTGCAGATGATTTTGGCTTCAGCGCCTATTCGCATCTGGCCTGGAGAGACACCCATTCTATCATCGAAGTTTTAAAAGCGGCAGCAAGAACAGTTCAGGAAAGATATTTCGGCTGGCAGGGAACTTTTTCCACCATCTTTGTGATGGCGCTGCAGCCGGGGCTGTTCGGCGGACAGTGGTATTCCCTTACTCCCTGGATCATGATCGGGGCCATGACGGTATCAGGGCTTTATTTTCTTTATGTGGTTCTGGTGCGCTGGATGAAGGCGGGACGTCCGCTAATGATGTGCGTAAGTTTCATTTATCTGATTTTCGGCCTTCAGTGTATGGTGGATAAAACGGAAGGTTTTTACTGGTTTAACGGAGCCACTCATTATATGCTTCCTTACAGTGTATCCCTGATTTTGCTGGGATTGCTGATTACGTTAATGCTGCAGGAGAAGAAAAAAACAGGTACGCTGCTGTTGGCTTCTCTGGCAGCAGTGTTTGTGGGAGGGGGAAATTATATCAGCGCCCTCTGGATGGCTATTGTTCTTGTAACGCTGGCAGGTTTTCTGATCTGGAAAAAACGGGGAAAAGAAAATCTGATTCTTTTGGTTCCGTTTTTGTTTTTTGCTCTGGCGTTTATAGTGAATGTGGCGGCTCCCGGAAACAGTGTAAGGCAGGAAGAAATGCTGAACCGGCCGGGAGTAGTCCGCTCGATTCTTCTTTCCTTTTATTACTGTGCAGACTTTTTTACAGAGGAATGGTTCAGCTGGCCCTATTTGATTTATACAGCGCTGCTTGCTCCTTTTGCGTGGGAATGCGCATCGCGCACCGGCAAAAGATTTTCCTGGAGCTGTCCGCTGCTTGTTTTGGCCTATTCCTATGGTCTCCTTTCCTCCATGTTTACCCCCAGCCTTTTTGCTACAGGACTGCCCGGAGGGGGAAGGATCTATAATATTATTTTTCTGACATTTTCTTTGCTGCTGTTTTTCAATATGGTCTATGTATTCGGATGGCTGCAGAAAAAAGGATTTTCTTTTACAGGAGAGAAAGAAGGACTTCTGAAAAAGAAGAACGTGAAACTTTACTTGGGATTTGTTATCGTTTTGGCTGGTTTTGTGGGAGCTTCCTATGCCATGGCAGAACCGGATGCGTTTACTTCTGTTGCAGCAGCAAAGGTCATGATGGGCGAGGAGGCGGAAGCTTATGCGGCGGAATGCAGACAGAGAGAGGAATTTTTAGAGGAGACTCAGGAGGAAAATGTATCGGTTCCTTTGCTGAAGAATCATCCGGATCTTCTGTTTATGGATGATCTCTCGTCAGACAGCAGTGACTGGAAAAACAAACTGACAGCAAGGTATTACGGAAAAGAGACCGTGATAGGAGTTCCGACAGAATAACGGTTGCAAAAATTTACAAAAGTATATGAGGTCGAGAAGGAGAAAACAGGGATTATGGATAAGATAGCAGTATTGATTCCCTGCTACAATGAGGAGCAAACAATTGAAAAAGTAGTAAGGGATGCGAAAGAGGCATTGCCGGAGGCAGTGGTTTATGTTTATGACAATAATTCCAAAGACCGGACAGTGGAGCTTGCGAAAAAGGCCGGAGCCGTAATCCGGTATGAACATAAGCAGGGAAAGGGAAATGTGATTCGCAGAATGTTCCGGGAAATTGAGGCCCGGTGTTATATTATGGTGGACGGAGACGATACCTATCCTATGGAGTATGCCAGACAGATGGCGGACAAAGTGCTGGAATACGGTTCTGATATGGTAGTGGGAGACAGGCTTTCTTCCACGTATTATACTGAAAATAAGCGCCCTTTTCACAATATGGGAAACAGCCTTGTAAAAAGGAGCATCAATACGCTGTTTCATTCCGATATTCAGGATATTATGACTGGATTTCGGGCGTTCAGTTACCAGTTTGTCAAAACGTTTCCGGTTATGTCAAAGGGTTTTGAGATAGAAACAGAAATGACGATTCATGCGGTCTATAACAATTTACAGGTGGACAATGTGGTGGTAAACTATCGGGACAGACCGGAAGGCAGTGAGTCCAAACTGAACACTTATAAAGATGGCATCAAGGTTCTTTTTACCATTTTTAAAATGTTCCGTCAGTATCGTCCCTTATTATTTTTCTGGATTGTTGCCGTTTTGCTGACTTTGATATCGGCAGTCTTTTTTATTCCGGTGCTCATTGATTTTGCAGAGACAGGACTGGTGGCGAAATTTCCAACGCTGATCGTATGCGGCTTCGTGGAACTGGCGGCTGTGCAGTCTGTGTTTACGGGACTGATTCTGCATAATCTTGGAGTCCAGGATAGAAGGAATTTTGAAATCCAGAGAAATATGATTGAAGCCATGATGGAAAAACAGGGAGAATAAAACGTTCGCTTTTTTACCGGTGCGGCGGAAAAACGAATAAAAACAAAGAATAATCTTAACATTTTATGAAGAGCCTTGCCGACAAATCGGAAACAGCGTATACTGAAAAAGGCATAAAAGCGATAGTTTGCCTATCGAAAATTGTTTGAACAGACAGTTGGAGAAAGGACGGCGGAGGAGAACATGAAAAAAAATGCTGTAACAAAAATTCTTGCAGTAATGTTGGTTCTGGCGATGATGCTGGCAGGCTGCGGACAGTCGGCAGACAGCAGTGAGCTGGCGGACTTGCAGGCCAGAATTGCGGAACTGGAAGAAGAAAACAACGATTTAAGACAACGACTGTCCCAATATGAGACAGTGGAAACGGAAAGCCAGGATTCCACGGAACAGACAGGGAATACTCCGGAAGAAACTTTGATTCAGCTTCCGGTGGAAACCGAAGATGTGGCAGTATCTGACAATAACGTGGATGAAGAGCCTCAGGATGAGGATAAAATGCAGATTGTGGTATTCGGTGACAGTATCTGGGATGGAAGCCGTGATGACAGCGGTATTGCACAGCAGGTTGCGAACTATATGAATGCCGATGTTTACAACTGTGCCATCGGAGGAACCACAGCGTCTTTGAAGGAGTATGAGGATCCCAACCGTTTTGAGGGATGGACTTCCTGCTCGCTGATAGGAATGATTAACATTATGAAGGGCGAAGTTTCCACAGATATTTTAGGGGATTATATGGCCCGCGGTGTGATGGAACGTGTAGACTTCAGCAATGTGGACTGCTTTATTTTAGCCTACGGAATGAACGATTATCTTTCCGGCGCACCTATCAGTTATGACGATCAGAAACCCCTGGATCCGAGAGGATATGCGGGAGCGCTGAGATTTGCTGTGGATGCTATCAGAAATCAGTATGGCGATGATATTAAAATTTTGATTGTTTCCCCCAACTATGCTCAGTTTTACAAGGATGGGCGCTATGAGACAGACGGAAACATGAGAAACAACGGATATGGTACTCTTTACAATTATGCGCAGGCAGCGGAAAGTGTGGCTACCAGCGAAAACACCCTGTATGTAGATGCTTACAACACTATGGGAATTGACGCCTACACAGCAGAGGAATATCTGGAGGATGGAATTCATTTGTCCGAAGAAGGAAGGGCGCTGTATGCAAAGGCCATTGCAAGCTGTCTGAAATACGGAAAACCCGGACAGGTTTCCGGCAATTCCTATTATTATTAAACAAAAAAGAAGCGTACTCCGGAGTAGACATATGGAAAGGTTCGAATGAGAGTGGTTCTAAAGTCTGTAAGAACTCATTCCGGCCGGAAGATTACGAAGATCTGTTGGCATCGCCCTATCTTTTTGCAAGAAAAATGGAGGAGCATGTCAGTGGAGATCTGACAGACAGAATTTTTGAATATTTGGAACAAAAAAGAAAACAGGAAGACTAAAAACTCCCGGTATCTTATGCCTTGTGAAAAAGATTGATTCCCACAGGACAGGCGATACCGGGAGTTTTAGCGGCAAATTTCTCAATAAGAGATTCATTATTTTCCAAGAAAAGCCCGGAATTCCGGAATCTCTTCGGTGAGGAGGTTGGTGAAATACAGGGCGCCTTCTTCATTCAGATGATCGGCGTCTGCAAAGTATTCAAATTTGACAGCAAATCTTTCATCGTGAGAATAGTCGTAATAGGACACCTGTTTTTCGGAGGCTACCATCTCAATCGTCTGATAAAAGGCATTCATGAATTCACCGGAAACATATTGATTGTAGTAAACCATAAAGGGAGTGGTGATCAATATTGGCGTAATATTTTTAGAACGGCACAAATCGATCATTTCCCGAAGTTTCTGAATCTTATCCTGCTGGATCAGCTCCTCTTTTCCCTGGAAATGTCTCAGAAAGCGCTGCTGTCCTTTGTATTCAAAGTCGGCAATGGTAGCTTCATCATAGGAAGCGGCAGCTTCTGCTTTCAGCGCTTCTACATCGTAAGAAGAGAGAGCGGACATATATCCGGAAGAGTTTTCGGAAACCGATGTCTGGCTGTCAGAAACGTCGGAAGTCTCTTGACTCGTCTGGAATGCATTGGCTGAAACAGATGCTTCCGATACGGTTTCTGAAAGGACTGCGGAAATTCCGCTTTGGGAAACAGCAGACAGCTCATTGGAATCTTGCGGGGAATGGGAAGCTTCAGCTGCATACACGATATTTCGTCTGTTTTCGGAAAGAGACGGGAAGGTGATGGGAGGTTCCAGTATTTTCAGCATATCTTCCCCGGCAGAAAGAATGGGAAGGCGCACCGACACCAGATCCGTAAAAAAGCTGTAGTCCGGGTTGTACTCAGGCGAGAGAATGCGGTAATAGCGAATACTCATAGCCTGTGCCTCTGTTTCGTTAATAGTCTCTGTATTAAAGGAAAAATAGGACAGAGGTATAAACAGGATACCTCCTTCCGCCAGGTCATCCTGATACATATTTAACAGAGCATGGTCGTAAGTTAAAGTCTGGCTGGTGAGTGCAAAATTAAAACACTGATATCCCATATCTTCCAAAACATCCCATTCAAAGTCTGACATGCCGTGGGAGCTTCCGGTATTGGCAATCTGTATTCCCGGTTCTATGAAGTTGTAATGATTAATTTCCGCAATCGGATCTTCGGATTTCTGTTCATACATCAAATCCAGATAGAACAGACAAAAGGAAGTGATGCAGACAGCCAGAATACATTTTACAATAAAAGATTTCATAAGAAATTGTCAGAATTGTGCGTAAATAAATTCTGTTGCGACTCCTTTCTCTGAAAATAATAAAATAGCCAGCAGCAATAAAATGTAAATGGGCCAGCGGATAAAAAAGCGCTGTCTGGATATGGCTTTGATCACATTTGTCTTCACTGAAAAAAGATCAAAGAAGAACAGGAAGATAAGCGGGAAACATGTCCAGAGCAAGTGTGCGGCGGAGATACTTAACCGCACGGAACCACTGGTCAGATAGGTTGTAAAATCGGAAATCCCTGTAAACATATGGGTCAGAACAAAGAATCCATCTTGTATGCTTTCGGCTCTGAAAAAGACCCACACAAGACTTACAACAATAAAGGTAATGGGAACCATCACAAGCCGTATGAAAAACATAGATGTTTTTTTAGAACGGATCGGATGGTTTTTCTGATTCCAGGGGAGAAAACTTTCCGGAATCTGTAAAAGACCGTGCAGAAATCCCCAGAAAATATAAGTCCAGTTAGCGCCATGCCACAGGCCGCTCACCAGAAATGTGATGATTACGTTCATCCAGTGGCGGAGCGGGGATACCCGGTTGCCTCCAAGGGGAATATAGACATAATCCCGAAACCAGGTGGACAGGGAAATATGCCAGCGTCCCCAGAACTCTTTGATTGAAGAAGAAAAATAGGGACTTTTAAAGTTTGTCATAAGGTCAATGCCAAAAAGCTTTGCGGTTCCGATGGCAATGTCGGAATAACCTGAGAAATCACAGTAAATCTGAATGCTGAAGAAAACAACAGCAAGCAGGATAGGAAAGCCCGCATATTGCGGAAGATCGCCGTAAACCTGGTTTACGTATACAGAAAGACCGTCAGCAATCACAATTTTCTTAAAAAATCCCCATGCCATTTGTTTGATTCCGTAAGTGGCTTGCTTATAGCGAAAACGCCGCCGTTTTTTCAGCTGAGGAATCAGAACATGGCTGCGGGTGATAGGACCTGCCACAATCTGTGGGAAGAAGGATACAAATACAGCGTAAATTCCAAAGTGTCTTTCTGCTTTCACATCGCCCCTGTACACATCGATCACGTAACTTAATGTCTGGAACGTGTAAAAGGAAATTCCGATGGGAAGCATCAGTTTTAGCGTGATAGGCTGCACAGGAATAGACAGTGACTGCAGGAAAGAAGTCAGGCTGGAACTGAAAAAGTTAAAGTATTTAAATAAAAAGAGAATGCCCAGGCTGACAAAAAGTGCGGTCAGCAAGTACAGTTTCTTTTTTTTGCGCGAATCGCTGCGTTCTATTAAAAGGGCAGTGCCGTAGGATAAAACTGTAGTAAAAAAAACAAGGAGAACATATTGGGGAGACCAGCTTAAATAAAAATAGTAACTGGCCGCCAACAGCAGTATCCACCGGTGTCTTCTGGGGAAAGCCCAGTAGAGAAGAAACACGACAGGAAGAAACACTGCGAAGGCAAATGAATTAAAGGCCATAGGATACCTCGCTCGTTATGGTTGTTTATTGATACAGTGTATCGGAAAATGATAAATTTTCGGATAAAACAAAATCAGTCCCGATAAAACAGATCTCTCGTATAGACTTTATCGATCACATCTGCCAGTTCGGGCTGGTAACGATTTACAATAATCACGTCTGACATTTTTTTGAATTCATCGAGATCTCGAATGACACGGGAATTAAAAAAGCTGTCATCTTTCAGTGTAGGTTCATAAATGACAACCTCAACGCCGTGTGCTTTGATACGTTTCATAACGCCCTGAATAGAACTCTGGCGGAAGTTGTCGGAGTTTGCTTTCATGGTCAGACGATAAACGCCTACTGTATGGGGGTGACGTTCTAGAATTCGCTCGGCAATATAGTCTTTTCGGGTTCTGTTGGCCTCTACGATGGCCTGAATCAGATTGCTGGGGACATCGGAATAGTTGGCAAGAAGCTGTTTGGTATCTTTGGGGAGACAATAACCGCCGTAACCAAAAGAGGGGTTATTATAGTGCATTCCGATTCGGGGATCCAGTCCCACACCTTCGATAATTTCTTTGGTGTTAAGACCGCGGATTTCCGCATAAGTATCCAGTTCGTTAAAGAAGGCTACTCTCAGGGCAAGGTAGGTATTGGCAAAAAGTTTCACAGCTTCCGCTTCGGTTGTGCCCATGAGAAGAACCGGAACATCTTTGTCTTTTGCCCCTTCTTTTAACAAATCGGCAAACTGAGAAGCCCACTCTTTCTGCTGAGGATCGTTCATGTCGGCGCCCACAATAATGCGGGAGGGGTGCAGGTTATCATACAGGGCACGTCCTTCCCGAAGGAATTCCGGAGAAAAAAGAATCCGTTCTGTCTGGTATTTCTGGCGCACAGACTGCGTATATCCAACCGGTACTGTGGATTTAATGACAATCACTGCGTGGGGATTTTCCTGAAGAACAGTCTCTATGACATTTTCAACGGAAGAGGTATCGAAATAATTTTTTTTCGGGTCGTAGTTTGTGGGGGTGGATACGATGACAAAGTCGGCATCCTGATAAGCAGCAGATGCATCTGTTGTTGCCGTCAGATTCAGCGGCTCTTTTGAAAGATATTCTTCGATTTCCTTATCGATAATCGGTGATTCGCGACGATTTATTTTATCCACTTTTTCCTGGGCAATATCCATAGCCGTAACTTGATGATGCTGTGCCAGTAAAATGGCATTGGCAAGGCCAACATATCCGGTTCCCGCAATTGTTATATTCATCAATCAAAATTCCTTTCTTTTGCTCGGCTCTATGTGCAGACGGCAATGGATACCATGACCGGACTGCAGAAAGCGCTGAGGCTGTTTTCTATCAATAAATTCCTATCTATTATAGCCGAAAAGTGAAAAAAAAGAAAGATTTCAGTTTTCATATAAATAACTATATACTATAATAGAAAAACATGAATTGATTTTATCTAAAAGGAGTATCTCCCATGCAATTTAATTCTTACATTTTTCTTTTTCTGTTTTTTCCGATCTGCCTGGCGGGATACTATATCCTGACAGGAAAAAAGAAAGGCATGGCGGCAAAGCTGTGGCTGACAGCCTTCTCCTTCTGGTTCTATGCTTATTTCAGTTTGCCCTATCTTGCAGTTCTTCTTGTGAGCATCGGCATTAACTATGCAGTTTATCGGGCAATGCTTGCATGCAGGTCCGGGGCGGATGGGAAAGTGCTTCTTGCACAGGCAGCAGGTAAAGAAGCGTCATGCAGAGAAAATACTGGCGGCAAAAGGAAAGAAAACTTGCTTCTTGTTGCTGGAATTGCAAGCAATCTTGCAATTTTGTTCTATTTTAAGTATTATAACTTTTTTATAGAGAATATAAACGCGGTATTTCATACAGACTTTCTGATCCGTAATATTTTGCTGCCGCTGGGAATCAGCTTTTTTACTTTTCAGCAGATTGGCTTTCTGACAGATACCTGGCGGGGAGAAACGCCGGAATACAGCCTTCTTGATTATACCTTGTTTGTTTCCTTTTTCCCGAAAATCATTCAGGGACCTATTGTGACCCATGAAGAGCTGATGCCGCAGTTTGAAGGCATCGGAAGAAAGCAGCCTGACTGGGGAAAAATAAGCGGCGGCGTCTATCTGTTTGTGTTGGGAATGGCAAAAAAGGTATTGCTTGCGGATACCTTCGGGGCAGCGGTGGATTGGGGATTTTCCAACGCTGCCGGAATGAACAGTGTGGAAGCGATGCTGACTGCCATCTTTTATGCCCTGCAGCTATATTTGGATTTCAGCGGATACTGTGACATGGCCAGAGGATTGGCTTATATGCTTGGAATCCAATTGCCGATCAATTTTGATTCTCCCTACAAGGCCTCCAATCTGATTGATTTCTGGAAAAGATGGCATATGACTCTGAACCGGTTTCTGCTAAAATATGTATATATACCGTTGGGAGGAAACCGGAAAGGTATCGTGAGAATGTATACGAATCTGCTGCTCGTGTTTTTGATCAGCGGCATCTGGCACGGGGCAGGGTGGACTTTTATCATCTGGGGGTTAATGCATGGAGTTTTGTATGTGATAACCAGATGGTATCAGCTTGGCAGGAAAAAAAGAGCGGATCATGCGAAAAATTATGGAACAACAGCTTCCGCTGTAGCAGAAAAGAAAAAGGAGCAGGAAGAGAACGCGGGAATCGAAACGGAAAAAAAGAGCGGACTTACGGCAGTCTGGAACAGAATTTCTCATGCAGGAGCTGTGGTGCTGACCTTTTTGTACGTTTGTGCAGCCTGGGTATTTTTTCGGGCGGAATCGGTGGGACAGGCTCTTTCTGTGTTTAAGAGCATGTTCACAGGAGGATTTGCGCTTCCGTCGGCGGGATGTTACGATGCTTTCAATCTGGACGAATTCTGGTATGTATTTAAAATCCTTCATATAGACAGACTGCCCGGAAGCAATCTTTATCTTATGGTTGGTTTTCTGGTCATCACTCTCATTATGGTGTTTTTTACCTCAAATACCAATGAAAGATTTGAAAAGTTTGAGCCCGGGGTGGGAAATATGTTCGCCGCTGTTATTTTGTTTGTGTGGTGCGTAGTTTCTTTTTCGGGAGTGGGGACGTTTTTATATGTGAACTTTTAAGGAGTAATGGCAATGAATCGATATCAGAAATGGCTGGCAGCAGCGGGAGCGCTTGCAGCGGCAGGGCTTCTTGCGGCGGCAGGACTGGTTATTTATGTGGATCCGTTTTTTCAATTTCATAAACCTCTGTCATGGTTTCCGTATCTGGTGGACAACCAGGTGTCGCAAAATCCCGGACTGGCCAGACATATGGAATATGACAGTATTTTGCTGGGATCTTCCATGACTACCGCTTTTAACACAGACTGGTTTGAGCAGGAGATGGGGCTTCACACGCAGAAGTTAAGCTATAACGGGGCTTATCCAAGAGACCACCATGACATTATGGAAATTGTCTTTGATGCTAAAAAAGACAGCGTAAAGGCGGTATTTCTGGGACTGGATGAGGGAACGGCTTCCGCAGATGTGATGCAGACTAAATTTCCCGAGGTTCCTTATCTGCAAAATGAGACGTGTTTGGACAACATTCCCTATTTGTGGAACAAGGAAGTAATTCTGGATTATATTTTGAGGCCTATGGCGGATACCAAGGACAAGTCGGACTGGGCGGAAATTTATAAGCCCTGGTGGACGGATGAATATTACAACAAGGCCAGTGTGCTTATGTATTACGAACCGGCGCCCAAAAAGGAGGAACCTCTTCCGGAAGACAGTTTTCTGGAGGCGGTGGAAGAAAACCTTGCATTGAATATCTGCCCTTTTATCGAGGAGCATCCCGAGACGGAATTTTATATTTTTTATCCGCCCTACAGCATTCTTTACTGGAATGATGTGACAAGACAGAAAGAGCTTGATGCGGTGATCCGGAAGCTGGAATATATGACAGAACGGCTTCTGGCATACGATAATGTGCGTGTTTTCAGCTTTCAGAACAACAGGGATATTGTGACAAATTTGAATAATTATGCGGATTATACCCATTATCATAAAGATATCTGTCACTATATGGTCAGATGTTTTCAAAACGGGGAAGGGGAGCTGACTCCTGAAAATTATAAGGAACAGCTGGCTGATTTAAAGAAGATGGCTGCTGAATATGATTATGAGGCTATTTACGACAACTGGTATGATCAGACGCCGAGATTTACCGGTTTGGAAGAAGAGTAGAAAAGATCCAGGGAATTTTTTCTGGAGAAAAGGAGGAGTGAATGATACAGAAAGCGATAGGGGCTTTGTTTGTTTTCCTGTTGGCTCCGGCAGGGCTTGGGTTTCTGGCAGTGCCCGGAAAACAGACAGTGCGGAGATTTTTCAGTGTGTATCTGGCCGGATTTATGATGGAGCTGGCATTGTTTCAGTTGATTGCCGTGCCGATCATTTTGCAGAAAGGGTTTGCTTTCCCTACACTGGTCACATGGTTTACGGCAGCATTGCTTGTGTTTATGGCGGCAGGCTTTGTGCTGGAGGCAGTGCGCTTTTTCAAAAGGAAAACAGGAAAAAAACAGGGAGAGATGGAGCCTTCAAAAGAGAAGGTTTTAAAAAAAGCAGGAATAGGGAATTGGTTTGCCGGTCTTAGAGGCGACAGAGAGAAACAAAATATCCTTCTGTTCTGGATTCTGGCAGCGGCGGCCGTTCTTTTTCAGATGTATATGGCCTACGCCTACGCCTCTTTTGACGGGGACGATGCGTACTATGTTGTGGAGTCGTTGCTTGCAGATGAGACCAATACCATGTATCTGATCCTTCCTTATACAGGACTGTCCACAAACCTGGATGTAAGACATGCTCTGGCCACAATTCCCATGTGGGAGGCTTATATCGCCAGAATAACGGGAATCCACGCCACCATCGTGGCACATAGTCTGATACCTCTTGTGCTGATTCCTGTTACGTATCTGCTTTATGCCAAAATCGGTATTCGCCTTCTGGGAAAAAATACGGCAAAAGTTCCGTTGTTTCTGTGTTTTGTAAGCATTCTTCAAATCTGGGGAAATACATCCATTTATACAAACGCGACCTTTTTCCTGACAAGAACCTGGCAGGGGAAATCCATTCTGTGTAATTTGGTCATTCTGGCTGCTGTGTGGATTTTTCTCCATATTCTCAGTGAAGAACAAAGAGGAAGCAGAGCACACTGGTGGCTTTTGCTGGTGTGCACGAATATTGTGGCGGCGATGGCAACAACCATGGGGGCTTTCCTGATCGCAGTCCTTGTATGCCTGACAGGTCTGGTTGCCGCAGTGCAGAAAAGAAAGCCTGTTTTATGCATACAGGCAGGATTGTGCTGTATTCCTAATATACTGTATCTGCTTTTGTATCTGTTTCTGGTAATGTAGGAAGGAGGAGGAAAATGGAGCAGATTTTTACAATATTCCGCAATTTCTGCGGGAGCGGTATTTATCCGTACCTCTTTTTTGCAGCTTTAGTGTATTTGCTTTTTACGGAGAAAAATAAAATCATTCGCTGGGTGTTGGTGGATACTTCCATCGTTCTTACCTTCCTGTTTTTCTTTCCGCCTTTTTATCGTCTGATGGAAAAACTGGATGCGGGAACTTATTACCGGTTTCTGTGGCTTCTTCCCATGACCGTGGTGATCGCCTATGCAGCGGTAAAACTGATTGGAAAATATACTAGGACAGGCTTTGTGCTTATGGCGCTTCTCCTGATTCTGTCCGGGCAGTATGTTTACGATAATGCCAATATTACCAAAGCGCAGAACAGGTTCCATATTCCGGACAGTGTGGTAGCTATCTGCAATGAGATTATGCCCGAAGAAGGGGAAGAGCGTATTTTTGCCGCATTTCCTCAGGAACTTCTTCAATATGTGCGTCAGTACAGTACGGAAATTCAGATGCCATACGGAAGGGAAGTGCTGGTTCCCGCCTGGGGGACAGCGCCCCATCCTATGTATGAGGAGATGGAAAAACAGGTGATTGACGCTGAAGCAATCGGTAAAATGGCGGATGACTATTTCTGTCATTATGTCATTTTAAACCGGGGAAAAGAAATCGACGGCGATATGAAGGAACAGGGACTTGAACTGATTGCTCAAATCGATGCCTATGACGTTTATCGGAATGTGAGTGCAGAGATCTGGAAAGAGGAATAAACTATGGAATGGTTAAAAAAAATATTGGTTTACTTGGGATGCCTGGCGGGGCTGATGCTTGCCGGAACATTGCTGTTATACGGAGTGTTTTTGCTACCGGAAGAACCCATGAAAGAAAATGTAGCTCGTTCGCATGAAATATTTAATTATGAAGGGATTTATCCACAAATAATTGGAGGATATAAAGCGAGCCAATTGGATAATTTTACAGATAGTGTTATGCTAAGTCATGCAATCGTTGCAGATTATGGGAGAAGTCTGACAGAGCAGGTTATGAATGTTGCCAGAATCGAATATCCGGAAAGAAGTATGGTTCAATCATTGAATGATTACGCAAACGATGTGGATCACTCAAGAGATACGGGTTCTATGGTCACTTATCCCAGATACTGGCATGGGTACCTGGTGCTCTTAAAGCCTTTATTACTGTTGTTCGATTATGGGGATATTCGTTATCTTAACATGATTTTACAGACGCTTCTGTTTTTGATATTTGTGTGGAAAGGAAATAAACTTTTCGGGAAACGCTTTGTCCTTTCTTCCATGCTTATGCTGCTTGTCTTAAATCCCATTTCAGAGGCATTGTCTTTGCAATTTTCATGGGTTTATTACATAGCGTTGCTTGGTGGGCTATTCTTAATGATAAGTATTGAGAAAAATAAGAGTTTTCTGAATGATTGGAGACTGCCTCTGTTTTTTATTGTAGTAGGAGCCGCCACCAGCTATTTTGATTTCCTGACGTATCCACTATTTACCTTTGGAATTTGTGCGGTTATCTTGCTTGGTTACCTGGAAAAAAAGGAAAAGGAGAAATTTGTCGCAAAATCAGTGACCTGCGGAGTAAAATGCGGTGCAGCGTGGGGATTTGGCTATTTGGGAATGTGGAGTGGAAAATGGCTGATAGCAAGTATCCTTTTGAAAGAAAATATAGTTCTTAATGCCTGGAATCAAATAACGATTCGCTCATCGGCTGTTTCAGAGGATAAAGAGATTATTACATTTTTGGATGTGCTTATAAGAAATATTCGTGTTCTTGTAAAATGGCCTATTGTATTATTAGTAATAGGTGTTTTTATATGGCTCATAGGGCGAATTATAAAGACAGGTTTGACAGAAAAGAGGAAGATTTTACTAACGCAGGTAGTTCCATATCTGATAGTTATTTTACTTCCTGTTGCCTGGTATGCGGTAACTATGAACCATTCCTATGCGCATTATTGGTTTACTTACAGAGAACTGGCAATTTCAGCATTTACAGCTTTTTTCTATCTTGGAAAATTGCCGCGAGGTCTGAATACAAATATATAAAAAATATGTAATATGAAAAAACAGCTTGCTGAATAAAAAGGTAGAGAACATTCAGCAAGCTGTTTTTTAATACGGTAATAAAATTATTCTTTCTGCAGCCCCAGAGTCTGGACAAAGCGCTGCGCAACCCGTTCACGGCCGGCCTGATTCAGATGATAACCATCGGTAAGGTATTCATCTTTCTGATCTTCATTGACCGTTCCGTAATAGTTGTCGATCACGGTAATACCGTTGGCCATGGCGGCATCCACCTCTCTTAAAAGATAGTCCACCAGTGTGCCGTTGCCAAGGTCGGTAGTTCCGCCCACCACAAGATTTCCCGATTCATCTGTAAAGTCGCCATAGGTGTTTGTGAGAACAACGATACGGATATAGGGGTAGGTTTCCTGTACCAGCGACAGGGCAGCATTTAAAGCTCCCTGATAGGTGATAAGGCTTTTGTCGTTGTTGTCATCGTACAGAGGTCTTTCATCAATATAGTCGCTGATATCATACATGATAACCAGCATGTCAATTTTTTCAGGATCCGCCGCTTTAAGAGCTGCCAGGGATGTGGAAGCTTCTTCACTGCCGGCAGAAGTATTGTTGACAGCGTGATCGAGCAGGTCAAAATTCTGATTGCAGAAGGAAGCGGCAACCATGTACAGGCTCAGAGCGTCCTGGGGATAGCTTTCCTGATATTCGCTGTTTTTCATGGAAACATAACTTCCGGGAAATGCGGCGTCGTATACAGTAGCGCCTGCCTGGTCGGAAATTAACTGAGCAAGTCCGTCGGAACCCTGATTATCGGAGAAGGGTGAGTTTCCGAAAACCAGTATGGAAGTTTCACCGTCATCTTCATGGCCTTCAAGCTGTTCCGGCAAAAGCGGCTGGATATAATCAAGAGGTTCTGTGTCATACTGTGAAGTATCTGCCGTAGGGTCGTAGGAGGAATCTTCGCCCATATTCCAGATGACGATGCGCACGATGGCAAATACAATGAGAAGAACTGCAATGCCGAGAAAAATAAGATGCAGATTTGGCTGGAATCCGTTTTTCTTTTTGCTCCGTTTTCCTTTTTTCTTCTTTTTCTTTTTGGAATTTTTGTGACTTCTGCTGCGGACACTGCCGGATGAACGGGAAGGCTCTCTGGAACCATCACTCTTCCGGGGGCGTTCCGGACTGCTTTCGGAAGGCTTTTCACTCTCCGAGGCAGAAGAATCTGTATCAAAATCCACGATAAAATCCGGATCATCATCAAAATTAAAGTAATCTTTGTCGTCTGCCATAAATATCACGCTCCTTTCTGATGTCAGTTTTATCTTAACATTATCCCTTTTTTGTGTCCATGAAATCCATAAGATTTAAGAAAATATACACAATTTTCCCGTCTGTGAGGTTTGCATTCCTGAAAAAAACTGGTATACTGGACGCATATACGAAAAAGTCTGCAGGATAGCCTGAGGCAAAACTGCAGGGAATAAAGCAGATAGGAAGTATTTTGATGAAAAAAATTCGGTTCAGGCAGATTCTGGTTCTTCAGCTGGTTGTCATGATTTATACTTTTTCCAGTATTATTGCCAAAATGGCTTCCGGCACAGAACCTTTCAGCCTGCAGTTTATACTCTTCTACGGGGCGGACGTGGCTGTCCTGGGAATCTATGCGCTGCTGTGGCAGCAGATGATAAAAAGATTCCCTCTTTCCGTTGCCTATGCCAACCGTTCCATGGCTCTTTGCTGGTCTCTGTTATGGAGTATCCTAATCTTCGGAAACGAAGTGACGCCCCAGAATCTGGCAGGTATTCTGCTGGTGATAGCCGGCACATGGATTGTAAATAGCGATGATTCCGGGAAAGAAAAAAAAGAAAAGGTCTGAAACCCTTGGGAATGGAGAAGTAAATGTCAGTTCAGTTATCTTATATACTTTTAGTGGCAGGAGTGGTCGTGGCCGGATTCTCCCAGGTACTTTTAAAAAAAGGGGCCATGCAGGAACATGACAGCCTCTTTCGGGAATATTTTAATCCCTTTGTGATCAGCGGCTATCTGCTCATGTTTGTTTCAGTATTTCTGAATATGTGCGGAATAAGGGGGGTCAGCTATCTGAATGGCCCCATGGTGGAATCCCTCGGATGCCCTCTGGTACTTCTGCTCAGTTTTCTTTTTTTTAAAGAGAAGATTACCTGCCGAAAGTTAGCCGGAGTAGGCTGTATCGTAGCGGGCATGATAATTTTCTACCTGTAGCGAGAGCCAGCTTTCCGGAGCATGGAGACGTACGGAGGAGGCAAGCAGCGGGGCCAGAGTTTCAGGGTTGGCACAGCGCGCTTTCAGTGCGTCACGCTCGGATTTTTCCATATTTACATACTTAAGATAAGAGATGCGAAGTTCCTGAAGTTTGCCGCAGCAGCGGGGACAGTAGGGCTTGTGGCCATTTAAAATATGTATACGTTTGCAGTGTTTGCAGTAATGCAGATACATCATGTCGATTTCCTCCTGTTTCTTTGTGGTTTTGTAAGTTTATTGTGTCATAAGAAGGGGAAACGGGCAAGAAAATCAGCGCGACAGAAACCCCAGTATTTCGTCATTTGGGGATGTATCTGAGTGAGGAGGAAAATTGTGAGAGACAATCAGAAAAAGAACAAAAAATCCGGAACAACAGGAAAAAAGGCGGCATTTTCTGAATTTTCTGCCGGCAAAAAAAGCGTAAAAGAAAAGAAAAGCAAGGAATTAAACCGTAAAAAGAAGTCGAAAACCGGCGAAGAAAAATACAGGGATGATTATCTTTGGGAAGAAGATTATGCATACGACGACTATGAGGCCGGCGAAGATTATGATGAAAATTATGATGATTATTATGACGAAGACGATGATTATGAAGAAAGTTTTGAAGAATACGAACCGGTTACAAAGAGCAGCCGGGTAAAGCGCAGAGACTCTTCTGATAACTATAAATACGAAGAAGAGTATTACGAAGAGGAGGATGCGGGAGACTATTATGAGACTGATCGGTATGACAGCGCCGATGGCTCCTATGGTTCCGAAGATTCTTATGATTCGGAAGACTACTATGATTCCGGAGATTACTATGATTCGAAATCTTATGGAGATTATGATGATTTCGGGGATCGCCGTGCTTCCTCTGACAGGGTGAAGTCTGCAGGGAAAAAGAGTGCAAAACAGACAGGGAAAAAGACGTCCTCAAAAGGAAAGAAAATTTCCGCCGGAAAGAGCGGTGGAAAGACTGCGGCTTCTTCCCGGAAGAAGAAAAAGCAGACGGGAAATGTTATTGTGGATTTCCTGACACACATGAATGCGATGGACAGAGTGGTGGCCGCTACCGGTGCCATTGTTCTGATCGCAGCTATGGTTACCGGCGGAATTTACAGCAGCGCCAGAACTGTACAGGCTCAGGTGGCAGCCATGGCGGAGATCGGGGAACAGTTAGAGCAGGTAGGAATTGCCGGAGAAGATGTTTTTGTAGCGGTGGCAGATGCCAGACTTGCCGGGCAGGAGGCGGCAGCTGCATCGGAAGATACAGAATATGAAGAAAAGGAACTGGATACTTCAGTTTCCATTAGCCTGAAGCTTTCTTCCATTCAGAAGGATCTGAAAATCAAATTTACAAACAAAAATACCGGAAAACTGATTCCGAGAGTTTCTTTTTCGGTAGACATCAAAGGACCTGAAAACCTAAGCAAGACGGATGACGATCAGGACGGCATCATTTATCTGAAGGATATTACACCGGGTGAATATACAGTAACCGTCACAGGGCCGGAAGGAATCGATGGCAGCAAGGTGGCAGGGATTGAAGGAGCTGTCACGGTAAAGGCATCTCCGGATTATAAAAAAGTGGATGTCAGCGACGAAGTCAAAACCGAATCGGAGATCAATGCGGCCAAGGAAGATACACAGGTGGCTCTGCCCGAAGAATCCACATTGAAAGATACGGTGGAATGGGTGGAATCCACAAAAACCCCCATCGGGGATTCCAAGGAGAGCTATGAGGAAGTAAAGAAAGCGGATATTCCCGATCCCGGGGCATCCGCCAGTGCAGATTTTGTGCGTCTGGCGGGAAAACTTCCTGCTATAGAGACAGAGGATCTGCTGCTTGCACAGAACAATAAGGATACAAGAGATGTTTCCGGGAATGATGGAACTGAAGAAGGCGGAGGCGATAACGGAGAAGGCGGCGAAACCGAGGGCGGTGGTGAGACCGGAGACGGAGGCAATACCGAAAATCCCGATCCTTCTTTAAAGAGTATTTCCCTGTCGCAGAGCAGTCTTTCTTTAAAAGAGGGCGAGAGCAGCACATTAAGTTACACGCTGGATCCTTCTGATTATCAGGGTTCTCCTTCCTGGAGCTCCGACAATGAAAGCGTTGCTTCGGTAAGCGGAGGAACAGTAACGGCGCACAAAGCCGGAACGGCTAAGATTACGGTCAGCCTGGACGGCAAATCGGCATCCTGCACGGTAACCGTTTCATCCACAGAAAAAAAACTGGAAAGCATTTCCATCAGTACAAAGGAAGCGGCGGTTACACAGGGAGATTCCATTCAGCTAAGCGTTTCGGCGACACCCGGCGATGCCTCCGGATTGAAGTTTGCATGGAGCAGTGATAATTCCGGTGTGGCTGAGGTGGATCAGAACGGCAAAGTGACAGGAAAAAGCGCAGGTACTGCGAACATTACAGTTACAGCCACAGACAGTCAGGGAACAAAGCTTACACAAAGCTGCAAAGTGACGGTGAGCAAGAAAAAAGAGGCACTGACTGTTTCTATCTCCAACTTTGAAATGGTTGCGGGAACGACGAAAAACTGGAAAGATCTGCCGGTTAAAACCACCGGGGAAGTGGGAAGTGTTTCCATTACCGTAAACGGCGGCTCTTCCGTGGCATCCAATGGGAAAACCTATGTAAAAGTGAGCGGGGAAAATATCCAGGCTCTCAGAAGCATTAAGGATGTAAAAGTAAAGATAACCGTAAAAGGCACAGGCCAAAACAACGGCGAATCATCCTCAGCGGAAGCTGTCCTGACGGTAGTTGCGGCTGGTGTGGATGAAGTTGTTTTAAGCCAGACATCAGCAACACTTAAGGTGGGAGAAACCCTGCAGCTGACTGCGAAAGTGGGAACCAGCGGCTACACAGGCGTTATCTGGGAAAGTAAGGACCCTTCCATTGCCTCTGTAGACGATCACGGAAACGGTCTTGTTAAAGCACTGAAACCGGGAAAGACCCAGATCATTGCCCATAGTTCTGAGGTTATGGAGAAGACGGCAGTCTGCGAGATAACCGTTGTCAGCGACAAAGATTTGAGCGGTCTTTTAAAGGACAAGGATGGAAACCAGCTTTATTACAAGGATTCCAAGGGAAATTACATAGAGGCAAAACAGGAAGACTATTACAAATACGATGTTTTCTATCGCAAAAAGGATGCAACCGAATATAAGTATACCGGCTGGCAGACTCTGGACGGAAAGACCTATTTCTTTGACAAAAACGGGAATAAGGTAACCGGAGACCAGGTAATTCAGGGAATGAAATATTCCTTTGACAGCGACGGCGTGTTAAAGCAAAGCTCCGGCATTATGGGAATTGACGTATCCAAGCATAATGGAAATATTGACTGGAATGCAGTCAGGGATTCCGGTGTCAACTTTGTAATCATCCGCTGCGGATACCGCGGTTCAGCAACAGGAGCGTTGGTAATAGATCCCAAGTTTAAGGCAAACATACAGGGAGCGACTGCCGCAGGGCTGAAAGTGGGTGTATATTTCTTCAGTCAGGCAGTAAATGAGGCTGAGGCTATTGAGGAGGCCTCCATGGCGCTGGATCTGATCAAAGGATACAAGATTTCCTATCCGGTGTTCATCGATGTGGAAGCTTCTAACGGCCGTGGAGATACCATAAGCTCTGCCCAGAGAACAGCAGTTGTGGATGCGTTCTGCAAAACCATTCAGAACGGCGGCTATACTCCGGGCATTTACGCAAACCGCAGCTGGCTCACCGGTAAGATGAATATGGGAAGTCTGAATAAATATAAGGTATGGTATGCCCAGTATGCGGCAAGTCCTACCTATACAGGACGCTTTGATATGTGGCAGTATTCTTCCAGGGGAAGAATTTCCGGAATCAGCGGCAATGTAGACTTGAATATCAGCTATCTGGGCTATTAAATCTTGAAAAACAGAGAACAGAAAAAGAACTGACAGAAGCGCAAATAAGAGGGAATCCCGCTGTATTGACGGGATTCCCTCTTGTACGGTAAAAATAATCGTACCGGGCCGGAGAGGAATTGTGACTTTTTGCTTGGTAAAAAAAGGACTTTATGATATACTAAGGTTGATTTTATACGTTGGGATGCGTATTTTTTCACATCCTGCCCTTATTTGAATGAAAACAAGAAAGAAAATTTCAGGAGGAAGACATGAGAACTTATCTCGTCACCGGAGGAGCCGGCTTTATCGGTTCCAATTACATTCACTATATGTTTAAAAAATATGGAGACTCCATCCGCATCATCAATGTGGATGCTCTGACCTATGCAGGAAACCTGGAAAATTTAAAAAGTGTGGAAAACCGGGAAAACTATACGTTTGTGAAGGCGGATATCTGCGATAAAGAAGCCATTTCCCGTATTTTCGCGGAAAATGATATTGACAGAGTGGTACATTTTGCAGCAGAGAGTCATGTGGACAGAAGTATCCGCAACCCGGAAGTTTTTGTACAGACAAACGTCCTGGGAACTGCCGTAATGTTAAACTGTGCAAAAGCCGCATGGGAACTGCCGGACGGCACTTTCAAGGAAGGGAAAAAATTCCTTCATGTTTCCACAGATGAAGTGTACGGTTCCCTGGAGGAGGACGGAGGCTATTTTTACGAGACAACTCCCTATGCGCCGCACAGTCCTTACTCAGCAAGCAAGGCAAGTTCGGACATGCTGGTGAAGGCATATATGGATACGTATAAATTTCCGGCAAACATTACAAACTGCTCCAACAACTATGGACCGTATCAGTTCCCGGAAAAGCTGATTCCGCTGATTATTAACAACGCGCTTCATGGAAAGAAGCTTCCGGTTTACGGAGACGGCAAAAATGTGCGCGACTGGCTGTATGTGGAAGATCATGCCAAAGCCATCGATATGGTTCAGGAAAAAGGACGTCTGTTTGAAACCTACAATGTAGGCGGTCACAATGAAAAGCAGAACATCGAGATCATCCATATTATTCTGGATACTCTTCAGGAAATGCTGGATGATTCCGACCCGAGAAAAGCGCTGGTAAGCAAAGATCTGATCACTTACGTGGAAGACCGCAAGGGACATGACAGAAGGTATGCGATCGCTCCGGACAAAATCAAAGCAGAGATTGGCTGGGAGCCGGAAACCATGTTCCAGGAAGGAATCCGCAAGACGATCCAGTGGTATTTTGAACACGAAGACTGGATGAAAAATGTCACAAGCGGAGATTACCAGAAATACTACGAAGAAATGTATAAATAGACGCTGCGTTTTGCAACAGAGCTGTGGGAGGAAACTTACCGCAGACGGCAGAAAGCAGTTTGTCTGATAAGAAGCGAAAGAATGAGGATGCCAGAAATCCCGGGGGAAAACGGCACCCTCTTTCGGCGCGTTTACAGGACAAATGGAAAGGAGTATATCTTTTGATGAAGGGTATTATTTTAGCAGGGGGAAGCGGAACGAGACTGTATCCGCTGACAAAAGCAGTATCCAAACAGATCATGCCGGTTTATGACAAACCGATGATTTACTATCCCTTATCCACGCTGATGCTGGCAGGGATCAGGGAAATTCTGATTATTTCCACACCCCGCGATCTGCCGGTGTTTCAGGAACTGTTCCAGGATGGATCACAGCTGGGTCTGTCCATGTCTTATGCAGTGCAGGAGACTCCCAGAGGACTGGCGGATGCTTTTATCATCGGAGAAGAGTTTATCGGAAGCGATAGTGTAGCACTTGTGCTGGGAGACAATATTTTCTATGGACAGAGCTTTTCCAAACTGCTCAGGGAAGTGGCTTCCAGAGAAAAAGGAGCGACTATTTTCGGTTATTATGTAAGAGATCCCAGAGAATACGGCGTGGTGGAATTTGACGAAAACGGCAAGGCTCTTTCCATTGAAGAAAAGCCGGAACATCCCAAGAGCAACTATGCGGTGCCCGGGCTTTATTTTTATGACAATGATGTGGTGGAGATAGCCAAAAACGTAAAACCTTCCGCCAGAGGAGAAATCGAAATTACTTCCATCAACAACGAATATTTGAAAAGAGGCACTCTCAGAGTGGAGACTATGGGAAGAGGTTTTGCATGGCTGGATACCGGAAGCCATGACTCTTTGCTGGATGCTGCGGATTTTGTGGCGGCTTTCCAGAAACGTCAGGGACTTTATATTTCCTGCATTGAGGAAATTGCCTATAAAAGAGGGTTTATCACCAAAGAGCAGCTGCTGAAGCTGGCAGAGCCTCTGATGAAGACAGATTACGGAAAGTATATGGTAGAGGTTGCAAACGGTCTGGGAGTCTGAAGGAATTTTCGGACAAAAGGAATGAGATTATGATCAGGACAGCCGTTTTTGTAAGCGGCGGAATGGAGGAAACAGGACAATGGGTAAGATTACAGTGGAGACCTGTCATATCGAAGGACTTAAGGTGGTAACACCGACAGTTTTCGGCGATAACAGGGGCTATTTTATGGAAACCTATAATTACAATGACTATAAAGAGGCGGGTATTGATGAGGTGTTTGTTCAGGACAACCAGTCATCTTCCAGAAAGGGCGTTCTTCGCGGACTTCACTTTCAGAAAGAATATCCCCAGGGCAAGCTGGTACGCGCTGTCCGCGGAGAAGTTTTTGATGTGGCAGTGGATCTGCGGAAAGATTCTCCCACTTTCGGTCAGTGGTACGGCGTGGCTTTAAGCGAAGAGAACAAGAAGCAGTTTTTCATTCCGAAAGGTTTTGCTCACGGTTTTCTGGTGCTGTCTGATTACGCTGAGTTTGCTTATAAGTGCACGGATTTTTACCATCCCAACGACGAGGGCGGCTTGATCTGGAACGATGCAGAAATAGGAATTAAATGGCCGATTCCGGAAGGAATGGAACTTATCTTTTCCGAAAAAGACCAGAAATGGCCCACACTGAAGGAGTATACGGGAAAATAGAGTATGGAAAAAAGTAAGAAAAAGAGACATCCTATCGGCAAAAAGGCAGGGATTGCCATCTTCACGGTTCTGATGCTTTTGCTTGGGCTCGTCATTGTTTTATATCACAACCCTCTGGCGGATCCTCAGGAAGAACTTGTAAAGAAAATCATAGCCTGCGTGATCATTGTGGCTGCCATTGCGGCATTTGCGCTTCTTTATGACAAGATAGCGGTGCTTCCGGGAGAGCTTTATCAGAATCGCAGACTGATCTGGAAGCTTGCCAAAAGTGACTTCAAAAAAAGATATGCAGGCTCTTATATGGGAGCCTTTTGGGCGATGGTTCAGCCGGTGATCACTGTGCTGATGTACTATTTTGTGTTTGATAAAATTTTCGGGGCAAAATCAGGGCTTGTAAAAAACGGAATTGAAGTTTCCTATGTACTTTTCCTGACAGCAGGTCTTGTTCCCTGGTTTTATTTTTCCGAAGCGCTGACAAGCTCTATGACGGCGCTGTTAGAGTACAACTATCTTGTAAAAAAGGTAGTGTTTAAAATCAGTATTCTGCCGATCATCAAAATTATTGCGGCTACTTTTATTCATATATTCTTTGCCATGGTACTGGTTATTCTGGCGTGGCTGCTGGGATATCCGCCTACGCTGTATACCCTGCAGATCTTTTATTACAGTTTCTGTATGTTCGCTATCGTTTTGGCGGCCAGCTATACGCTTTGCTCGGTGGTTGTTTTCTTCCGGGATTTACAGCAGATTATCGGTATCGTACTGCAGGTGGGCATGTGGGCGACTCCCGTGCTTTGGAGTTTCAGTAACACTAATTTCAGTGATACCATGATAAGCATTTTGAAAATCAATCCGTTAGTATATATTACCGAAGGATACCGGGACGCTGTTTACGGCGGACACTGGTTCTGGCAGGATTTTTATTCCACGGTTTATTTCTGGATTATAACGATTGTGCTGTTTGTGATCGGCGCAGTTATCTTTAAGCGGCTGAAACCTCAGTTTGCGGATGTTATGTAATGGAGTTTGACAATATGGAAAACAGAAATCTTGCCATCCATGTGGAAGGCGTGAACAAAGTATATAAGCTGTACAATCGGAATCGGGACCGCGTGCTGGAATCTCTGGGACTTTCCAGAAAGAAACGTTCCACGGATCACTATGCCCTTAAAGATGTGAGCATGGATATCTATCAGGGAGAGACGGTGGGAATCATCGGAACCAACGGTTCCGGGAAATCTACCATTCTTAAAATCATTACCGGAGTTTTGACACAGACAAGCGGCACCGTGGAAGTAAACGGCAGAATCTCAGCCCTTCTTGAACTGGGGGCCGGATTTAACATGGAGTACAACGGTATTGAGAATATCTACTTGAACGGCACCATGATTGGCTTTTCGGAAAAAGAGATTGAGGAAAAGCTCCAGGATATTCTGGACTTTGCGGATATCGGAGAGTACATTTATCAGCCGGTAAAAACTTATTCCAGCGGTATGTTTGTCCGTCTGGCCTTTGCCGTTGCCATCAACATTGATCCGGAAATTCTCATTGTAGACGAGGCGCTTTCGGTGGGCGACGTATTTTTCCAGGCAAAGTGCTACCGGAAATTTGAGGAATTTAAGAAAAAAGGAAAGACGATTCTTTTTGTAAGCCATGATTTAAGTGCCATCAGCAAATACTGCGACCGTGCGATTCTGCTGAATCAGGGCGTAAAATTAGGGGAAGGAAGCCCCAAAGAGATGATAGACGCTTACAAGCAGGTGCTGGTAGGACAGTATGAGGTTCCAAAGCCGTCTGACGCGCCCAATTTAAGTCAGGATGAAGATATCAGGGAGGCGCTGGAAAAGAGAAAAGAACAGCAGAAAAAGAATCGTCAGGCAGGGGTAAATCCGGAAACACTGGAATACGGAACTCACCAGGCGGAAATCATAGATTATTATGTGACAGACAGAAACGGTGTGCAGACAACTGCCATTTTAAAGGGCGATGTTTTCACCATGCATATGAAAGTGGCTGTTCTGGAAGATCTGCCCGCCCCCATTTTTGCCCTGTCTATAAAGAATATCAAAGGCGTGGAGATCACAGGAACCAACACCATGTTTGAAAAAACCTTCCTCGACAGCGTAAAAAAAGGTGAGGTGAAGGAGATTACCTTTACTCAGAAAATGCAGCTGCAGGGAGGAGATTATCTGATCTCCCTTGGCGTCACAGGCTATGAGGGAGATGAGTTCAAAGTATATCACAGGCTTTACGATGTGATGAATATCACGGTAGTGTCTGACAAGGATACGGTGGGATACTTTGATATGGAATCCAAGGTAGAAGTAAAAAATGTGTAATTTTTTCCGGCTTCGTGTATTTTCAGTGATTGCGGCAGCAGAGAACCTGTCTGTAAGGACCCTGGGGTTTCTGCGTCAGGATATACGAATAGCCGGAAAATCATTTTTTTGAAATGGAGCAGAATATGACGGAGACGATTGGAAAAGTAACGCTGGATTATGAATTTTATCCGGGAGAAGATTTTTACTGTGACGGAGCCGTGGAGGATGAGCTTCTGGAAACGGCCATAAACTTTGGCGAAGAGGAGTTTCCTCGCATCATAGAGGAGAAACATAACTGGGAATTTTTGTATCACCTTTCTTCTCAGAGAGAAAATATTGTGGACTGGCTGCCGATGGATAAATCCATGAAAGTGCTGGAAGTAGGATCAGGCTGTGGGGCGATTACCGGAGCTCTGGCCAGAAAGGCCGGACAGGTTACCTGCCTGGATCTGTCCAAAAAGAGAAGCCAGATCAATGCCTGGAGACACCGGGACTGCGACAATGTGACAATAAAAATCGGAAATTTTCAGGATATCGAGCCGTCGCTGCCCACGGACTATGACTATGTGCTGCTCATCGGGGTTTTTGAGTACGGGCAAAGCTACATCCATTCGGAAAACCCTTTTGCAGAATTTTATAATATAGTAAAGAAGCATGTAAAAGAAGGCGGCCGTCTGGTTATAGCAATTGAAAACAAAATGGGACTGAAATACTGGGCAGGCTGCAGGGAAGATCACCTTGGCACTTACTTTTCCGGTCTGGAGGACTATCCGGACGGAGGTGTTGTGCGCACCTTCACCAAAAAAGGACTGGAGAAGATCCTGAAAGAATGCGGTGAAACAGAGTATCAGTTTTATTATCCTTATCCGGATTATAAATTTATGACGACGGTTTACTCGGATCAAAGACTTCCTCAGATTGGCGAACTCACCAACAATCTCAGAAATTTTGACAGGGACAGGCTTCTTTTATTCGATGAAAAGAATGTGTTTGACATGCTGATACGGGAGGAGATGTTCCCGGAATTTTCCAATTCTTTTATGGTTGTCACAGGACCTAAACCTGACATTGCCTATTCACGCTTTTCCAATGACAGACTGCCTATGTTTGCCATTCGTACCGACATTGTGGACACGGAAGAGGGCAGAGAAGTGAGAAAATATCCGGCGGGAAAAGCGGCCGAAAACCATATACGGAATTTGAAACGGCATGAAGAGTGTCTGAATAAGCGCTTTTCGGGAAGCGGCCTTTTGATAAACCGCTGTGAGCTAAGGGAAGATCACACGGGAATTTACGCATGTTTTGAGTATATTGAGGGGGCAAGAACCCTGGAGGAGATACTGGATGAATGTCTGGAAAGAAATGATGCAGAAGGCTTCCGGAATCTCTTTCATAAATATCTGAAACTGGTGAACTGGAATGTGCAGGAAAAGATTTCAGACTATGATATGATCTTTGCAAACATTCTCGTGAAGGACGATCAGTGGATCCTGATCGATTACGAATGGACGTTTGAAGAATCTGTAAATCCCAGGGAAGTTGCTTTCCGGGCTCTTCACTGCTACCTTCTGGAGAACGGACGCAGGGACAAATGCGGTGTGAGAGATCTGTTCGGGGAGCTTGGAATGCAGGGAGAGGACATCAGCAGGTATTCGGCCGGGGAGAAAGATTTTCAGAAGGCAGTGACCGGAGGCCATGTGTCTATCTCCGATATGAGAGAAAAGATTGGCCACAAGGCCATACCGTATCAGGAACTGGAGGCCAGGGCAGAAAGGCGGAAAGTTCAGATTTTTGAGGATTATGGAGAAGGATACCGGGCTGAAAATTCCTATTACCTGTATGACGCTTACGTGGCGGACGACAGGATCCGCTTCACGATTCCCTTAAAACATGAAGTGAAAGGCATGCGTGTGGATCCGGCAGACGGTCCCTGCATTCTGAAAGTAAAGGAAGTAAGTATAAACGGAAAGAAACTTCCGGTAGATAATACCGATTTTGTAAATAATAACGGTTACTGTGTGACAGAACAGGCCGGCTCCGCCATTTATTTTTCCACCATAGATCCCTTTCTGGATTTACACCTGGGAGGAGTGGAAAGAGAAGCTGTGGAAGAAATTACGGTGGAAGCAGAAATAGCGGTCTTAACCGGAGATATGTATGCGGATATGGAAACTATGTTCGCAAGATTTCGGGAAGAGCAAAGTACAAGGAGGAGAGGCCTGTGGTTGTTCAGGTAAAAAAAATACTGCAGCGAAGCCTTTTGGCAAAAGCGAAGAGAAACTATGATGAGAGGATTAAAGAACAGACCATTTCCTATGACAGATGGATACGGGAAAAAGAAAAGCAGGAACTGGAGAACTTCCGGTTTTCGGAAAAAGAATTGAGTGTGACCGCCGTTCCCTTAAGTGCCTGTGGGAAAAATTTTTCTCTGGAAAGCTATGATGCCGACCTGATTGTTTTTCACGGTGAAGGCGGGGAAATGGAGCCGATGGCATGTAAACGTGCGGCAGACTATTTTGTGAAAAATCCGGAAACGGTCATTGCCTATGCAGATGAGGATGAGGTAGATGAAAAGGGAATCCGTCAGAATCCGTGGCTGAAACCGGACTGGTCGCCGGACACGCTGATTTCCTATTTCTATTTTAACCATTTCTTTGTGATACGCAGAAAAGAGTGTCTGGGTATACCGTGGAAAAAGGAGGAGGACTGGCGAAGAAATGTGTATGATTTTGTCCTCCGCGCTGTGGAGATTATGGGAAAAGCCGGGCATATCGACAGTGTACTTTTTCACAACCGGAAGGAAATCGAACCGTTTGGTCAGCAGAAAGAATTCGACGATCTGAAAAAAGAGGCTTATATCCGCAGAGGATGGCCCTTACAAGACGACGGACTGGTGTCTGTCATTATTCCGTCCAAAGATAATCCGAGAGTTCTCTCCACCTGTATCCACTCCCTGGTAGAAGGAAGCAGTTACCGGAATTTTGAGATCATCGTGGTGGACAACGGAAGCAGTCCCAAAAACCGCGCCAGAATAGAGCGGATGCGGGATATGATGAAGGAAGAATATCAGTTTACTTATCACTATGAACCGATGGAATTCAATTTTTCCAAAATGTGCAACATTGGTGCATCTATGGCCAGAGGAAAATATATCCTTCTTTTGAACGATGACATTGAAATCATTCAGGAGGACTGGCTGGATAAAATGGTTGCAAAAGCAGCGCTTCCCCATGTGGGAGCCGTAGGAGTCAAACTTCTCTATCCTCAGAGCGATACGATTCAGCATGCGGGAATTACCAACATTCATTTGGGACCCGCTCATAAACTGCAGTTTCGAAGCGATAAGGTGGACTACTATTTTCTGCATAACCGCCTGGCTTTTGACGTCCTGGGCGTGACCGGAGCCTGCCTGCTTGTGAGAAAAGAAGTGTATGAAAAGGCAGGGGGACTTTTGGAGGAACTGAGAGTATCCTTTAACGATGTGGAGTTCTGCTATCACCTGCATGAGATGGGCTATGTGAATGTGGTCTGCAACGATGTGAAGCATTATCATCACGAATCTTTGAGCCGCGGAAGTGACGACAGCGTGGAAAAATTGAAACGCCTGCACCAGGAACTCAATCTGCTTTATGAGAAGCATCCGTCTGTATACGGCACGGATCCTTACTATCACAGATATCTGGTAAAAGATGTGCTGGATCAGGAGTTTCTCCCGGGAAATCTCTACGATTATGAGACAAGAGTGGAGAAAGTGGTTCCGGAGAAAGTTACCGAAGGGCTTCCGGCAGAGTGGCACAACGAAGTGCTGCGCATGGGCATTGAATTTGCAGGTGATCTGCATAAATGGAAAACCGGAGCGCCGGGAGAGGAAGACTACTTTATTCAGGGATGGGCTTTTGCCCTGCAGGTAGATAACTGCCGATACCGTTTCAATCTTCTGCTGAAACCAAATGGAAGAGGTGACGGACCGGCTGCAGACGGTGAGACGGGAGCTGTCTGGAAGCTTCCCTGCAGCCGTCAGTACCGCCCTGATATTTATAATAACCTGCAGCATCTGCAGAATGTAAAACTGACGGGAGTATGCCTTACCTTTGACAGAAAGGCATTGCCGGAAGGAGAATATCTGATCGGTTTCCTTTGGGAGGATACCTGCTCCAGACAGCGGCTTTACCGCTGGAGCGCAGAGACCATTCAGATAGGATAAGAAAAGGATATTGAAAACTATGGTAGAAAAGATGGAAGAAAATCAAAAACAGTCAGAAGTGACAGAGGCTGCTGCCGAAAACAACAATCTTCAGCCGGAAAAAGATTATAAGGAAGCCTACGAGAGAGAACATTATAAAAGTGTATATCTGGCTAACCGTGTAGCGGAGCTGGAGGATACCGTGGATGATTTGCAGTTTAAATTAAACCGCATCAAAAATAATCCTGTTTGGAAAGCCAGCGCTCCGGCAAGAAAGTGTATGCATTGGATGATCAGGCAGAGAGACAGGCTGAAAAACTGCGGAGATCTTCAAGGCGTATGGGCGAAGATGAAATACAAGGCTTACGAAAGAAAAGCAATGACCCGCTACGGAACAGCCAGCTTCCCTTCCGAGGAAGAAGCGAAAAGACAGCGGGAAACTGTATTTCCCCGTATGGAAAAAATCAGTATTCTTCTTCCTTTATATAACACACCGGAAAACTTTTTAAAAGAAGCGCTGGATTCTGTAAAACAGCAGACCTATCAGAACTGGGAGCTTTGCCTGGCAGACGGTTCTGACGAGGCGCACTCCTATGTGGGGGATATTTGCCAAAAGTATGCGGCCGATGATAAAAGATTTGTTTACAGGCATCTGGAAAAGAACGAAGGAATTGCAGGAAATACCAATCAGTGCCTGAAAATGGCAACAGGAAACTATATCGGTCTTTTTGATCATGATGATATTCTTCATCCCAGCGCTCTTTATGAATATGTAAAAGCAATCAATGAAAAAGATGCAGAATACATTTACTGCGATGAGGCCACTTTCAAAAACGGCGATATCAACAAAATGATCACCATGCATTTTAAGCCGGATTACGCCATCGACAACTTAAGAGCCAACAATTATATCTGCCATTTTTCCGTGTTTCACAGAAAACTGCTGGACGGTACGGAACTGTTTCGTCCCCAGTTTGACGGCAGCCAGGATCACGATATGATTCTGCGTCTGACTGACCGGACCCAAAAGGTAGTTCATGTGCCGAAAATGCTTTATTACTGGCGTTCCCATCCGGGCAGTGTGGCGTCAAATATCAATGCGAAACCTTATGCGATCGAATCGGCAAGAGGTGCGGTGGCAGATCATCTGAAAAGACATGGATTTTCACACTTTTCCATTACCAGCACAAGGGCTTTTGAGACTATTTTCAAGATTACCTATGAGATTATCGGAGAACCTAAGATTTCCATCGTGATCGCGAACAAGGACCATGTGGAAGACCTGAGAAGATGTATTTCTTCCATTATCGAAAAATCCACCTGGGAAAATTATGAGATCATTGTTGTGGAAAATAACAGTGAGACAAAGGAAATATTTGCCTACTACGAAGAACTGAAGAACGATCCCCGTATCCGCATTGTGACCTATCAGGGAGAATTCAATTATTCAGCAGTGAACAATCTGGGTGTCAGCCATGCAAAAGGGGACTATGTTCTTCTGTTAAATAACGACACACAGGTGATCACGGTTAACTGGATGGAAGAAATGCTGATGTATGCCCAGAGACCGGATGTGGGTGCTGTGGGAGCGAAGCTTTACTATGCAGATAAGACGATTCAGCATGCAGGTGTTGTGATCGGTCTGGGAGCTCACAGAACGGCGGGACACACCCATTACCGTCAGAAAAGAGAAAACCTGGGATATATGGGAAGACTTTGCTATGCCCAGAACGTATCCGCGGTGACAGGCGCCTGTCTTATGGTAAAAAAGAAGGCCTACGAGGAAGTGGGAGGACTGGAAGAAGAATTCAAAATCTCCTTAAACGATGTGGACTTCTGCCTGAAGCTTCGTCAGGCAGGATATCTGAATGTTTTTACACCCTTTGCGGAGCTGTATCATTTTGAGTCTGTTTCCAGGGGAATGGACGACAAAGGAGAGAAAGCGGAGCGTTACAATAAAGAGTCAGAACGCTTCCGGGAAAAATGGAAAGCACAGCTTGAAGCAGGCGATCCTTATTTTAACCCGAATTTTTCTCTGGATAAGAGCGACTTTTCTTTACGAGTTTAAAGATATGTTGTATACTTAAAGAAATTAAGGGAACCGGAGATGCCAAAGCTTTCCGTTACATAGCACCTATGTGGCAAGGCAGAGCTTTTGCAGAAGGAGAGAGCTTTCGGGGGTTTTACGGCGAACCTTACAATATCTCAAATATGGAGGTTTAGACTATGGGTTACATGGATGACTACAAATTCTGGTTGGAGGATTCTTATTTTGACGAGGCAACAAAAGAAGAGCTGAGAGAAATCGGGAATCAGCCTGAAGAAATTGAGGACAGGTTCTACAAGGAGCTGGAATTTGGTACAGGCGGTCTGCGCGGAGTGATCGGAGCAGGCACTAACCGCATGAACATCTACACAGTAAGAAAAGCTACACAGGGACTGGCAAATTATATTCTGAAACAGGGAGAAGAAGGGAAGAAGAAGGGAGTTGCCATCGCTTACGATTCCCGTTATATGTCTCCCGAATTTGCAGATGAGGCAGCGCTGTGCATGGCAGCCAACGGAATTAAGGCTTATGTGTTTGACGAACTTCGTCCCACACCGGAACTTTCCTTCGCGCTGCGCAAACTGGGATGTATTTCCGGTATTGTTGTGACAGCAAGCCACAATCCGCCGGAGTACAACGGATACAAAGTATACTGGGAAGACGGCGCTCAGGTTACAGCACCGAAAGATAAAGAGATTATCGGAGAAGTAAAGGCAGTGACCGATTATCACACCGTAAAAACCATGGATAAGACAGAAGCCATAAATGCAGGTCTGTATCAGGTGATCGGCAAAGAAATCGATGATGCATACATGGAAGAGCTGAAAAAACAGATCATCCATCCGGAAATCATCAAAGAAATGGCAGAAGACATGAGAATTGTCTACACACCTTTCCACGGAACAGGAAACAAGCCGGTGAGACGTATTCTCTCTGAACTGGGATTCAAACATGTTTATGTAGTTCCCGAACAGGAACTTCCGGATCCTGCATTCACTACACTGGAATACCCCAACCCGGAAGATCCCAAGGCGTTTAAACTGGCGCTGGAACTGGCAGAGAAGGTAAATGCCGACATCGTGCTGGCAACAGACCCGGATGCTGACCGTCTGGGAATCTATGCACTGGACACTAAAACAGGAAAATATGTACCGTTTACGGGAAATATGTCCGGAATGCTGATCGCCGAATATATTCTGAGAGAAAGAACAGCGACAGGAACCATGCCGGAAGACCCTGCTATGGTTTCCACCATTGTTACTACGAATATGGCAGCAGCTATTGCAGCAGACTACAACGTAAAATTCATCGAAGTTCTCACCGGATTTAAATACATCGGAGAGCAGATCAAGTGGATGGAGCAGTCCGGAAAAGGACATTATGTATTCGGTCTGGAGGAATCTTACGGATGTCTGGCAGGAACGCATGCCAGAGATAAAGATGCAGTCGTAGCGGTGATGTGTTTATGCGAAATGGCTGCATGGTGCAAGAAACACGGCAAAACCGTATGGGATCAGATGATCGAGCTGTATGAAAAATATGGCTATTATAAAGAAACACAGTATGCGATTACCATGAAAGGTATTGACGGATCCAGACAGATCGCAGAGATCATGAATAAATTCCGCACAAATCCGCCCAAAAAATTCGGCGATTGGGATGTTGTGGAAGTGCGCGATTATGAGGCAGACACTATTACAGACGTGGCAACAGATAAAGTAAGACCTACAGGGCTTCCCAAATCCAATGTACTCTACTTTGATCTTACCGACGATTCCTGGTGCTGCGCACGTCCTTCCGGAACAGAACCCAAGATTAAATTCTATATGGGTGTAAAAGGAAACAGTCTGGAAGATGCCAATGCAAAAGTAGAAAAACTGACAGAAGCGCTGAAAGCAATGATCTAAAGCGCGAGACAGACAGACCTGTCAGAACAGTCTGAACTGGAATGAAAATATGATAAAAGAGGGTGTTGTAAAAAGCAGACGGATATGTTTGCCATACCATATTTGGGAAGCAGCCATTGCTTCCATACAAAATGTGGCGGGCAAACAAATCCCCTGATTTTGCAGCACCCTCTTTAATGAAAAGCAGGAGCAGCAGATGAAAAATCTCATCAATTTTTCCAATGTGAGAAAAACCTATTATTACCTGAAGAAAAATGGCTGGAAAGAGGCGTATCTTGCGGCGGCGGAGAGACTTCTTGACAGCAGAAATTCCTACGAGTATGAAGAACCTTCCGGTGAGGAATTAAAAAGACAGCAGACAAAAGAATGGAAAGAAAAAGTAAAAATTTCAGTGATAGTTCCCGTTTACAGAACGCCTTCGGAATATTTAAGGCAGATGATAGAGTCCTTGAAAGCCCAGACTTATCCCTTCTGGGAGCTGATTTTAGCGGATGCGGGAATGGATGAAGAAGAAAACAGACGGGTGAGAGAGACGGTGGAGCACTGTCAGGATGCCCGTATTGTATACAGAAAGTTGGACAGAAACGGAGGAATCTCCGAAAATACCAACCGGGGAATAGAAAGCGCAGAAGGCGCTTACATCGGACTTTTAGATCACGATGATACGCTGACTCCGGACGCCCTGTTCTGGATGGCGGAGGAACTGGAAAAAAGGAAAGAGCAGGGAAAAGAAACGGCGTTTCTTTATTCTGATGAGGATAAATGCAGCGGGGATGGGAAAAACTTTTTTGAACCCCATTTTAAACCGGATTTCAATCTGGACCTGCTTTTATCCAACAATTATGTCTGCCATTTTCTTGTTATGAAAGCGGAATTGATGAAACAGCTGCTTCTGCGCAGAGAATATGATGGCGCTCAGGATTATGATCTTGTGCTAAGAGCCACAGGAACCTTGATGGCGGAGGGAAAAAGGCCGGAGGATTGTATCGGTCATGTGGGAAAGGTGCTGTATCATTGGAGATGTCATGAGAATTCCACATCTTCAAATCCTGCAAGCAAGACCTATGCTTACGATGCGGGGAAAAGGGCCCTCAGGGATTTTCTGTCCGTATGGATGAAGAAAAATGCGGAAGCCACCGATGAGATCCCTCAGGTGACTGACACCAGGCATCTTGGATTTTACCGGATCCATTACGGGAAAGATATTTTTAAGATTCGCCCGGATCTGGGAGCTTTGGCTTTTCCGTTCCCGGAAAAGGGAAAAATGATACAAAGCGGTATTTACGAAACCGATGGAAACATGCGTTATGCGGAACTTAAAAAAGGTTTTGGAGGATATATGCACAGGGCGGTGCTTCAGCAGGACGTAGAAACAGCCGATATCCGTTTTATGAAAGTACGGCCGGAGTTTGTGCAGGAATGGGAAAAAGAGCAAAAACAGCTTTTAGACAGACTTTCCGAACGCGAAAAAAGCGGAAGCAGCCGGGAGGAAAGACAGAAAGAGGCATTTTATATAAGCCGGAGATTCTGTGAGAAACTTCGGGCACAGGGATACCGTATTTTGTGGGATCCCCAGGAGGAAATTAAGACTTGAAAACGACAGTGATTATTCCCAATTATAACGGGATGGAATATCTGGATGCGTGTCTGCAGTCCGTATATCGAAACACCGGCACGCAGCATGCCGTGATTATTGTGGACAATGGTTCCAAAGATGGAAGCCTTGAAATGGCGGAGGAAAAATATCCGTGGGCAAAAGTGATTGCTTTTCCTGAAAACAGAGGATTTTCCGAAGCTGTTAATGCGGGAATCCGCGCGGCAAAAACACCCTATGTGTTTCTTTTGAACAACGATACCACCATAGCGGTGGATTGTATTCACCAGCTGGAACGGCAGCTTGACAAGCATCCGAAAGCATTTTCCGCAGGGGCCAGAATGCTGATGATGGCATATCCCCAACTGCTTGACGGGGAAGGGGATCTGTACAGCGCCCTGGGCTGGGCCTACGCTGTGGGAAAAGGGAAAAAAGCTGCGGGAAGAGGCCATGGAAGCAGAAAAGTTTTCTCCACCTGCGCCGGAGCGGCTCTCTACCGGAGAGAATGGCTGGAACAGATTGGGCTTTTTGATGAAAATCATTTCGCCTACCTGGAAGATGTGGATGTGGGATACCGTGCACAGCTTCACGGATGGACCAATATTACAGCGCCGGAAGCTGTAGTTTATCATGCCGGAAGCGCTACCAGCGGAGCCAGGTACAATCCTTTTAAGGTTCGCCTTTCAGCCAGAAACAATGTGTATCTGATCTTCAAAAATATGCCGCTTTGGCAAAGAATTTTAAATTCGCCGTTCCTTCTGGCAGGTTTTTTGATAAAATACCTTTTCTTTGTGAAGAAAGGCTTTGGAAAAATTTATGTGAAAGGACTTGGAGAGGGGATCAAACTGTGCCGTTCCCAGGAAGGGAGAGCGAAAAAAGTGGATGGGAAAGGAATCCCTGTGAAAAACTATGTACGAGTGCAGCTGCAGCTGTGGATAAATATGTTCCGAAGATTCTGATGTTTATAAGACTGCATGCCAGGCATGCAGCCTCATAAACGCTGGGTGAGGCTTTCGCAGAGGAAAAGAAAGCCCGATTGCAGGAAGCAATCGGAGCCCGTATGCGCAAACCGGGCAGAAGCCCTAATTGCTTATACGGTCTTGCCTGTCCAATGTATATGAGACTCAGCATGCCAAGCATGCAGCCTCATATACGCTGGACAGAGCTTTCTTTGTAAATTTTAAGTTGTACTTTCGGGGCGAATATTGTATACTACACTTTGTATATAGAGAAAAATAGGTGAAACCATGATTAAGGATAACCAAAAATATTTCAACAGACTGCATATCGTGATCGATGCGTTTGTGATTGCAGGCTCCTATATCCTTTCCTGGTGGCTGAAGTTTGGGAGTCCATTTGCGGATAAAGATGCGGGAAAACTGAGTACTCAAACTTACTTTTCAGCGCTTTATTTTATCGTACCGGCCTATCTGCTTTTGTATTACATTTTCAAGTTGTATACGCCGAAGAGGGCGCAGCGGACAGAACGGGAAATTATAAATATATTTAAAGCTAATCTGGTAGGCATACTTTTGTTTCTTGCGGCGCTTTTCCTGATCAAGGAGCTGCAGGATTTTTCGCGTAGCTTACTGGCGATTTTCTGCGCCGTAAATACGATTCTTACAATTCTTGTAAGGGCGCTTATCAGATATATCTTGCATTTTTTCCGTAAAAAGGGTTATAATCTCAAGCATATTCTGCTTGTGGGTTATTCCCGTGCCGCAGAGGAGTACATCAATCGTATTGCGGCCAATCCTCAGTGGGGATATATGGTTCGGGGAATACTTGACGATAAAGTACCTCGGGGAGCAGTCTATAAAGGGGTCAAGGTGCTTGGCTCTATTGACAATCTTTTATATATTCTTCCGGAAAACAAACTGGATGAGATTGCCATTACCCTTTCGCTTTCCGATTACGACAGACTGGAAAGCCTGGTGGACTTGTGTGAAAAGTCGGGGGTCCATACAAAATTTATTCCGGATTATAACAGTCTGATACCGGGACAGCCTTATACGGAGGATCTGGGCGGTCTTCCGGTTATCAATATCCGTTATGTACCCCTTACCAATACCATGAATGCGGTTGCAAAACGGATTGTGGATATTGTAGGATCTTTTTGCGGCCTTATTATTACGGCGCCTCTGCTTGTGCTGGTTGCCATTTTGATAAAATGTACCAGCAGAGGGCCGGTTTTGTTCTGCCAGGAAAGGGTAGGGCTTCACAATAAGGTGTTCAAAATGTATAAATTCCGCACGATGGAAGTGCAAAAGCCGTCGGTGGAAAAGACGGGATGGACCACAAGAAATGATCCCCGGGTGACGAAAATAGGGAAAATTCTGCGAAGGACAAGTATTGATGAGCTGCCTCAGCTTTTCAATATTTTGATCGGCAATATGAGCCTGGTGGGACCGCGTCCCGAACGGCCTCAGTTTGTAGAAAAATTCAAGGAAGAAATTCCCCGTTACATGATCAAGCATCAGGTCCGCCCGGGACTTACCGGATGGGCTCAGGTGAACGGATACAGGGGGGATACCTCTATCCGCAAGAGAATAGAATACGATATTTATTACATTGAAAACTGGAGCATGGGATTTGATTTGAAAATTCTATTTCTGACTATCTTTAAAGGATTTGTTAATGAAAATGCTTATTAGTGAGAAGAACAGGAGAGATGAAGATGGCCTCTAATTCTAATCAGAGACGCAGCGGGAGTACGGGAAGCACAAGAACCGGAAACGCGCGCAGTGACAGCAGGCGTTATGATGATGAAAGATACTATGAGCAGGCACGGAGAACTTCCGGCAGACGTTACGAAGACGAGTATGAGGATGATTTTTACGACGAGGAAGAACGTTATTATGAAAGAAGGAAAAATTCTTCCGCATCGGGACGGACTCGTACAGAGGGAAGTACATCCCGGGCTGCACAGTCTGCAAGAGGCCGTACTTACGAAGAGGACGGATATTCCAGAGAAAGAAGCCAGAGGACAGCTTCCGGAAGCAGAGCGTCTTCCGCATCCAGAAACGGTTCGGGCCGTTCCTCTGCCTCCAGAAGTTCTGCGGCAAAAAGGAAAAAAGCGGCAGCCAAAAAAAGAAAACGGATTATTCTCTTTTCTGTGGAAATTGTGGCATTGCTTGTTTTGGCAGTTATCTGCTACAAGATATTTACCACAGCCAGCGGCACCCAGAAGATTAACATCAATGAAGAGGAAGTGGTACAAAACTTCAATGACACAGTCAAAGAGAACACAACTATGCAAGGCTATCGGAACATTGCCCTGTTTGGTGTGGATTCAAGAAACAAACAGCTTGATAAAGGTGCCAGAACCGATACGATCATGATCGCTTCCATCAATCAGGATACGAAAGACGTCAAACTTGTTTCCGTATACCGCGATACTTATCTCAATCTTGGAAATGATACTTATAATAAATGCAACTCTGCGTATGCAAGAGGCGGCCCGGAGCAGGCAATTTTGATGCTCAACAGTAACCTGGACATGAATATCACAGATTTTGTCACAGTAAGTTTTGATGCCATGATTGAAGTGATCGATGCCCTTGGGGGCGTGCAGATTGATGTTCAGGAGGACGAGATCAAGTATCTGAACGACTATCAGGCCAGCATGTTTATGACAGAGGAAGGCGGCCAGCTCAATACAAACTACACGCCTGTTACTTCTGCAGGCATGCAGACACTGAACGGACTTCAGGCTACAGCATATTGCCGTATCCGTTATACCAAGGGAGATGACTTCCGCCGTGCGGAACGTCAGAGAACAGTGCTGATGGCTATGCTTGACAAGGCAAAACAGGCTTCCCCCACTGCATTGCTGGATGCTTTGGACAGAGTGGTGAGCGGAGGCTATGTGGCAACATCACTCGGAATAGAAGAGATGACAGAGGTGCTTCAGGATGTGGCAAGCTACAATATCGTGGCAAACGACGGTTTTCCTTTTGAAGGATCCCGTGACACAGGAACGATCGGTTCCAAGGGAAGCTGCGTTATTCCTGTAGATCTGGAAAAGAATGTAATCGCGCTGCATCAGTTCCTGTTTGAGCAGGAGGAGTACGCTCCATCTTCACAGGTGCAGGAATACAGCCAGAAGATTGCATCCGATACCGGAAGAAGTGCCAACTGATAATCCATAAAGAAACAGAAAGTAAAAAGAAAAACGCTGTAAAAGCCAGTTTGGAATTTTTTCTGACACAAGCGGCAGTTCGTTCGCCATGGCAGAAAAAAGAAGGCAATGGTTTTTCCGGCGTTTTCTTTTTGAACCGAAATATTTTAGTAATGCTGAAATATTTAGTGATTAAGAAATCTTCGTCCATGTTTTAAGTGAAGGAGGCGGAAACGGCAATGATAGTGGATGTGATCATTCCTTCGTATAAGCCGGGAAAGAAATTCATACAATTGATAGAAAGTCTGGAGAGACAGACAAGACCGGTAAATAAGATTATTGTGATGAATACGGAAGAAAAATATTTTGATATGCTGGTCAGTCAGGGACGCTTTCTGGAACTGCACCCCAGGTTGGAGGTGCGTCATCTGTCCATCCGGGAGTTTGATCATGGAAAAACAAGAAACCGGGGAGTAAAACGTTCTCAGGCAGATATTTTCGTATGCATGACACAGGATGCGGTTCCCGCAGATGAGCATCTGGTGGAGGAACTGACGGACAGTCTTATGCAGGCAGACAATATTGCCGTGGCTTATGCCAGACAGCTTCCCGATGAAAACTGCGGGATCATCGAAAATTATACGAGAAAATTCAACTATCCGGAAGAATCCCGGATAAAGGGAAAGGAAGATCTTCCGAAGCTTGGAATCAAGACCTATTTCTGCTCCAACGTGTGCGCAGCTTACCGGAGGGATGTTTTTGATACCCTTGGCGGTTTTGTAAATAAAACAGTGTTTAATGAAGATATGATTTATGCGGCAAAAGCGGTCCAGGCAGGATATAAAATCGCCTACGCTGCCAAAGCAAGAGTGATTCATTCCCACAATTATACAGCAGCCCAACAGTTTCACCGAAATTTTGACCTGGGTGTATCCCATGCTCAGTATCCGGATGTGTTTTCCGGTGTACCGGCGGAATCTGAGGGGATAAAGCTGGTAAAGGACACAGTAAAATACCTTGCAAAGGAAAAACCAGGCCTTATCTTCCGTCTGTTTACACAGAGCGCAGCCAAATATGCAGGTTACCTTATGGGGAAAAAATATAGAAAACTGCCGGAGTGGTTTGTGAAAAAGTGCAGTACATCGGCTTATTTCTGGGAGAGATAAGAGTGGAAAAGGAAATTTCTTTTTCATCGTTTTTCTATAGTTTCGTCACAAAAAGAACACAAATCAACGATATACTAAGGCCATAAAGAAAGGAAACTACCAACCAGCGAGAAAGGAAAAGAGGTTTTAGATATGTACGATAACAATAATTATTTCCCGAATTCTCCCGATGAAAACAACGGCGGAGAAAATACTTATGACCAGAGTGGTTTTTCAAATTCCGGTATGAACCAAACGGAAAACAACTACCAGAGACAAAGCGGCCAGACAGAATATAACAGCACACAGGGGGCCGATGATCACAGCAGTTATGAAAACAGTCACAGCAGCTACCAGTATCACAATCAGAATTATTACAATGACAGATATCGCGGAGAGCATGCTCCTGTCGGCGGTAATGGTAAAAAGCCCCGCAAAGGAATGGGAAAAGGACCTAAGATTGCTATAGCAGCAGTTCTTTTAGTGGCATTTTTCGGAGTGTGCACCGGATTAAGCTTTGTGGCTGTAAATTCTGTTGCAAGCTCAGCGTCTCAGGAAGCCGCTGTAGAGGAAGAGACCATGACTGCGGAAGAAACTACACAAGAGGCAGCAGTTGCAGCAACAGATGAAATTCAGACAGCCTCTGATGCTTCTGCAGTAGTGACAGATGTGAGCGACGTAGTGGAAGCAGTAATGCCCTCAGCAGTCTCCATCACAAATAACTTTACAAACGTAAGCAGCTTCTTCGGACAGCAGGTTGAGCAGGAAGAGGTGGCAAGCGGATCCGGTATTATCATCGGACAAAACGATACAGAGCTGCTGATTGTTACCAACAATCATGTGGTAGAAGATGCAGATACTCTTCAGGTACAGTTTATCGATAACGAAATGGTGGAAGCACAGATCAAAGGTACCAACTCATCTATGGACCTGGCAGTCATCGCAGTCCCTCTGGATTCCATCCCGGATTCCACAAAGAGCAGTATCCGTGTGGCAACCATGGGTAATTCCGACGAACTGAAAATCGGAGAGCCTGTAATCGCCATCGGCAATGCTTTAGGATATGGCCAGTCAGTGACAACAGGTGTTGTCAGCGCTTTGAACCGTACTCTGGAAGTAGATGAAACCGGTACAAGCAATGCGCTGATCCAGACGGATGCAGCTATCAACCCCGGTAACTCCGGCGGAGCTCTTTTGAACATGAAAGGGGAAGTAATCGGCATCAATTCCAACAAAATCGGCGGAACAGTCGTAGAGGGCATGGGATATGCGATACCGATTTCCTCAGCAGAACCTATTATTGATGAGCTGATGACTCAGGAGACAAGAAGCAGAGTCAGCGCGGATGAACAGGGATATCTTGGAATTTCCTGCATCAATGTAACATCCGACGTGTCTCAGGCATACGGCCTGCCTCAGGGAATCTTTGTAGCACAGGTTTATGCAGGCACAGGCGCAGCACAGTCCGGCCTTCAGAAAGGGGATATCATCACGGAAATCGCAGGAAATACCGTAGTAAACCAGGAAGACCTTCTTGGAGTGCTGGAGTATTACAAAGCCGGTGAGACGGTAGACGTTACCGTTATGCGCGGAACAGTAAACGGTTATGAAGAAGTACAGCTTCAGATTACGCTTTGCTCTCAGGATGATATGACTGAAATTTCCATGCGTCAGTAAAAAATAGAATCAGAGGAAAAAGGATATGCCTCAAAAGCCAGAAACCAGGTTCCGGCTTTTGAGGTTTTTATATGACAGGGAATAAGAAACCGTTCTATGGCGGAGAAAACACAGTTGAGGCGCGCCATTCGGAAAACCGCACTGGCGTGCTAAGCGCGGCTGCGCCGCAGTTTTCCTCATAAGCGGGCGCTCAGCTCATAGAGCAGCCCAACAGAAAAAGCATGCAAGCATGATTTTTTCTTTTAGACCGCTCTACGGCTCAACTGTGAAATTAGTTTATAGAAAGTTCACTTGTGCGTCATTTGTGCATGCTTTATAATGTAAAATAGCTGATAGTTGCTGGCAGTATGCCGGAAAGAAAGCTTTTGGTTAAAAGGGATTGCACAGGGATGCCTGGAGAAAAGAGAAGCATTGAGAGCTTTTAAGAAGGAGGAAATATGAGCGAATTTGATCATAGAGACCAGAACAAGGATAACAAAGAGGAACTTTTGGATAAAACTTCGGAAGATAAGAAAGAAGAAAAATCTGAGCAGAAAACAGACAGCGATAAAAAAGAATATGAAGACGTTTGCTTTATATGCCGCAGACCGGAGAGCAAGGCGGGAAGAATGTTCAAGCTTCCCAACAATATCTGTGTCTGTGACGACTGCATGCATAAAACCATGGAAACCGTCAGTCAGTACGATTACCAGGGGATGTTAAACAACCCGGAACTGATGAATATGTTCAGCCAGCCGATCAACCAGCCGGGCCAGAAAGATAAGAAAGGATTTCCGCATATCAGTTTTGTGAATCTTTCTGATCTGCAAAACGATGCCATTCCCAATAAACAGAAAATTAAAAAGAAAAAACCAAAGGAAGAGGGAGAACCGGTTTTAAATATCCGGGATATTCCGGCGCCGCACAAGATCAAAGCAAAGCTGGATGAGTATGTGATCGGTCAGGAGCGCGCGAAAAAAATCATATCCGTGGCGGTTTACAATCATTATAAGCGTGTGGCCACCAACACGATGGATGAAATTGAAATTGAAAAGTCCAATATGCTTATGATCGGACCCACAGGATGCGGAAAGACCTACCTGGTGAAAACACTGGCAAGACTTTTGGATGTGCCGCTTGCCATTGCAGATGCCACTTCCCTGACGGAAGCCGGCTACATTGGCGATGACATTGAAAGCGTAGTGTCAAAACTTCTGGCGGCAGCAGACAACGATGTGGAAAAAGCAGAACGCGGCATTATCTTCATCGATGAAATCGATAAAATTGCGAAGAAGAAAAATACCACATCCAGGGATGTCAGCGGAGAATCGGTGCAGCAGGGAATGTTAAAACTTCTGGAAGGAGCGGAAGTGGAGGTTCCGGTAGGTGCAAACAGCAAAAATGCCATGGTGCCTCTTGCCACGGTGAATACGAAAAATATTCTTTTCATCTGCGGCGGTGCCTTCCCGGGACTGGAGGATATTATCAAGCAGCGTCTGCGTAAACAGACATCCATCGGCTATAACGCAGAACTGAGAGATAAGTTTGACAAAGAGAAAAATATTCTTTCCAAGGTGACGGTGGAAGATCTGCGTTCCTTTGGAATGATTCCGGAATTTTTGGGACGTCTGCCGGTTATTTATACACTGGAAGGACTCAGCAAGGATATGCTTGTCCGTATTTTGAAGGAGCCCAGAAATGCAATTCTCAAACAGTATCAGAAACTGCTGGAACTGGATGAAGTAAAACTGGAGTTTGAGGACGGCGCTCTTGAAGCTATTGCGGAAAAAGCCATGGAAAAAGACACGGGAGCCAGAGCCCTTCGGGCAATCATCGAAGAATTCATGCTGGATATTATGTATGAAATTCCTAAAGATGATAATATCGGACACGTTATCATTACAAGGAACTATATCGAGGGAACCGGAGGACCGATCATCGAAATCCGGGGAAATACGCTGGCTTTGGAAGAAAAAAAGAAACTTCCGCAAGGAGAAAACTGACGCCCGGCTCTGAGAATATGCGGCAGGAAGGGGAATAAAAAAGGAAAAGCGGCATAAGATAAAAGAAAGCAAAATGCAGAGGAATCTTATGACCTGTCAGGAGAAGATCTTATCAGAAGATTTCAGAAGCCTGATTTTGGATTTCAGACTTTCCGGAACGATGTTTGAAACCTTGGAAGACAGCGAAGATCAGGATGTTTTCTGCTATCAGCAGATAGAAGGAGAGCTGGGGATCGTCTATGTGAACAGCCGTTTCCTTCCCCCTCTTACCCTGGAGAATTTCGGGTATCGATATATTCCCAAAGTCTACGGGCTGGAAAATGAACCGGTTGTTTTGGAGCCCGGAACTGCTTTTAATACACAGCCGCTTTTAAACAGCGGAATCATACAGGTTCAGAGAGAGCCGCTGAACTTAACAGGGCGAGGGGTAATCCTCGCCTTTCTGGATACAGGGATTGATTACCGGAATCAGGTATTTCGATACAGCGACGGAAGCAGCCGGATTCTGGCAATATGGGACCAGACAATTCAGGAGGGGAAGGCGCCGGACGGCTTTTTGTACGGAACGGAATACACCAGAGCGGATATAAACCGTGCTTTAGAGAGCGAAGATCCTTTTGCGGTTGTGCCGAGCAGGGACGAAAGCGGCCACGGAACAGCGATGGCAAGTGTGGCGGCCGGAAGCAGACTGGAAGACGGAATCCTGTTTACGGGAGCAGCGCCGGATACGAATATTGTGGTAGTAAAATTAAAACAGGCGAAGCAGTATTTGAGGGACTATTATCTCATAAAGGACGGGGTGGAAACTTTTTCCTCCGATGACATTATGACAGCGGTAAAATATGTGCAGTCGTTTGCGGTGCCTTTTTCCAGACCGGTAGTGATCTGCCTTGGAATAGGGACAACTCTGACCAATCATAACGGAGATTCTCTGCTTTCGCTGTATTTACAGAACACGGCGGAGAAGATCAGCAGAGCTGTGGTGACCGGGGGCGGAAATGAAGGAAATACCCGAGGACACTACCGGGGAGAAAACACGCAGGATGAGGTGGAAATCAGAGTCGCGCCGGGAACGAAAGGCTTTATGGCGGAATTTTGGGTGGATGCTCCGAATTTGTTCACCATAGGTGTCCGCTCTCCGGGAGGGGAGCAGATTCCTCCTTCCGATTTCAGGGTATATCCGCGGATTGAGTATACTTTTGTGTATGAAAAGACAAGGGTGACTCTTGATTATGTGGAAATGGAAGAAAACACAGGGGCAGAACTGGTGGTTTTACGATTCGAAAATCCGTCAGAAGGAATCTGGACGCTGCAGATACGGGAAATACGAAGTGTGCCGGATGTGTATTTTGACATTTGGCTGTCCATGAGACAGTTTGTGGACGGAGAAGCTTATTTCTTAAAGCCTTCCCCGGAAGTGACGCTCACTACGCCGGCCTACGTGGAAGATGCCATCAGCGTGTCGGCGTATAACAGCAGCAATAACAGCTTTTATTATAACTCCGGACAGGGGTTTGCAAGAAGCGGACGGAAAAAGCCGGATTTTGCGGCGCCCGGGGTGGATATAACAGCTGTCAGGAGACAGGTGGCGGACCAAGTGGCTCTTGAAAGCAGAAGCGGTTCCAGCATGGCAAGCGCTGTTGCGGCAGGAGCGGCGGCGCAGATGATGCAGTGGGCGGTACTGGAAGAAAATGCCAGATTTGTTTCCAGCCTGAATATTAAGAATTTTTTTATACGGGGAGCACAGACGGATGCAGACTACCTATATCCAAACCGACAGTGGGGATATGGAAGACTGAACATCCAGGAAACATTTAACCAGATAGCGGGGATAAGGACATGATTTATTTGATCGTTCCCATTCTGATTTTTGGAGTGGAATATGTGATAAAAAATTGGATTGAAAAAAACAAAACGGAAGGCTGCCGGGAGGAAATAATGGGCGGTCGGATTTTGCTGCGAAAATACCACAACAAAGGCGCCTGCCTGAATTTGGGTGAAAAGAAAAGACAGCTGGTGCTGTTTGCTTCTGTGGGACTGACTGTTTTGGCTACGGTAATTTTTCTTTTTACACTGACTAAAAAAGGAAACGGCATGCTGAAAGCAGGATTGGCTCTATTGCTTGGCGGAGCGTACAGCAATACCTACGACAGGCTGAGGAGAAAGTACGTGGTGGATTATTTCAGCTTTCCGGTGAAGGGAAGGCTTGGGAACATCATTTTCAATCTGTCGGATTTCGCTATCCTGATAGGGGCACTGATCACAGGATGGAAACTGTACTGAATGGAGAAGGAGAGTAAAGTATGAGGAATATCAAAAAAGATGTGACGGAACTGATCGGAAATACGCCGTTGATGGAGCTTAGCCGATATGCTAAAGCGGCAGGTGTGCTTCAGGCGGATCTTCTGGCAAAACTGGAATACTTGAATCCGGCAGGGAGTGTAAAAGACAGGCCGGCGCTTAAAATGATTCAGGAGGCTGAAAAAAAGGGCCTTTTAAAACCCGGGTCCGTTATTTTGGAGCCTACCAGCGGAAATACGGGAATCGGCCTTGCAAGCATCGCGGCATCCAGAGGTTATAAAATGATTTTGACCATGCCGGAAACGATGAGCGCGGAGCGCCGTGCTCTGCTGGCGGTATATGGAGCAGAAATTGTTTTGACTCCTGGAAAAGAAGGGATGGACGGCGCCATTAGAAAAGCAAGAGAGCTTCATGAACAGATACCCGGCTCTTTTCTGGCGGGACAGTTTGAAAATGAGGCCAATCCCCAGGCGCACAGAGAAACTACCGGTCCGGAAATCTGGTCGGATACGGACGGAAAGGTAGATATCCTGGTGGCAGGAGTGGGAACCGGTGGAACCATTACCGGAACAGCCGGCTATCTGAAGGAAAAAAATCCGCAGCTGAAAGTGGTGGCCGTAGAGCCTGCCTCCTCAGCAGTACTTTCCGGAAGAGAGAAAGGTCCTCATGGACTTCAGGGAATCGGAGCGGGATTCATACCGGATGTGCTGGATACCCGGATTTATGATGAAGTTTTCACAGTCACCGAGGAAGAGGCGTACCGTGCAGGAAGACTGCTGGCAGCAAAAGAAGGAATCTTTGTTGGAATTTCTTCAGGAGCAGCTCTTCACGCTGCGGGAGAAATCGGGAAACGAACAGAGAACCGCGGGAAAAATATCGTGGTGATCCTTCCGGATTCCGGAGACCGCTATCTGTCTACAGAGTATCTTACCGGAGAATGGCTGTAGCTCAAAGCGTTACTGTTCACTCCGTTTCAGTAACCTGCAAAAATCCATTTAAAATTGCCTTCGGCAATGGGATTTTGCATTTCTGAATCATTTTTTTGCGGACTTTGCAGTAAATGCAAAGTCCTGTATGAACAGTAACCACAAAGCGTTACTGTTTTCAGAAACCGAAAACAGGGGTTGACATTTGAAAAGCAGTTGTGATAGTATGTAAAAAACGCGAAAGGCAAAGAAGAGAAAAGTATATCGTGTGATATGTTGCCAGAGAGCCCGGATGGTGGAAACGGGTGCAGAAGAAACGATGGAAAATGGTCTCGGAGCCGCGTACCGACTGCAGAGCGTTCTGCATAGGCTACGATGGGAGCGCCCATTACAGCGCCAGGGTATCGAATTATTGCCGGCAGGCTGATTGGTTCAGCCGGGAAACGGGCAGCAGTTCCGTACCTGCAGAGGTTTTTCCTGTGAAGGGAAAATGAATTAAGGTGGTAACACGAAGCATTTGCTCTCGTCCTTATAAGATAAGGACGGGAGTTTTTTTATACAATAGGAAAATTCTTTTCCTATTGTATAAAAAGTGGAGGCGCACTTGCGCGAAAAGTAGATATTGCCTGACGGCAAACGCGCTCGGCGCGAGTGTGCGCTAAAGCGCACACATTTAATACGGCAGGAAAGAAACTTTTCTATCACGTAAAAACAATAAATCACACTGCAGCAGGGGGCGGCAAGATAAGGAGGATATGAGATGGAATCCATGATTCGGGTGGAAAATTTGACAAAAACGTTTCAGGTCAAAGGGGAGACGGTGGAAGCGTTAAAGGGAGTATCTCTGGAAATTGAAAAGGGGGATATTTACGGAATTATCGGTATGTCAGGAGCGGGAAAAAGTACATTGGTGCGATGCCTGAATTTCCTGGAAAAACCTACTGAAGGAACGGTTTGGATTGAAGATAAAGACTTATCTGCTTTAAATGATGCCGGACTTCGCAAAATGCGGACAGAAATAGCTATGATCTTTCAGCATTTCAATCTGCTGATGCAGCGCAATGTTCTGGATAATATCTGCTTTCCACTTGAAATTACAGGACATAAGAAAAAAGAAGCCAGAGAGAGAGCAAAAGAACTTTTGGAAATCGTAGATCTGAAAGATAAGGCGAATGCCTATCCGGCACAGCTTTCCGGAGGGCAGAAACAGAGAGTGGCGATTGCAAGAGCCCTGGCCATGAATCCAAAGATACTGCTTTGCGACGAGGCTACAAGTGCTCTGGATCCTACCACGACCAAGTCGATTCTTGCGCTTCTTAAGGACATCAATAAAAAATACGGTATTACCATTGTTATTATCACTCATGAAATGAGAGTGGTACAGGAAATCTGCTCTCACGTAGCCATCATTGAAAAAGGGGAGCTGGCTGAAAATGGAACGGTGGAGGAGGTTTTTGCAAGACCCAAATCCAAAGCAGCCAAGAAGCTGGTGTTCCAGGGAGAACAGAAAGTATCCCGAATGGACAGTAAGAGATGTATCCGAATTGTTTTCACAGAAAACTCTTCTTTCGAGCCGGTAATCGCCAATATGGTTTTGGAATGCAAGGCCAGTGTAAATATTCTGATGGCGGATACCAAGGATATCGGCGGAATAGCAAGAGGAGAGATGGTGCTGCAGCTTCCGGAAGATGAGGATACGGCACGGAAAATGATGGAGTACTTAAAGGAAAGAAATCTTACAGTGGAGGAGTTGGAAGATTATGTGGGATAATGCGACAATTATGATGCTTTTGGAAGGAATCAGAGATTCCCTGTATATGACGCTGACATCAACGGTTCTGGCCTATGTGATAGGGCTTCCGGTCGGCATTTTGCTTGTGATTTCTGCCCCAGGAGGATTAAAGCCCAGACCGGTGCTGTATAAAATAACGGATTTTGTTGTAAACATGCTTAGAAGCGTACCGTTTTTGATCCTGATGATTTTACTGATTCCCTTCACTCGTTTTGTGGTAGGGAAGGCCTATGGGCCTACGGCGACGATTATTTCACTGACTGTGGCAGCGGCTCCTTTCGTGGCGCGTCTGGTGGAATCTTCTCTTCTGGAGGTAGACAAGGGAGTAATCGAGGCGGCGCAAAGCATGGGGGCTGACCTGAAAACGATCATTGTGAAGGTGATGCTGGGCGAGGCCAGAATTTCCCTGATCGTGGGAGTGACAATCGCCCTTGGCACAATCCTGGGTTATTCCGCAATGGCCGGTGCGGTCGGAGGAGGCGGACTGGGTGATATTGCCATCCGCTACGGTTATCAGAGATATGAGGCCGACATCATGATCGTAACAGTAATCCTGCTGATCATCCTGATGCAGATTTTCCAGTTTGCAGGTACAAAGCTTTCTAAAAAGCTGGACCGCAGGCTGACACACTAAAACAAGGCAGAAAAGAAAATAATAGAAACCAGACCGCGGATGCGGAAGAAAGAGAGGAAAAGAAAAATGAAAAAGAAAATTTTAGCAACAGTATTGACACTGACACTGGCAGCAGGAGTGCTGACTGCCTGCTCAGGTTCTAGCGAAGAGACCGCTTCACAGGGAAGCGCGGCACCGGAAAGCGAAGAGGCTGCCGGCGAATCTGCGGCAGAAAGCAGTGAGACTGCAGAGAGTGCTCAGAGCACAGAGGAAAAGGGAACGATTACGGTGGCAGCTACCAGCGTGCCTCATGCGGAAATTCTGGAAGCGGCAAAACCTCTGCTTGCAGAGCAGGGATGGGAGCTGGAAATACAGGAGTTTTCCGATTATATTATGCCCAATGAGGTAGTGGAAAGCGGCGATGTGGACGCCAACTATTTCCAGCATATTTCTTATCTGAACAGCTACAATGAAGAAAAAGGAAGTCATCTGGTAAGCGCAGGGGAAATCCACTACGAGCCTTTCGGAGTTTATCCCGGTCAGAAGACAGATCTGGCAGAGATTGAAGAGGGCGACTCTATTGCGGTTCCCAACGATACAACCAATGAAGCGAGAGCGCTGTTACTGTTGGAGGAAAACGGTCTGATCACTCTGAAAGAAGGCGCAGGAATCACTGCAACGGTACGTGACATTGAAGAAAATCCCAAAAATCTGGAGATTGTGGAGCTTCCGGCAGAGCAGATTGCAAGAACACTTCCGGATGTAGCGTTCGGTGTCATCAACGGAAACTATGCAATGGAAGCAGGACTCAGCGCGCAGGATGCCATTGCGGTAGAAACTTCCGATTCTGAAGCAGTCAAAACTTATGTAAATGTTATTGCGGTAAAAGAAGGAAATGAGAATAACGAAGGCATTAAAGCTTTGGTAGATGTTTTGAAATCAGAAGATATTAAGAATTTTATCAACGAAACTTACCAGGGTTCTGTAGTTCCCTATGAAGGTTAAGATCCGTTAAAGGAGAGCGAAAAGGAGACAACATGAAGCAATCCTTATTGAAAAAAGTATGGAAAAACTGGTTTCTGGCAGTAACAGCGGCAGTCATCGGCGTGCAGGCTTTGGTGTACCTGGTGTTTGGGGAGAACAGTTATATTACTGTGCAGGATAATCTGGACCTGTTCGTGGGGCATTTTCAGGCGATGAAACATGCGGATGCATTTTTCGGGCAGGGGAAAACGGTTCCCATTCTGGGCGGAATCAGCAGAGATTATTTAAGCTCAGAGTTTAACCTTTATAATATCTGGTACGCATTTCTTCCCCCGTTTGCGGCCTATATGGTTGGATATTTTCTGAAAATTTTCATAGGACTTGGTTCCTGTATTTATCTGGGAAAAGAAATTTACCAGGAGAATTATTCTAAATATCGTCCCCTGATCTGGGTGCTGGGCCTTACTTATGGAATTTTGCCTTTGTTTCCGGCTTACGGAATCGCGTTTGCCTCCATACCGCTTGTGGTTGCATGGCTGAGGGCAATTTATCTGGGAAAGGGAAAACGCTATTATCTCTATGTTTTTCTTTACCCCCTGCTGTCCTATTTTTCCTATTTCGGATTTTTTATCCTGGGATATCTGGCTGTAACTCTTATTTATGTGTCCATAAAAAATAAAAAGTGGAATCTGCGGCTGACCGGCGCTCTGTTTTTGCTGGCAGCCGGCTATATGGTTTTTGAATACCGCCTTTTCAAGGAAATGCTGTTTGGCACAACAGAGACGATCCGTGAAACCATGCTGGAGACAAGCCTGGATCTTAAGGGCGTGTTGTCAAGCATTTGGGAAGCGTTCAGTGTTTCGATCTTTCATGCAAAACCTCAGCACACCTGGTTTGTATTGCCGGTGTGTGTGATATTTTTGCTTTATCTGATCGTAAGCCTGGTGAGAAAAAAGGAAGGAAAGAAAATTTTCAAAGAGCCCTTTTTCTGGATTTTTGCTTTCATTGTCTTTAACTGTGTGATTTACGGCGTGTATTTTTTTGAAGGTTTTCGCTGGCTGTTTGAGACATTGCTGCCTCCTCTGAAAGGTTTTCAGTTTAACCGGACCGTATTTTTCAATCCGCTTTTGTGGTATGTGGCATTTTTCCTGGTGTTGAAGTTTTTGTATGACAAAAATAAAAAAATGATTGCCAACCTGATGGCATGCGTGGCAGTGGCTGTGGCGCTTTTCACACCGGCTTTTTACAATGAGTTTTATTCGACGATTTACCACCAGGCATACCGGATTTTAAAGCAGACGGAAGTAAATACGTTAAACTGGAGAGAATATTATTCGGAAGATCTGATGGAAGCCATCAAAGAGGACATTGACTATCAGGGTGAGTATGCGGCGGCCTATGGATTAAATCCTGCTGTGCTTTCCTACAGCGGTATCGCGACTCTGGACGGTTATCTTGGCTTTTATCCGCAATCCTATAAAGACGACTTCACCGTGATGGTGCAGCCGGCGCTGGAGCGAGTGGAAGAATGGAGAACGTATTACGGAGACTGGGGAGCCAGAGCCTATATCTTTTCGGGAAGCGGGGAAAATACCTGGAATCCGTACCGGGAACTTTCCGTTTCCGATGACAGACTCTACATCAATGCAGACATGTTCCGACAGCTGGGAGGAACTTATCTTTTCTCCAGATTTGAAATATCCAATGCAGAAGAACTCGGATTTTCTCTGAAAGGAGTTTATGAAGGATACGGTTCCCCTTACACCGTGTATCTCTACGTTACAGACTGACGGGAAACGGGATGCAGGGCTGCGTTTGACAAGAGATAAGGATGATGGTATCATAGACGAGATAAACGCGTAAGAATAAGCATGCAAAGCAAAGAGCCCATAGAATGAAAATACGCACGAAAAGAAGTTTAGGGGGATATGGAAATGCCTATCAGAATTACGAATTTTGCCGGTAGATTTGGATGGAATATGAGAAAATATTTTCCAAAACTGGCAAGTGAAAGCTATTTAAAATTTCAGTTTGTGACCAGAGGAAAATCTCAGAAAGACTACATTGAATATTTTATGAATTCCAATCCGGTTCCGTACCCGAATATAGTCAATCTTGAGACGATCAACCGCTGCAACAGTACCTGTGAATTCTGTACTGCCAACAAAAATGCGGAGAAGCGTCCTTTTGCCAGAATGAGCGATGAACTGTATTACAGTATCATTGACCAGTTAAAAGACTGGGGATACAAGGGACACCTGACTTTATACGGAAACAATGAACCCTGGCTGGATACCCGTATTGTGGAATTCCACAAATATGCCAGAAAGCAGCTCCCGGATGCGTTTATTTTCATGTCTACCAACGGTCTGCTTTTAGATATTGACAAGGTAAAATCGATAGTTCCCTATGTGAACCAGCTGATTATCAACAACTATTGTCTGGATATGAAGCTCCATGATAATCTGAAAGAGATTTACGATTATGTAAAAGCTCATCCGGAAGAATTTAAGGATGTAGATATTCTGATCCAGATGCGCTACATCAAGGAAGTTCTTACCAACAGAGCGGGAAGTGCTCCGAATAAAAAAGCTACGGAGAAAGTGATCAAGGAAACCTGTCTGATGCCTTATACGGATATGTGGATCACACCGAACGGAAAACTTGGCATCTGCTGCTGTGATAACTTTGAAGTTACCGATATGGGAGATTTGACAAAGACACCGTTAAAAGAGGCGTGGAACTCACCTGCCTACCAGGATCTGCGCAAGAAAGTGGCTATGGGACGTCAGAACTATCCTTTCTGCAAGCACTGCGACTTTATTGACGCCGGAATTCGTATGAAGATTGTAAAAGATATCTTAAAGAAGAACAAAAAATAAAAAATCCCGGGAGATTTGCAGAACAATGGGCAGGTCTCCCGGGTTTTTTTATCTTACAGATAAATCAGTTGGATGTTTCATGGTATACTTTTTCAGTATTTACGTTCCAGATATTATCCCGGGTTTTTACACCGTTGATAATATTGTTTACAGCCTCAAAAGAAGTGCACATGGAATGATCGATGTTGTTGTAGCGGTGCTGTCCGTTACGGCCTACGCAGTAGAGGTTGTCGATGGTATTCAGATAGTCAACCAGCGTATCCATTTCGTTGTAGGTGTCAAAGTAAGCGGGATATGCTTTCTTTACCCATTCTGCATGGGTATCCAGAACGCAGGAGGCATCGTCGATCAGTCCCATTTTAATCATTTCTTTTACTGCAAAGTCACGAAATTCTTCTTCACTCATGGTCCAAAGGCTGTCCCCTTCGTTACAGAAATATTCCAAGCCGATCCACACGGTATTCTCTAAATCTTTCACCATATAGGGTGACCAGTTATTGTAGATTTGGAAGCGTCCCAGCTTTACGGTGCGGTCATGAACATAAACCCAGTTGTCAGGAACGATGTTGCTGATTGTTTTCAGTTTGGTCTTGTTTTTCAGATTCAGCTTTGGAATCAGGACACCGAGAGTCATATAATCGCGGTAGGGAAGACCTGCAGCGATTCTGGCCGGGTCAGCGGGCACATCATTCATGCCGCCTACAAGATCTCGGATAGGCATGGAGGAAATGAAAATATCTCCTTCCACAGTAATTTTTTCACCGTTGCATTCGTAAGTGAGTGCTGTGATATGGTTGTCCGCATTTTTGGTAAGACCGACAACTTTGCAGCCTTTTAAAATTTTGCCGCCCATTTTCTCAATTTCAGAAGCGGTTACCTCCCAGAGCTGCCCGGGACCAAGTTTGGGGTAGCTGAAGGATTCAATCAGGGAAGTTTCCACATGACGGTTTTCTTTTCCGGGAAGAAGCTTGCTGAACATATCCTGGATAATAGCCAGGACAGAGAGCCCTTTTGCACGCTGTGCACCCCAGTCAGGAGCAATTTCGCTGGGATGGCGTCCCCAAAGATTTTCCGTGTAATTTTCGAAAAACATGGAATAAAGCTTCCTGCCAAAACGGTTGATATAAAAATCCTCCAGAGAGTTTTCTTTTCTTTTATGCAGTACAGCGGCAAGATAGCTGAAGCCTGCGACTATTGTAGTAACAAGTCCCATATTTTTGAAAGTGTCCCACTTCAGCGAAATCGGATAATCAAAAAACTTGCTGTCGAAATAAATGCGGGACACACGGTTTCTGATCAGCATAACCCGGTCTGTTTTTTCCGGATCGGGGCCGTTTGTCTTCCAGCCCATGTTGCGGTCAAGTATTTTGTCGTCATAAGCCGGGGCTCCCTGCAGAGGAAGCATATTTTCCCACCATTCATTTACTTCCGGCACCTTTGAAAAAAAGCGGTGCCCGCCCATGTCCATGCGGTTTCCCTTATAATTGACAGTTTTGGAAATACCGCCCATAGCCTGGCTTTCTTCAAAAACGGTTACCTCAATATCATCAGTTCTCTTCAATAACTCGTAGGCAGCAGTCAGACCGGCAGGTCCTGCTCCTATTACATAAGCCTTTCTCATAAGAACAATCCTTTCCACAATTTTACCATTTCATCATTTTATCATAGATTTCAGGGTAATTCAATTTAATCTGCGGAAATATTGCCGTGAAAACCTATTATTTTAAAACTCTCGATTGTCCAGCGTCTTTTCCATATGTTCTACAAGATGGACCAGCTGATTTTTGGTATCCACCAGAGAACGCAGCTGTATGCTCAGCGGGTTTTCGATGCCTGCAAGTTCATCTACAGAACAGTGAAAAACATCAGCAAGTTTGTAAATGGTGTAAAAGGAGGGACTCTGGATTTTCCCATTCAGAAGTTTTTTCAATGTTTCGTATGAAATCCCCGAATTCACAGAAAGAATTTTCAGAGACCAGTTGTGGATACTTAATTGATGATTGATATTGTGGATCAATGTGTTTGTGAGAAGCAAGTGCTCCTCTGCGGATTCGTGTTTGCTCATTTTTTTCCCTTCTCTCTTTCTATTTTTATTGGTCAGTGAAACGGCAATCGGTATTTGAAGACGGCATGATATGGAAAACTTTCGTATGCCGATCAGGGAGTAAATATCGGATTGTCAGGAAATTATTCCGAGAAAGGGATGATAAGACACATAAAAATGTGTGTAACAGGAAAATCAGTGCCATATACTACCTGTAATTTTCAGAATTTTCTGATAAAATATAAGTGTCAGTTGAAATTGTATATACATTTTATCTGGCATGAGAGGAGTCGGGAAAATATGAGCTGTTTGTGGGTTTCTCTGGCGGATTGCAGCCAGAAAGAGATTTATCAACTTACAAAAATGGTAAGAAAGGACAGAAAATTACAGATTATCTTGTCCTATGATGCGCCGAATTCGGCAAAGAGTTATGAAAGAGAAAAGGAGGAGAAGATTTCAGCGATTTTGATCAAACTGGGAATAAGACCACATTTGAAAGGCTATCAGTATTTGAAAGAATCCATCAGAGTCTGTATGGAAGACAAAGAGGAACTGGAGGGGATCACAAAACGCCTGTATCCGGACGTGGCGAAGAAGTTTCAGACCAGCTCCACGAAAGTGGAACATGCAATCAGGCATGCCATCGAAGTGGCATGGAAAAGCGGGAGTGAAGAAGAGAAAAAGAATTTTTTCGGTTACATCGAGGGGAGAAGACCGACAAATCTTTCTTTTATCATGCGTATTACAGAATATATGGAAGACGAGGGAATGGGAGATAGAATGGAAAGGACAAGTGAATGGGATACATGTGCATTCTATAGATAAATATGGAAAAGATTTTAATGCTTTCGGAATTAAGATAGTAAAAAAGTGTGCACCTGGGTGCACACTCGCGCCGAGCACGGCTGCCATCAGTCAACGTGCTGCTTTTCGCGCGAGTGCGTATCCACAGCGGAGCTTTTGAAGCGGTCATGAATGGGAATCTTCCTGCAGAAGTTTTAAAAAGTGTCTGGCTGCAGCATTTAAAGGCCTGTGCGGGTCTTTGACTGCGCAAATGCTGCGGGGCGGCAACTTTTCTTCCAGGTCAATCTCATAGACTTTGCCGTTTTTGATGGAATCTTCCGCCAGCTCTCTGGGAAGAAGTCCCAGTCCCAGGTTGTGTTCCACCATGGGAAGAATAAGGTCGGCGGTGGTAAGTTCGATGTCCGGCTTTAAGGCAAGGCCGTGGGATGCGTAAAAATTTTCAAAAAAGTGGTAAGCCAGTGTGGAGGAAGCAAGACATACAATAGGGTATTTGACCGTTTCTTTGAGGGAAATTTTTCTTCCGCTCAGGTTGGAAAACTGGGTTCCGGCAATGAGACAGTCGTGGACAAGACGCACGCTGGTAGCCTTAAGAGGAGGTTCTACCGATATGGGAGCCACAACAATGGCCACGTCAATCTTGCCTTCCCAAAGATCGGAGACAGCCTGGGCGGTGGTGTAAGTGGTGATACGCACACGTACGTCCGGATGTTGGCTGTGGAAAAAGCTGAGCTTTTCCAAAAGAAAACAGCGCAGAGCAGTCTCTGTGGCACCTATGTGGATGGAACCGCCGTGCAGGCTGACCGTGTTGTTTAATTCTTCTTCCGCTTTTAGGATACTTTCATAGGCAGGGCCGACTCTGTGGTAGAGAAGTTCTCCTTCGGAGGTGAGAGTCACTCCTCTTTTGGAGCGAATGAAAAGCCGGCACCCCAGTTCGTTTTCCAGATTTTGGATACAACGTGTAACGGAGGGCTGGCTGGAAAGAAGTACATGGGCTGCCTTCGTAAAATTCTGATATTTTGCAACATAATAAAACACTTTATAGTAATCAAAATGTACGGACATAATTATCTCCTGAGTAAAAAAGTAGTAAAAGTAGTATAAGAAAGCATTTATTTGCACATTCTGTTGGTAGTATACGATTTTGATATCATAGGCATGTGATAATATCATTTTTCGGAATGAAACAATCATAGTATAATACATGTTGGTCTATGATACCACTATAACACGGCGAATGAGTTTATGCTATCTCTTCTTTCCGTTTTTCGGAAAGAAGAGATAGCATTGAACAATTAGAAATAAGGAAAGTTATTGAAAGAATGGGGGCAGCATATAAGGTGTTTTCATTCTTTCCATATTTTTTCGGAAAATATTCGCCGCAGACAAAATGCAAAAGAAGAGGTAATGGAAAGGAGACCAAAAGAAGGCAAAGAGAAAGGAAGGATGTCATACGGGAAACATAGCAGAGGCAATAACCGAAGAACTTACCTGCGAAACTGTCTTTACCATCCCGGTGCTTGGCGGCATTGATGTATCCGAATCGGTGGTTGTCACCTGGATCATCATGGCGGCGCTTCTTGTTTTTTCACTGGTTTTTTTGCGTAATCTACAAGTGGAAAACGTGAGTAAAAAGCAGCTTGCTTTGGAAACAGCGGTAGGTTTTTTGAATGACTTTTTCATGGATACTCTTGGAAAAGAAGGAAAGCGTTACATTCCCTATATGATTACGGTGGCAATTTATATAGGAATTGCCAATCTGATTGGCCTGTTGGGATTTAAACCTCCGACCAAGGATCTGAATGTAACGGCAGCTCTGGCATTGATGAGTATTGTCCTGATCGAATACGCAGGTTTTCATCAAAAAGGGCTGAAGGGATGGCTGAAAAGCTTTGCAGAACCGATTCCGCTTATCACCCCAATCAACATACTGGAAATTTTTATTCGTCCAATTTCCCTATGTATGCGACTGTTTGGCAACGTAATCGGAGCGTTTGTTGTCATGGAACTGATAAAAGCGGTAATACCGGTGATAATTCCGGTTCCGTTCAGTTTTTATTTTGACATATTTGACGGCCTGATTCAGGCATATGTATTTGTATTCCTGACTTCTTTATTTATAAAAGAAGCCATGGAATAAAAACTTAAGGAAACGTTTTAATTTAGTAAAATACAAATTCTGAACTTTGAAACAGATGAAAGAAAAGGAGAGAATATTATGTCAACATTAGTAGCAATTGGAGCAGCACTGGCAGTTTTAACAGGTATTGGAGCAGGTATCGGTATCGGTATCGCAACTTCCAAAGCAGTGGAAGCAATCGCAAGACAACCTGAAGCAGAGGGTAAGATCAGCAAAGCGCTGCTGCTTGGATGTGCCCTGGCAGAGGCAACTGCAATCTATGGTTTCGTTATCGGTCTGCTGATCATCTTCATGAAATAAAAGATACGAATAACTAAGGAAAGGTGGGAGCGAAGGTGCTGGATATCAGTTTTTGGAACCTTGTTTTTACCATTATAAACCTGATTGTTTTATACCTTATCCTGAAGAAGTTTTTAATTGGACCGGTAACAGGCATTATGGAAAAGCGCAGCAAAATGATTGAAGAGCAGATGGCAGGTGCCAGGGATGCCGAGGAACAGGCAAATGCTTTAAAGGCGCAGTATGAAGAATCTTTAAAAAGCGCCAAAGAAGAATCCAGGCAGATTGTGGAAAAGGCCAGAAATGAAGCGAAACTGGAGCAGGAAAAACAGACGGCTCTGGCAGCCGCACAGGCTCAGAAAATCGTATCTGACGCGAGAAAAGCAGCAGAGGAAGAACGGGAGAAAGCTTTGGACGGAGCGAAATCCGAAATTGCAGATCTGGCTGTGCTGGCTGCAAAGAAAATGCTGTCCGGCGGAAGCGAAGAAGCAAACCGGATGCTTTACGACCAATTTTTAACGGGAGCAGGTGAGGCAGATGACACAGACATCCATTAATTATGGAAAAGTTTTATATGAACTCGCCGTGCAGCCTGAGGAAGTAAAGAAACTGAGAGAGATGAACGAGCAGATTTCGGAGCTGGAAGAGGTTTTTGCCAGCCCGGTCATTCCGTTCCCGCGAAAAGAAATGCTTGCGGATAAAATTTTTGACGGGGCAGGTTTTTCCGCCCACATGAAAAACTTTTTCAAAGTGCTGGTAAAGCAGAACGATGTGGATCTGTTAGGTGAGATTTGCAGAGCATATCAGGAATATTATAATGAACAAAATTCTATTGTCACCGCGAAATTAACATATGTGGTGCCTCCAAACGAAGCGCAGAAGGAGAAAATCCGGCGCTTTTTATGCAGCAGTCAGCATGCCAAAAGTGTTGATCTGGAGGAAAGTACGGATGCCGGCCTGATCGGCGGTTTTACCATCCGTATCAAAGATAAAGAACTGGATTACAGCCTGAAAGGGCGTATCCGGAAGCTGCAGCAACAATTAGTCCGGAGGTGAACAGGTTGAGTGCAATCAATTCAGAAGAAATTATTTCGATTCTGAGAGAAGAAATAGAAAATTATGAAAGCATGAGTCAGGCTCAGGAAGTGGGAAACGTTATCTGGGTAGGTGACGGAATTGCCACAGTCTATGGCATTGACCATGCGATGTATGGAGAGATTGTAACCTTCGAAAATGGTCTCAAGGGAATGGTGCAGGATATCCGCAGAAACGAAGTGGGCTGCATTATTTTCGGAAGAGATACTGAAATCAAAGAAGGTACAAAAGTTATAAGAACCAAAAAGAAAGCCGGGATTCCGGTAGGAGAATCTTATATAGGAAGAGTTGTGGATGCCCTTGGCGCTCCCATCGACGGAAAAGGCGAGATCAGCGCCGGCGAATATCGTCCCATTGAGCAGGAGGCTCCTGGAATCATCGACCGTAAGTCTGTTTCCGTTCCGCTGGAAACCGGTATTCTGGCAATCGACTCCATGTTCCCCATTGGACGGGGACAGCGTGAGCTGATCATTGGAGACCGTCAGACCGGTAAGACTGCCATTGCCATTGATACCATCCTGAATCAGAAAGGAAAGGATGTTATCTGTATTTATGTGGCGATCGGGCAGAAGGCGTCTACTGTGGCCAAAATGGTTTCCACACTGGAAAAATACGGGGCTATGGATTATACGATCATTTTCAGCGCTACAGCCAGCGACTGTGCGCCCCTTCAGTATATCGCTCCTTATTCTGGAACAGCGATGGCGGAATATTTTATGCATAAGGGAAAAGACGTGCTCATTGTTTACGATGATCTGAGCAAACACGCAGTGGCTTATCGTGCTCTTTCTCTGCTTTTGGAACGTTCTCCGGGACGTGAAGCTTATCCGGGGGATGTTTTCTATCTCCATTCCAGACTGCTGGAGCGTTCCAGCCGTTTAAGCGATGAGTTAGGAGGCGGTTCGATTACAGCTTTGCCTATTATTGAGACGCAGGCAGGGGACGTTTCCGCTTATATTCCCACGAACGTTATTTCCATTACTGACGGACAGATCTTTTTGGAGACGGATCTGTTCTTTGCAGGAAATCGTCCTGCGGTCAACGTAGGTCTTTCCGTGTCCCGTGTAGGCGGTGCAGCTCAGACGAAAGCCATGAAAAAGGCCAGTGGAAGTATCCGTATCGATTTGGCTCAGTACCGTGAAATGGAAGTGTTCACACAGTTTAGTTCTGATCTGGATGCGTCTACAAAAGCCCAGCTTCAATATGGAAAAACTTTGATGGAGCTGTTAAAACAGCCTTTGTGCAATCCGCTGTCTCTCCATGAGCAGGTTATTACCTTGTGGACAGCCACTCACAAGATTTTCCAGGATGTTGATATCAAAAACGTGAAATCCTTCCAGATGGATATGCTGGCCTTCTTTGACAGGGAGCATGCGGAAATCGGAAAAGAGATCGAAGAGAAAAAAATTCTGTCTGATGAACTGGCGGCACAGATTATCAGCGCAGCAGAAGAATATAAAAAGAGCAGAAGCTGAATTCCGGTGGGGAATTCAGAGGTTCTTTTGGAAAGGAATGGATAGAAATGGCGAGTGCAAAAGAAATACAAAGCCGTATGAAAAGCATTCAGGATACGATGAAGATTACCAGTGCCATGTACATGATTTCTTCTTCCAAGCTGAAACGTGCCAAAAAAGTTCTTTCTGATACAGAGCCTTATTTCTATGCGCTTCAGTCTGCAATCAGCCGAATCCTGCGCCATATGCCGGAGATGGAACACCGCTATTTTGATGAAAGAAGTCATATTCCCAAAGAGGACAGGAAAGTAGGGTGTATTGTAGTTTCCGCAGACAAGGGATTGGCCGGAGCTTACAATCACAATGTCTTTAAAATAGCGGAAGAAATTCTGGATGCCAACAATCACTGCGAGCTGTTTGTTCTGGGAGAAGTGGGACGCCAGTATTTTGCGCGCAAAAAGGTGGATGTGGATACTTCTTTCCGGTATACGGTGCAAAAACCCACAATGCACAGGGCGAGAATGATTTCTGAAACCATGATTGAAAAATACCTGACCGGACAGCTGGATGAGGTATATATCGTGTACACAAAGATGACAGGACCTGTGGCTATGGAGACGGAAGTGACACAGCTTCTTCCTCTGCACAGGCAGACGTTTGTACAGGAGACACAGGGCATCGGCCTGGTATATCAGGAAGAGATTGCCATGGTGCCTTCGGAGCAGGAGCTGATGAACAGTATCGTGCCCAATTATCTGAGCGGTATGATTTACGGAAGTCTGGTGGAATCCTATGCCAGCGAGCATAATTCCCGTATGATGGCTATGGACGCAGCTACCACAAGCGCCAGGGACATGTTAAAGAATCTGTCCGTTATGTACAATCGTGTACGTCAGGCTGCCATAACCCAGGAAATTACAGAAGTTATCGGCGGAGCAAAAGCGCAGAAAAATAAGAAGAGAAAATAGAGGAATCGGAAAGGAGGACAGGTATGGTAAAAGGAAAAATCGTGCAGGTTATGGGACCTGTTATCGACGTGGAATTTGCAGCAGGAGAAGAGCTGCCCTGTATCAAGGACGCTCTTTATGTAGAAAATAACGGAAAAAAATGCGTCATGGAAGTGGCGCAGCATATTGGAAACAACACAGTCCGCTGTATTATGCTTGCTTCCAGCGAAGGCCTTTACAAGGATATGGAAGTTGTCGCTACGGGGGCAGGTATTAAAGTTCCGGTAGGTGAAAAGACACTGGGCCGCCTGTTCAATGTATTAGGAGAAACTATAGATAACGGCGAAAGTCTGGAGCAGGAGGAACATTGGGTCATTCATCGTGAGCCTCCGGCCTTCCAGGACCAGAGTCCGGTGGTTGAGGTATTGGAAACCGGTATTAAAGTTATCGACCTTCTGGCTCCCTATGCAAAGGGAGGCAAGATCGGTCTGTTCGGAGGCGCCGGTGTCGGAAAGACAGTATTGATTCAGGAACTGATCCGAAACATTGCCACAGAGCATGGCGGCTATTCCATTTTTACAGGTGTAGGAGAACGTTCCCGTGAGGGAAATGACTTGTGGTCTGAAATGAAAGAATCCGGCGTTCTGGAGAAAACAGCGTTGGTATTCGGACAGATGAACGAGCCTCCGGGAGCGCGTATGCGTGTGGCGGAGACAGGACTTACTATGGCGGAATATTTCCGTGACAAAGAACATCAGAATGTACTTTTGTTCATCGACAATATTTTCCGTTTTGTGCAGGCAGGATCTGAGGTGTCCGCTCTTCTTGGCCGTATGCCTTCTGCAGTAGGTTATCAGCCTACTTTGGCTACGGAAGTGGGCGAACTTCAGGAACGTATCGCATCCACGAAAAATGGATCTGTAACCAGTGTGCAGGCAGTCTATGTGCCTGCGGATGACTTGACAGACCCGGCTCCGGCAACTACGTTTGCTCATCTGGATGCAACCACGGTTCTTTCCAGAAAGATTGTGGAGCAGGGTATTTATCCGGCGGTAGATCCTCTGGAGTCCACTTCCCGCATCCTGGAAGCAGATGTAGTGGGAGAAGAACACTATCAGGTAGCGAGAAAAGTGCAGGAATACTTGCAGAAATACAAAGAATTGCAGGATATCATTGCAATTTTGGGTATGGAAGAACTGTCAGAGGAAGACAAACTGGTAGTTTTCAGAGCAAGAAAGATTCAGAAGTTTTTGTCCCAGCCATTCCATGTGGCAGAAGTATTTACAGGTATCCCCGGAAAATATGTGCCTATTGCGGAAACCATCCGCGGATTTAAGATGATCGTGGAAGGTGAGATGGATGCTTACCCGGAAAATGCGTTCTTCAATGTGGGAACCATTGACGAGGTAATACAGAAGGCGAAACAGGAAGAGGTTTAAAACCGGATAGGAGCGGATAGCTATGAATACCTTTGGACTGAACATTATTGCCAGTGATAAGGATTTTTATCATGGACGCGGAAGTTTTATTGTGCTCCCTGAAAAGTCAGGGGAGTTTGCCATCATGGCACATCACGCCAATATGATGATGGCTATCGTTCCGGGAGAGATGCGCTATACCACAGAAGACGGAGAGACCCATGTGGTTGCAGTAGGCGGAGGCCTTGTACAGGTGATCAACAACCGTGTGACTGTTTTGGTAGATTCTATCGAACGGCCGGAGGATGTGGATCGAAAGAGGGCTGAGGAAGCGCTGGAGCGTGCAAAGGAACAGCTCAGGCAGAAACAGAGCATGGAAGAATATTATATTTCCAAAGCATCTCTTGCCAGAGCCATGACACGTTTGAAACTCACTGGAAAATATAAATAAAAAATTTTGCACCTGAAATTTTAATCTTGGCTCATGAGCAATTTCGGGTTGTGCAGACAAATTCGAGTTATGCATACAATGCATACAAATGGAAAGCACCCGGGAACCTTTACAGATTAGGGGGTTCCGGGTGCTTTTTGTGTGTCCGGAAATGAAATATCCGGATTTGCCTGCAGATACTTTTCTCTCAGTGTAAAGTTGTTTTTTTGAAAGGTAAGAAAACCTTCTTTGCGCAGTTTTCCAAGCTCTCTGGACATGGCGCTTCGTTCCACGGCAAGATAGTCAGCCAGCTGTTGTCTGTCGAAAGGAATGGAAAACTGTCTGCTTCCGTTGGCCAGTGCCTGCTCGGATAAATAGGAAAGAAGCTTTTCCCGGGTGGTGGGTCTGGACATATGCTCTGCCTTGTGGGAAAGCATCAGGTTTTTGGCTGCTATTTGTGACAAAAGATTTTGAATAAGTCTCGTATGAAAGAGGCAAGTGTTGGAGCAGACGGTCAGCAGGCGTTTGACATCCAGGAAAAGAATTTCGGAATCCTCGCTGGCAGTCACATTTACCTCTAAAGGAATATTGGGAAGACAGGCGTAAGTTTCTCCAAACAAATGACCTGGACCAGCCTGTCCCATGACCGTTCGATTTCCCCAGAAATCTTCACGGACGATCAGTACCGAACCGGAAAGGACAATCCCCATGCAGGAAAGCGTTTCTCCGGCATGAAGAATCTGTTCTCCTTTTGCATAAACTTTCTGTCTGGGATTCAGGCATGAAAGCATAGAGTCAATATTTTGGGGAGAAATACCCGCAAAAAGGGGCAGGTCTGCAAGAAAATTTGCAGGATATGTCATAGTGATACCTCCCTTGTATCTTAGTATCTAAGTGCAGCATCGGACAAGTATGGGGAGTGAAAGTAAGACAGAAAGAAACGGATTCCTTTCTTTGCTGAAGGCTTTGCCGCGAAGTATCGATGCAATCAAAATAATTTTATCATAGGATAAGAAGAGAAGCAAAAAGTGCTGCAAAAACCGGATAGATGATATCTGCCCTCTATAGTTCTGCTTTGAAACCAGCAGTTATAGAAATGGCTGACAGATGTCACTTCGAAGTTTTTGCAGCACTTTCTCATACGATAGGAAACTTCATTTCCTATCGTATAAAAAAGACGCTCCGCTGTGGATGCGCACTTCGCGCTCAAGGAAAATGGTTGCTGACGCAACCGCGCTTCGGCGCGAGTGTGCGCTAGGGCGCACATTTTCTCATTTCATACAGTTTTAGAAAAGAAAATTTTCTTCCTCATCCAATAGGGAGGAATGTCCTATCAGATGAGAAAGACTGAATCAGTAACGGAATTCCTGGGCGAAATATAATTTCTTTCCGTCTGTGTAGATGGCGATAGCGACTTTTGTGAAAGTAGGATACAAGATATTTTCTTTGTGAGTAGGAGAAGCCATCCATGCTTTCATAACGTCTGAGGCGCTGTTATAACCAAAAGCCAGATTTTCGCCATGCATAATTTGTGCGTTGACGGTGTACCAGGGGGAACCGTTAGGGCGTGTATGCGAAAAGGAAGTGGAACATTCCTGAGCCCGTACGGCAGCAGCAAGTTCCAGGGTAGAATCCCATGTAAGAGGGCTAAGTCCTGCATTGGCCCTTTCCTGATTCATCAAATTAAAAGTTTCTGTTGCCAGATTTTTCAGACGTGCCAGCTCTTCCGGATCGTCTGAGTTTACAGAGGAGCCAAGAGGCGGTTCCTCTTCCATAATAGTTACAGTGTCGAAATCAATGGTGTCATATTCACGGAAACCGGATTCATCGTCAATACCGGCAGATGCCTGATCCGAAATATCTTTGCCGCATGCGGAAACGAAAAGCATGCATAAAGTGAGGAGCAGACATAAAAAAATACTTTGTTTTCTCATTTTTCCATCCTCTTTTGCTTATTTAATAATGATTTCATCCGACTGCACGGATAATGTAAAGTAATTGTTGTCATCATATTAGCATAGAAATTCTGAATATACAATAGGGGCGTTTCATTTTTTTGAAAAAATATCAAAATAATAAAAGGATGAAACGATTTGAAGCCCAAAATAAAAAAATGAAAAATTATAAAAAAAACTGTTGACTTTTTATAACCGGATGAATATAATAATTATTGTTGTCGGGCACGAGCCCACGGCAAAATAAAAAATGTGCGCGTAGCTCAGCTGGATAGAGCGTCTGACTACGGATCAGAAGGTCGGGAGTTCGAATCTTCTCGCGCACGCTGTAAAAAGCAGTGACATATGTCACTGCTTTTTTTGTGCAATAGGAAAGTTCTTTCCCTAACGTAGCGTCGGTGTACAGGGGGCAATACGGTCAAAAATAGCTGCCTTTGCGTCTCTGCTGCGTTACTTTCGCTCCGCGTACGTCCAGTACGCTGACTGAGGATAACGTGGAAAACAGGCGAATTTACAGGACTGAGGCGTATTGTCCCCCTGTACACCGACGCTAAAAAAAAGACGTTCCGATGTGGATGCACACTCAGCGCGCAGGCAATCAGAGATTGCCCGGCAGATATTGCCTGTCGGCAACCGCCCCAGCGCGATTGTGCGGTAAAGAGGAAATATTTCACAGAGCAATTTGCCCCGGGCGGAGGATCTTGCAAGACAGAGCTTATCAGCCTGCCCGATATAGTTTTCGGTAAGCGCCCGGAGCCATTCCTTCCTTATTTTTAAAGGCAATGCAGAAATTATTTATGCTCTGAAAACCGCAGGCATAGGCGATTTCCTCTATGGTCATCCCGGTAGTGCGAAGATAAAAACGGGCGGAGTTTAAGCGCAGATTCAAGAGATATTGATGAGGCGTAACACCGCAGTATTTTTTGAAACTGCGGATAAAATGACAGGGAGTTAAAGAAACCATATCTGCCAGCAAAGACACCGACACATCTTCTGAAAAATGGACTCTCAAGTAGGCACATGCTTTTTCCATAGGGGCTTCCGGAATAGAGGCTTCAGAGGAAAACGGCAGATCAGGCGCAGGAGAAATACAGTCGGCCAGAAGTCTGGTCAGCAAACTGGTCAGGCGAATGTCCGAGGTGACCGCAGTCTCGGACAGGGGAGTGTAAAGAGAATAGAAATCTTCGAAAACTGTCAGCAGTTGTTTGTGCGTAAGAGTGCACGGCTGCGGGCAGTTTTTTTTGTAGTACTGATAGTAATTTCTGGCAGAAGGTCCGTCAAAATGGACCCAACAAAATTCCAGCTGTTCATCCAGACTGCCGTAGGCATGGGAGGAGTAACAGTCCAGAAGAAAGAATTCCCTCTGGGAAAGAAAAACGGTTTTGGATTTGCCGTCATCGTCGTAAAGAGTTACAAAAGCGTTTCCGTGAAGAACAATAAGCAGAAGAAAGCTGTCGTAACGGCTTCTGGAAACCAGATAATTGCTGTCGCAGAGGAAATGACCGACACAAAGAGGGAGAAGAAATGCATTTCCAGCCTCTGATGCGGGAGTGTAAAAACGGGTTTCGGAAACGGGAAAAACAGATTCATTTTTCATACAGGCCTCCTTAAATTGATTCCTTAAAATGACTTGTATCAATTTTATGATAATTTCCGGAATCTGGAAAGATAAAAAGCGCAATTTTTTTATAAAAAACCGCAATTTTGACGGATGGCAGGAAAAGAAAATACTGGTTTAATAGAGATAGCGGAAGATAAGGAAACATCAAAATAAAGAAAATGGGAAAATGAAAACATATTAAAATAAGGAAAATGCAAAAATTGAGAATTGCAGGATATCAAAAAGAAAATAGGAAAAAACAGGAGGAAATCTTATGGAAATCATAATAGGGGAAAAGGACCGGGAGATTTTAAGGGAAACGGCGAAAAAACAGTTGGATTATGCCAACATGGAGAGCAATCTGCAGAGAAAAAAGGAATGGTATCTTCACAATGAGCTGAAAGGCGAAAGGCCTATGATACAGTTGGAACTGGGAACCTTTGCCCACGAGATCATTCCGCAGAGACTTCGCTGCCAGGGAGAATTTGCCCGGATGGTGGAGCGGACTTTATACGAAAATTTTCTGAATCAGGAGCTGTTCGATGATGACAGGGTGACACCGGATTATTATCCCATGGCGTATGATAAATTTTTTAATCTGTTCGACATTCCGGTAAAAGTGGAACACACGACGGATGAACAGGGCGGTGTGAGCGTTGGGCATCATTTCGTTTCTGTGATAAAAGACCTTGGGGAAGACTATGGAAAGCTGAAAAAGAGTACCTTTGGCACGGACATGGACTCTACGCTGAAAAAGCAGCGCGTCATTGAAGAGGCCATCGGAGATATCCTGCCGGTGAAAATAAAGATGGATGGGCTCTACAGTGTGCCTACACAGATGATCGTACATATTATGAGTATGGAAGACATGATGTTTGCCATGTATGACTATCCGGAATTATTTAAGGAAATGATGGATCGGATTGCGCAGGATACGCTGGAATATTTCCGCATGCTGGAGGAAAAGCGCCTGATTATGCCGACGACCTCTTTCGAAGGGGTCGGAAACGGAACCTGGGCTTTTACCCATGAGCTTCCGGGGTGGGAGGAATATGAAAAGCGTCCTCTGACAACCAAAGATGTGTGGGGATTTATGGATTCTCAGGAAACTGTGGGCATTTCTCCGGAAATGTTTCAGGAATTTATTTTCCCGTGTTATGAAAAAATTGCGGGACAGTACGGCCTGCTTTCCTATGGATGTTGTGAACCGGTAGACCCAATCTGGGATAACTGCCTTTCCAAACTGACCAATTTGCGCAAACTTTCCATCTCTCCCTGGTGCAACGAGGAAGTAATGGGAGAAAAACTGGCGGGAAGCAAAGTGATTTATCATAGAAAGCCAAGCCCGAATTATCTGGGAGTGGACAGGATTCTGGATGAGGAAGCTTTTCGCGCTCATATCAGAAAGAGTCTTTTGGCTGCAAGAGGCTGCAAGATGGAAATTACCCAGAGGGATGTGTACACCATACACCGGAATGAGCAGAAGGCGAGACGTTATATTGAAATTATCCGGGAAGAAATTGAAAACAACTGGGTATAGAAAAGTTGCCCTAAAAGGAGGCTGTTTTTTCTACATTCAGACAAGTTTGAATTGGCGCAGAATCGTTGTTCTGCGCCTTGTTTGCTGATACAATAAAAAGCGACTCGGCAAAAAATACAGACAGAAAAAAGGAGAGGGTTATGAAGTTAGAACATTTTTACGAAAATCAGCACATTCTTCATGTGGGAACCTGCGCGGACCGCGCATGGTACCTTCCCAAAGATGAGAATGGGAAGGATAAAAGCCGGCTTTTAAGCGGAGAGGGATGGGAGTTTGCCTATTATCCTTATCCGGAAGCGGTACCGGGAGACTTTATTAAGGAAGGTTTTGAAAAAACAGAAGAAAGCAGAAGCTTTACCGGCAAAAAAGTGCCTTTTTGCTGGCAGATGGAAGGATACGACAAAAAACAGTATACCAATATCCGATATCCTTTTCCCTACGATCCGCCCTATGTGCCCGAAGAAAATCCGTGCGGGGCGTATCGGAAGGAATTCGCTCTTTCCAAAGAAGAATGCACGGGAAGACAGTTTTTATATTTTGAAGGTGTGGATTCCTGCTTTTATGTGTGGGTAAACGGAGAGTTTGTGGGGTATTCCCAGGTTTCCCACAGTCCCAGCGAATTTGAGATTACAGGCAAAGTGAGGGAAGGAAACAACCTGTTGGCAGTGCTTGTGTTAAAATGGTGCGATGGCAGCTATCTGGAGGATCAGGACAAATTTCGGTATTCCGGAATTTTCCGGGATGTCTGTCTGATCTGCAGACCGGAGAATTTTATTCGGGATTTCAGGGTGACGACACCGGTAAAGTATACAGACGCAGGAGAAGCTTGCCAAGCAAAAGTCTGTGTGGAATTTTCTCCGGATTTTGGAGAGGGACAACAGGGAGAAGCCAGTGGAGAACTTAAGGTAATAGCCAGTCTTTACAATGCGGAAGGAAGGCTGATGGCGCAGAAAACGGGAACCGAACGGAGTCTGAGCCTTCAGGTGGAAGCACCGGTTTTGTGGAATGCGGAGATGCCGTATCTTTATACATTAGTACTTGAGACAGAGAAAGAGAGAATCGAATGTCCTGTGGGAATCCGCACTATTGAAGTGAAGGAAAGGACGATAACCATAAACCAAAAAGTCGTCAAGTTCCGCGGCGTGAACCGTCATGACAGTCATCCTGTGACAGGAGCCTGTGTTACAAGGGAAGATGCGCTTGTGGATTTAAGGATGATGAAAGAGGCGAATATCAACGCCATACGGACCAGTCATTATCCCAATGCACCCTGGTTTTTGCAGCTGTGTGACCGCTATGGATTTTATGTGATTGCGGAGGCGGATCTGGAGTGTCATGGAACAAGCTCTATCTATCACGGAGATCCCCGGGAGGATACGTTTGGATTGATTGCCCAGGATGAAGAATGGAAGGAAGCCATTTTGGACAGAGTAAGAAAAAATGTGATCCGGGATAAAAATCACTGCAGCGTTATTTTCTGGTCACTGGGAAATGAAAGCGGCTACGGCATCAACTTTGAAGAGGCAGGACGGCTTGTAAAGGAGATGGATCAGGAAAGGCTGGTACATTATGAGGGAAGCACCTGGCAGGGAGGCGGATGGAAAAATGACACTTCCATGCTGGATGTGACAAGCCGGATGTATCCTGGACTGGATTGGGTGGATGAGTATCTTGAGCAGGGAGATAAGCCTCTTGTGCTGTGTGAATTTATCCATGCCATGGGAAACGGACCAGGAGATGCGGAAGATTACATGACACGGATTTACCGGTCAGATGCGTTTTGCGGCGGATTTGTCTGGGAATGGTGCGACCATGCCACTTATGAGGGGAAAACGGAAGACGGAAAAGATAAATATTTTTACGGAGGAGACCATGGAGAGTGGCCTCACGACGGCAATTTCTGCATGGACGGGCTGGTGTATCCGGATCGAAGACCTCATACCGGCTATCTGGAATACAAAAATGTCATTCGGCCGGTGAGAGCAGAGCTTATTTCTCTGAACGAGGGTCGGGTGCGTTTTACCAATCTGTATGATTTTAAGGAACTGTCCGAATGGGTGGACATTGTTTTTGAAATCAGGAAAAACGGAAATGAACTTTTTAAAGGAAAGCTGGAGCCGAAGGAAACCATGCCCAAAGGAAGCTTTGAAGTTTGCCTGCCGCAGCTGACGGAATTTGCAGGGGAGAACACCTGGTGCAAATTTACTTATTACCAAAAGAAAGAGGAGACTCTCACCAAAGCCGGCAGACAGATGGGATTTGATCAGCTGGCGCTGTTTGAAGAATCAGAGGAAGCGGCCATAAAGAGACTTGGAAAAACCTTAAGGGAATATGATCGGTCTGAAAGGGAAGCGGGAGAAGAGGAACCTCGTCAGAACTTTTACGGAATCGAGGAGACGGAAACCACATATCGTCTGTACTCTTCCAGAATCAGCTACGAATTCGGGAAAAAGACAGGTGCTTTTCTTTCCATGAAGAAAGATGGAAAAGAGCAGCTGGCAGGACCGGTGTCCTATCAGACTTTCCGTGCGCCTACAGACAATGATCGATATATCTGCAGCGACTGGGAAAACGCCGGTTATCATGAGGGAAAGGTGAAGGTTTATGAATGCCGGTTAAAGCGGCTGCGGGAGGATAAGGCAGAAATTACCTGCAAAATTTCTATGGCAGCAGTTTACAGACAGCCGTATCTTCGTCTGGAAACGGTGTGGACAATTTGGGCGGACGGAAAAGTACAGGTAAAAATTTCGGGAGGAAAGATGGCAGGATTCCCCGAACTTCCAAGATTCGGCCTTTTGTTTGTTCTGCCGGGAGAGAGACAGGATGTCTCCTATTACGGTTACGGGCCCTGCGAAAGCTATGTGGACAAGCACCGGGCTTCCTACATGGACCGTTTTGATACAACGGTGGAACAAATGCACGAAGACTACCTGAAACCTCAGGAAAACGGAAGCCATTATGGCTGCCTGGAAGCTAGCGCCGGCGCGCTTTGTGTGAAAGCAGACCGGGCATTTTCCTTCCAGGTATCGCCGTACAGTGTGAAAGAACTGACGGAAAAGCAGCATAATTTTGAGCTGGAAAAAGAAGGCGTGCTTTTCTGTTCGGTGGATGTGGCGCAAAACGGTATCGGCAGCAATTCCTGTGGACCGAGACTTTCGGAAAAATACCGTTTTAACGGTGAAAAAATAGAAATTGTATTTGAATTTGATTTTGAGGAAGCAAAATGATACGCCTGCAGAAATCGGCAGGAAAAAGACCGTTGTGGATGCGCACTTAGCGGGGAGGCAAATCAGAGATTACCCGGCAGAGATTGCCCGACGGCAGCCGAGTGCGCTCTAGGGCGTACACTTTTTCAGTTCCTTTCCTACAAGAATCAGCATGGTAACATAGCAGGCAGTGCCTCCGATAAAATTGGAGACAGGCTCAGCCAGAAAAACTCCGTTTACTGCATTTGGGAGTACCAGAGGCAAAATCAGAGTCAGTGGAATGACGATGATAACTTTCCGGAAAAGCGAGAAAAAGATTGCCTGTTTTGCTTTTCCCAGTGCGGTAAACACGCTCTGGCCTGCAAATTGTAAGGACATCATAAAAAAGCCGAAGTAATAAATCTGCATGGCAGGAACCGTGGCATTGATTAGGTCTGTCTCCGAACTGAAAATCCGTATAAAGAAGGTGGGAAAGACGTGAAGTATTCCCCAGGCCAGTGTGGTATAAGCGATACATACCAGAGACATAAAGCGGATAGCCTGCCGGATGCGGCCATATTCCCTGGCACCGTAGTTAAAGCCGATGACAGGCTGAGCGCCGTTAGTAATTCCCGTTACCGGCATGGAAACGATTTCCCGGATGGAATTGATGATTGTCATGACACCCACATACAAATCGCCGCCGTAATGAGAAAGAGATGCGTTGCAGACAATCTGAACGGCGCTGTTGGTGACAGACATGATGAATCCGGACATGCCAAGGCCGATGATGGATTTTACCAAAGAAGGCTTCAGCTTCATGGAAGAAAGCCGAATGCGAAGAATGGTTTTCTTTCCTGTCAGAAATTTTAAAGTCCAGGCGGCGGAGGCTGCCTGGGAAATAACGGTGGCGATGGCAGCCCCTTTTACACCCAGGTCAAAGACAAAAATAAAGACAGGGTCCAAAATAATATTTAAGATGGCTCCGATTAAGACGGTGCACATGCCGATGCGGCCAAAGCCCTGAGAATTGATAAAACTGTTCAGGCCAAGCCCCAGCATGACAAATACAGTTCCCAGAAGATAGATGGAAAGATAGTCGTTGGCGTAGGGAAAAGTGGAATCGCTGGCGCCGAACAGGTACAAAAGCGGTTTTTTGAAAGCAAATCCAAAGACCATAAGAAGGGCTCCGGAGATAAGCAGCATGCAGAAGGAATTTCCAAGAATATTTTCTGCTTCTTTCAGGTTGCCTTTCCCGCGGGCAATGGAGCATAAAGGCGCCCCTCCCATTCCGAAAAGATTGGCGAAGGCAATGACGATCGTTATAATAGGAAGAGCCAGGCCCAGGCCGGTGAGAGAAAGCGTGGCATTTTCCGGCATCCGGCCGATATACATGCGGTCGATGACGTTGTAGAGAATGTTAATAAGCTGTGCCAGTGTCATGGGGATGGCCAGGGAGAGTATATTGGAAACAACACTTCCTTTGGAAAAATCATTTTTGTTTTCCGAAGAAAGTTCTTTTTTTCTGATGTCTTGCGTATTCTGGTTGTCTGTCATAATTTGGGTCCTCGGTTTGTTTTTATTTTTGAAGGAAACAGGAGCAATGCCGAAGTCCGGATGGGAACCTTCGGTTTTAACTGCTTCCTTTTTCTGCTGTTTTTAGTATAAAACGATGGGAAATCCTTGTAAAGAATGAGGTGGAGAACATTTCCGGGCAATGGACTGTATGCGGGCTGACGGCAGAAGGAATTTCGAAAGAAAGCACATACTGAAATGGATGGGAACAGGTGCCTGCTTGCGGCAGCCGGCGGGATAAAAACTCAATTTTTTCGGGAAAATTCATAAAATTTTCAGAAAATTTGCCTGTGAAAGCCGGGAAATTACCTTGTATGGCATTTCTTTTTATGCTATACTTTAGCATCATTACAAAAGCACAGATATTGTGTGACCAGAGGGTATCCGAGGGATAAGATTTTGCCGGAAGAAAATCTTTCGGCGTATGGAATTGAGGGAAAAATGACAAAAAATGAATTTTTTGAGACCTTGCAAAGGTCATTGAACGGTTATTTGAGCAAACCGGAAGTGATGGAAAATATCCGTTACTATGAAGAATATTTCCGCAGCCAGGAGGCAGCGGGAAAAAGCGAAGAGGAAATTTTGAACCAGCTGGGAGATCCCAGACTGATTGCCCGCACGATTGTAGAGGCGAAAGAAAGAGAAGCGGGAGTGACGGAGGAGTATTACTCTTCCGAGACGATCGTGGATGATGAGGGAAGACAGGAAAATCCGGAATTTTCCGGAGGCAAGGTTTATCGTATGCCCGGATGGCTTCTGGCTGTGATTGCCATCGCTGTCATTGTGCTGATAATCGGAGTTGTCACTTCGGTGCTGTCCTTTATTCTTCCGATTTTGCTGCCGGTGCTTCTGGTATTGCTGATCGTCAAGCTGATTCGGGATCACTCCTGAAAAATTTCTTTTTGTTTTGTGAATAATTTCAGTAAGATTTCAAATACTACTCCTGTAACAACGACCGGCCTTTTGAAAAAGCCGGGATGCCCGAAAGGGCAGTGTGTTTCAAATTTTGGATAGGAGCACGCGCATAAGGCGTGCGGATAGGAGTAATTATGGCTAAGAACGATTACACAAACAGCACAAAACAGAAAAACGAAAACAAGGCAAAAAATGCATCTTCCAATGCATATGGCGCACAGAATTCTGAAAACAAGAATTCCAATAAAGCTTCTGACTGCAAAGACAGCAGCACAAACAAAGATTCCAGCTACTAACTTTTTAAGAATGCTGATTTTGGACACAGACACAGCGGAGAATCCCCAAAAGGTTCTCCGCTGTTTTTGCTTGACGGTTTCTTTGCTTGCTCGTAGAATGAAAGTAGGAAAAAAAGAACAGGAGAACTTATGAGAAAATATGAACTGATCGTACCCTGCCATTTTGGCCTTGAAGCGGTATTAAAAAAAGAAATCACAGATCTTGGCTATGACATATCCAAAGTAGAGGATGGAAGAGTCACCTTTTTAGGTGATGAAGAGGCGGTATGCAGAGCCAATATTTTTTTACGCTCTGCAGAACGTATCCTGATTAAAATCGGTTCTTTTCACGCAGAGACTTTTGAAGAGCTTTTTCAGGGGACCAGAGAGCTTCCCTGGGAGGATTTTATACCAAAGGATGGAAAATTCTGGGTGGCAAAAGCGGCCAGTGTAAAAAGCAAACTGTTTTCTCCGTCGGATATTCAGTCGATCATGAAAAAAGCAATGGTGGAGAGACTGAAAAAAATTTATCATGTCAGCTGGTTTGAGGAAGATGGGGAAAGCTTTCCAATCCGGGTGTTCCTGATGAAGGACGAGGTGACGGTAGGCCTTGATACTACGGGAGATTCTCTGCATAAAAGAGGATATCGAAAGCTGACAGCCAAGGCTCCGATTGCAGAAAACCTGGCGGCAGCTCTTATTATGCTTACCCCTTGGAAGAAAGACAGAATTCTGGTAGACCCGTTTTGCGGAAGCGGTACCTTCCCCATTGAAGCGGCCATGATGGCTGCCAATATGGCGCCGGGAATGAACCGTGAGTTTACAGCCGAAAAATGGAATCACATCGTTGGGAAAAGAAACTGGTACGATTGCCTGGATGAGGCCAATGAGATGGTGGATTTGAGTGTGGAGACGGATATTCAGGGATATGACCTGGATCCGGCCATGGTTTCTATTGCCAGAGAAAACGCCAAACTGGCCGGCGTGGAAAAACTCATCCATTTTCAGAGACGTCCGGTCAGTGAATTGAGCCATCCGAAAAAATACGGATTTATCATTACCAATCCTCCTTATGGGGAGAGACTGGAGGATAAAAAAGATCTGCCGGCTATTTACACAGCGCTGGGAGAACGTTTCCGCGCTCTGGATTCCTGGTCAATGTATCTGATCACTTCTTATGAAAATACAGAAAATGATATCGGAAAAAAGGCAGATAAAAACCGCAAAATTTACAATGGTATGATGAAAACCTATTTTTATCAGTTCCAGGGACCTAAACCGCCTAAAAGAAAAAGGGAGGAAAGGGAATAATCCCACCGGGAGAAAAGATAAGAAAACAGGGAAGAAGGAATGACAATGAGCAGAAAAATTATTTTTGCAACGGGAAACGAAGATAAAATGAAAGAAATCCGCGCCATATTGGCGGATCTTGATGTGACGCTGCTTTCCATGAAAGAGGCGGGAATCAAGGCAGATATTGTGGAAGACGGAACGACTTTTGAGGAAAATGCGGAAATTAAGGCAAAGGCAGTGTCCGCTCTCTGCGGAGAGATTGTTCTGGCAGACGATTCCGGACTGGAAATTGACTATTTAAATAAGGAGCCGGGAATTTATTCTGCCCGCTATATGGGAGAGGATACTTCCTACCGTATAAAAAATGCAAATCTGATCAGCCGTCTGGAAGGCGTGGAAAAAGAAAAAAGGACTGCGCGCTTTGTCTGCGCCATTGCGGCGGCATTTCCGGATGGAAGCGTAAAGACGGTTCGGGGTACAATAGAAGGTTATATCGGATGGGAAGAGCAGGGAGAAAACGGATTCGGTTACGATCCTATTTTCTATGTGGATGAATATGGCTGCTCAACAGCTGCTCTTCCTCCCGAAGTGAAAAATAAGATCAGCCACCGGGGAAAGGCTCTTGAACTGATAAAGGAAGAGCTTCAAAAAGTTTTGTAACAGGCACCGCGAGCAACGGAAAACAAAGGAAAATCAGTGCACGAAAGACGGTATCATGGAAAAGTGATGCGTAAGAATAAGGGGGCTGTTCATGAGAATTTTAATTGTCAGTGATACACATCGCAGAGAAGAAAACTATTTTACCGCAGTAAAAAAGACCCAGCCTCTTGACATGGTCATCCACTGCGGAGATGTGGAAGGAAGCGAGGACTGGATCGAAGCGGCGGCGGATTGTCCGGTAATCATGGTTGCAGGTAATAACGACTTTTTTTCAACTCTGCCGAGAGAAAAAGAAATTATGATCGGGCCATACAGAGCCTGGGTTACTCACGGACACCAGTATTGCGTGTCTGTGGGCAGTGAAATCATCAAAGAGGAAGCGTTGGCCAGAGGAGTGGACATCGTCATCTATGGGCATACCCATAAACCGTTGATTGATATAGAAGATAAACTTACAGTGCTCAATCCCGGAAGCATGACTTATCCCAGACAGGACGGCAGGCGGCCTTCCTATATCCTTATGGAGATTGATAAGGATCACCAGGCTCATTATCATCTGAATTATCTATAGGATATATAGCGGAAAAAGTCCCTGAACTTCAGGCTTTTTTAAGGACTGACAAAGTAATTGAAAAAGTGATGAAAAAAAGTTTTAAAAAAAAGAAAAAATATGTGTTGACAAATGTAAGGGGCTCAGATATAATAACTCTTGCGTCAAGGGTGATGCGCAAAAAGAAAGCAAGACAAAGCGCAAGAGTTCAACGGCGGGGTGTGGCTCAGCTTGGCTAGAGCGCCTGGTTTGGGACCAGGAGGCCGCAGGTTCGAATCCTGTCACCCCGATAGCTTACTACATGCGGGTGTAGTTCAATGGTAGAACACCAGCCTTCCAAGCTGGATACGTGGGTTCGATTCCCATCACCCGCTTCACATCGAAAGATGTGAGCCGGCAGGTCGGACATGTTCCGATAAAGACCTGTTCTTACTACCGGGCGGTACGCCAAATATGTGTTCGTAGCTCAGCTGGATAGAGCAACGGCCTTCTAAGCCGTGGGTCGGGGGTTCGAATCCCTTCGAGCACATTGAAATTCTGAGCAATCAGAATTCATGGTGGGTATAGCGCAGTTGGTTAGCGCGCCAGATTGTGGCTCTGGAGGCCGAGGGTTCGAATCCCTCTATCCACCTTCGTTGGGCTATCGCCAAGCGGTAAGGCACAGGACTTTGACTCCTGCATTCGCTGGTTCGAATCCAGCTAGCCCAGTTTATGGAGCATTAGCTCAGTCGGTAGAGCACTTGACTTTTAATCAAGTTGTCCGGGGTTCGAATCCCCGATGCTTCACTTAATCAGACACAGCGGAAATCCTTTAGGGAAGAGGATTTCCGCTTTTTTTATATGATAGGAAACTTCATTTCCTATCGTATAAAAAAAGACGCTCCGCTGTGAGTGCGCGCTTCAGCGCTCAGACAATCAGAGATTACCTGGAAAATGGTTGCTGACGCAATCGCGCTTCGGCGCGAGTGTGCGCCAGGGCGCATACCTTTTTATTCCATAGAAAAAGCTCTTGCAAAAATCGAACATATGTACTATACTTGTAATAAGAACATATGTTTGTTTTGGGGAGCAAGGTATGGATTATTATGTAACACAGGAAATGTCTTTGATGGAAAAGCTGGGAATTTTAGGAGATGCCGCTAAGTATGATGTGGCCTGTACCAGCAGCGGCGTCGACAGAAAAGGGGATGGGACTGGCATTGGCAATGCGGTAAAAGCGGGTATCTGCCATAGCTTTTCTGCAGATGGGCGCTGTATGAGCCTTTTGAAGATACTTTTTACCAATGAATGTATTTATGACTGCAAGTATTGTATCAATCGACGTTCCAATGATGTGCCCAGAGCCTCCTTTACTCCGGAAGAAGTGTGCAGACTGACGATCGAATTTTACAGGAGAAATTATATCGAAGGTCTTTTTTTAAGCTCAGGTATTTTATATAATCCCACGTTTACTATGGAGCTGATTTATCAGACCGTGTATAAGCTGCGGACAGAATATCGCTTTCAGGGCTACATTCATATTAAAGCCATACCGGGAGCAGATCCAGAGGTAGTTCAGAAGGCAGGTTTTCTGGTGGACAGAATGAGCATTAACTTGGAACTGCCCACAGCAGAGGGATTAAGGAACCTTGCGCCTAACAAGCACAGAAAATCCATACTGACTCCTATGAGGCAGATTCAGACGGGTATAACCAGAAATAAGGAAGAGTTGACTGTTTATAAAAAGGCGCCGTCTTTTGTACCGGCAGGACAGTCTACACAGATGATTATCGGAGCCACTCCGGAGAATGATTATCAGATTTTATCGGTAGCGCAGGACCTCTATGACAAATTTGATTTAAAAAGAGTTTTCTATTCGGCGTTTGTTCATGTCAACGAAGACAAAGCGCTTCCCGTACTTCCGGGAGGGCCGCCACTTTTGAGAGAGCACAGGCTTTATCAGGCGGACTGGCTGCTCCGTTATTACAAATTCCGGGCCGATGAACTTTTAAGTCTGGAAAAACCAAATTTCAATGTGCTTTTGGATCCCAAGGCGGATTGGGCACTGCGGCATCTGGAGCAGTTTCCCGTGGAAATCAACCGGGCAGATTACGAGACAATCTTGAGAGTTCCCGGTATCGGCGTGAAGAGTGCAGGGCGGATCATAAGAGCAAGAAGAAACGGAAATCTCGGTTTTGAAGATTTGAAAAAACTGGGAGTCGTTCTGAAAAGGGCACTTTATTTTATCACCTGCAGCGGACGGATGATGTATAAGACGAAACTGGAGGAAGACTATATTACAAGGAACCTTCTGGATAAGCGGCAAAAGCTGCCTTTTTCCTCTGACGGGATTACTTACCGGCAGTTGTCTTTGTTTGACGATATGAATTTCGTGCAGGATGCCGGGGAAGGGATCAAGCCTATTTCTGCTTTGCAGTAACGTAAAAGAAAAGGCAGTCGTCTGTAAGGGAAAAGATTTAAAAAAGGGCTGTTTCAGAGAAAAAGAGGGAAAACAATAGTTATGGAAGAGATTATCGTTATCTGCGAGGACAGCGAGGATGGGATTTTTACGGCAGTCTACGAGGTATATGCCAGAAAATATCCATTGGAAACTGTGAGAATTCAGACTGGGGAGGAAGGAAACCTTCGTCTGTTTGCACGTTACGAGAAGATAGCGACAGACCGGGAGAAAGCCGAAAAAGTGCGAAGAACCCTGTGGAAACGGTTTGGCGAAGGAGCCTGTGAGGATATCAGTTATGCCTTGAGTACTCAGGATGAGGAAAAGGGACAGGCAGTGTTTGAGACGATAAGAGAAGGGCTTTCGGGGAAGATAAAGGGGCATCTGATGGACGCTTTGGGGTATTGTGGAATACGGAAAGTCTTTGAGCTGAGTCGGTCTGCACACCATGAAAAACACAGATGGGAAGAATTTTTGCGTTTTCAGGAAATGGACGGAGGGATTCTGGCAGCCAGAATAAATCCTAAATGTCTCATCCTCCCTTTTCTAATGCCTCACTTTTCAGATCGTTTTCCGCTGGAAAATTTCCTAATTTACGATACGGTAAGAAATCTTGCAGGAATTCATCCCGCAAAAAAGGAATGGTTTTTGGTGAGAGAATGTCCGGAGGATATTTTAAACAGTATGATTTTGTCGGAAAAGGAAGCGGAATTGAGAGAAATGTTCGCTTATTTTTGTGAGAAAGCAGCCATAGAGAGCCGAAAAAACCGGGATTTACAGCGTCAAATGATGCCATTAAGGTTCCGAGATTTTATGACAGAATTCCAGAAAAATCTCTAAAAATTGAAATGACTGTGGTAAAGCGGAAAAGGTGTTTTGTGTTTCTACACAAAAGGAGAACAGAATTTTCGAAAGAAAAGTGCAGAATGAATAGATGCTGGAAAAATGGCAGATTTTGCAAAAAAAATGGTGCTTTACTTTTTATTTAAATGGTGTATAATGGCATCTGTTACCGAGGAGGTAATATGTAGCAAAGAATACAGAATTTGGGAAACGTTGTAACGGAAAAGGAAAGGATGATTTTATGTCAAACGTTGTAGGCTTTAACCAGCATAAGATTATGCTCAGACCGGATGAAGTAAAAGATTTTGTGGCAGCAGCTTCCAAGTGTGATTTTGACGTAGATATTGCATACAATCGCTATGTAGTAGATGCGAAATCAATTGTAGGTGTTTTAGGGTTGGATTTCAGAAAAGTACTGACCGTAGTCTGCCATGGATATGACAGTGATTTTGAGGCATTATTAAAGAAATTTTCAATTGCTTGCTAATTTTATGCATACACAAAAAGGAAAGAACTGCTTGCAGCTCGATATCGATGGCTGCAGGCAGTTTTTTTATACGATAAAGCGTACTGCGTCAAATATAAAAACTTTGCTGTGCAAAATCCCAATAGGAGAGTAGAATGGTATCAGAAGATAAAGAATGGCGGGACGGAAAATGCAGATAAGAATTTCTGTCCGGAATCTGGTAGAATTTCTGCTGCGTTCCGGAGACATTGATAATAGAAGAAAAACCGGCGGAGAGGACGCCATGGCGGAGGGGAGCAGGATCCACAGAATGATCCAGCGCCGCATGGGTTCGGAATATCACCCTGAGGTGAGCCTGAAATTCGCTTATCCGGCAGGAGAATATGAAATTGTAGTGGAGGGAAGGGCGGACGGTATCATAGACGGTCCGGTAACCTGTGTAGATGAAATCAAAGGAACCTATCGGGAACTTGAAAAAATGAAGGAACCTGTGGAGGTGCATCTGGCTCAGGCAAAATGTTATGCCTGCATTTATGGCATCCAGAAGGAAGAAGAACAGATGAAGGTCCGCATGACCTACTGCAATATGGATACGGAGGAAATCCGCTATTTCCAGTACCAATATTCTATGGATGAGTTAAAAGACTGGTTTTTTGATCTGTTAAAACAGTACAGAAAGTGGTCGGATGAGGAATATTCCTGGAAAAAGTGCAGACAGGATTCCATCAAGAAGCTGGATTTCCCGTTTGCCTACCGGGAAGGGCAGAAGGAACTGGTCACCTACGTATATCAGACTATTTACCATAAGAGAAAGCTTTTTATTGAAGCGCCTACCGGAGTGGGAAAGACTATTTCCACAGTGTTTCCGGCAGTGAAAGCTGTGGGAGAGGGACTTGGCGACCGCATTTTTTATCTGACAGCCAAGACGATCACACGCACGGTGGCGGACAATGCTTTTGAAATTCTGAGGGAAAAAGGGCTGGAATTCAAAACCGTGATGCTCACGGCCAGAGAAAAAATATGCTTTCTGGAGGAACCGGAATGCAATCCGGAGGCCTGCCCTTATGCAAAAGGGCATTTTGACCGGATCAATGAGGCAATGTATGATCTTTTGACCCACGAGAAAAATTATGCAAGGGAAAGGCTGGAAGAGTATGCGAAAAAGCATTGTGTCTGTCCCTTTGAACTTTCCCTGGATATGAGTCTTTTTGCTGACGGCATTATCTGTGATTACAATTATTGTTTTGACCCTCATGTATATCTGAAAAGATTTTTCGCGGATGGGATCAAGGGCGATTACCTTTTCCTGGTGGATGAGGCCCATAATCTTCTGGAAAGAGGAAGGCAGATGTACAGTGCCGTGCTTTATAAAGAAGATTTTCTGGAATTAAAGCGGGTGGTGAAGGTTTATGATGCCAGGATGGAAAAACATCTGGAAAAGTGCAACAGACAGCTTTTAGAGCTGAAGAGAGAATGCGAAAATTATGAAATCGTGGAAATGATAGATCCCTTTGTACAGGCAGTCAACAGACTGTCCGGTGTGATGGAGGAATATCTGGAGAACCACGAGGACAGCCCGGTGAGGGAGAAGGTACTGGAGTTTTATTTTGAAGTGTCACACTTTTTGGATATTTATGAAAGAGTGGACAAACATTATGTCACCTATACACAGTTTGGGGAGGATGGAAAATTCGGACTGAAACTTTTCTGCGTGGACCCTTCGGAAAATCTCAGGGAGTGTATGGACAGAGCCAACAGCACGATTTTGTTTTCTGCAACGCTGCTTCCTATTCAATATTATAAGAAACTATTGGGCGGAAAAGCGGAAGATTATGAAGTTTACGCAAAGTCAACGTTTCAGCCGGAAAAGAAAGGACTTTTTATCGCCAGAGATGTGACAAGCCGTTACAGCAGGCGCTCGGATATGGAATATTACAGGATTGCCTCCTACATCCATGAAATTACAAGAATGAGGCAGGGAAATTATATGGTATTTTTCCCTTCACACGCTTTTCTCCAGAATGTTTACGATCTTTACGAGGAATATTTTCTGAATCCGGAACTGGAAGAATGTATTTTGCAGGAGGAGAGAATGGGAGAGCAGGAAAGAGAAATCTTTCTCAATCGCTTTATGGGAAACGAAGACTGCGATCTTGCCTCAGTAATTCATATGGATATTGAAATAGAAGAGGAAAAGAGTCTGATTGGCTTTTGCGTGATGGGCGGAATTTTCAGCGAAGGTATTGATTTGAAAAATGACAGCCTGATCGGAGCCATCATTGTGGGAACCGGTATTCCTCAGGTGTGCAACGAAAGGGAAATTCTGAAAAACTATTTCAACGAGGCAGGGGAGAACGGATTTGATTACGCATACCGTTATCCGGGGATGAACAAAGTGCTTCAGGCAGCAGGACGGGTGATTCGAACAGCGGAGGACGTGGGTGTGGTAGCACTTTTGGACGAGCGGTTCTGCGGCAGGGATTATCAGAGAATGTTTCCCAGAGAATGGGAGAGTTTTGAGCTTGTTACCGGAAAAGAGGTGGCAAAAAGAGTGGAGCGATTCTGGAATGAGTGGCTGTGAAAAAATTTCGCTCTGCCGGATTTGTAGTCTGCGGCGGGGAGCTTAGAGAAAGGAAATTTCTAAGCTCCCCGCCGCAGTGTGTTTTATCGGTTTATTTTACAGGGGTTGTCTCAGCCAGGCAATTTCTTCTTTATAAGGAGCTGCAAGCTTATCCGGGTTATCCGGAAGAGGACGATAGGGAGTTTCCAGAATTTTCGGTATTTGTAAAAAGTCAGGATGATGGACAATTTTGTGCAGAGCTTCATAGCCGATGGTTCCCTCTCCGATGTTAGCGTGACGGTCTTTGGAAGCGCCTGCAGGATTTTTGCTGTCATTGATGTGAAAGACGGCAATCTGGTCTTTTCCCAACAGAGAATCAAAGCGGGAAATGACACCGTCAAAATCATGAACGATATCATAACCGGCGTCATTTGTGTGACAGGTATCAAAGCATACCCTTAATTTCTCCGGATATTTTACACCGTCATAGATAGCGGCCAGCTCTTCGAAGCTGCGGCCGATTTCAGAACCTTTTCCCGCCATAGTTTCAAGTGCTATAAAACAGGAAGTATCTTTTGTAAGCACTTCATTTAAACCCTGCACGATCTGCCGGATTCCCGCCTGTGTGCCTGCACCTACATGGGAGCCGGGATGAAGGATTAAAACCCGGCTTCCCATTGCCTGGCAGCGAGTTATTTCCTGTGAAAGAAAATTGACAGCCAGTTCAAAGGTTTCCGGTTTTACCGTATTGGCCAGATTAATAATGTAGGGAGCATGAATGACAAAATCTTCCATGTTGTTTTCACGCATCAAAGCCCAGGCTTCTTCTATTTTCAGTTCGGACAGTTCTTTTCTTTTCGTGTTTTGCGGGGCTCCTGTATAAATCATAAATGTATTGGCGCCATAAGAGAGAGCTTCTTTTACAGAACCCAGCATATTTTCTTTTCCGCCCATGCTGACATGGGATCCGATTTTCAGCATAAATAATAAATCCTTTCTTCAAACAAACATCCGTGTACATGGACGGAGGCGTTTTGTCCTCCTGTGCACGGAGATGACCGTAATTTAGCAGTTACAACATATTTTCATATTCTCGGTTTACTACCCGGTATTGTAACGGAGAATAGCGGAAATGTCAAAGGAAGAAAAGAGTGAGAAGAGAGAAAAGGCAAAATGACGGTATACATAAATTGGATAAAAAAATATGGAAAATAATGTTTGAATGGCTGAAAAGTGTGAAAAACACGGAGAAAGCGTTGGATTAGACTTTTTTCGGCAAAAGCTGCCATAATATGCGCAGGGAAGTTGTGGATAACCTTGTGGAAATTGGGGATTACTTTGTTGGACGAGCCCCAAAAACAGCGCATTTTATGTGTATATCGCGGGTGTGGATAATGTGGATTTATGTGAAAAAAGAGTGAAAAAGGAAAGAAATTATGTAAACAATATATGGTAAACTACAAGGGAGGGCACGGTTGTTTTCTTTTGTGGAAAATGATAAAATACAGGTGTAAATTAAGAAGGAGGAACAACAATATGTGGGCATATGAAAGTGTATTTTACCAGATTTATCCTCTGGGATTTTGCGGGGCACCTTTTGAAAATGATGGTATTTTGACGCATCGGATCCAAAAGGTGGAGGAATGGATTCCTCACATGAAAAAACTTGGGGTGAATGCCATTTATTTTTCTCCGATTTTCGAATCTGACACTCATGGATATAATACAAGGGATTACCGGAAACTGGATTGCCGCCTGGGCACAAATGACGATTTTAAGCATGTGTGCCAGATGCTTCATAGAGAAGGGATCAAGGTGGTATTAGACGGAGTTTTCAATCATGCGGGAAGAGGATTCTGGGCTTTCCAGGATGTTTTAAGAAACCGGGAAAATTCTCCGTATCTGAATTGGTTCCACATCAATCTTGGCGGAAATTCCAACTATAACGACGGCCTTTGGTATGAGGGCTGGGAAGGAAATTATGACCTGGTAAAGTTAAATCTTCGGAATGAAGAAGTGATTCGTTATCTTTTGGACAGCGTAAAATACTGGGTAGAAGAGTTTGATATTGACGGTCTTCGTCTGGACGTTGCCTACTGTCTGGATCATGATTTTGTGCGCAGACTGCGCAGTTTTACAGATAGTCTGAAAGAAGATTTTTTCCTGGTAGGGGAGATGCTTCACGGGGATTATAAAACACTGGTGCAGGATGGAATGCTTCATTCGGCTACCAACTACGAATGCTATAAAGGACTGTATTCCAGTTTTAACAGCATGAATCTTTTTGAGATCAATCATTCGCTGATGAGACAGTTCGGACCGGAGAACTGGACGCTTTATAAAGGACTGCACCTGTTGTCTTTCGTGGATAACCATGATGTGAGCAGAATTGCCAGTCTGCTGCAGAACGAAAAACATCTGCCGCTCATTTACGCCCTGATGTTTGGAATGCCGGGAATTCCCTGTGTGTATTATGGAAGTGAATGGGGAGCTAAGGCAGACAAAAGAGAGGGAGATCCGGCGCTTCGTGCCTGCTTTGAAAAACCGGAAGAAACAGAGCTTACAGAGTGGATCGCGAAACTGGCAGAGGCAAAGAAAAATTCCAAAGCATTAAATTACGGAGGTTTCCGTTCCGTGGTACTGACGAACCGGCAGTGCATTTTTGAGAGAAAAACAGAGGAAGAAAGAGTTCTGGTGGCAATCAATGCGGATGAACAGCCCTTTGTGGCGCATTTTGATGCCGGATGCGGGCTGGCGGTAGATTTGATCACCGGAAAACAGCATGATTTCGGCGGAGGCAGTGAACTGCCCGGATATAGTGCTTTTTTCTGGAAATGTGAGAAATAATGCGATGTTTTTTTAAATAATCTATATAATAAGAAGAAGGGGTGCAAAATGTTCTGCACCCCTTTAGCATTGATAAAGTTTATTTTTCAGCATTCGCACTCGTCTAACAGCGTGCGGACAGCCCGAACGGCCTGGGAATCGGTGCGCCAGATGTGGTATTCACTCATGCCGGGAATTCCCATGGAGACAGCGGGATTGCGGTATTTCATGCCGCTTTCCAGTACTTTTTTTCCGGACATATGAAAGTGAGTGAGCGAAGTTTCTTTCAGCAGGGTGCGCACAGCGTCTGCGTTGATGCCGGCTCCGGCCAGAATAGAAATAGAATTTCCTGCGGCTTCTGCCAGTTCTTTCATGCGAGAGATACCTTCCAGACAGGAGGGAGCTCCTCCGGAGGTGAGAATCGTATTGACTCCCAGTGTTTTTGCCAGTTCCAGAGTTTTTAACTGGTCTTTGCACATATCAAAGGCACGGTGCAGGGTGACAGACATACCATCCGCACATTCCATCAGCTGTTTCATTTTTTCCAGATCCAATTCCCCGTCAGGTGTCAGGCAGCCGATAACGATGCCTTCCGCTCCTGCCTGGCGAAATTTCACAACTTCTTTTTTTAGAATCTCGAATTCCTCATCGGTATAAAGAAAATCGCCGAACCGGGGGCGAATCAGTGCGTGAATACGAATGTGGGAATGCTTTCGAATCTGTTCGTAGAGAGAGAGGGAAGGCGTGGTGCCTCCGATTACCAGATTAGCGCAAAGTTCCAGACGATCGGCACCGCCTTTTTCTGCTTCCAGTGCGGACTCCACGGAATCCACGCAGCATTCCAGAAGATATTTTTCAGACATAGGAGACCTCCTTGCAATGGTTCAAAATTCTGTATTCAGTATACCATACACAGACAGGCAGTGTCGATGGACAGGAGAAAGGTTTTTTGGTAAACTGTCTTGAGAAACTGCTTTAAAGAAATGGAAATGAAAAATAAAGATAGCAAAGAGGAGAAGATTATGACAGAACAGCAAATCAAAGAACTGATGTGTGAAATCGGCCGTCGTGTCTATGACCGCGGAATGGTGGCTGCCAATGACGGAAACTTCAGTGTAAAGCTCAATGAACATGAATATCTTTGCACGCCCACAGGCGTCAGCAAAGGCTTTATGACGCCGGAATATATTTGCAAAGTGAATGAAAATTGTGAAGTACTGGAGGCTAACCCGGGGTTCAAACCTTCCTGCGAAGTAAAGATGCATCTGGAAGTGTATAAAAACAGACCTGACATTGGAGCGGTGGTCCATGCTCATCCCCCGTATGCAACAACTTTTGCCATTGCCAGAATGCCTTTGGATAAACCTGTTGTGGCGGAAGCGGTTATTACTTTAGGACCGGTGCCTGTAGCTGATTACGCCACACCATCTACAAAGGAAGTTCCGGAAGCTGTGGCAAAATATGTGAAAGATTACGATGCGATGCTGCTTGCCAACCATGGTGCTCTTGCTTATGGCGACTCTCTGATGAATGCCTACTATAAAATGGAAAGTCTGGAATACTATGCAAGACTTCTTTACCAGTCCATGCAGTTAGGACGTGCTGTGGAGCTGACCGATTCGGAAGTGGATCGCCTCTATGACGCGTTTTCCTTGAAACATGTAAGAAAGATAGAAGAAAAATAGAGGAAAGATGTTCGAAAATTAGAATTGTCATATGCATTTAGAATTGTAAACTTTATGCCTGCGGATTTTTAAGTTTGGGTAAAGAAAAAGGGCGAAAAACCAGTACTTTTGCCACTTTATGTACAAATTGTGAACAAAAGCTTAGGAAATTCATAATTTGTTAAAAAAAATTCTAAAAGCTATTTACAAATGAAAAGAAAAGTGGTATTCTCCTCTTCGTAACAAGAAGTCAGTTAAACTGATTTTTGTATCAGGAGGAGAATAATTATGAAGAAAAATTTAGTAGCAGTATTAACAGCAGTAGTTATGACAGCAGCAATGGTAGCATGTGGTTCTACAGAAGAAACAACAGCTGAAACAGCAGTTGAAACAACAGTAGAATCTACAGTAGAAGCTTCTTCCGAAGCAGTTGAATCTACAGTAGAAGAAACAACAGAAGCTGCAACAGAGACAGCTGCAGAAGAAACAACAGAAGCTGCAACAGAAACAGCTACAGAAGAAACAACAGAAGCTGCTACAGAAGAAACAACAGAAGCAGCTACAGAGGAAACAACAGAAGCTGCAACAGAAACAGCAACAGAAACAGTTGCTGAATAATTTAACGCAGAACGCAGAAAAGACCTTTGGTTTTCCCAAAGGTCTTTTTTTGTGCGTCAACCTATAAAGAAGCTCATATCCTAAAAGGTTAAATCTGTCCTTTTCTCTTTTTCCATTTCGTCTCTACGAGTTTCACAATCCAGTGCCCCAGATAGGCGGCAAATATGCCAAGAAGAATTCCCCCCAGTATGTCAGTGGGGTAATGCACGTAAAGGTACATGCGGGAAAAGGCAATCAGGATGGCAAGTATCAGAGCGGGAATCCCCAGCTTTTTGTTGTCCATGAAGATGCAGCAGGCACAGGCAAAGGAAGCAAAAGTATGCCCGGAAGGAAAGGAAAAATCCGTAGGTGCTGCAATGAGAAGCGTGACAGCCGTGTTTACGTCAAAAGGACGAACGCGGGCAATTACAGGCTTTAAAAATACATTTCCAAAAAGCAGCATAAAGATCAGAGCAGCTGCGCAGCAAAAGCCTGTGCGTCTTGTGCGTTTTATCAAAAGAAGAATGAGCGTGATTACAATCCATATGAGACCGCCGTTAGCCAGAGAAGAAATGAAGGGCATAACAGCGTCAAAAAATGGATTTTTAAGATAGGTCTGAATAGCATCCAGAAATTGAAATTCCCAGGTCATAAAGGTTGTTTCATCCTTTCCATTACTTTTTTGCGGATTACCAGGAAGCAGATCAGGTGAGCCGCAATTGTGATCGCCCAGCTGACCGGATAAGACAGGTAAAGTATATCAAGGCTGCGGAACCACTGGAAAACGGTAAAGATCCAGAGGATACGAAGACCGCAGGCACCGGCCAGGGACACAAGCATGGGCACGATGGAATATCCCATACCGCGCATGCTTCCAACAAGAACGTCCATCATACCGCACAGGCAGTAGGGGACACAGATATACGCCATTCGGATCAGGCCATAGGAAATAACCTGAGGGTCCGAAGTATAAATTCCAAGCAGCTGTCTTCCGAAGAAGTAAGCGCCGTTTCCGAGAACCAATCCCACCACGATGACAAAACCTTCGCACAAAAGGAGAATTTTTGTGACACGATCCATTTTCCCGGCACCGTAATTCTGGCTGGTAAAGCTCAGAGAAGTCTGGTAAACCGCGTTCATGGAATTGTAAACAAAGCCCTCAATATTGGAAGAAGCAGTGCTTCCCGCCATGGCGATGGAGCCGAAGGAGTTGATGGAGGATTGAATCAGTACATTGGAAATGGAAAATATAGCACCCTGCATTCCTGCCGGAAGTCCAATGTAAATCATTCGTTTTAATTTATGAGGATGTATTTTGAGTTTTTTTAAGTGAAGTCTTAAAAAGCCTTCGTGTTTCATAAGAGCCCGTATAATCAACCCGGCAGAAATAATCTGGGACAATACGGTAGGAAGGGCTACACCTGCAACTCCCATGTGGAGGACAATGACAAAAAACAGGTTCAGAACAACATTGACAATACCTGCAAGAAGGAGATAGTACAGCGGGCGTTTCGTATCTCCCACGGCACGAAGTATGGCAGCGCCGAAATTGTAAAGCATAATAACCGGCATGCCTACAAAATAAATTCTCATATAAAGAGTGGCCTGCGACAGAACATCATCGGGAGTTCCCATCAGGGAAAGCATGGGCGCCGACAGAAACAGACCAATAAAAATAAGTGCAGTGCCACAGATAAAGCTTAATAAAATAGAAGTATGCACAGTTTCGCTGACATCATCCTCTTTTTTTGCACCGTAGTAGTTGGCAACAAGAACATTGCTGCCTATGGACAGACCGATAAACACATTGATGAGAAGATTGATGAGAGAACTGGTGGAACCAACAGCGGCAAGAGCCTGCGGCCCTACAAAGCGCCCTACCACGATAATGTCAGCCGCATTAAAGAGAAGCTGAAGAATACCGGAGAGCATAAGCGGGATGGCGAAAACCAGAATCTTTCCCAATAGCGGTCCGTTGCACATGTCAATCTCATAAGATTTTTCTTTTGTTTTCATGGAAAAAAACTCCTTTTTTGTTTTTGTCTGCGTTTCTGTGCGAGAACGATGCATTTACGGCATTTTTGCTTTTCCCAAGGAAGTGTTTTGCTGCATGGTTCTGGTTATGGCTTTCGGAACACAGACAGGATATAGCATTGCTGCCAAATTAGTCATATAGAGAGTTTACAACCGAATGAAGAAGAGAACAAGGGTGATATGAAAAGTTTTGGGACAAATGAAACCCATCTGTTTTGTGTCAAAGCTTTTCAATCAACTTCACAAACTTTTTAGAAATAAAATTAGCACTCACCTCTTGGCTCGTTTGGGGTGGTTTTGTCCTGTGGTGTCAGAGCCCGTAAAGCCTTATTTTACAAGGCTTTTGCGGGTTCTTACTTTTTGTCTGGGAGTGTCAAAAATCGTCATTTTTTGCGAAAATGGTGTAGTAAATGGTGTAGTAAAATCGCCGTGAGAGATGTTGGAAGGGATGGAAATAAGAGATAGCAGAAAGTAGGAGAATTATTGAGGAATCTATTGTTTACAAGAAAGGTCGATGTCTTTTTCGGACTGGCTATTCATTCTGTAGATAAGAGCAGAAATTATAAAATAGAAGACTCAACATAGCAGTACATTACAATCTTTCAAAGTAGAATATTCCTTTAAGTTTCGATATTCATTATGGTGGTTTTTCGTGAGCCTATTTTTTTCTTTAAAACAGGTAGCAGAGAAAAGCTCTGCCACCTGCTGCTCATCTTTTATTATTGTTCTTTATTGGCTCTGCACTTGTTGATCTTATGACGGATACAGTAGACTAAATAATGAACAAGGTAGAGAATGATTTTTCTTATGATGATGACAATGAAATCATACATAACTTTAAGAAAAGCATAGGCGATTATATTGCCAATAAAGAGGTTCAAAATTTCTAAATATTTATCCATAGACTATCTCCTTTTGTTGGAAAATGTTGCTAACGATAGTAGGATTAGCGTTAGCTTGTTAAGGGGTGCTTAAGCGAGCCACCAGCCTTTCCAGTTGCCAGAAGCGTGATATTCAAAGTGTGTTCACTTCAGCACTGGAAAGCGTCTGCGCAAACTGCTGAAGTGTGTGACTAAGAAATGAGTAAAACTTTACTGTTGTTTCGCTAAATGAAAATTTACGATGACAAATGTAAAATTGACTATCGGATATTTTCTTGATATACTTTTTATAGTGTGTATCTATATCCAGATGTGCGGTTCATTTCTTATGGCTTGAGTATATAGGTAATTGTGATTTTTACCGAACGACACTGTACACTCTTATACATGGTTGTACACGCTTAATTCAAAATGGAGGTGTTTGGGATTGGCAGAAACTGAATTCAAAGTGTTTACCCAAAAATTAGCAACGTATTTTCAAGGGAACCTGTCTCCAGAAGAATTTACGAGGACACTTTTTAAGAAAATTTATCTCAATCCCAATGGTGACACTCTGTTACATGACATGGAGCCTAGAACGCTGCGTGGTTATTTTTACGGAGAGCACAACATCACCACTTTGGCGAAGAAAATAAATAAGGACTTGGACTCTCAGTATTTTGAAGAATTTATCGATACAGAGACGGACGATACTATCAAAGGTTTATGTGACGCATTTGCCGATGAGTGTCCCGGAATCAACAACGAAAACTTCAAAAAGAAAATTGCAGAGAGATTTAAAGAGATTATTTGTAATGCAGCGACAACAAAGCGCAAGCGTAAAAAAACAACAGAACTTGTTTCTCAGTCTCAAGAAACAACAGTGGTTGCAACAATTTCGCCGTCTATCAAAGAGCAATATGGAGCTCTGCTTGTGGCGGAAGAACGCAGTGTATGTCCGAATGATGGTTGTAGCACACCGTTATTTGTGAATGTAGGAGGACAGCTCGGAGCAAATTATGAAGTGACATTTATTGACCCATCTGTACCAGAAACAAGAATGGAGAATTTAATTGCACTTTGTCCGACTTGTTATAGTAAATACATCACCGGAAGGACAGATGAGCAGGTTCAGAGATTGTTACATATAAAAAAGAGCCTCGTAGATGACTACGAGGCGAAAGAGACTGTCTCTATGCAGAAGGTTGAAGATGGCATCCGTAAGGTGCTTGAGAAAATACCGAAAATGAACGCACCTGCAAATATAGATTTGAACTATAATCCTGTGACATTAAGACAGAAGATTGCCACAGATAATTTGTTGCTTTATCTCAAGGCAAAGACGAATGTGAACGTATATTACAGTGCAGTACAAGATGCATTCACTGAGTTGAACGCTGAAAGAATTCTTCGATATAAACCGTTTTGTCTTCAAGTCAGGATGACATATATGAACTTGAGTGATATGGGATTATCGCAGGATGAGATATTTGAAAAAATGGTTGATTGGTTACAAGATGCCACCCATGAGGATAGGAGCTCGTGTGAAGTGATAATTTCTTACTTCATACAGAAATGTGAGGTGTTCGATGCTATTGCCGAATAAGTTAATATCATATGACCAGAGTATCCTTCCAAAGTTTCCGGTTGTATTGAAAGAACTAAAAAACGGTCCTATGTCAGTGCATGACCTATACAAAAGAGTGATAAAGAAAATGTCTGGTGTTAGTGAGTTTATTGATACGCTAGATTGTTTGTATGCGCTTGGAAAAATAGAATTTGATGAAGAAGAGGAGGTGCTGCGCTATGTTGTATGAAATTGAATGCGAAAAATTCGCCAAAAAAGTCAATGGCCAGCTTGTTCCTCGTGGCCGTATCCAACTTCGTGAGGGTTTAAATACTGTGCTAGGTGATAAGGCTGCACAGAACTCAATTGGTAAGTCTACCTTTCTACTTGTTATCGATTTTTGCTTTGGCGGTGATGATTACATTAATCCTAAAATATGCAAAGCAAAAGAAATGCTGCATTCACATACCATTAACTTTGCTTTTAAGTTTGGGAATAGAATTGATTATTTTTGCAGAAGTACTAAAACGCCTTCTGAGATAGGTATCTGTGATTCGGATTATAAAGTACAGAGAACACAAACTCTGAAAGAATTCAAGGATTACTTGTTGGAGGCTTATGGTATAGCAACTCCGTCAATCTCATTTAGAGAAATGGTAGGACGCTTTCTGCGTATCTATGGTAGAGAGAATTATGCAGAAAGATATCCTTTGAAATATGGCGATGTTAAGCCAGAAGCATCAATAGAAACCTTGGAGAAAATGTTTAATGTCTTTGCTTTTATTGAAGAATATAAAAGGGTTTATGACGATAAGAGCAAGCGTACTAAGATAAGAGAAGATGCTACAAAACTTGGTGAGATGACAAATGTCGCAAAGACCAAGAAGGAGTATAGTGCCAACGAAAAAGAAATAGAGCATCTCAGAACGGAATTACAAAAATTGATGGATAGAGAAGATGCTAAATTATCTCAAGAAGAAACGGATAATTTGGATAAAGCATCCGAGATTAGAGGCCAGCTGACAGTTCTGAAAAGAAGACGCAGTAGGCTTGTATCGCAACTAAATGTTGTTAAGGCGAATATGTCGGGAGGTCTTGTTCCGGTTGAGGAAGATCTATCGGAACTGTCCGAGTTCTTCCCTGACGTTGATGTTCAGAAATTATCTGAGATAGAATATTTCCATGATAGGATGCAGCATATCCTTTCGCAGGAAATGGGAGATGAAATAGCTCAACTACAGATATTAATTGATGCTGTTTCTACTGAAATGACGAGACTTCAGGAAGCACAAAGAAAACTTGGTGTACCAGTTACAGTATCGAAGAAGTTCATGGACCAGGTTGTTGACCTTCAACGCCAAATTGATATATTGACAGCAAAGAACAAGGCCTATGATAAAACAGCGAAACTGAAAACAGAGAAAAAAGATGCAAAAATTCAACTGGAAGATGTCCGTGAAACACAGCTTCAGGTAGTTGAGACAAGCATCAATCAGGAAATGACTCGTTTAAACGATTATATCTATGGTGGGGAGCGCTATGCACCTACCATAAAATTTGGAAATTCCAGAAGTGGGAAGCCAACTTATGATTTTTGGACGGAAAACGACACCGGAGCAGGTACGAACTTCAAGGGATTAATTATTTTTGATATTGCACTCTTACGGCTCACGGAACTGCCGGTTATAGCACATGATTCTAATATTTTCAAAAATATTGCAGACTTGCCTATAGATAAAATCATGGAGCTATATAACCAGAGTAAAAAGCAGATTTTTATTGCATTTGATAAAGAAGATGCATTTTATGATGTGACACGTAAGATTGTCCATTCGACTAAGGTTATTGAACTTTATGAAAATGGAGGAGAACTGTTTGGATGGTCGTGGGCAAAGAAAACAGCAAGAGAGAAACAGATTGCTACAGAAACAGGTGTGAGTGAAGAGTCATAATAAATGGAGGTACCGGATGCGTATCAGTTATAACCCGTTATGGAAAATGCTTATTGATAGAGGCATGAACAAAAAAGAACTGAGAGAACTTAGTGGAATCAGTACTGCATCAATGGCAAAGCTGGGTAAAGGAGATAATATTACCACAGATGTGCTTTTGAGAATATGTACGGCATTGAATTGTCAGATTAGTGATATTTTAGAGACTTTGCCAGATGAAGAAACGAAGAATAACGAAGATTAAAATTCGTTAGGAGGATTTGGATGGAGCAAAATAACAAAGCAGCTCTACAGGCAGCGAGCCCATATAATGCTGCCATAACAAGAGAACAATTTTTATTTTATGAGGTGCGAACTACTGCCAAGTTGCTTCACGAAGGATGTAACCATGAAGAAGTAGTAGACCGTATTGTTTCAGATAATTTATTTCAATATCCGACAGAAAAGTCGGTGAGAAAGATGGCACTTGCCTGCCTGAGAAGACTAGATGCCCTTAAGGACGATTCTCTGGTGGAGGCAATCGTAACACAACCGTCCGATGTGGCAAAGCAGATATGTCTGTATGCAATGATGAAACAGTACCGATTGATTTGGGATTTTATGATTACTGTCATCGGCGAGAAGTACAGATTATCGGACACTACTTTCGGTAAGATAGACTTGAATAGCTATTTTCTACGTTTGCAGGAACAGGATGATTGGGTGGCAACTTGGAGCAATTCCACTGTTACGAAGTTGAAACAGGTCATTGCAAAGATGCTGGTGGAGAATGAGTATATCGATAGTATTAGAGCGACAAAGATCAATCCTGTATGGATCCAGCCAGTGCTCGAGAATGCAATCCGTGAAAATGGAGATGAGATTGCACTTCCTGCATTCAATTGTTTTTCGTAGGGAGGTAGGCCTAAATGAGTGAATTAAAAGAAAGATTAGACAACCTCAGAGCCTTGATGCAGGAGCCGGAGTTTCTCGAAGGTAAAGGATTGAGCAACGAGGTGAATATAAGAATCTTCTGCTATGACCCATCCGATGAGATGATGGTTAGACACTTTATCGAGCAGATTATGACAGACCAGTCAATGAACTGTCACCTGATAGAACATAACTTATATGAAGTATTTCTTTCCATCTGTGAAGATAAGCGCATCGCAAAAACAATACCTGCGATGGAAGAGAAAAAAGGTAAAGAATTTATTCGAGACCAAATGAGCCGTATGGCCAATAATACAGCTTTTGTAAATAAGATGAAATATGAACCGCATGAAGCCGGTGACGTACTTGTCATCACAGGAGTGGGAGACGCATTTCCGTTTATCAGAGTCCATGACCTGTTAAATGCGATGCAGCCAGAATTTCCAGATGTTCCGATTCTGGTGTTCTATCCGGGTAATTATGATGGACGTGATGTGCAGCTATTTAATCGCCTGAAGAAAAATCCTTACTACCGAGCTTTCAATGTGATTTAAGGAGGAACAGCAATGGTTATTGGACAATTATTCCAAGATGATATTAATCGTAAAATCAATGGCGTCGTTAAAGTAGACCAAGATGCCACAGATGTTCTTGTTCAGGAATTGGACGAGTATGTCATTACCAGAGATTTGAAGAAGCATTTCATTACCTTCTTTAATAATTATGGTGAGTCCTTCCGAGAAGGCACTGCAGATATCGGAGTTTGGATTTCCGGTTTCTTTGGAAGTGGTAAATCTCACTTCCTGAAAATGCTCTCATACCTGCTTGCCAATCAGGAGGTTCAGGGCGTTCGTACCGTAGAAAGATTCCGTAAAAAGTTTGAGGATGACCCGGCAACATTCATGCTGATTGATTCTGTTACCAAGGGCCATACAGACACCATTCTTTTTAATATCGATATTGAAGGTTCCATCAACAAGGACAAGACTGCTGTTCTTCGTGTTTTTGCAAAGATGTTCTATAACTACCTTGGTTTCTATGGAGAGAATCTTAAGGTGGCAAAGCTGGAGCAGTTCATCGAAAAGCGTGGAAAGACAGCAGAGTTCCGTCGTGTATTTGAGGAGAAAAATGGTGGTCCTTGGCTTGAGTCCAGAGATGCCTTTGCTTTCTTTGAAGATGATGTTGTTGATACATTGAAAGAAGTTCTCGGCATGAGCGAGGATGCTGCACGTAACTGGTTCAATGGAACCGAGACCGTGGAGACCAGCATCGCACAGCTTGTTTCGGAGATGAAAGACTATGTGGATAATAAGTCGGATGACTTCCGTTTGCTATTTATGGTCGATGAGGTTGGACAGTATGTAGGTGGCGACACAGACCTTCTTATCAACCTGCAGTCTCTTGTTGAGAAAATCGGCAGTGAGTGCGGCGGTAAAATTTGGGTTGTTTGTACAGGTCAGGAAGCTATCGATGAAATCATCAAGGCTCGTGAAAATGAGTTCTCTCGTATTCAGGCCCGTTTCAAGACCAGACTTTCTCTGACTTCTTCTTCCGCAGACGAAGTTATCCAGAAACGTATTTTGAAGAAAAAGCCTGAAGTGGAACCAGCATTGGAGCAGGTATACAACCAGAATGATTCCGTTCTCCGTAACTTGTTCAGCTTTACCGACGCCATGCTAGACATTAAGGGATACACCGGTCCGCAGGACTTTACCAGAAACTTCCCGTTTGTACCTTACCAGTTCATTATCATGCAGAAGGTATTTGCTGAAATTCGTAAGCATGGTAACTCCGGTAAGCATCTTTCTGGTGGCGAGCGTTCGATGCTTTCTGGATTCCAAGAAGCAGCACAGAAGATTCAGGATAAGGACGAGTATGCATTAGCACCGTTCTATCTGTTCTACGATACCGTACATACATTCCTTGACAGCTCTATTCGTCGTGTGATTGAGCGTTGCCAGAAGGCAGCAGATAACGGAGATGGCATTGAGCAGCAGGATGTGGACGTTTTAAAGCTCCTGTATCTTATCCGTTATGTTGATGATATTCCGGCAAACCTTGATAACATTGTTATCCTTATGGCGGATGATATTCGTTTGGATAAGATTACAATGCGTGAAAAGGTACGAGGTAGTCTGGATCGTTTGCTTAGCCAGAATTACATCGGAAGAACCGGTGACACTTATAATTTCCTGACTGATGAAGAGCAGGATATTCAAAGAGACATTTACAAAAATACTCAGGTTGATACCTCTGCAATCGTTGAGCGTATCGGTCAGATGATTTTTGCTGATATTTATACGACAAAGAAATATCGTCACGGAAGGTACGATTTCCCATTTGACCAGATGGTAGACACCACTAGCATTGGTGCCGTAACTGGAGGTATGAGACTTCGTATTATGACGGTAGCAACAGACGCTGTCGAGAAGAGCGAACTTTGCCTTATGACAGAGTCTAAGAATCAGGCAATCGTTGTACTTTCTGAAACTCCTTACTATGAGTCTTTGGAGAGAGCAATGAAGGTGCGTAAATATGTGAAGCAGCGTAACGTGGTGCAGCTTCCGAAATCCGTACAGGATATCATCCGCAATTATCAGGATGAGGCTACCAAGTATGAGTCCTCTGCAGAGGAAGATTTGAAAAAGGCTATCATCGGTGCTGAGTTCTATGTGGATGGAGAACATATCGAAATCAAGGGTGGTGATGCCAAGAGTAAGCTGGACCAAGCACTGGAGTATCTGGTGACGCATGTTTATAGCGAGCTCGGTCTCATTACTAAGAATGCTGATACCGATGCAGATGTCCTCGCAGTTCTGCAGGGCGAACACCTGAATGGTGTCATGGCTGGCCTTGAAGAAAACTATGATGCGGCTGTGAAGATGGAAGAGTATCTGGAGATGCAGGATGCAAAGAAACTTCCTACTTCGATGGCAGATGTGCAGAGCCGTTATCAGGCAATTCCTTATGGTTGGAAAGAAATCGATATTGCAGTCGTAGCTGCGATGCTGATTTATGACCAGAAGGTTACCATCAAATATGGTGGAGAAACTATTCAGCCGGGCAATTCAAAGCTTCCAGACATGCTCCGTAAAAAGAGCGAAATTGGTAAGACCATCATCTCTAAGCGTCAGGTTATTACAGCGACTAAGATGCGTGCGGTCAAAGACCTACTTCGTGAATACTTTGATGTAATGGATGTTCCGGATGATGAAGATGGACTCGTTAGATATATTGTTGAGAAGTTTGAAGAACAGAAGGCACACTATGAGGAGCTGAACAAGCGCTACGATGGTCATAAATATCCAGACCACCATCTTGTGACGAAAGCTCTCAGTCTAATGGAAAGCGTGCTTTCTCAGCGTAAGGATAATACAGCTCTGATTGACAGACTTCTGAAAGAGGAAGACAACCTTCTCGATAATAAGGACGACATGCAGAGCGTTGAAGGTTTTTTTAGGAATCAGGTGCAGGTGTTTGATGCAGCCGTTCGCATGGAAGCAGAGCTAAGAAATGACCTCTCTTACCTTCAGAAGGAAGAGGAAGCAAATCAGGCATTGAATCAGATTCGTAAGATTACCGTAGTGGAGGCTGGACAGAGCAGTGTTTATAAGAGAATCCCTGAACTGAACGGATTGATGGATACGGTTCGTGAAGGTCACGGAAGACTTCTCGAAGCGAAGCGTACTGAGATTCTTGAAATCATTCACCAGTGCTTAGCTGAGATTCATACTCTTGCTGGAGATGTTTATGAAGCCAGAACACTTTCTGAGCGTGCTGATAAGTTCTTCGACCAGCAGAAAGCAAGAGTAGCAGAGCTCGAAAGTCTGCAGCTCCTCGATGGTCTGGTACCTCAGATGTGGGAATATAAGGATGACACAGTCGATAAAATCGATAGCATCGTTCATCCGAAAACTCCAGTTGCACCTTCGGTTAAACCTAAAGAAGGTGGAGTTGTGACTCCTCCTGCTCCGAAGAAAGTCATCAAGAATGTATACCGTCAGGTGGCATTCCCTTCTAAGACTTTGGAGAGTCAGGAAGATATCGATGCCTATGTTGAAAGAATGAGAGCATACCTCACAGCTATGATGAAGGATTGCGACGGAATCAAATTAAGCTAAGGAGACTAGCAATGAACAAAAATGCAATAAAAAAATATGCTGTTTGGGCAAGAACAGAGTTAATTGATAGAGTAAAGCAAAGAGCTGAAAGATTTGATGTATACCCTCAATCTGAATTGGGCATTGACAGTGTTTCAGGTGTGGTTTTATCAAATGTTGAAAAGGACCAGAGAAGAGCAGCTATCCTTCTAATGCGAGACAAGGGATACGATTATGTTATTGAAGAAGTTGCATACACTTGGTTTAATCGTTTTGCTGCATTGAGATACATGGAGGTTAATAATTACCTGCCTTCGAGGGTCAGAGTTTTTACAGATGAGAATGGGGATTTTAATCCTCAAATTATGACAGAGGCCATCCATCTAGATATGGAAGGCTTAGACATGGAAAAAGTTTATACACTAAAAGATAAGGATGCAAAAGCTGAACTCTATAAATATTTAATTATTACACAATGTAATGCGTTAAGTACAATTTTACCCGGACTTTTTCAAAAGATATCTGATTATACAGAGTTACTCTTCCCGGATAACTTAATACGAGAAGGTAGCGTGGCGGAACAGATGGTAGCTATGGTGCCAGAAGAGTGCTGGACAGAAACCGTAGAGGTTATCGGATGGCTGTATCAGTATTATATTAACGAGCCTAAAGATGAACTTATTAATGCAAAAAAACAATATAAAAATGATGATGTTCCATTTGTTACACAAATTTTCACCTCTGACTGGATTGTAAAATACATGGTTCAAAACAGTTTAGGACGCTCTTGGATAGAGACCTCTGGAAAAGACTACAGCGAGTATAATTGGGAGTATTATTTGGCTGCTGATATTGCTTCACAATCTGAAAAAGTTAAAAGTCCAGAGGAAATCCGTGTTGTAGACCCATGTATGGGAAGTGGTCATATTATTGTTTATGTATTTGATGTACTTATGCAGATATATGAGGACTATGGCTATTCACAAAGGGATGCAGCAGAGCTGATACTCGAAAAGAATATCTATGGTATGGATATTTCTGAAAGAGCTTATCAATTGGCATATTTTTCTGTGATGATGAAAGCCAGAAAATACAGTCGAAACATTTTAAAGAAGGGAATAGTACCAAATTTATATGTGTTGGAGAACGTCCCTAAAATTGATAATGAAGTGATAGATTTTGTTGCAAATGGTAATGCACAAATTAAAAAAATCATTAATGCCGTTATCGACCAATTTAAGCAACTTGGAGATTTCGGAAGTTTAATTACGACCGAACAGCTGAATTATTCGATGCTTGTTAATAGGCTTGCAGAAATTAACTCCACGGTATTTGAAGATTTGATTAGTATTAGTAATCAACGAATTTGTCAAGATGTATTATACCCATATGTCAGAATTGCCGAGATTTTATCGATGCAGTTTGATGCTGTGATTACTAATCCACCGTATATTGGGAATAAGTTTCTTCCGGGTGATATGCGCACTTTTATTGAAAAAAATTACAAAAATTATAAGAGTGACATTTTCTCAGCGTTTATGGTCAGAATTTTAAAAATGTGTAAGCCACATGGACATATTGGAATGTTAACACCTTATGTATGGATGTTTATTAGTACATACGAGGAATTGAGAAAAAAAGTGTTATCAGAGACTTCGATTACTTCTTTGGTGCAACTGGAATATAATGCGTTTGAAGCAGCTTGTGTCCCTGTTTGTAGTTTTACTTTGGAAAAGGGAGCGAGAACTGTTGGTGGAGAATATGTTCGTCTTTCTGATTTCAGAGGTCCAGATGTTCAAGGACCAAAGGTGGTAGAGTCTGTATCAAATCCTAATTGTGGATATCGATATAGCATGCAACAGGAAGAGTATTCATTGATTCCCGGCAGTCCTATCGCATATTGGATTGATAAGAGAATTCTTGAGTGTTTTGAAAATGGTTCGAGAGTAGATTCGTTTGCATATCCTAAACAAGGATTAGCAACAGCAGATAATAATCGATTTTTACGCCTTTGGTTTGAAGTAGACATGCATAAAGTTGGCTTGTCCATCCCGTCTAGAGAAGATGCTCTTAGATCCGGACTGAAGTGGTTCCCTTATAATAAGGGCGGTGGGTTCAAAAAATGGTACGGAAATAATGAATATCTTGTTAATTGGGAAAATGACGGATTTGAAATTTGTAACTTTAGAGACGATAAGGGAAAACAGAAATCAAGACCACAGAATATGGAGTGGTTTTTTAAACAGGGATTATCATGGTGCAAAATCACAAGTAGTAGCTTTTCAATGAGATTTATTCCTCAAGGATTTTTGTTTGATGTCGCAGGATGCACGTTGTTTGTAGATGAAAAAGATATCTATTATGTTCTTGGATATATGAATTCTAAAGTGAATGACTACATTCTTGGACTTATTAGTCCTACCCTAAATTATGAAGTTGGACATGTTGGAAGTTTACCAATTGTATTTTCAGATATTTATCGAGGTGAAGTTGAAGCACTTGTTCGAGAAAATATTCGTCTTTGCAAAGAGGATTGGGATTCGTATGAGAATAGTTGGGATTTCAAGAAAAATCCTTTAATTGCAAAGGGAAAATTATCTGAAATATATTCGGAATACTCTAGAAAAAAACAGGATGATTTCATCCAACTCAAAGCTAATGAGGAAAGATTAAATGAAATATTCGCTGATATATATGGAGCAGGTGATGTAATAAATCCGACAGTAGATAACGATAGTATTATTATTGGTGTTGCTGATTATACTCAGGATATGAAATCGCTTATAGCATATGCAGTCGGATGTATGTTTGGAAGATACTCGCTGGGGCAAGACGGTTTAGTATACGCTGGAGGAACATGGGATAGTTCCTTATATCCGATATTCGCTGCAGATGCTGACAATATTATTCCAATTTGTGATGATGATTATTTCGAGGATGATATTGTTCATAGGTTTGAAAAATTTGTATCAGTTGCTTTTGGAGAAGAAAACCTTGAAGAAAATCTTTCCTTTATTACAGCAGCTTTAAGCTATGAGGGAACTTCAAGACAGGTTTTGAGACAATACTTTATTAACGAATTCTATGGAGACCACTGTGACTTGTACACCTCTAGAGGAGCAGGAAAGCGTCCGATTTACTGGATGTTTGATTCCGGTAAGAAAAATGGATTTAAGTGTTTGATTTATATGCATCGCTATCAGCCGGATACCATTGCTCGTATTCGTACTGATTATGTGCATGAGCAGCAGGACCGTTACCGTACAGTGATTGCTGATTTGGAGACACGTATCGCAAATGCGTCTACAAGTGAAAGAGTGAAGCTCAATAAGCAGCTCAAGACACTGAATGACCAAGCTACAGAAATCCATGAGTACGAAGAAAAGATCCATCACTTGGCTGACCAGATGATTTCCATTGATTTGGATGACGGTGTGAAAGCGAATTATGTTAAGTTCCAGGATGTGCTGGCGAAGATTAAGTAAGGAGGTGTCCATGAATGAAGCAAGATTTTCTGAATTTGGTAGATCAAATTGATTCTATTGAATCTCATTTTCATATGACTCCTTCTTCTCCCGGATTGTTGGTTCCATCTGTAGAGGAAATATATGATGTGCCAGCATTTCAGTCGTGGATTCAGATGATTCAATTTGAATTGCAAGAAATTGTTGATGCGACAGATGATGAATTTGTAAAAGAAACCTTGAAAATTGCAAAAGAAGAATATAATGGGTGGCGAGACAAAGCTGATTTTACTGCATTAAAAGGGAAATTATTAGCAATGAAAGCCCATGTCGATAAGTATTATTCTAGAAAGGATGAGGGAATGGAAGAAACGAGTGCAAAATCAGTTAAGATTTTTATAAGTCACGCAAGTAAGGACAAAGAATACGTAACAAAGTTGGTAGAATTGCTTGACGGCATGGGACTTGATCAAACGCAAGTATTTTGTAGTTCATTGCCAGGCTATGATATTCCGGTAGGATCTGATATTTTTGATTACTTGCGTCAGCAATTTCAGGAATATGAGTTACATGTTTTTCTGATTCATTCAAAAAATTACTATATGAGCGCTGCTTCATTGAACGAGATGGGTGCGGCTTGGGTTCTCAGAAGCAATTGTACATCATTTCTTTTGCCGAACTTCAGGTTTGAAGATATGACGGGAGCGATTAATGGAAAATCTATTGCCATTAAACTCGATAATGATGAAACAGAGGTTAAAGATAAACTGAATCAGCTGTATGACACTGTAATCAAAGAATTTCGATTAACCAAAAAGGCTGCTATTGTTTGGGAAGCAAAGCGTGATCGTTTCATCAAAGAGGTTAAAGAAATTATTGTTCCGGATGAAGAACAGCAAGAACAGAATGACGATTTAGAGTTGTTGGATAGCGGATTATTAATTAAAAAATCCGAAAAAGAAGCTGGCAAAAATATATATTATTGTCATGCTTGTTATCAAAACACTGGTAAGTTATTCACCGTTGTGAAAGGGAGTCTTGCAAGAGATAAATTCTGTTCAAATTGCAAGATGCATTATAGTGTACGTTAAGGAGGTGGCAGCATGGCCAGTATGGATTTAGATACAATAATCCGAGATTTGAATAAGCGATTTGCTGCACCGCTGCCGGAGTTTTATAAGCGTCGTATCATCTTCTGGTATGACGAAGATAGAGAATTTGAGGACAAGCTGGAGGATATTCAGGTGGATAATGCAAAGCTGCTGGTGCTTACGGATACCAACAACTTTGCAGCTAAGAAACTGTTAAATGTGGAAGACACCTCCAGCAACTATCTGGTTTATAGCCCAATCTCCTATGAGTCACAGGAGGACAATTGGCTTCTGAATATTGAACTTTATAGTGAAGAGTTTAGGGCTGACTTGGTTTCTATTTGGATGAATGAGATTGACCTTCCGGCAACTCCGGACTTCCGTAGGCTGGTAAAAGTCTATAAGAAGTTCTTTGGAGCACAGACCAGAAGAGTAGCATTCTCAAGGCTCAATAAAGGAATTAGTACACCATCACAGATGCATCTTACCGTTATGGCTACTATCTGTGGTACCGATGATGCACAGCCTAATAGCATCTTAAAAGCGGTCATTGCAGGCGGAAACGATATGGAATCCAATGAGGTGTTCCAGAACCTTGTGAACTACGGGGCTGAGGCACCTTTCTGGGCGCTTGTTAAACAGGCAACCGGATATTTTGAAGGAGAAGACTCCACCATCGAGAAGATGGTGACACATATCCTTCTTACAGCAACGACCAGAACACTTCGTATGGAGTATCTGGCAGGTCTTGATAGCTTCATTTCCACACCACATCAGGCGTGGTGTTATGACTTTGTGTCTGAGTGGATTGCAGGAGATAATAGACAAGAGCTTGTCGAAATTCTTCGAAATATGGAAAAAGAACTTATTCTTAGAAAACGTTTCAAGCAGGTGCCATTGGATGATTTGGTGGGAACAGAGGTGTTTCCGTGTGTCAATGAATGCATCTTGACACAGCTCATGACTGAAATCAGTAATCATATTATCAATGTGGATATGATCATGAATACGGTTGAGAAGCGTCGAACGCTGGCGTGGTACGATGATGTGGAATGCTACTATGAAGGTATTCTTCAGGTAGCAAAAATGCAGGCGTTTTTCTTGGAACACTCTGCAGGATTCCATACTGTGGAGGCAAGAAACATCTGGAAAGAGTACACAGAAGATTACTACCACATGGATACCTATTATCGCCAATATCACTTGGCATTTGGAAAGAGCCTGACAGTGGGCAACGACCATCTGGATGATCTTTTCAAGCAGGTGACTGATAAGGTGGAAGGCCTTTATACACACTGGTTCCTTGGTGAGCTGGGTAATAATTGGTCTGATGCATGCGCAGATGAACTGGCTCAGTATGGTCGCATTTTGGAAGTGCCACAGCAGGTGGATTTCTATAACCAAAAGGTAAAGAACGAAGATAATCGTGTATTTGTCATCATATCAGATGCTTTCCGTTATGAAGTGGCAGCATCTCTGGCAGAGCAGCTCCGTCGTGAAACACAGAGTAAGGTTTCTCTTGGCTCTTGTGCAGGTATTTTCCCGACCATCACAAAGTTTGGTATGGCTGCATTGCTTCCACATAAGCAGTTATCCATCAATGAGCGTGGCAACGGTGACCTGCAGATTCTGGCAGATGGAATGTCTACGGACGCAGGCAATCGAGATAAAGTTCTTAAGGCTACAAACAGCAATAGCGTAGCCTTGAAATATAAAGATATTGCACCGATGAAGCGTGCAGAAAGAAGTGCATTGGTTAAGGGTATGGATGTCGTTTATATCTATCACGATAAGGTGGATGAGGCAAGTCATACTTCTGATAGCATGGTATTCCCCGCATGTGATGATGCAATCGAAGAAATCAAAAATATTGTGAGAATCATCCGTAATGAGTTCAGTGGTACTCGTGTGTATATTACCGCCGACCACGGATTCCTTTACACATACAGTCCTCTGTCTGAGGATTCCAAGGTGGACAAGACGACACCGAGTGAACAGGATGTGGAGATTGACCGTCGTTATCTGATTACCCATAAGGGAGCAACTCCGGATTATTTACTTCCGGTGAAGTTCATGGATGATGGTTACGATGCCTTTGCACCGAGAGAAAGTGTTCGTATTAAGAAAAAAGGAGGCGGACTCAATTTCGTGCATGGGGGCATCAGCCTTCAGGAGATGGTGGTTCCGGTTATCGAATATCATTACCTTCGTAACGATTCCAAGGCTTACCAGCGCAACAAGGCTAAGTACGATACGAAGCCGGTAGAAGTAGGACTTCTTTCTGCAAGCCGTAAAATCAGTAACATGATATTCTCGCTGAACTTCTATCAGAAGGATGCGGTTGGCGATAACCGCAGCGCAGCAAACTACTTGTTGTATTTTGTCGATTCCAATGGAAAGCAGATAAGTGATACAGCAAAGATTATCGCAGACAAGACCAGTGATAACGGACAGGAGCGAACATTCCGTTGCAGCTTCAATCTGAAATCTCTGAAATATGATAATAGAGCAAGCTACTATTTAGTCATCGCAGATGAAACAGGTCTGCAGATGCCAAAAAAAGAAGAGTTTCAGATTGACATTGCATTTGCGGTAGATGAGTTTGATTTTTTCAGTTGATTTCGATAAATGGAGGAATTCTGGAATGAGTCAGTATTTTAAAAAGTGGTACGATAAATTAAATTATCCAATTTGTAGCGATTCTAAACCAGGATTGCGTAACGCACAAATAGGTGCTATTCATGCATTAGCTGCTTTTAATGCGCTCAAAAATAAGAGTACCTCCATTATTGTTATGCCAACTGGTTCAGGAAAAACAGCTGTGCTCATGATGGCACCATACGTATTAAGAAAAGAAAAAGTTCTTATTGTTACCCCAAGCAGGATGGTACGTGGACAAATAGTTGAAGATTTCCAAAGTTTACGGACGCTATGCAATGCGCGTGTTTTCCAAAAATCAATTAGGAAGCCTATAGTATATGAGATGGAACATAAATTTAAAGATGAAATGGTTCCAACTCTTGAGAAATCTGATGTGATTGTTGCGACACCTGCTTGTGCATTAAGTTTAAGCGAAACTTTCTGGGCAAAAGAAAATATTGATCTTGTTGAGATTGATGAAGCCCATCATGTGCCTGCAAAAACATGGCATCAGATACTTATAAATTTGAGTGGATGTTGTCATATTTTATTCACTGCAACGCCTTTTAGATTAGATAAAAAAGAAATTTCAGGAGATATCATATTTGATTACCCGTTGTCACGAGCATATGAAGATGGAGTGTTTGGAGAAATTGAATTCATTCCTGTCGATGAATCAGGGGATAAGGATCTTGATATTGCAAAAAAAGCGGAGGAGATTTTACTAAATGACAGGAATGCTGGGTATGAGCACTATTTAATGGTTCGTACAAATACAAAATCAAATGCAGAACTATTAGAAGAGCTTTATACCATGAATACATCTTTGAAATTGCGTAAAATAGATAGTTCGGTTTCACATTCAACAGTTAAGGTAACTTTGGAGAAACTTCAAAAGGGGGAGTTAGATGGAATTATTTGTGTCGATATGCTCGGAGAAGGGTATGATTTTCCAAATCTAAAAATCGCAGCTATTCATTCACCGCATAAATCTTTGGCCAGCACATTACAGTTTATTGGGCGATTTGCAAGAACAAACGCCACAAATGTTGGAGTAGCAAAGTTTATTGCAGTAAATGATGAAGAACTCCAAATAGAAAATACAGCACTTTACTCGAAAGATGCTGTATGGCAGGATATAATTATTGGAATGAGTGAGGGAAGAAATCAACAGGAAATTGATGATAGAAAATACTATAAAGAATTTTCTGTTGGGGAAAAATCTATTTTAGACAGCGTTCCGATTCAGGCTATTCGACCGAATTGTCATGATAAAATCTATCGAGTATCAAAGTTTGATATTAATGCTAATTTCCCAGAATCCTGTAATGTGGCAAATCGAGTATTTAGAAATGACGATGATAACACAATTATTGGAATTGGATTAGACTATGAAACGCCATTATGGATAAGCAATGGAGAAAAAATAAATCTTGCATATGTCTTGTATATTCTTCATTTTCAAAAGGATGCAGGTTTACTTCATATATATTCTCAAAAACATACGGAAGCTGTCTATGATGAATTAGTATCGGCGTTTTGTTCAAGTCATAATCCTATCCCCAAAGCTGATATGCATCGCGTATTGGGGAATATGGAAGGATTTGAAATATTTAATTCTGGTATGCTAAATCGTCAAAGTGAAACAGGTGAATCGTATAGAATTATGGCGGGATCAGATGTGAGTTCAGCAATTGATACTGATACTGGAAGATTGTATTCTGCTGGTCATGCATTTTGTAAAGCAACAGACAAGGAAACGCAAAAGGAATCGACTATAGGATATAGTAGTGCATCTAAAGTATGGAGCAGTACATATCTTGATTTGAGAGAATATATTAAATGGTTTGATATGATTGGAAAGAAAATTATAAATAGAGAGATTGAGGTAAAAACCAATACCAATTTTGATTTGCTACCCCATCCACATATATTAACCGAATATCCTGATAATATTTTCTATTCCGATTTTGATAGTAAGACATATAGTTCTACTCCACTTGTAAAATTATGTACGGGACAAATGATTTTACTTACGGATTGTAAACTACGTATTATTGATATAGAAAAAAAGAATGTTAGCGTAGAGCTATCCCATGAAATGTTTTCTACTATTGTAAAATGCTCGATAACGGGAAGGTACACTTCCGTTAATAATACTTTAATACTAAAAAGTGGTACAGGGGAAATTACGCTCCAGGACTATTTATCAGATAATCCGTTGATTTTTAGAACACTTGATGATTCTACAATTCAAGGTATAGATCTGTATCCAGGGATTTATGAAGAGGATATTTTCGATAGTAACATCATTGAAGGCGTTGATTGGAAAGCATTAGATACAGATGTTTCTCTGGAGTTTAACAAGAAGGGGGATACAACAAGTAGATCAATCCAATGCGTCCTTAAAGAAATTTTGCTATCCAATGACAAATATAAATATATTGTGTATGATCATGGCTCTGGTGAAATTGCGGATTTTATTACTTTATATGGAGATGGACCGTATATGGTTGTTTCTCTTTATCATGTAAAGAAAATGTCAGGCAAGAATTATAATAGTACCGTGGGTGATATATATGAAGTATGTGGACAGGCAGTTAAGTCAATTACTTGGTTTACCACAAAAGGAAATTTAATAAAAAAAATAAAGCAGCGACATCAGGCTGGACGATGTGAACTTCTAAAGGGAGATTATGATCAAATGTTGTCTGAATTAAGAAGTAACGAAAAAATAGTTCAAGGTGAAATAGTTGTAGTTCAGCCATCAGTAAGTAAAACAGTGAGTATGCCAAGAAAATTTCAGGAAGTTCTAGCGGCGACATCCACATTTATAAAAAGGGCTGGCAAAGTAAATCGATTTAGAATTATGGGAAGCCCGTAAATTGAGGTGAGACAATTGGATAATGGTGTAGATAGTAATAAGCGTGAATTATTGAAGAGAAAATTGCGTCAAAATTTTGAGGGTAAAATTGTCCGTAAAGATTTGACAAAGAAAATCAAGGAAGGGGCGAATGTGCCTGTTTATGTTCTTGAATTTTTGTTAGGTCAATATTGCAGTTCCGATGATGATGAAATTATTGAACAGGGAGTGCAGAATGTAAAGCGCATCCTTGCAGATAATTTTGTAAGGCCAGATGAAGCTCAGAAGATTTTATCAAGACTTCGTAGTCGCGGTAGTCATACAGTTATTGATATGATAACGGTTAACCTCAATATGAAAGACAATATTTATCAGGCTGAATTCTCAAACCTTGGCATCAGAGGAATACCAATCGAAGACGAATATCCGGAGAAATTTGACCGTCTTCTTTGTGGTGGGATTTGGTGTATTGTTCAACTTAGGTATGAGTATATTGAGGAAGAAAAAATGAATGGTACTCCGATTCGGATTATAAAGCTGACGCCGATTCAGATGCCACATATTGATATAAAAGATTTGAAAGAAGGTCGTAAAGTATTTACAAAGGAGGAGTGGATTGATGTCATGCTCCGTTCTATTGGTATGGAGCCAGACGAACTCACGTATCGTGAAAAGTGGTTGCTTCTTACTCGTATGATTCCGCTTATAGAAAATAATTTTAATCTTTGCGAATTAGGCCCTCGAAGTACTGGTAAATCACATCTTTATAAAGAAATATCCCCTAACAGTATTCTGGTTTCTGGAGGACAAACAACGGTAGCAAATTTGTTTTATAATATGGGGCGTAAGACAGTGGGCCTTGTTGGTATGTGGGATTGCGTTGCTTTTGATGAGGTAGCAGGTATACGGTTCAAGGATAAAGATGGCGTGCAGATTATGAAAGATTACATGGCATCTGGATCATTTGTTCGTGGCAAGGAGGAAAAGGCTGCTTCTGCATCCATGGTATTCGTAGGCAATATCAATCAGAGTGTAGATGTGTTATTAAAGACTTCCAGCTTGTTTGACCCATTTCCAGTTGAGATGGGAACTGATACGGCATTCCTTGATCGTATACATTGTTATTTGCCGGGCTGGGAAATTCCAAAGTTTCGCCCAGAGCATTTTACGAACGACTACGGTTTTATCAGCGATTATCTTGCTGAGTTTATTCGTGAGTTGCGGAAGGAGCAGTATGGCGATGCTATTGACCAATACTTCCGGTTTGGAAAAAACCTGAACCAGAGAGATACCATTGCAGTCAGAAGAATGGTTGATGGTTATCTGAAGCTGGTTTATCCAGATGGCGAGTTTACGAAAGAGCAACTGGAAGAGATTCTTCAACTGGCACTGGAAATGCGTCGCCGGGTAAAAGAGCAGCTGAAAAAGCTGGGTGGTATGGAGTTTTATGATGTGAACTTCTCTTATATTGATATGGATGATATGTCCGAACACTATGTGTCTGTGCCGGAACAGGGTGGTGGCAAATTGATTCCGGAAGGAATGTGCAACCCTGGTCAGGTCTATACTGCTTCTCAAGGCAAGAGCGGTATGATCGGTGTGTTCCGTTTGGAATCCCAGATGCTTCCTGGAAACGGAAAGTTTGAAAGAACTGGAATTGGAACTGACCGTGATGCGAAAGAATCTACCAATACGGCATTTAACTTCCTGAAGGCAAATGCTAACCGGATCAGTGGCAGCATTAGTACTATAATGAAAGACTATGTCATTAACTATCAGGATTTGCAGGGCATCGGCATGACCGGAAAACTGGCGTTGCCAACACTAATTGCCTTGTGCTCTATTGCATTGGGAAAACCAGTGCAGAGTTCTCTGGTGGTACTGGGTGAAATTAGTATCAGCGGTACGATGATGAAGGTGGATGAGCTTGCAAATACGTTGCAGGTATGTCTGGATAGTGGCGCAAAACGAGTGCTGATACCAAGCACATCTTTTGTGGATTTTGCGACGGTTCCTCCAGATTTAATGAGTGCATTCCAGCTGATTCCTTACCAAAGTGCAGAAGATGCTGTGTTTAAGGCTTTGGGGGTAGAATAGGCTAAGAAATTTACTTTCATCTGATGTCTGTATACTGTTCTAACAATGCCTGTTTTAATTATAAATAGGTGGGCACGAAAATGAAAATGTTTTTTAAGTGTAAAGATGGGACAGATGCAAAGGAAGAATACGATTTAGAGAAAAAACTATTGTTGTTTTGAAGGGGGCGAAAGTATTTGGAGCCATCTCACAATCCGAAAAGTTTTGAGGTGCAAACACGATAGAGAAGTATCGACTTCAGTCTGTTAATGGCGTGGAAAACAGTAGATGGAAAGAGGTTAAAATAACTTTCTCAGAACAAAGAGTAAGGAGAGTAGATTTATGGGGATTTCTTTTAGACATTCCGCTGGATTCGGCAAAAGAATGGAATACAATTTGATTGGAAAGATGCTGATGGAAGGGCTGGATGTGTATCTCCCACTTGTGGATGATCATGGTGTGGACTGCGTTATCAAAAAAGAGGATGGCACCTTTATTGAGGTACAGATCAAGGCCAGATCCAATGAGGTTACAGATGGCGATGCGGCATTGTTTTCAGCAATCACACATGATTTGACCAAGAACTTCTACTTTGTGTTTTATTCTGAGCGTTTGGAGATGATGTGGATTCTATCATCAGATGAGTTCCTGCAAGAGTGCGTGACAAATAAAACGGGGAAAAATGTCGGAAAGCATAGTATATGGTTTAACGGCAATAGAACAGATAAGAAAACTGGAATCAAAAACGAATACTGTAAAAAACAATTTGAAAAGTATGTTGCTAAGGACTTTTCGAGATTTCATTAAGGTGAGGTATGGAAGAAACAAATTTGAAACAGGTGCTGAAAGAATGCAATAAGGCAGCCAGGATTGGGTATAAGATTGCTTCAGCACAAGAAAAAAATTTGAATAGGGCTTTAACTTCTGCGCAAGAGAAAATTCAAACCACTATTATTGATTTCAATAGTTCTCCGTGCTATGCACCGGAGACTACAGAATTATTAGAAGTACAGCTGGTTGAGATTGGAGACGCTTTCAATCGCTTGTCTTTTGCGTTCAAGGAAGACTTACAGAATTTAAGAGAGAATCTGTCAAAGTTTTCGGTAACGCTTTTTGGAAGAACTATGGCAGGCAAATCTACGTTGATGGAGATTTTGACCGAAGGTGATGGATCTTCTATTGGAAAAGGCTCTCAGCGTACCACCAGAGACGTACGCAAATATACATGGAATGGACTTGAAATTACAGATGTTCCAGGAATCGGGGCGTTTGAAGGTGAAGATGATGAACAGATTGCTTTTGAAGCAGCAAAAACAGCTGATTTGATTCTGTTCTTGATTACGGATGATGCTCCGCAAGTGGCAGAAGCAGAGTGTTTTAGCAGGATTGTGAGTTTTGGGAAACCGATTATATGCATCATGAATGTTAAGGCTTCTATCGCAGTGGATAAAAGCCTAAAGCTTGCATTGCGTGATGTGAACAAACGTTTCGATATGGAGCGGTTGGATAAGATACGAAACCAGTTCCTGTTGTTTTCAGAGCAATTTGGCCAGACTTGGAGTCATATTCCATTTGTATATGTACATTTGAAATCAGCTTATGTTGCTCTTAAAACGGACGATCAGGAGAAAAGCAAGAGTTTTCATGAGGTTAGCCGAATCGACTATCTGAAAAAGCGGATTGTGGAACAGGTAAAAACTAAAGGAGAGTTCTACAGAATAAAGACATTTATTGATATCATTTCCAAGCCGATACTTGAATCTATGGAGAACCTTCTGGAACAAAGCCAGATTAATAGTTTGCAGGGACGCACTATACTTGCAAAGAAGAGACAGCTTGGTGCTTGGAAAACTGTTTTTTATCGTGATGGTAAAGCACAAATCAAGTCGCTGATTGTGAAAATCAAGAGTGAGCTTAATGGAGAAATTGCTTCGTTTGCAGAGGATCACTTTGATGATAAAGATGCAGATAAAGCGTGGAATAAGCTTTTTACGTTGCACAAAGTCGAAGCACGGTGCCAAGAGTTGCTTGAGGAACTGGAAGTCAAGAGTAACGATAAGCTGAAAGAGATTTCAAGAGAGATTACAAATGAGTTGAAGTTTGCAACATCATTTGAGTGCGATAAGTCTCTTCGTATGCATAAGATGATTGATGGGAAAAAGTTATGGGATTGGTCGTCAATTGTTTTGGGAGGAGGTTTATCTATAGCCACCGGTATCGCATACTTAGTTGGTGCTACGGTAGCAGGTCCTTTGGGCTGGGCAGCGTTGATCGTATCGGTGATAGGAGTCGGTGGCTCTTTTCTGTTTAAGAGCAGAGATAAAAAAGAGTTTGAAGCGAGAATGCGTCTTGAAAAGAAGCTTCGAGAGAATGTTGCACAGATATGCGATACTCTTGAAAAGCAGATGAATAAAAACTTGGATTCATTAGTATATGTTAGAATTGAGGGATTGATGACAGAAATGGATAAAATCAATTCCGTTATTTTTCGTTTGGCCGATACACAGAAGGAATTGGCGTGGGACTTAAACGATCATATGCTGGAACTAAATAGTCAGATTTTGACGGAGGCAATACGCCTGATTGGGGCTGAAGGGTTACAGTATCATGTTCAATCAGTTGCAAGAATACCAGGGAACACGACCCTGATTTTGCTTAATGACGGAACGGTTTTTCCTAGAGAACAGAAGGAAGGGCTATATAGATTGATGTCTGAGCAAATAGGTTTTGTATATGATTCTGATAACAAGAGGGTTCTTATATCGAGAGTTCTTGGTAGGGAAATAACTAGGAACCAGGTCAATATTGAAGATAAAATAGGTGTTGTACACATTCCACTAGGAGATGCTTCACCTAACATGAAAAACAGAGTGCGGTTGGCACAACAGTTTTCAAGACTGTTAATAATGAATGAGTGAGGTGAAGGCTATGTTTAAGATTGCTGTATTTGCTCAAAGAAGCGCAGAGTTGAAAGAAAAGGTACGTGCAGCTTTAATATCTGCCGGAGTAGACATTCAGATTCCGGATAATAAATCCGATGCTATTAGACTTGTGTTTGCAGGTCAGTATAGTGCAGGTAAGTCATCAATACTGAAAATGTTGACCGGGAGGGATAATATAGCGATTGGTGCTGATATTACAACGCAGCAGGCTCATACTTATGATTGGAATGGTATTGAGGTAGTGGATACGCCAGGTATTCATACACAGCTTAGGCCTGATCATGATGAAATATCTTATAATGCAATTGCTTCGGCTGATATGCTGGTATTTGTTGTTACGAATGAGCTGTTTGATTCCTATATGGCTGATCATTTTAGGAAGCTTGCGATCGATAAAGACAAGGCTGGTGAAATGATTCTTGTTGTTAATAAGATGGATAGGACAGCTGAAGGAAATACCGGAGAACAGCAGAACATCATCCGCGAGGATCTGAAAAAGGTTCTGGAGCCTTATACTCCAGAACAACTTAACCTATCATTCTTGGATGCTGAATCATATCTTGAAAGCATTGAAGAAAGAGGTGAGGATTCGGAACTAGCAGATGAACTAGTTGCACGTAGTGGCTATTCTCAGTTTGTTGAGACTCTGAACCGCTTTGTGAAAGAGAAGAGTATTCCGTCAAAGCTTACAACAGAATTGTATGTTATTGATGATCACTTAGAGAAGGCAATTAAGGAATTACAGCCGAAGTCATTCGATGCGGATATCGATGCGCTTGAAGAGAATTTTATGCAGCAAAGGCACTTGCTCATAGAAGTAAGAGGGCGTATGCAGCAGGAAGTAAAGGATATATATACCACAGCAGCATCTCAAATTCGTGATATAGGGCTTGATGCAGCCAATCTTCTGGTAGAGGGCTGTAAGCAAGATGAAGTCGAGGATGAACTTCAAAAGTCAATCAGAAAAGCTGAGGATATCATTGAAAAGTGCCAGTCAGATGCTGTTGAGGTAATCGATGCTCGTCTGAACGAGATGGGACAGCAATTTGAAGTAATAGAGAATTCCGAGTTTTCAAGGGACTTAAAATCAAGATTGTCCGGAAAATTTGAAGGACTTCCTGAGAGAATACAGAAAATAATAACAAATGCCGGTCCGGGTTTCCAAAAGGCAGGACAGGCGGTAATGAATAAAGCATATAAAGCAGGAACACAGGGTGGCCTAAAGCTCACCAATTTCTCTGGGAGCACAATTCATCAAATGGTACTTAAAGTTGGGCATGGGGTAGGTTTTAAATTCAAGCCCTGGCAGGCAATAAAAATCACGAAGGGGATTGCAATCGGCGGGCAGGTTCTTAGTGTTTTAGGAGTAGGATTTTCTGTGTTTATGCAGATAAAGGCAGATCAGGATCAGGAAAGGATTAGAGAGAATCTGAAGAACAATCGTCGGAATATACGAAGTCAATTTAATGTTGCTGCGAGTGAGCTGGAAGATTATGCAAGGCAGTATATTAAGGATAATGTAAACAGACCTTTTGAAACTTCAATTGCAACAATCGATGGCAATATTCAGGAGATAAGAGATACCCGAGTGAACAGAAGTGCTTCTTGCCGTCAGCTTGAAGATTTGCAGAAAGAGTGTAGGCTTCTAATTCAAGATATACATGCTGAAAATACGTAAACGTCAAATCGTCCGCCTTTCGCTAAATTGAGTTTTAGTACATACTTGAGAAAAACAATAGATTTTTTCAAGGAGGAACTCATACTATGGATCAGTGCACTCATGAGGTACGTGCTG
>CALWLY010000002.1 GCA_944381635.1 uncultured Lachnospiraceae bacterium
TTTCCTCGCTTAGAGCTGTCGCTCTATCTTGCCCAATTTCCATACAGCATCTGATAAACAGGTTTCTCATCTGCTGTGGAAATGGAAAGAGGAAGCCCGCAGTGCAGGCTCGAAAATGCGAAGCATTTCCTCGCTTAGAGCTGTCGCTCTATCTTGCCCAATTTCCATACAGCATCTGATAAACAGGTTTCTCATCTGCTGTATGGAAATTGGGCAAGGCACAGCTCGTAGATATTAAAAATATAGCACGTTAAAGTGCGAAAAGCAAGGCGGGGTTGGAGGACTGGAAATGTGCACAAAAATGATAGAGAAATTTTATTGTTTAATATGTTTAAAAAAGCTTGTAATATTTCGGATAGTTTAGTAGAATATATCCATGGGGAAATTGGGAATGATTTATCGTATTTTAAAATCTTTGACAGAATACCCAGAAATCGCATAATACGGAGGAATGAATATGAACATTTACACAACTGACAAGATTCGTAATGTTGTTTTGTTGGGGCATGGCGGATCTGGTAAGACTAGTTTAGTAGAATCCATGGCATATTTGTCCGGCATCACATCCAGGATGGGTAAAGTGTCCGACGGCAATACAGTCAGCGATTTTGGAAAAGAGGAACAGAAAAGACAGATTTCAATCAGCACATCTGTTGTTCCGATTGAATGGGAAGGAGTAAAGATTAACGTATTGGATACTCCCGGATATTTCGATTTTTCCGGTGAAGTGGAAGAAGCAATCAGCGCAGCCGGCGCAGCAATCATTGTTGTTTCCGGAAAAGCAGGCGTGGAAGTGGGAACACAGAAAGCCTGGGAACTGTGTGAAAAATATAAGATTCCTCGAATGATCTTCGTTACAGATATGGATATCGACAATGCTTCCTATCGTCAGGTAGTGGAAGATATGACAGAAATGTACGGAAAGAAGCTGGCTCCGTTCCATCTGCCGATTCGTGAGAACGAAAAGTTTGTCGGATACATAAACGTTATTTCTGAAAAAGCATACCGCTGGCAGAATAAGCAGGTAGTAGAATGTGATGTGCCTGAATACAGCAAACCGAATCTTCAGATTTACAGAGATACTTTGATGGAAGCTGTTGCAGAGACAAGCGAAGAGTTTATGGACCGTTATTTCAGCGGAGATACTTTCTCAGAGGCTGAGATCAGAGCGGCTCTTCGTACCAATGTATGGGACGGAAGCATCGTTCCCATGTCTATGGGATCCAGTCTGATGTGTCAGGGTATTTATACACTGTTGGATGACATTGTGAAATATTTCCCGAGTCCGGAAGACAGAGAGTGCAAGGGCATTAACTTAAAGACAAAGGATATCTTCCATGCAGACTATGATTTCGCTAAACCGAAATCTGCTTATGTATTCAAAACTATCGTGGATCCGTTTATCGGTAAATATTCACTGATTAAGGTTTGCTCCGGCGTATTAAAAACAGACGACCTTCTGTACAATCAGGATAAAGATACAGAAGCTAAAATCGGCAAACTGTATGTTCTTCAGGGCAATAAACCTATTGAAGTCAGCGAACTGCATGCAGGTGATATCGGAGCTCTTGCAAAACTGACAACAGCAAAAACAGGTGACAGCCTTTCTACAAAGGCAAATCCGATTCAGTTCGGAAAGACAGAACTGCCGAAACCTTACACCTGCAAGCGTTATAAAGCAAAGAACAAAGCAGATATTGATAAGATTTCTCAGACATTACAGAAAATGATGGATGAAGATCCTACCTTAAAGATTGTAAATGATTCCGAAAATCGTCAGACTCTTATTTACGGTATGGGAGACCAGCATCTGGATGTGGTGGCAAGCAGATTGCTGAATGAATATAAAGTAGAGATTGAACTTTCACAGCCGAAAGTAGCATTCCGCGAAACAATCCGCAAAAAATCTGATGTGGAATACAAGTATAAAAAACAGTCCGGCGGCCATGGACAGTATGGACATGTAAAGATGAAATTTGAGCCTTCTGGAGATCTGGAAACTCCTTATGTATTCGAACAGGAAGTAGTCGGCGGAGCTGTTCCGAAAAACTATTTCCCGGCAGTGGAAAAAGGACTTCAGGAATCTGTATTGAGAGGACCTATGGCTGCTTATCCGGTTGTGGGAGTAAAAGCTATTCTTTACGATGGATCTTATCATCCGGTTGACTCTTCTGAAATGGCATTTAAGATGGCTACCATTCAGGCGTTCAAAAAAGGATTTATGGAGGCTGGTCCGGTTCTGTTAGAGCCGATTGCTTCCCTGAAGGTAACTGTTCCGGATGCATACACAGGCGATGTAATGGGTGATTTGAATAAACGCCGCGGACGTGTGCTTGGAATGAATCCTGCACCGGGCGGAAAGACAGTAGTTGAAGCGGATATTCCTGTGGCAAATCTGTATGGTTACTGTACAGATCTTCGCTCTATGACAGGAGGACGCGGAGATTACGAGTATGAATTTGCACGCTATGAGCAGGCTCCCAGCGATGTACAGGAAAAAGAAGTGGCTGCAAGAGCTGCCAGCGTAGCAGAAGGCGGAGAAGACTGATAAAGTCGGGACTGAGCCGTTTCATATGTATTCATTATAAAAAAGCGGAAGAAAAATACCGCTTTCAAAAACAGGAAGAGCTGAAAGAAGAGATTCTTTTTAGATGAAGGTAACAGGGCGCACAATGTGTTGGGGGACACAGCGCCCTGTTTTTATGTGAGAGAAATTTCATTTTCACTTATAAATTGATCTGTAAGACCCACGTTACTTTATAAAAACTTAATATTGCGAAAAATTGTAATACAAAAACCTATGTGCTATACTGATACTGATATCCCAAAGTACGATGATAAATTTTCGGTATCTGATTCAGGATTGGGGAAATGTGGTTTCAGAAAACAGGATGTGACAAAGAAAAGATCGGGAACTTTGGGAAAAACGATTGCATGCCAAATGGCATACAGGAAATCAGAAGCTGTATATTACAGCAGAAATGAGAGGGATTATGAAAAAGGGAAAGAAAGTAATTTTTTATGTGATCGCGGCTATTATCATTGCCGCAGCGGCATTCATTTATTATTATGTGACATTGCCGGCTATCAATATTCATTCCAGCGGTTTCTGGTTTTTTATCATGGCGGCAATTATTGCAGTCATCATCATTTATGTGATCAGAAAAATGGGAAAAGACGGCGCCCTTACACATACGGGCGTACAGATTAATTGGAGAGAATATAAAGTGGCCAAATGGCTTGGAATTTTGCTTCTCCTTATTCTGGCAGTTTATTTAATTGGAAGTATTTTGTCTTCCCCGATAATCAATGCCAAAAAATATCAGGAATTGATGCAGATTGAAGAACGCAACTTTACCGATGATATCAAAGAAGTGGACTACAATACGATTCCGCTGCTTGACAAAGAATCCGCAGCGCTTCTCGGCGATCGAAAAATGGGAAGCCTTGTGGATATGGTATCTCAGTTTGAAGTGGCAAATGACTATACGCAGATTAACTATAATGGTACTCCTGTGCGTGTAACTCCCCTTGTCTATGCAAGTCCGATCAAATGGCTTACCAATCAGAAAAATGGTATTCCGGCTTATATTATGATTGATATGGCAACGCAGGATACGGAATGTGTTATGCTGGATGAGGGAATCAAATACTCCAAGTCAGAGTATTTCAACAGAAATATATACCGTCATCTGCGTTTTAATTTCCCCACATACATTTTCGATGACCAGATTTTCTTTGAAATTGACGACAACGGAGTTCCTTACTGGGTTTGCCCGGTTAAGAAGTTTAATATCGGTCTCTTTGGCGGACAGACAATCGGAAGAGTAGTTTTGTGCAATGCCATTACCGGCGAATGCATAGATTATGCAGTGGAAGATGTTCCCCAGTGGATAGACAAAGTATACTCAGCGGAACTGCTCATTCAGCTGTACGATTATCACGGAGTTTTAGTGCACGGATTTTTCAACAGTATCCTTGGTCAGAAAGATTGCCTTCGCACGACGGAAGGATACAATTATATTGCGCTTGATGATGATGTATGGGTATATACAGGTATCACTTCTGTAAATGGCGATCAGTCAAACGTTGGTTTTGTTTTGATGAACCAGCGTACCATGGAGACAAGATATTATAAAGTAGAAGGTGCTACGGAAACGTCGGCTATGTCTTCGGCAGAAGGTCAGGTACAAAACCTGCGCTATGTGGCAACCTTCCCGCTGCTTTTAAATATCGCGGATGAACCCACCTATTTTATGGCTTTGAAAGATGCCTCCGGCCTTGTTAAAAAATATGCTATGGTAAATGTGGAAAAATACCAGTGGGTAGCTATCGGCGACACAATTCAGGAATGTGAAAAAGATTATGTAGAACTTTTAAATACCAACGGTATTGTCAGTCAGTTTGCGGCAGATAAAACGATTACCGGAAAAATAACGGCAATTGCGCCGGTAGTCCTGGAGGGAAATAGCCACTATTATCTGTGCTTATCCGGAAGTGAGGATATGTTTGACATCAATATGGCAGATGACAGATTGATCGGAATCATTCGCTTTGCCCAGGGAGATACCATCACACTTCACTACAATGAAGGCTATGGACTTCACGAAGTTACGGCACTGGAAGGAACACCTGGCAGTACAGGTACCCCTGTAAAAGTGCAGCAAGAGGAAGACAGCCCGGAAACAGAAACGCAGGAGAATGTTGAATAAGGGAAAGGAAGGGTACCGACATACCCTTCCTTTTTTCATACATTAGAAAAGTTACCGATGCGCGAGATTATGCCTGGAGAGGAACAGAAAGACTATGAATTTATGATTTTATTCTGAAAATTTTCTGGAAAATCCAAAAAAATTACCAGAGAATATTTGTGAAACAAGTATAATGAAGGTAGAATGTTTTTGGAGGTATTAGTGATGCAGGGAGAAGTAAGTGCTTTAGAAAATATATTTTCCAAAGTGGACAGAAACGAAGACCTGACCAGGGAAGATGCGCTTGTATTGTTAAAGATAGAGAATCGCTCTGATGACTTTTATCGGCTTTTATCAAAAGCCAATGAATTAAGTCAGAAAGAATACGGAAACAAAGGATATGTATTTGCACAGATTGGTCTTAACAGTGCGCCATGTCCGGGAAACTGTAAATTCTGCTCTATGGGATGTGAAAATTTCATGGTGGAAGAGGAAACGGAAAAAAGCATGGAAGAAGTAGTGGAAGAAGCCGGGAGAGCACTTGCGCAAAACATTGACGCCCTGTTTCTTATGACAACTGCTGATTATGATATTGAAAAATATATCGAAATTTCTCGGCAGGTAAAGAAAATTATGCCGCCGGATGTGATGCTTATCGCCAATATTGGAGACTTTGATCTCAAAACGGCAAAGAAGCTGAAAGAAACCGGATTTACCGGTATTTATCACATTGTACGTTTAAATGAAGGAATTGACACTGCACTGGATCCCGCACAGCGAATCCAGACGCTTGACGCTATTCGGGATGCAGGACTTGAATTGATTTATTGTGTGGAGCCTATCGGGCCGGAACACACCTATGAGCAGATTGCGGAGGAAATGTTCCGTGCAAGGGAGTACCATGTGGATATTATGGCATGCATGAAACGAGTGGGAGTAGAAGGAACACCTTTGTTTGACAGGGGCGAGATCACGGATTTGGAGCTGACAAAAATAGTTGCTGCAGCTCGTCTTGTGACAAGACCTAAAAAATCCATGAATGTGCATGAACCTAAGCAGATGGCTCTGTTAGCCGGTGTGAACCAGTTATATGCCGAGATTGGAATCAACCCCAGAGATTGTGCGGTAGAGACGGGAAATAACAGAGGATTTTCCATTGCAGCGGTAAAAGATATGTTAAGACAAGTTGGTTATACCACAAAATAAAGAATTAAAATAAAAAATGGGAGGATGCAAAAAATGACACCGAAAGAAACCTTAATTAAAACATTGAATCATGAGGCTACAGAACAGGTGGCGTGGGTTCCGTTTGCAGGAGTACATGCCGGAAAACTGCTGGGCTATACAGCGACAGAAGTGCTCCAGGACGGGGATAAGCTGTTTCAGTCTCTGATGGAAGTAAACAAATTGTATAAACCTTCCGGACAGCCGGTTATCTTCGACCTTCAGGTTGAGGCAGAGTGCCTTGGCTGCGATCTTGTGTGGGCTGACGATGCACCGCCGTCTGTTTCCAAGCACCCTTTGGAAGGGGAAGAAGAACTGGTTACACCGTGCTACTGTACGATTCCCACCAAAGAATCCGGAAGAATTCCGATGATTTTGGACGTGATGAAACGCATGAAAGAGGCAGTAGGTGATACAACAGCATTATACGGACTGATTTGCGGACCTTTTACCCTTGCTACTCATCTGCGCGGAAACGATATTTTTATGGACATGTACGATGACGAAGAAGCAGTTGAAAAATTCCTGGATTACTGCAGCGCGGTAGTAATGAAAATGGCAGATTACTATATCGAAGCCGGAATGGATGTAATCGCAGTGGTGGATCCTCTGATCTCCCAGATTTCTTCCAATCACTTTGAACAGTTTATGACAAAACCCTTTACAGATATATTCTCTCACATCAGAGAAGCCGGAGTATATTCTGCGTTCTTTGTGTGCGGAGACGCTACAAGAAATATCGAAGTAATGTGCCAGACAGGTCCGGATTCCATTTCCATTGATGAAAATGTGGATCTGATTGCAGCAAAGAAGATTACTGATAAATATAACATAGCTATTGGCGGCAATATTCCGCTGACCACTGTTATGCTTCACGGAAGCCAGCAGGATAACATGAAACTTGTGGTAGATTTGCTGGATAAGCTGGAAGATAAGAGAAACTTCATCCTGGCTCCCGGATGCGATATGCCTTATGACGTGCCGGTAGAAAATACGATCGGAATCGTTCAGGCCATCCACGAGACGGATTCTGTCAGAGAAATGCTGAAAAACTATGTGGCTCAGGATGAAGATATCGAAGTGGAAATCCCGGATTATGAGCACCTGGAAAAACCGCTGGTAGAGGTATTTACACTGGATTCCGCTACCTGTGCGGCATGTACCTATATGATGGGAGCTGCAAACGAGGCGAAGAAAACATTCGGAGATTCCATTGATCTGGTTGAATATAAATTCACCAAGAAAGAAAATATCGCAAGATGTAAAAAGATGGGTGTTCCGAACCTGCCTTCCATGTATATCAACGGAGAACTGAAATTCCGCTCCCTTGTGCCGGCGAAAGAAGAGCTGGAAGAAGCAATCCGTGCGGCGATGAAAGCATGAGCAGACTGTATCTGATCACCGGATTTCTTGGTGCGGGTAAGACTACCTTTTTAAAAAAGATGCTGCGAATATTTCCGGATAAAAAAATTCATGTGATCGTGAATGAATTTGGGAAAGAAGGCGTTGATGGAGAGCTGCTTCGGGAGACCGGAGCAGCTTTGGACGAGATTAACAACGGTTCCATTTTCTGCTCCTGCAGACTGGATAAGTTCGAGGAAGTCTTAACCGCATCTTTGAATCAGAAACCGGATATTATCATTGTTGAGGCATCGGGACTTTCAGATCCTACCAATGTCAAAAAAATATTGAACCGGACAGAAAAATTTCCCAACGTGGAATACATGGGGAGCATATGTCTGGTAGATGCCAAACAATTTCTGAAAGTGTACGAAACGGCAACTGTCGTAAAAAAACAGCTGAATGTAAGCGATGTGATTCTTTTGAATAAGACCGACATGGTCTCAAAAGAGCAGATATGTGATGTGTGCGCAAAAATTCATGCCCATCGTCCGGATATTCCCATCCATGAGACCACATACGGCGATCTGAAGCCGGAATGGCTGGACCCACTGTGTGAGAATAAAGAGGAAGCTGCCGAAGCGGATATTCTGCAGAGCGCAGATATCACACTTCGCAAATATCTTCTTTCAATCAATGAAAACACAGACCTTCAGACCTTGGAAAATTTCCTGAAAATGATTATGGATGACACATTCCGAATCAAAGGGTTTGTATGCATTCAAAAAGAATGGTATCTGATAAACTGCGTGGGAAATCTGTTTGAAGCAGAAAAATGCAGTGAAAAAAGTCAGGAACAGAAAAACCTCCTGGTGGTGCTGTCCGGGTATGGACTCCCCGTAAAAAAGGCATTGAAGAAGGCCATGGAATGGTATCCTGATGTGGTAGAGAGCATGGAATAAAATCAAAAACGAGCCGTTTTATGCAATGCCTATCTACCGAAATTGTTTGGGGGTCAGACCAGTATATTTTTTGAATACCTTGGAAAAATAACTCTGATCTTCAAAACCTACTGCCACGGCAACATCCACAATAGAAAAATCCGTGTTTGTTAAAAGACGCTTACTCTCTTCAATGCGGACCATGTTCAGGTATTCCTTAAAGGAAGAACCGGTGGAGTGCTTAAAGAGGGTTGAAAAATAAGAGGAATGCAGATGGACATAATCGGCAACCTCTTCCAACGTCAGAGGACGGTTAAAATGTTCGGATATGTACAGCATGGATTTTTTGATAATTTCACTGTTCTTGGAAGGAATATAGTTGAACATGCTTTCGGAAAAGGTTTCCACAATTTCCTGGAGTTTATGGCAGAGGGTATCCAGGTTGTCAATCTGCTGCAGATTCTGTAAGAACTGATTGTTCAGTTTTAAAATACTGTCTGTAGGGGCGCCGCCTTCTATAGCGGTTCTGGACAGCAGAGAACACAGTTCCAGAGCCCTTGCTTTTACCACATCCAGGCTGTTGCCCTGGGAAAACAGAACGTAGCCCAGAAGATCGTTCAAAACCGCATTGGCTTCTTTTACATCCCCTAATTTTACTTTGTTGAGCAGGATTTTCTCTTTTTCGTAAGGGTAAGTATTCTCTGAAATATTTTCAGCTTTGTAGCGCTGAATGGATTCATTGATGCGGGACTGCTGCAAAAGCTTCTGATTGTTTTGCCACAGTTCTTTCTTGCTGTCTGTGACAACATTGGAGAACAGGTAAAAAAGCAGGTGGCTGATATGGTTTACAATGGCGGGTGCCACCACCGGAAGACTGGATGTTTCATCGTACAGTTCCAGCGCATCGTCCGTAGTCATCGGATATTTCATGGCGATGTTGGATATCAGTGTGGAATCAGCATCATCCATCAGAAAAGGACCCACCAGAATAGAGCCTAAAAAGGTCTGTTTGCTTATCAGAGGGTAAACAATGTGGTTCAGATCTGCATAACAGGCAAAAACATAAGGTTCTCCCAGAGAAATTGCTTTTTTGCTGGCGGAAATATGCATTTGTTCGCAGGTGTAACGGGAAGGAAGATGCTTTTGAAAAAGTTTGCAGAATTTCGGAGTTTCTCCCTCGGAAACAAGAATTCCACCCTGTTCATTGATGATCTGAATAGGGAGTTTGATGCAGGCATGAAATGTAACTGCCATGGATTTCAGTGCTTCTTCCGGCACGATCGTGTATAATAATGGTTTCAAAACCATGTCCTCCTGTGCGTTTAAAATAGTCATGGGAGTATCATAACACATTGCGGCAAATTTTCCAAAAGATTCTCGCAGAAATTCTTGTTGACAAGACAGGGGGCAGACGGTAGAATTACATTTAGTTAACAGTTTCATAAAATAAAAACTGTGAAAAGGAATAGTAGGAGGAAAGTTTCTCAGAGAGCTGTCGGATGGTGCGAGACAGTGAAACGTAACTTTGAACTGGCCTTTGAGTTTCCATGGTGAACAGAAGCTGCAAAATGTTTTTTGATTTCACGAGAAAAGAGCATTTTTCCAGTGATTAGTAACTAGGGACGGGTATTCCCGTTACAGAATTTAAGTGCATGAAAAGACAGGCTGGCAGAAACAACTTTTATATGTTTCTTTTATAAAAAGATTTAGCAAAATGTCCTGGTGTTTTCATGAAATAGAGTGGTACCGCGGATATTACCCCTTTCGTCTCTATCTTGTTGGAGAAGAAAGGGGTTTTTTATGCGAGCGGTAATATTTTTAGCAGAAAAAGATGCAGGAGGTAATCATCCATGAAAATGGCATATGAGCCTAAAAATGTGGAAAAGAAATGGCAGAAGATTTGGGAAGATGAAAAAGCTTTCGAGGCTACAAATGATTTTTCAAAGCCTAAATACTACTGTCTGGTAGAATTCCCTTATCCGTCCGGACAGGGACTTCATGTAGGTCATCCCCGTCCGTATACGGCGCTGGATATCGTGGCAAGAAAAAGAAGAATGGAAGGCTACAACGTACTTTATCCTATGGGATGGGATGCTTTTGGACTTCCCACTGAAAACTATGCGATCAAAAATAAAGTGCATCCTAAGATTGTTACTAAAAACAATGTGCATCGCTTTAAAGAGCAGCTTCAGGCTTTGGGATATTCTTTTGACTGGGACAGAGAGATCAACACTACAGATCCCAACTATTATAAATGGACCCAGTGGATTTTCCTGAAACTGTTTAAGGCAGGACTGGCTTACAAATCAGAGATGCCCATCAACTGGTGTACATCCTGTAAGGTCGGTCTGGCAAACGAAGAAGTGGTAAACGGCGTATGTGAGCGCTGCGGAAGCGAAGTAGTGCGCAAAGTCAAGAGCCAGTGGATGTTAAAGATTACAGAGTATGCGGATAAGCTGATTGACGGTCTTGACGGTGTGGATTATATCGAGAGAGTAAAAGTTTCTCAGAAAAACTGGATTGGCCGGTCTCAGGGCGCTGAGGTAGATTTCCTGATCAAAGGAAAAGAAGAAAAACTTCGCATTTATACAACAAGACCGGATACTTTGTTCGGCGTTACCTATATGGTACTTTCCCCGGAACACCCCTACATTGACCAGTTTGCAGATGAAATCAAAAACATGGACGAAATCCGTGCTTACCGTGAACAGGCGGCGAGAAAATCTGATTTTGAACGTGCAGAACTTGCAAAAGATAAGACCGGTGTTATGATTGACGGACTGTCTGCCGTAAACCCTGTAAACGGAAAAGAGATTCCGATCTGGATTTCCGACTACGTTCTTATGAGCTACGGCACGGGTGCGATCATGGCTGTTCCTGCTCATGATGAAAGAGACTGGGAGTTCGCAAAGAAATTTAACATGCCGATCATTCAGGTTGTGGAAAGCAGCCAGGGTCCGGTCGATGTAAACGAAGCTGCCTTCACGGATGTGGCTACGGGAAAACTTGTAAACTCCGGATTCCTGAACGGCATGGAAGTGGCAGAAGCTAAAAAAGCAATCATTGGTTTCCTGGAAGAGAAAGGCATCGGCACACCCAAGAAAAACTATAAACTCAGAGACTGGGTGTTCTCAAGACAGCGCTACTGGGGAGAACCTATTCCGATCATTCACTGTGAGAAATGCGGTTATGTTCCGGTACCTGAAAACGAGCTTCCTCTGGAACTTCCTGATGTAGACAGCTATATGCCTACAGATAACGGCGAGTCACCTCTGGCAGCTATGAGAGACTGGGTGGAGACTACATGTCCCTGCTGCGGCGGAAAGGCAGAGAGAGAGACAGATACCATGCCTCAGTGGGCAGGTTCTTCCTGGTATTACCTGCGTTACATCGATCCTCACAACGATGAAGCTCTGGCAAGTCCGGAAGCTTTGAAATACTGGCTGCCCGTTGACTGGTATAACGGAGGAATGGAGCACACAACTTTGCATCTTCTTTATTCCCGTTTCTGGCATAAATTCCTTTATGACCAGGGCGTTGTTCCTACTTCGGAACCTTACCAGAAGAGAACTTCTCACGGCATGATCCTGGGTGAGAACGGTGAAAAGATGAGTAAATCCCGCGGAAACGTGGTAAACCCGGATGACATTGTCAATGAGTTTGGCGCAGATACACTGCGTACTTATGAAATGTTCATCGGCGCCTTTGATCTGAGCGCTGCATGGAGCAACGAAGGTGTAAAAGGCTGCCGCCGTTTCCTGGATCGTGTATGGAAACTCCAGGATATTGTGACAGAGGAAGAGGGATATTCCAAGGAACTGGAAACCAAAATGCATCAGACCATCAAAAAAGTTTCCAACGATTATGAAAGTCTGAAATACAATACCGGTATTGCTGCCATGATGTCTCTGATCAACGACTTCAACCGCGTAGGAAAAATCACAAAAGACGAATTCAGAACATTCCTGATTCTGTTAAACCCGGTAGCACCTCATATGACAGAAGAGCTGTGGGAAATGATGAATTACGGCGGACGTCTCTATCAGGCACAGTGGCCTTCCTACGACGAAGCGAAAACCGTGGAATCTGTGGTGGAAATCGGTATCCAGATCAATGGAAAAATGCGCGGAACCGTTAAGGTGGCTGCGGATATCAGCAAAGAAGACGCAATTGCAGCTGCAAAAGAGGCAGTTGCCGATAAATTGACCGGAAACATTGTAAAAGAAATTTATGTTCCGGGACGTCTGGTAAATATTGTTCAGAAATAATCATTGACGTCATAGGCGAAGGACTATGAGTTTCATGCTTGCGTGAAAATATAAGGAAAAACAGGGCAGACAGTGAAAAATCTATCTACCCTGTTTTTAAATGGAAATCGGACTGGATTTTTCCGTGGATATGAGTTATAATGAAAAATGTAAAAAGATAAGGCTTTATTTTTGTATAAAATTGATAAGGAGAATGAGGACAATGAAATTTTACATTTGTGAACATTGCAAAAACATTATTACCTATGTGGAGCCCAGTGGAGTGCCGGTTATGTGCTGCGGCGAACCGATGAAAGAACTGGTTCCTGGAACTACTGACGGTGCAGCAGAAAAGCATGTGCCTGTAGTAAAAAGAGAAGGAAATACTGTTACAGTGACAGTAGGAGAAGTAGAGCATCCTATGATGGAAGCACACTATATCATGTTCATTGCACTGGAAACAAAACAGGGCGTTCAGCTGAAACATTTAAAACCCGGCGAAAAACCGGAGGCTGTTTTTGCATTGAATGAAGGCGACGAAGTAGTTGCAGCTTACGAGTACTGCAACCTGCATGGTCTCTGGAAAGCCTGATCCAAACAGAATCTATGAAAATCTTGAAAACTGCAAGGCGGGAAAATTCCTGCTTTGCAGTTTTTTTATACGGTAGGAAACTTCATTTCCTACCGTATAAAAAATAACGCTCCGCTGTAGATGCGCACTCGCGCGAAAGGTAACCATTGCCTAACGGCATCGCGCTCGGCGCGAGTGTGTGCCAGGGCACACACTTTTTATACGATAAAAACCGGACATATCTCTTTCACACAAGTTTCACATAAAAAACACACATCTTTCCTCATTTCAACACACTTTTTGAATAATATTATTAAGTAAGTTGTACAAACAGGAGGGAAAAAGCATGATTGAGATTAACCATCTGGTAAAAAAATACGGAAATCATTATGCAGTAAATGACTTGACTTTCCGTGTGGAAAAAGGCCAGATATATGGTTTTCTTGGACCGAACGGAGCTGGAAAATCCACAACGATGAATATTATTACGGGATATCTGGCGCCGTCTGGCGGAGAAGTTTTGGTGAATGGGTTTAATATTATGAAGGAGCCAGAGCAGGCTAAAAAATGTATCGGTTACCTTCCGGAACAGCCGCCTCTTTATCAGGATATGACCGTGGAAGAGTACTTGGAATTTGCAGCAGAGCTGAAAAAAATTCCGAGGAAGGAAAGAAAAAAAGAGATGGAGGAAGCCATGAAGGCAACCGGTATACTGGATGTGAGAAAAAGGCTGATTCGAAATCTGTCCAAAGGTTATAAGCAGAGAGTGGGGCTTGCACAGGCGCTTATGGGAAATCCCCAGGTTATTATTCTGGATGAGCCCACAGTAGGTCTTGACCCGAAGCAGATGATTGAAATGAGGGATCTGATTCGCAGTTTAAAAGAAAAGCACACTGTGATCTTAAGTTCTCATATTCTTTCAGAAGTAAGCGCGGTATGCGATCAGATTATGATTATTTCCAGAGGAAAACTGGTAGCATGCGACACACCGGAAGGATTGAGCCAGAGAATGCGCGGAGGCGCAGAACTGGAAGTAACTGTCCGGGCAAATGAAAACAAACTGAAAGATATTTTAAATAACATGCCGCAGGTAGAATCCTATACCGCAAAGAGTTCTTCCGAAGAAGAAACAGAAGTACATATCTTAAGTGCGGAAGGAAAAGACATCCGGGAAGAACTTTTCTATACTTTGGCAGAAAAACGCTGCCCGATCATTGAAATGCGCATGGTAAATAAATCTCTGGAAGATATCTTCCTGGAACTGACAGAAAAACAGGGAAAAATAGATGCACGGGAAAAGAAGTCATCTCGTTTCCGGAAAAAGAAAGAAAACTGGAAGTCAAATGGCAGTGCATATTCCAATATAGATGAACTGGTTTCACAGGCGGAGAAAGAAGCAGAGCATGCATCAGGCGCTCCGGAAGATGAGAGTGTCAGTGTGAAAGAAAATGAGGATTCTGTAATCCTGACAGATGATACAGCACAGACTGCCGAACAGGATTTTACAGGCAGCGAAGCTGAAGACAACAGTGCGATGGCCAAGAAGGAGGAAAACTGAAAATGTTAGCGATTTATAAAAGAGAGGTAAAAGCCTATTTTCAGTCCGTCATCGGATGGCTGTTTTTGGCTGCAACAATTTTCCTGGCAGGATTGTATTTCTTTGCCATCAACCTTGTTTATGGATACGCAGATCTTACAAATACCATAGGAAGTATTCTGTTTCTTCTGATCATAACAATTCCCATACTTTCCATGCGTATCTTATCGGAAGACAAAAAGCAGAAGACAGATCAGCTTACACTGACATCTCCGGTCTCGATCGGAAGCATTGTAATGGGTAAATACCTGGCCATGGCGACGATATTTACCATTTCCACCCTGGTGATCTGTACGTTTCCTCTTATCCTCTCTGCTTTCGGAGAGGTGCCTTACGGGGAAAGCTACACAGCAATTCTCGCCTATTATCTGTTTGGATTGACAGGACTTGCTATCGGTCTTTTTGTATCTTCCATTACAGAAAGCCAGGTAATTGCAGCGGTTTTAAGTTTTGGTATATTCTTTTTGGGCTATATGATGAGCAGCATCACACAGCTCATCTCATCTACCGGAAACCTGCTGACAGATATTTTAAACTGTTTTGATTTCTATGGACGTATGATGGATATGATGCAGGGAACTTTGGAATTAAAATCGGTTGTCTACTTCCTGACCATTATTTTCGTCTGCATATTCCTGACCATTCAGTCCATTCAGAAACGCAGATATCAGATTTCTGTAAAAAGCCTGAAAATGGGTGCTTACAGCACCAGCATGATCGCAATTGTTTTGGTTGCGGCCGTTTTTCTTAACCTTGCAGTAAACCAGCTTCCGGGCAGCATGACTGGGATCGACGTGACAAGCCAGAAGCTTTATTCCCTTACAGATACCACAGAAGAAGTTCTGGCAAATCTGGAAGAAGATGTAACTATCTATGTTCTGGATTCCGAAGATGGCGAAGATGTCACTCTGGGACAGACACTGCAAAGATATGCCGGAGCTTCGGATCATATCAAGATCGAGTACAAAGACCCGGTAGTTTATCCTAATTTCTACCAGGAATACACAGATGACACGACACTCAGAATGAATTCTCTGATCGTGGAAAGCAGCAAACGTTCCACAGTCATCAATTACAGTGATATTTATGAATACGATTACAGCAGCAGTTACTATGGTCAGGTAAGCGGCTATGACGCAGAAGGCCTGCTGACAAGTGCAATCTCCTACGTAACCGGAGACGATATGCCGGTTGTTTATACTCTGGAAGGTCAGGACGAAGAAACAATTCCGGCAAGTTTTCAGGACGGCATTAAAAAACTTAATATAGAAACACAGAGTTTAAATCTTTTGACAGAAGAATCTGTGCCGGAAGATGCAGCCGGAGTTATTATCTTTGCTCCTCAGTCTGACATTTCAGAAAATGTGGCAGATCAGCTGATTGCATATCTGGACAAAGGCGGTAAAATTTTTGTCACAACCACATATATCGACAACTTCTCTGAAACAATGCCGAACCTGTCAAAAGTTCTTGATTACTTCGGACTTTCTGTTGCAGACGGACTTGTCATGGAAGGTGACAGAAATTATTACACTCAGCTGCCTTTCTATCTGCTGCCAAATGTAGAGTATGACACGATCACAGACGGTCTCACCGGAAGCGATGATGTAATCTTTATGCCATATGCACAGGCAATCAACAAAACAGAAACGGAGGGTGTGACGGTAACCGACCTGCTCACCACATCTTCCAGCGCTTATATCAAAACAGGAGTCAACAGTCTTCAGGACATCAGACAGACCGATCACGATCCGGCAGGAACCTTTACGCTTGCAGTCAACGCGGAAAAGAGTCTGGGTGAAGATACGGAAAATACCGCACAGCTGACCCTCTACACATCATCCACTCTGTTTTCAGAAGAAGCAAACAGTCAGGTGGCTGACAGAAAACTGAAACTCTTTACCAATACAGTGGGAACAATGGCCGGAGAAGAAACCAACGTCTCTATTCCTGTAAAATCTTATTCTATAGCTACCGTTACTGTTGACTTTGGCAATGCGATCATGATTGCTGCTGTGATAATGGTAATCATACCTCTGACGCTTATCATTGTCGGTATCGTCAACTGGATGAGGAGACGAAAAAGATAAGCAAACAGTCTGAAAAATGTCAGAATCAGCCGTGCCTGGCCGAAGTAAAAACCGGCAGGCATGGCTGAAGAAAAAGAAAAGAAGGAGCAGAATCATTTATGAAAAAGCAGAAAATACAGTTGATTGTATTGGCTTGTATCTGTGTTTTGTGTATTGCAGGATATTTTATTGTAAGCAACATGAATTTTTCGGAAGAAGAGACAACAGAAACTGTGCAGGTGACAGACTTTAATGCAGAAGACGTGACCGAGATTGTTGTGGAAGGGGACAATAATATCCATCTGATCAAAGACGGAGAGAGCTGGAAAAATGCAGATGATGAAAGTATGAACATTGACAGCAGCGAGGTAACTGTCATGTTAAACTCTGCAGCGGCTGTTTCCACAGACTCCGTGATAGAAAATCCGGAAGACTTGTCTCAGTACGGCGTAGACACACCTTCTAAAACGATAACACTTACCATGAGTGACTACAGCACTCTTGTGATAAAAGTCGGAAATCAGATGGAGATGTTAGGACAGTACTATATTCAGCTGGAAGGCGATTCCAACGTATATCTTGTAACTTCCTCTGTTGTCCTGGCATTTAACAGAACACCGGAAGATCTGATCGCTGAAGACGTCTCCGGCAACGATGTATCAGGCAACGACGTATCCGGAAACAGCGTGTCAGGAAATGCCGCATCTGAGGAAACTGAGACAGAAAGCAGCGAAGAAGAGACTGAGAGCGTACAGGAAGAATCCGTGACACAGGAAACAGAAACGGTAACTTCGGAAGAATAGTTTCGGTTTTATAAAACAGAAAGACAGACAGAGAAGACTTTTCCGATTCGGAAAAACCACTCTGTCTGTTTTGGCATGTGAAGACTAATTTTTTTTGTGCATGAGTTTTAAAATCTGATTCATTTTGACAATCTCTTCGGAAGAACTATGTTTTTTTAAGGCCTCTATGATAGCGGAAACTTCATCCTCTGTGAAAAGAACAGAAGCGTTTTTACTTCTCTGAGCCAAAGCCATCAGGAAAGGCATAAGTTCTTTGCGGGAAAGATTTTTCCCTTCAAAAACAAGTTTCTGAAGAAAATCCAGCTTCTCCTGTGGAATATTCTTTACCGATTCCTCTTTCATCCATTCGGGTTTTCCGGAAGAGCCGGAATCATTCCCTGACTGATTCATCTGCTGATTCCTCCTTATCTTTGTTTTCAGTGTTTCCGCCGCCGACAGCGGATTGAAAGATTTCAAACATAGCCTGCTGTTCCGGGGAAAGCATCGTTTTCAGAAAATCCATGGGAGAGCTTCCCTCCTGATAAGACATTCCGTCCTCCGGATTTTGTCCGTCAGAATTCGCCCCGGCAGACATGGTTTCAAAAAGCTGCATCATATTTTTTACTTCTTCATACATAGACATAGCCTGCCTCATATTGGAAATCTGATCCAGCATGGCTTTTTCTCTGGGGGAACAGAACGCTTTGATCTGTTCCAGAAGGGAAAAAAAATCAAAACCGTCTTTTTCTGGTTCCTGTTTATCCGGAATTTCAGCTGCACCAAGTACATACGGATGGGAAGAAAAATATTGAAGGGTATACTGAAACTCCATATATTTTATCAGAATGGCAAGAGTTTTCTGGTTTTTGCGTTCAACATAAGGAAGGAGAATTTTCAGAATCTGTATATGATTTGTGGTATATAGAGTATCAAAGGTAATAATGCTTTCGTTTTCACAATAATCCATACGGTTCCCTCTTCCTTTCTTTAGAAATTCTATGATGTTTTTCTTTAGAATATGTATGATACCAGACTCTCAAAGTCCTGCATTTTCATGCAGGCACGAAATACAGAACCTTGGGAGAAGGCAAACAAGAGGAAATACATGATGATGCAAGTCTCTTACTTGCGGAATGGTAAAGCAAACAAAGCTTCCCAATTTGTGGTATCATTTTTCAGTTTTGATGGTTCAGGCTGCCTGAGAAGCCAGACAGCCTGAATGGTCAAAAACGGTTACACAATCAGCATCCGCAGTTGTTTCCGCCGCAGCAGCAAAGCAGAATCAGAATCCAGAGGATATTGCTGCAGCCGTTATTGTCGCCGCATCCACATCCGGAACCAAAGTTGCCCCATCCGTTTCCGCCGCAGCAGGAAAGTAAAATGATCAGCCAAATAATGCTTTCGCATCCGCCGAATCCGTTGTTGCATCCATTGTTGCATCCGCAGTTAGTTGCTGTTAAATCACTCATTTTAGAGCCTCCAAATTTGTTTTATGGTTTATGATATGTAGGGAGGCATGTCAGTGTTTCCGGTTGAACATAAGAATTTTTTGCTTATTTGAATTTGCAGGGCTGAGGCGTATTGTCCCCTGTACACTGACGCTATGGACTATCCGGATAAGAAACCAGAGCGGGAAACAGTCATAAAATAGAAGAAAAAAGGAAATTTTGTCGATGGACCGGGTAAGAAGAGTTGTACATGCAGAAGATGTTGGCTATACCGGAAAAGGCATCAATGTTGCGGTTCTGGATACAGGAATAGCAGGTCACAGGGATTTTTCAGGACGAATCCTTCAATTTAAAGATTTTGTGGAAAATCAGAAGAGCCCTTATGATGACAGCGGACATGGCACACATGTGGCCGGATGTCTTGGGGGAGACGGGAAGATGTCCCGTGGAAAGTTCCGGGGGATTGCTCCGGAATGCGGTATTATCGTCGGAAAAGTGCTGGATCGCATCGGAGAAGGCTCTGCCAGCCGGATGATAGACGGAATCGAGTGGATTCTTTCTATAAGGAAAGACTACGATATTCGTATTTTAAATATATCAGTGGGAATCGGAGAGATCAGAGAAAAGCAGGAAGAAAAGAAGCTGCTTGACTGGCTGGAACGAGCCTGGAAGGAAGGAATCTTCGTTGTGGTAGCCGCGGGGGATCGTGAAATAATAGGGATCGTCTACTTGACAAAAAGAAGGTATTGGAATATCATTACTTTGATATTCAAAATATTTATAATGAAAAGATAATACGCGATAAAAAATCATTGAAAAAGACAAAATGAAGGAGCATGATTATGAGCAAGGTTGCATTTATTTTTCCGGGACAGGGCGCACAGGTTTGCGGCATGGGCCAGGAATTTTATGAAAACAGTGAGACGGCAAAACAGATTTTTGACAAAGCCGGAGAATGGCTGGGATTTTCCATGACGGAACTGTGCTTTACGCCCAATGACAGATTGGATATCACAGAATATACACAGCCGGCTATGGTGACAGCTGAAGTTGCCATGATGCGTGTACTTGAGGAAAACGGCGTCCATGCAGACATGGCGGCCGGACTTTCTCTTGGCGAGTACAGCGCCCTGGTGGCAGCCGGCGTTATGAACGAAGAAGATGCAATCCGTACCGTAAGAGAACGCGGCATCCTGATGCAGGAAGCGGTTCCCGCCGGAGAAGGCGCCATGGCAGCAGTATTGGCCCTGGATGCTGTCAAAATTGAAGAAGTAACGGAAAGTATGGAAGGGGTATGGATTGCAAACTACAACTGCCCTGGCCAGATTGTTATTTCCGGGGAGACAGAAGCGGTTAAAGAAGCGGCTGAACGGCTGAAAGAGGCAGGGGCCAAAAGATGTGTGATGTTAAACGTCAGCGGACCGTTTCATTCCGGAATGCTTGTGGAAGCAGGCAGAAAGCTGGGAGAAGTTCTGGACGAAGTTTCCATCAGCAAACCCGTGATTCCTTACATCGCAAATGTAAATGCTGAACTTATCACAGAAGAAAGTCAGATCAAAGATCTGCTCTGCAGACAGGTATCCTCTTCTGTAAGATGGGAGCAGAGTGTGAGAAAGATGCTGGACGAGGGCGTGGATGTTTTTGTGGAGATCGGTCCCGGAAAGACTCTGTCATCTTTCGTGAAAAAGATCAAAAGAGATGCTCTTGTAGTAAACGTAGAGCATGTTGCTGATATTGCAAAAGTGAAAGAAGCTCTGGGTATTGTCTGAGCAAAAAGTCTGTTTTAATTGGAGGAAATCATGAAATTAGAAGGTAAAGTAGCAGTTGTAACAGGAGCCAGCAGAGGAATCGGAAGAGAGATCGCACTGGGACTGGCAAAGGAAGGCGCTTATGTCATCGTAAACTATCTGGGAAATGCGGCAAAAGCAGAGGAAGTTGTTTCTCTGATCAAAGAGCAGGGCGGTGACGCGGAAGCGATTGGCTGCAATGTGTCAGACTTTGAAAAGGCAGCTGAATTTTTCAATGATATTATCGCAAGACATAAAAGAGTGGATATTCTTGTGAACAATGCAGGAATCACAAGAGATAACCTTCTCATGAAAATGACTGAGGAGGAATACGACAGCGTTCTGGATACCAACTTAAAAGGAGCTTTCTGCTGTATGCGCCATGTTTCCAGACAGATGTTAAAGCAGAGAGGCGGAAGAATCATCAACATTTCTTCTGTTTCCGGTATATCCGGAAATCCGGGACAGGCAAATTATTGTGCCTCCAAAGCAGGTATCATCGGCATGACAAAGTCTGTGGCAAGAGAGCTGGCAAGCAGAGGCATTACCGTCAATGCAGTAGCTCCCGGATTTATTTCCACAGATATGACAGAAGTTCTCGCAGATTCTGTGAAGGAAGCTACTATGAATCAGATTCCTATGAGACGTTTCGGTAAACCGGAGGACGTGGCAGCGGCAGTTGTATTCCTGGCATCCGACAGTGCTGCTTATATTACAGGACAGGTTCTCTCCGTAGACGGCGGACTGGCAATGTAGGAAGTAAAGGAGTGTTAATGGCAATGGAAATGAATGAAATCATGCAGTTGATCCAGGCGGTCTCTGCTTATGGACTTACCAGCTTTGAACTGGAAGAAGGCAATCTTAAGATTTCTCTGAAAAGAGAATATGGAAAAAAAGAAGGTGTGACAGAAGCTGCCGGGGAGATGGCGGAAGCTGTGAAGATAGAAAATCCTGCAGTAGTTGTGGAAACAAAAGCTTCTTCTTTAGTAAAAGAAGAGGTAAAGGAAACAGCTGTTGTGGCAGCAGAAAAAACAGAGGAAAAAGAACCGTCCATTCCTGCGGGAAATGTGGTGACATCTCCTCTTGTAGGTGTGTTTTACAGTGCTCCTGCGCCGGATAAGGATGACTATGTGAAAGTGGGAGATACGGTAAAAAAAGGTCAGGTTCTGGGATTGATTGAAGCGATGAAGCTGATGAACGAAATTGAGAGCGAATACGATGGCGTAGTAGAGGCAATCCTTGCAGAAAATGAAGGAAATGTAGAATACGGCCAGCCGTTATTTGTGATCCGCTAAGCGGATAAAAAAGAAAGAACGAACAGTTTCTGAAAGTTGGAAAGGTACAGGGATTTATATGTTTTCAAAAATATTGGTGGCAAACCGCGGTGAAATAGCTGTGCGCATCATTCGTGCGTGCAGGGAAATGGGCATTCAGACCGTCGCAGTTTATTCCGAGGCAGACAAGGATGCACTTCACGCTATGCTGGCAGACGAAGCGGTTTGCATTGGTCCGGCTGCTTCTTCCGGCAGTTACCTGAATATGGAACAGATTTTGTCAGCTACAGTCATTACGAAAGCAGACGCCATCCATCCGGGTTTTGGTTTCCTTTCAGAAAATTCCAGATTTGCAAAACTCTGCGAACAGTGCAATATTACCTTTATCGGGCCTTCCGGCGACATTATTGACCGTATGGGGAATAAATCGGAAGCCAGAAAGACTATGATGGAAGCCGGCGTACCGGTAGTTCCCGGAACGAAAGAACCGGTGTTTACTGCTGAGGAGGGGCTTAGCTTTGCGAAGGAGATCGGCTTTCCTGTTATGATCAAGGCTTCTTCCGGCGGCGGCGGAAAAGGAATGCGTGTGGCAGCCAACGAAGAAGAATTTCTGGCTCATTTTCAGAGCGCGCAGCTGGAATCTGTCAAAAGCTTTTCTGATGACGCTATGTATATTGAAAAATATGTGAATCATCCAAAACATGTGGAATTTCAGATTCTCGCAGACAAACACGGGAATGTAGTACATATCGGAGAGCGTGACTGCTCCATACAGAGAAGACACCAGAAAGTTCTGGAAGAATCTCCCTGTGTGGCTATCGATGAAAACCTTCGCCGCAAGATGGGAGAAACTGCCGTTCGGGCTGCCAAAGCGGTAGGCTACGAGAACGCAGGAACGATTGAATTCCTCTTAGATGCGGATAAGAACTTTTATTTTATGGAGATGAACACAAGAATCCAGGTGGAGCATCCTGTTACAGAAATGGTTTCCGGTCTGGACCTGATCAAAGAACAGATCCGCATTGCAGCAGGCGAGCCTTTGAGTGTAGCGCAGGATGACATTCATCTGTCAGGCCATGCGATTGAATGCCGCATCAATGCGGAAAATCCGCAGAAACATTTCATGCCTTGTCCGGGCAAGATCACAAATCTTCATCTTCCGGGAGGAAACGGAGTGCGTGTGGATACTCATATTTATACAGACTATGTAGTTCCGCCCTATTATGATTCCATGCTGCTTAAGCTGATCGTTCATGGAAAAGACAGGGATGAAGCCATCAGCAAAATGAGAAGTGCGCTGGGAGAGCTTATCATTGAAGGAATTGATACGAATCTGGCTTTCCAGTATGAAATTCTAAATCATGAAGTATTTGAAAATGGAGATACCAATACAGGTTTCATTCCGGATTATTTTCCTCAATACGGAGAGTAGGAGATTTTTCAAATAAACGAGGGTGTCTGCGTGCAGACGCTGTCAAAAAGGAGAGACGCTAAATGTTGCGCAACATGTTTAAAAAGACTTACACCAAGCTGGAACCGGAGCGCAAATCTCCGGAAGAAGGACGTCAGCCCGAGATACCGGAAGGATTATGGCGTAAGTGTAATAAATGTCGAAAACCTATTTATGTGGACGATGTAAAGCAGAATTTCTATGTCTGCCCGAAATGTGGAGGTTACTTCCGGGTACATGCGTATCGCCGGATTGAAATGGTGATCGATGAGGGAACCTTTGAAGAGTGGGACAAAGAGATGCCTTTTGCAAATCCTCTGAATTTTCCCGGATATGAGAAAAAGACGGCAGCTGTAAAAGAAAAGACAAACCTTTCCGAAGCGATTGTCACCGGAAAGGGTAAAATAAACGGTCTTGATACTGTGATCGGAGTGTGCGATTCCCGCTTTTTCATGAGCAGCATGGGAAGCATTGTGGGAGAGAAGATTACAAGAGCTGTGGAGAGAGCCACGGAGCAGAAGCTTTCGGTTATTCTGTTTGCCTGCTCAGGAGGAGCCAGAATGCAGGAGGGTATGGTTTCTTTGATGCAGATGGCGAAAACATCGGCGGCGATAAAGAAACATCACGAAGCAGGACTTTTATATATTACCTACCTAACAGACCCTACAACGGGCGGCGTGACGGCAAGTTTTGGCATGTTGGGAGATGTGATCCTGGCAGAACCCGGAGCTTTGATCGGTTTTGCGGGTCCCCGCGTAATTGAGCAGACAATTCGTCAGAAACTTCCGGAAGGATTTCAGAGAGCAGAGTTCCTTTTAGAGCACGGTTTTATAGACAAAATTGTAGAGAGAAAAGACTGCAAGAGCACATTGGCCAAAATATTGCTTCTTCACAATCCGGAAGCAGCTATGGCGGCTGATGCAGAAAAGAAAGCAGAAGCATCTGACCGGAAAGAGACTGTTTCTGTTATGGCAGAGGAAGTTTCCGGAAAAAGAGGGAAAGAAGAAAAATCTTCCCGCAGGAAACGCAGAAAAGATGCAGAGGCTGATTTCACTGGGTTTGAAAAGACAGAGGAAGGAAAGAAGCCTGCCTCCGCCTGGGACTGTGTCCTTTTATCCAGGAGAAACGACAGACCTACCGCCAGAGATTACATCCAGTCATTGTTTGATGAGTTTATGGAATTCCACGGCGATCGTTATTTTGGGGATGACGGCGCAATTGTCGGCGGAGTTGCTCTTTTCCACGGTATTCCGGTTACGGTTATCGGTCAGCAGAAAGGGCGGAATACAAAAGAAAATCTGAAAACAAACTTCGGTATGCCCTCTCCGGAAGGGTATCGCAAAGCTTTGCGGCTTATGAGACAGGCTGAAAAGTTCGGCCGTCCCATCATCTGCTTTGTGGATACGCCGGGTGCATTCTGCGGTATGGAGGCAGAGGAGCGGGGACAGGGTGAAGCAATCGCCCGCAACCTGTTTGAAATGTCTGATATGAAGGTCCCGATCCTTTCTGTCGTGATCGGCGAAGGGGGAAGCGGAGGAGCGCTTGCCATGGCCATGGCAAATGAAGTGTGGATGTTGGAAAACAGTATTTATTCCATTCTTTCCCCGGAAGGCTTTGCATCCATCTTGTGGAAAGACAGCACAAAAGCTCCGGATGCGGCAAAAGTTATGAAGATCACGGCAAAGGATCTTAAGAAACTTGGAATCATTGAAGAGATTATTCCGGAAGAAGAGCCGGCTGTTCTTGAGAATCTGGAAACACTGACAGGCATTATGAGTGAAAAACTGACAGGATTTCTGGATTCCATGAAAACGATGAGCGGGGAAGAAATTGCAGAAGCCAGATACCAGCGGTTTCGAAAAATAGGAGCATAATCAGAAGGGACAGGAGACAGAATGAATTTATATCAACCGTTGAAAATCGGAAAACTGACAGCGGAACGGCCGGTTATTCAGGGAGGAATGGGAATCGGCATCAGTTTGTCAAATCTGGCAGGCGCAGTGGCAAAGGCAGGGGGAGTCGGCATCATTTCTGCCGCACAGATAGGATTTCGGGAGGAGGATTTTGAAAAAAATCCTCTGGAAGCCAATATGAGAGCCATGGAATCAGAGTTCAAAAAAGCAAAAGCCATATCTGAGGGGAACGGCATTGTGGGATTTAATATTATGGTTGCCATGAAAAAGTACGAAAACTATGTGCGCGCAGCAGTGAAAGCGGGAGCCGATTTGATTATTTCCGGCGCAGGCCTTCCGGTAAAACTTCCGGAATATGCGGCATGCCCGGAAAAAGAAAGCCCGGAAGGGGCAACTTTGTTTGAGCGTATTGCCGCAAGAAAAACCATGCTTGCTCCTGTCGTTTCTTCCGTAAAGGCGGCCAGAGTTATCTGCCGTCTTTGGGACAGAAATTATAAAACAGCGCCGGATCTGCTGGTGGTGGAAGGACCTCTGGCAGGCGGTCATCTGGGATTTTCCAGGGAAGAACTGGCTGAATACGGAGCGGAAGGCAGCGACACCGCTCACACCTATCAGGCAGAAAAGTATGGAGAAGAAATCAAGGGAATCCTTAAAGTCGCACAGGAATTCGGAGAAAAATACGGAAAAAAAATCCCGGTGGTAAGTGCCGGCGGTGTATTCGGAAGAGAAGATATGGCGGCGCAGATGGCATTAGGCGTGGACGGCGTACAGGTCGCAACACGATTTGTGACTACAAAAGAATGCGACGCTGCCGATGAATATAAAAAGGCTTATCTGAACGCGAAAGCAGAGGATGTGGAAATTGTAAACAGTCCGGTAGGAATGCCGGGAAGAGCCATCCGCAATGATTTTCTGATGAGGATCAAACAGATGCCTGAAAAGATTACGGCGTGTTTCCAATGCCTGGAGCATTGCAATCCGGCAACAATTCCCTATTGTATTACAAAGGCGCTGATTCATGCAGCTGTGGGAGATGTGAAAAACGGACTTCTGTTCTGCGGAAGCAATGTATATCGCTGCACAAAAATGGAAACTGTAGAAGAGATTATGAAAGATTTATGTGAAGCATAAAAACAGGGTGCTGCATAAACCGGAAACAGGGGTTTATTCTGTCATTTTTGTTCAAAAGGTAACGATTGTTCAAAAAATATGATAGAATAAACGTGACCTATCTGGTTATGAGGCACCCTTTTTTGGGCTTACAATACAAAGCAGGAAAGAGAGAACAGTTAATGAAGTTTTATTTTGCGCCGATGGAAGGAATTACAGGATATGTCTACAGAAGGGCTTACCATGAATTTTTTCCCGGTGTGGACAAATTTTTCACACCATTTCTGGCACCCAAACAGGAAAAACATATGAGCAGCAGAGAGAAAAATGACGTGCTGCCGGAACATAATCAGGGAATGTATACGGTCCCTCAGATCTTATGCAACCGTTCCGAAGATTTTATAAGAACAGCGAAAGAACTTTCTTCCATGGGGTATGAGGAAATCAATCTGAATCTGGGCTGTCCATCTGCCACGGTTGTGACAAAGAAAAAAGGAGCAGGATTGTTGGGGGAACCGTTGCTTTTGGAACATTTTCTCGACGATATTTTTTCAGAGCTCTCCATAAAAATATCCATAAAGACCCGGTTGGGAATGGAAGATGGGGAGGAATTTGAAAATCTTCTTAAAATTTATAACCGTTTTCCGCTGCATGAGCTGATTGTTCATCCCAGAGTCCGGGAGGACTACTACAAAAAACCGGTGCGGATGGAATATTTTTCAATGGCTCTGGAAGAAAGCCGTTGTCCGGTCTGTTACAACGGCGATATCGCCACTTTAACGGACCTGAAAAACTGGGAACAAAAATATCCCCAGGAAGACCGTTGTATGTTGGGAAGAGGGCTTTTGACGACGCCCGGGCTGATTGCGCTGTACCAAAACGGACAGGAAATGAAAAAAGAACGCCTTTATGCCTTTCATCAGGCGTTGCTTTCCGGATACAGAGAGGTTTTATCCGGAGAGCGAAATGTGCTGTTTAAAATGAAGGAACTCTGGTTTTATATGCTGCCTAATTTCGCAGATGCCGAAAAGGCGGCAAAAAGAATCAGAAAGGCAGAAAGGATTTCAGAATATGAGGCAGCGGTGAGGATGCTTTTTGAAGAAGGGGAGTTTATTCCCTCTTCCTGCCGGGAGAAGCCGTATTATTTATGCTGAGATTGGAGAAAATCAGTATCGAAGCATAAAGGACAAAGCAGGCGGAATAAATTGTAGAAAAAGAAAAGGCGGCAGCTCATGAAAAAAAAACAGGATCTGACAGATCACAGAGAGTCAGTGTTTATCCTTGACAAATACCGAACCCCGGATGGAAACCTGATTCTTCCGGATGAGACGGCAGCAAGATTAAGGCGTGATCTCCCTTCTGATTTTCGTTACAAAGATTTGCAGATCCATGTGGAATTTGAAGAAAATCAGCCGGATTTTGACTGGTGCATCCGAAAATACTTTGGCTGAATCATCGGAAGATTCTGTCATGGGCTTTAAAAAGGAATGGAAGATTTCACAACCTTTCGGACGGCAGCCTACTACCGTCTTTCCAAAGAAGATGCGAAAGAGGAAAACGAAGAGAGCAACAGCATTCAAACTCAGAAAAAACTGATTGCAGGTTATATCGAGAGACATCCGGAATTTCTGCTGACTATGGAAATCTGTGACGATGGCTATTCCGGATTGCATATGGACCGCCCGGGTATAAAAGAATTGTGGGAAGCAATATGCGGCGGAAGGATAGACTGTATTATTGTCAAAGATCTGTCCAGACTTGGCCGAAACTATATACAGACGGGTACCTGGCTGGAAAAAATATTTCCTTCGCTGGGTATCCGTTTTGTCGCAGTAAACGATGGCTATGACAGCTTTTTCTGCGATGATTTCTATAAAGATCTGATGCTTCCCTTTAAAAACATACTGAACGATGCTTACAGCCGCGATATTTCAGAAAAAGTGAAAAGCCACTTGAAGGCAAAGCGGGAAAACGGAGAATTTGTGAATCCTTTTCCCAGGTATGGTTTTGTGAGAAACCCTGCCAGTAAAAGCGATCTTCTGGCAGATGAAAAAGCTGCAGATATAGTTCAGGAAATTTTAAGAAGAAAGCTGGAGGGAGAGAGCATAAGAAAAATTACAGACGACCTGAATTTTAAAAATGTTCCATCCCCTCTTGCCTGGAAAAGGCAGAACGGATGCCAACTTAAGACTTCGTTTGACAAAACGGGAACACCCCGATGGACTCCAAGCGCGGTGCGCAGAATTTTGACAGACGAATTGTATACAGGGATTCTAATTCAGGGCAAAAGTGTTTCGGGAAGTCTCAAAATAAAAAAGAGATTTTCCGTGCCGGAAGAGAAATGGAGCAGAACAGAAGGGAAAGTGGAGCCGTTTATAAACCGCTGGGATTTCGAAGCCGTACAGAGAGAACTTAAGATGGATACGAGAAAAGCGCCGGGAACAGAAAAATGCTATCTGTTTTCAGGTTTTTGTATTTGCAAAGACTGCCAACAGGCCATGGTTCGAAGAGTTGGGGGGAAGCAAACGTTTCTTATCTGCTCCGGAAGAAAGGATAAAAAAGGGTGTTCTTCCTGGCATCGTCTTCCCGAGGAGCAATTGAGGGAAGGCCTTCAAATGCTGCTCATACTCTATGGAATTGTTGCGCAAACACCCTATACAGTCAAGCTGAATCGCAGAAGCCTGCTTTTGCTCGTAGAAAAAATAGAGGTGGAAGAGGGAAAAAGAGTGTGCATTGTCTTTCGTTTTGGAAAAATTCGTGCATGAAAGGGGAAGAGTATGGCGAGGAAAAGCCGAAAAACAATATCCGGAAAGGCTGACGACAGGGAAGAATACAACCGGGAAGAGAAAACGGGAAAAAAAATATGGTCCACGGACCTTTATCTGCGCATTTCCCAGCGGGAGCCGGAGAGCAATTCTCTCAAAAATCAGGAAATTTTGCTCCGATCGTTTCTGAAAATCCATACGGAATGCAGGCTTCATAAAATCCGTAAAGACAACGGATGCAGCGGAACGGACTTTGCACGGAGAGCTTTTCAGGAAATGTTGGAAGACGTCAAAGAAGGAAAGACACAATGTATTATGGTAAAAGATTTATCCCGGCTTGGAAGAAATTATCTGGAGAGCGGATATTATCTGGAAATCGTGTTTCCTTTGTATCAGGTGCGGTTTCTTTCCTGCGAAGAAAGGTATGACAGTCTTACAGGAGAAAATGACCTGAGAACATTGTTCCTTCCTCTGAAAAACCTTTCCAATCAAAATTATGCGTTTGATATTTCCAAAAAGGTAAACAGCGCGTTTTTGACAATGAGAGAGGAAGGAAAACTTTTGCATCCACACGCAGTGTATGGCTATGTGCGCCAGGACGGAAACTGGACGCCGGATGGTAAAACAGCCGGAGTGGTGACTGAAATTTTCCGGGAGTTTGCAGAGGAAGAATGTTCCGTCTATGGAATTGTAAAAAAACTCAATGACAATGACGTATCCTCTCCCGGCAGACGGAGATACGAGCTGGGAATCAGCCGGGACGCATCGCTTTTAGATGCAAAGTGGAGTAAAAATGCTGTAAAAAGAATATTGACCAATCCGGTCTATATCGGATGCCTCATACAGGGTAAGTATCATCCATATAAAATCGGAAGCCATAAGATGGTTCCTGTAGAAAGGGAAAAATGGTATATTCACGAAAATCATCACCCGGCTCTTGTAAGCCGTGAACTTTTTCAAAAGGCGAGGGAGCGCTTACAAAGATGGAAAGAAAAAAAGGAATAATCTATGTGCGTATTTCCCGGGCAGAAGGGGAAAGCATTGCCAACCAACAAGCTTTTCTGGAAAATTTTCTCTCCAAAAAGGAGGAATTTTCTGCGGAAAGCTTCCAAGTGATTGCAGATGAAGGATATACGGGAACAAATATGAATCGTCCGGGGATAAAAAAACTTCTTTCCATGGTGAGCAGGGAAGAAGTTTTCTGCATTGTTGTCAAGGATTTTTCCAGGTTCAGCCGTGATTATCTCATGACAGGCTACTATCTGGAACAATTTTTTCCTCAGAAAGGAATCCGTTTTATTTCTGTGAACGATCATTATGACAGTGCCGGACTTGATGGGAGAGAAACAGAGAGGATTATACTCCAGGTCTTTCTCTATGACTGGTACACAAGAGATTTATCCGGAAAAGTAAGGGCCGTAAAAAGGGCGCAGGCGGCCAAAGGGCTTTATATGGGAAGCAGACCTCCGTTCGGCTATGAAAAAAGAGAAAATTGTTTATATCCGGACGAAAAAAAAGCGCAGATTATAAAAGATATTTTTTCCCTGGCATCCTCCGGGATGACTGACGGAAGGATTGCGGCTAAATTAAATCGAAACAAAATACCGCCGCCTTCCGGTTCCGGGGGCTGGAGAAGAGAGTCTGTGGCCTATATTCTGACTAATCCGGTCTATATAGGAACGGCAGTCAGTGGGAAAAGCAGCCGTCCCAATTTGAAATGTTCACGAAAAAAAACAAAGCCGGATGGCTGGATTTGCAGAAAAGCTGTACACGAACCGCTTGTTTCGGAGGAACTTTTTAAAAAAGCACAAATACAGAGAGCAAAACGAAGAAAAGAAAAGCCTGCTGACAAACGAGGTACAAAGCAGAAGACGGCACATTATGAGGCGTCCCTGTATCCCTTGTGGCTCACCATCCGGGAATAACGGCCCCAAACCGGGAAGTATTTCGGCGCTGGGGAAAAGTGAGTACACGGTGGCTGTAGGCTGTCATGATGGGATGGATTATCCCGACAGAAAGGGATCCTGTGAGGACTATTCCGGAAGAGGACCGTCGGAATTTGTGATGAAAAAGCCGGATCTGGTGGCTCCGGGAAGCAATATCGTTTCCTGCAATGCCGCCTGCGGAAAAAGTGGTGTGGGAAAGACAAAATCTTATATAGGAAAAAACGGCACATCCATGGCAACTCCCATTGTATCGGGAGCCGTGGCGCTTTGTATGCAGAAGTTTCCGGAAGATACCAACGAGCAGATAAAACGCCGTCTGCTGTGGAGCTGCGAAGATTTGAAGGAACCCTGGAACAAGCAGGGATGGGGGATGCTACATGTGAGAAGAATGCTTTATGGAAATTAAAAAACAACCATAAAAATTTATCACTCTATTAAAATAAAGTATTGACAATACATGTATGATTGTATACAATCATGCATAAAGAGAAAAGCATGCAATCATGGGTACGAGGATAGCTTTGCCGCACCTGACAGTCATGCAGGAAAAGGAGAAATGGAAATGACAAGTGAAGAGACTTTCAGCAACCGCCCGGTCACAATGAACGAGAGAAACAATCTTCTTCAAATCGAAGAACACATGTACATTCTTGATGATGTTAAGAAACCTAATGTATTCCGGAATATGTTTCCCTATTCCGAGGTTCCCAAGATTCCTTTTAACGATCGTATCGTTCCCCATGATATGCCGAAAGATATCTGGATTACAGATACTACCTTCCGCGACGGACAGCAGTCCCGGGCTCCCTACAGCACCGAGCAGATTGTAACCATATACGATTATCTGCATCGCCTGGGCGGCCCGAATGGCATGATCCGCGCCAGTGAATTTTTCCTGTACAGCAAAAAAGACAGGGACGCTGTTTATAAGTGTATGGAGCGGGGCTATCAATTCCCGGAAGTAACAAGCTGGATCCGCGCCAGCAAAGAAGATTTCAAACTGGTAAAAGACATCGGAATGAAAGAGACCGGTATCCTGGTAAGCTGCTCGGATTATCATATCTTCATGAAACTGAAGATGACAAGACGACAGGCTATGGAACATTACCTGAGCGTTATCCGAGACTGTCTGGAAGAGGGCATCAGCCCCAGATGTCATCTGGAGGACATCACCAGAGCGGATATTTACGGATATGTAGTGCCGTTCTGTCTGGAATTGATGAAACTTATGGATGAATATAAGATTCCAATCAAAATCCGTGCCTGTGACACTATGGGATATGGAGTGAACTTTGCGGGAGCTGTTATTCCTAGAAGTGTGCAGGGCATTATTTATGCACTCCACACCCATGCAGGGGTTCCTCACGAACTATTGGAGTGGCATGGACACAATGATTTCTATAAAGCTGTGACCAATTCCACTACGGCATGGTTGTATGGCTGCAGCGGCGTCAATACTTCGCTGTTCGGTATCGGAGAGAGAACCGGAAATACGCCTCTTGAGGCGATGGTTTTTGAATATGCCCAGTTAAAAGGCGACTTAAACGGTATGGACACCACAGTCATTACAGAATTGGCAGAGTATTACGAGAAAGAAATCGGTTACCATATTCCGCCGAGAACTCCCTTTGTCGGAAAGAATTTCAATGTTACAAGGGCCGGTATCCATGCAGACGGCTTATTGAAAAATGAAGAGATTTATAATATCTTTGATACAGAGAAATTTTTGAATCGTCCGGTGTTATGTGCGGTTTCCAACACATCAGGATTGGCAGGCATTGCCCATTGGATGAACACTTATTTCCATCTGAAAGGCGACAAGCAGGTGGATAAAACTTCAGAACTTGTGGCTGAAGTTAAAAAGTGGGTGGACGAAGAATATGCCGGCGGCCGTGTTACCGTTCTGACAGACGAAGAACTTCTGAAGGTTATCGAGGACGCCTGCAGAAAGCTGGGACTTCCGCCCATGACAAAATAGAACCGGACAAAAGGAAAAGGCATGAATGAATATAGTGTAAAAAAAGAAGTAAATGACAAGTATTCTCTGAGAGGACGGGTTTTTCATCGAATCCGGGAAGACATCTTAAACGGCAAGTACCGGGAGAACGAAGAACTTCGGGAAGTAGCCATCGGAGAGGAACTTGGCGTCAGCCGGACACCTGTGAGGGAAGCTTTTCGCCAGCTGGAGCTGGAAGGACTGATCCATATTGTTCCAAATAAAGGAGCCTATGTGACGGGTATAACCAGCAAAGACGTGAGAGATATTTATGCGATGCGTTCCCTGCTGGAGGGACTGTGTGCCCGCTGGGCCACAGAACATATTACGGAGGAACAGATGGAAGAGATGGAGGAAAACATTTATCTGTCTGAATTCCACGCGGCAAAAGGACATGCGGAACAGCTGACAGAGCTTGACAGCCGTTTTCATGAAATTCTCTATGAAGCCTCTGACAGCAAAATGCTTAAGCATACTCTCAGCGATTTTCATGAATATGTCATGAGAATCCGGAAACAGACACTTTCCGACAATACCCGCAGTGTCCAGTGCAACAGCGAACATCGTAAAATTATGGAAGCAATCAAGGCAAAAGATGCCGAAGAAGCGGAAAAGCAGGCAAGACAGCATATGATCAATGCGTACCATCATATGGCAGAACACGGACTGGGCGCTATTTACGATTCCGGCAGAGAAAAAAATCTGAAATTATAGTGACAGCCGGAATGGAACCTTATGTGTGAAATACCGGCATGGCAATTATTTAAAAAGAAAGGTGAAAGCAGAATGGAAAAAATCAAAATGACAACCCCCCTGGTAGAAATGGACGGAGACGAAATGACCAGAATCCTCTGGCGTATGATCAAGGACGAGCTCCTGCTTCCCTACATTGACTTAAAGACAGAATATTACGATTTAGGCCTTGAACACAGAAATGAGACCAACGATCAGGTGACCGTGGATTCCGCCAATGCAACCTTAAAATACGGCGTAGCGGTAAAATGTGCGACAATCACGCCTAACGCAGCGCGTATGGATGAATATCATCTGAAAGAAATGTGGAAAAGCCCTAACGGAACTATCCGCGCCATGCTGGACGGAACCGTTTTCCGTGCGCCAATTGTAGTAAAAGGGATCGAACCCTGTGTGCGCAACTGGGAAAAACCGATCACTCTGGCCCGTCATGCCTATGGCGATGTATACAAAAACACGGAAATGAAAATTGACGGTCCCGGAAAAGCAGAACTTGTTTTCACCGCGGAGGACGGGACAGAAACCCGCGAACTGATCCACAACTTTACCGGAAGCGGAATCCTGCAGGGAATTCATAACACAGACAAATCCATTGCAAGCTTTGCCAGAGCCTGCTTTAACTACGCGATCGATACCAAACAGGATCTGTGGTTTGCCACAAAGGATACCATTTCCAAAAAATACGACCACAATTTCAAAGATATTTTTCAGGAAATCTACGATGCGGAATATAAAGAGAAATTTGAAAGTCTTGGCATTGAGTATTTCTATACTCTGATCGATGATGCGGTGGCACGCGTGATGAAAGCGAAAGGCGGTTTTATCTGGGCATGCAAAAACTATGACGGAGATGTGATGAGCGATATGGTTTCTTCCGCATTCGGTTCTCTTGCCATGATGACTTCTGTCCTGGTTTCTCCTTCCGGCGTTTACGAATATGAGGCCGCACACGGCACGGTGCAGAGACATTACTATAAACACTTAAAAGGGGAAGAGACATCCACAAACTCGGTGGCTACCATTTTTGCATGGACAGGCGCTCTCAGAAAGAGAGGAGAACTGGACAATATTCCTGAACTGGCAGCATTTGCGGACAAATTGGAGAAAGCTACCCTTAAAACTATCGAAAATGGCAAAATGACGAAAGATTTAGCCTTGATAACTTCCTTAAAAAATGTTACTGTATTAAACAGCGACGGCTTTATCAAAGCTGTCCGTGATACATTCGATGCAATGTAAATACAGAGTTGGAAGAGGGAAGAGCTTTGATCAAAAAACTCATGGAAAAACCGCTGATACAGCAGATCATGAAATTTGGCGTAGTAGGATTTTTGTGCTTCTTTATTGAATACGGTCTTTTGATCTTCATGCAGGAGTTGACCAGTATTTCGCTGGCATGGGCAACCGGCATCGCTTTTACGGTGTCTGTCATTGTCAATTATATCTTGAGTATCCTGTTCGTGTTTGAAACGGACAAGGAAGCCAACAAGATCAAGGAATTTGTTGTATTTATTCTTTTGAGCATTGGCGGATTGATCATCAATGAACTGGTAATGCTTGGGGGAACCGCGGTGCTTAACCCTATCTGGGATAAATCTTATATTATCGTGAAACCTTTTGCTACCGGCGTAGTCATGGTATACAATTTTATCACCAGAAAAATATTTATTGAAAAAAAACCGGAGAAAGCAAATTCATAAAAACGATTTTGCAAATCTAAAAACAGCTGTGAAATCAGAAAACCTTTTGGTCCGTCTGAAATCACAGCTGTTTTTAATTTTCTTCATTCTCTTGTTTCAGAAACATCCAGGGTTCCGATGGGATTATTTATTTAATTCCTCCCATTCGTCCATGAGCAATAAAAGTTCTTCTTCGATTTCTTCTTTTTCTCTGCCAAGTTTTGTCAGCTCTTCCACATTGGTGCAGATTTCAGGAAGAAGCATTTGTTCTTCGATTTCTTTTTCTCTTGCTTCCAGACTGGAAATTTTTTCTTCGCATTTTCGGATCGCATTTTCTTTTTTACGCCGCGCAGCCTGTTCTTCCTTTTTTTCCTGCCAGCTTAATTTGGACTCTGATTCCGGAGCAGGAGAGGAAGAAATGCCTGTCTGATTTTCCGAAAGGGAAATTTCTTCTTTCTTTTCCAGATAATAGTCATAATTTCCCAGATAGTTATTCAAATGTCCATGTTCCAGTTCCAGGATCCTGGAAGCAGTGCGGTTGATAAAATAACGGTCATGGGACACATAAAGTACCGTGCCGCTGTATTGATTGAGGGCATCCTCTAAAATTTCCTTGGAAGCAATATCCAGATGGTTGGTAGGCTCGTCCAGAATCAGGAAATTACACTCGGAAAGCATCAGTTTTGCCAGAGAGACACGGCCTCTTTCACCGCCAGACAGATCTTTGATCCGTTTGAACACATCGTCGCCGGTGAAGAGGAAAGCAGCCAGTGTATTGCGGATTTCTGTGTTGATCAGAGTAGGGTATTCATCCGAAATTTCCTCAAAAAGTGTTTTGTCACTGTGAAGCACATGATGCTCCTGGTCATAGTAACCAATCTGCACCTTGCTGCCCAGCTTGATCTTGCCGCCGTCCAGAGGTGTAAGTTCATTGATCAGTTTTAAGATTGTAGTTTTGCCGGTTCCGTTATCTCCGATGATGGCCACATGTTCTCCCCGTTTTATGGAAAAATTCAGGTCAGTAAAAAGGCAGTGATTTCCGAAAGATTTGGCGAGATGTTCCGCCTCACATACATCGTTTCCGCTGATGATGCGGGGAGTGAGCTGGATTTTCATATCAGCCTTCACTTCCGTGGGCTTTTCCAGAACATCCATTTTTTCCAGCATTTTTTCGCGGCTCTCTGCGCGGCGTATGGATTTTTCCCGGTTAAAAGAGCGCAGTTTTTCAATGACCTCTTCCTGGTGTTTGATTTCTCTTTGCTGGTTTAACCAGGCATTCATTTTGGCTGCGCGCAGCTGCTCCTTTTTGGCGGCATAGTCGGAGTAATTGCCCTGAAATACAGTCACCTGAGTATTATCGATTTCGATAATTTTGGAAGCGATGCGGTCCAGAAAATAACGGTCGTGAGAGACGATCAGAACAGCGCCTTTGTAATTGAGCAGGTAAGTTTCCAGCCATGCGATGGAAGACATATCCAGATGGTTGGTAGGCTCATCCAGAATGATCAGATCCGGTTTTTGCAGCAGCAGCTTTCCTAAAGCCACTCGCGTTTTCTGCCCGCCGGAAAGTGTGGAAACCGGTTTGGAAAATTCTTCTTCCGCAAACCCCAGTCCCTTTAAAACACCAGTCAGTTCGCTTTTATAGGCGTAGCCGTTGGCTGCTTCAAAAGAATGAGTGCAGGCCGCATATTGTTCCATCAATTCTTCCAGCTCTTTCCCTTCGGAAAGTTTCATCTGTTGTTCCAGGGTGCGGATTCGAAGCTCCATATCAATCAGATACTGTTTGACGCTGAGAAGCTCTTCGTAGATTGTATTTTCACCGTTGACGGCAGCGTTCTGGGACAGATAGCCGAAAGTTTTATCCTTTGCAAAAGTGACAAGTCCTCCGTCGGCTTCCAGTTCCCCTACGATAATGCGCAGAAGAGTGGTTTTGCCGGCGCCGTTGATGCCTACGATAGCTGCCTTCTCGTAATCTTCAATGTGGAAAGAGCAGTTTTTGAGCACCTGCTTTTCCAGAAATGCTTTTTCTATATTTTGACAGGAAAGTACCATGAAAAAACCTCCGTTTACTGCACATAGTTTATTTTTCTTCTGTATGTGCTGTCTTTTGTATGGATTATCGGGCAAAAACGCTGATAATCCAAAGATAGTTTACCGTGCCAAAAGCAGACTGTCAATCAGCTTGGAAGAATTGATTGACATTTTTTTAACAGCTATCTATAATAAAGACTAGATTTATTCAGGAGGCTGGTTAAAGTGGTAGAGAAAGAAATTTCACAGGCTGTAATCGCCAGACTTCCAAGATATTTCCGCTATCTGGGAGAACTTAAGGATGAGGGAGTGGAAAGAATATCTTCTCAGGAGTTAAGCCGCATCATGAATGTGACGGCATCTCAGATCAGGCAGGATTTCAATAATTTTGGTGGTTTCGGACAACAGGGATATGGCTATAATGTAGAATTTTTATATACGGAAATTGGTAAAATCCTCGGGATTGACAAGACCCATCAGCTGATTATTGTGGGTGCGGGAAATCTTGGTCAGGCGCTTGCTAATTATATGAATTTTGAGAGACGTGGATTTATCATTACCGGAATTTTTGACATCAATCCGGAACTGTATGGAAAGACTATCCGTGGCATTCAGGTAAGGCCCATGGAAGAGATGAAAGATTTTATTAAAGAAAACAATGTGGATATTGCCGTACTGACGATACCAAAATCAGCGGCTCTGACAGTTTCCTGCCAGCTTGTGGAGGTGGGAATTAAGGCAATCTGGAATTTTGCCCATGTAGATTTGCAGGTGCCGCCTCAGGTTCAGGTGGAGAACGTTCATCTTTCAGACAGTTTAATGCGTCTTTCCTATATGATAAACCGGTTCGAATCCGGAAAGAAATAACACGGTTCGTGTATTCTGACAAGAGAACTTTTGTCGAAGGAAAAGCTGTTGCCAAAGCTGCTTTCCGTTTTGTGCGCCGTATTTGAAAAGCAGTCTTCTTAAGGAACAGTTTGCATCCTCAGGAGAAAGAAAGAGCGGTCAGCAAGGGATTCAGGCTTTTGCAGCAGTTTGTTTTTTAGGGAAGGGAAATCGTATGGAATATTTGGTAAATGCCGCACAGATGAAAAGTTGTGATAACGCCACCATCGAACATTTTAAAGTTCCTTCGCTGGTTTTAATGGAAAGGGCAGCTCTTGCGTGCGCGGATGTTTTGATACAGAGGGAGCGCCAGAAACAGGTGGCTTTGTCTGAAAAGGGGATTCTTCCGCTTCAGAAAGCCTGCGTTTTGTCGAAAGTGCTGATTGTCGGCGGCTGCGGAAATAACGGCGGGGATGGATTTGCGATTGGGAGGCTTTTGATGCAGGCAGGTTTTCCCGTGGATTTTGTTCTGATTGGAAAACGTGAAAAATGTTCCGAACAGACAGAAAGGCAGCTTGCCATACTGGAAAGCTACGGCTGTACGATCATGAGCAAATTTCCGGAAGCGGAATATGATATCATTATAGATGCCCTGTTTGGAATTGGCCTGACACGGAATCTGGAAGGAATCTACCTGGAGACAGTAAAAGAAATAAACCGAAGAAATTCTTTTGTCCTCTCCGTAGACATTCCATCCGGGATTCATGCGGATACCGGAGCTGTGATGGGCGATGCGGTCATGGCCGATGTGACGGTGACCTTTGCTTTCAAAAAACTTGGCAGTATCTTTTATCCGGGAAGACGTTACACAGGGCAGTATCTGCTGAGGCAGATTGGAATTACACAGGAGAGTTTTCTGGATGACAGACCGGAATTTTTTACCTATACCGGTCAGGCAGAGGAATACCTGCCGGTAAGAGATCAGAACGGAAACAAAGGCAGCTTTGGCAAAGTGATGCTTTTAGCCGGAAGCAAAGAAATATATGGCGCCTGTGCGTTAAGCGCGGAGGCAGTGTTGAGAACCGGCGCCGGTATGATAAAAGTGGTAACCGAAGAGAGCAACAGAGATCTGCTTTTCGGGAAATTGCCGGAAGCGATGCTTTCTTCCTATCGGGACAATGATCGTCCGGAAAATCTTTGGCAGCTGATAAAGGAAGTGGTTTCCTGGGCGGATATTGCGGCGGCCGGTCCGGGAATGGGAATGAGTGAGACCGCTGCCTGTCTGCTGGATGCTCTGATTCAGCAGGGAAGACAGCCGCTGATACTGGATGCGGATGCCATCAACCTTCTCGCAGCACACGGCGAGCTTGCAGCAGAATTGGAGAGGCTCCAGAAAAGTGAGGATACCAGACGTACACTTGTTTTTACGCCTCATCCGGCGGAACTGGCAAGACTGGCCGATTGTCAGGTCAGAGAGGTTCTGGATGATCCTGTTTCTAAAATCCGACAGATTGCAAAGCGTTTTCAGGCCTGGGTCATCTGTAAGGGCGCCTGCACGATGGCCGGCGGCAAAACAGGAATGATTTATGTGAATACATCCGGCGATAACGGAATGGCAACAGCCGGAAGCGGCGATGTGCTGACCGGAATCATCGCAGGACTGCTGGCACAGGGCATGGAAGGCTTCGAGGCTGTCTGCGCCGGAGTTTACCTGCATGGGTTGGCCGGTGAGCGGACTGCCCATAAGAAAAGTTCTTACTCCATGACAGCCGGCGACCTTGCAGGAGAGCTTGCTGCGCTGATGCAAAGCGCGGACAGAAACAGGTTTTAATAAAAGGAGAAACAAACAACATGAAACATTATGACAGAATATGGGCAAATATCGATTTGGACATATTTGACGAGAATCTGGAAAACATGGCAAAAACCTTGACTTCCGATACGAAAATGATAGGGGTGATCAAGGCAGACGGCTATGGGCACGGCGCAGTCCCCATTGCCCATGAGATGGAAAGAAAAGACTATGTTTCCGGCTTTGCTACCGCAACCCTGGAAGAAGCACAGATTTTAAGGCGAAGCGGTATCAAAAAAGACATTCTGATTTTAGGATATACGTTTCCTCAGGGATTCGAGGAAATGATAAAGGAGAATATCAGCGCAGCTTTGTTCCGGGAAGACACTTTAAAGGAAATGGAAGAAAGTGCAAAAAGAGCCGGAAAGGCTATGAAGGTACACATCGCAGTGGACACCGGAATGTCGAGAATCGGTATTCAGCCGGATGAGACAGGAATAGCTTTTGTAAAAAAAGCCATGGAGACAAATGGGGTTGAGATTGAAGGAATCTTTACTCATTTTGCAACGGCTGACGAGAAGGATAAGAGCAAAACCTATGCGCAGCTTGCAGTTTTCCAGAAATTTATCCGGCGGCTGGAGGAGGAACTGGGATTGTCTGTTCCCGTAAAGCATTGTTCAAACAGCGCGGGAATGATAGAGCTTTCCGAAGCCCATATGGACGCTGTGCGTGCAGGTGTCATTTTGTACGGACTGTGGCCTTCCAGTGAAGTTTCCCGCAGTAGGATTTCCTTAAAACCGATTCTGTCGCTGTACAGCCGCATTGTTTTCGTAAAGGAATTGGAGGCCGGAAGAGAAATAAGTTACGGCGGAACTTATACAACAACTAAAAAAACAAGGGTGGCAACCATTCCCGTAGGCTATGCGGACGGCTATCCCCGCCAGCTTTCCAACAAAGCGGATGTTCTGATCTGCGGGAAAAGAGCACCAATCCTGGGACGCGTCTGCATGGATCAGTTTATGGTAGATGTTACAGATATCCCGGAAGCAAAAGAGGGAAGTCTGGTAACACTGATCGGCAGTGATGAAGATCAGACAATCACCATGGAAGAGCTGGGAGAAATATCCGGTCGTTTCAATTATGAGCTGGCCTGTGTTCTGGGAAAAAGAATCCCCAGAGTTTATTCCAAGGGCGGCAAAGTTATCCATACAAAAGATTATTTTGAGGATTATGAATAACAAGGCAGATTTTGCCTTTCCTTATCTGAATACCTTCCGAAAAAATGGCAACAATACTTTCAGTACAACGTTGTTACTCAAAAACAGGGTAAAGGAAGTGTATACAGATTTATGAAACGTGGAGATATTTATTATGCAGATTTAAGACCGGTGGTAGGATCTGAGCAGGGAGGAATACGCCCGGTGCTGATCATTCAGAATGACGTCGGAAACAAGCACAGCCCCACAGTGATCTGCGCAGCCATCACATCAAAGATGAACAAAGCCAAACTCCCTACCCATATCGAGCTCCTCTGCGGGGAATATGATATGGAGAGAGATTCTGTGATTCTGTTGGAACAGCTGCGGACCATCGACAAAAAAAGACTGAAAGATAAAGTATGCCATCTGGATAAAGCAACCATGGAACGGGTCAACAAAGCATTGAAAATAAGTCTGGAGCTTGATACATAGAATGCCAGACCGGGTTTCTTGACGATTTTTGTCTCAGATGATATATTATAAACTGGTCTGTCCGCAATTTGCCCAGGGCAAATACATTTTGAGGCGGCAGAGAAAAGGAGTTGATACTATGGAGGATGGTGGACCTACTGCCAGTATCATTTTGTTTCTGATACTGATGGTAATTAACGCCATGATTTACGGGTTCGGCGCTGCCGTGCAGGAGCTGAATCTGAAAGAAGAACAGCGCAAGGCTGTGGAAAACAACAACAAAAAGGCTTCCAGAATCTGTCGGATTATGGGAGGCTCCGAAAAATATGTGAATATGGTTCAGTTGATCATCACATTCATAAATCTTTTCGTGGGAGCCTGCTATCTCCGGGTGATTCTTGTCTATGCCGAACATTTTACAGAGTCGCTGGCGGGACAATGGGGTCATGTTTCTGAAATCAGCGTACATATTTTAGTCTGGGTATCTTTTATCGTGGTAACCCTGCTGCTTTTGTATGTCATTCTGGTGTTTGGAATGCTGATACCTAAAAAAATGGCAAAAAGGAGTCCTGAGAAATGGGCTTATCGGCTGATCAATCCCATTTATGCCCTGATGTGTCTGTTTGCACCATTTACTAAATTTATGTCTGTGACAGCAGGGGCTATTTTAAAGCTTCTGGGACTTCATACAGATCAGGATAACAGCGACGTGACGGAAGAAGAAATCCTTTCCATGGTCAATGAAGGCCATGAACAGGGCGTTATTCAGGCCAGTGAAGCAAAAATGATCAACAACATTTTTGAATTCGGCGACAAGGAAGCTCAGGATATCATGACAAACCGCAGAGATATTGTGGCGATTGACGGAAGCACTTCTTTTGGAGAAGCGATTCGCTTCATGCTGAAAGAGCGAAACAGCCGTTATCCGGTTTATGAAGAAAACATTGACCATATCATTGGTATTCTGCATATGAAAGACGCTCTGCGCATGCAGCCTAATGTATCAGAAAATATGACGATAGCCAAAGTTCCGGGCCTGCTCCGAGAAGCAAGATTTATACCGGAAACCAGGAAAATAGATGTATTGTTTAAAACCATGCAGTCCACAAAGCAGCAGATGGTTATCGTGGTGGATGAGTACGGACAGACATCTGGGCTTATCGCAATGGAAGATATACTGGAAGAAATTGTGGGAAACATCCTGGACGAATATGATGAGGATATAGATTATATCGAAGAAAAGGGTAAAGACGTCTATATTATTGAGGGAAAAACACACCTGGAGGATCTGGAGGAAAGATTTCATATTTCATTCCATGAAGAAGAATTCGAAACGCTCAACGGATTCTTCATCTCAAAACTTCAGCGTATTCCGGAACCTGATGAACAGTTTTCCGTGGATGTGGACGGTTACAATTTTAAAATCCTTTCCGTGCAGAACAAGATGATCCAGAGCGTTATGGTCACCAAACTGCCGGAAACAAAGCAAACGGTTCCTGACTCGGATGAGTCAGAAAAAGCAGCCGAAGAGTAAAGACAGCCGGCTGTCTTGCAGCTGCATATATAAAATTACAGAAGGAGAAAGATTATGTCAGGACATTCAAAATTTGCAAATATCAAACATAAAAAAGAAAAAAATGACGCAGCAAAGGGAAAAATCTTCACCATCATCGGACGTGAGATCGCTGTTGCTGTAAAAGAAGGCGGCCCGGATCCGGCAAACAATTTTAAACTGGCTCAGGTTATTGCAAAGGCAAAATCCAACAATATGCCAAACGATACTATTGAAAGAGGTATCAAAAAAGCTGCCGGAGATGTAGGAAACGTAAACTACGAATACGTAACCTATGAAGGCTATGGCCCTAACGGTATTGCTATCATCGTAGACGCGCTTACAGATAACAAAAACCGTACAGCAGCAAATGTAAGAAGTGCATTTACAAAAGGAAACGGAAACATTGGAACACCGGGATGCGTTTCTTTCATGTTTGATAAACGCGGACAGATCATTGTGGCAAAAGAAGACTGCGAGATGGAAGCAGACGATCTGATGATGATGGCTCTCGACGCAGGAGCAGAAGATTTCAGCGAAGAGGAAGACAGCTTTGAAATTCTGACAGATCCGGATAATTTCGAAGCAGTGCGCGAAGCTCTTGAAAAAGAGGGCATCGTTATGGCCAGCGCAGAGGTTACCATGATTCCTCAAAACTACGTGGAACTGACCGATGAAACTGCTGTAAAGAACCTGCAGAAAACACTGGATCTTCTTGATGCAGATGACGACGTGCAGGCGGTTTATCACAACTGGGATGAATAAATAAAAAGAATCACCGGAAAGAATTAAAAATTTAAGCCATGTATAAAAATTTGTTCTTATCTGAGAGGAACAAAATTTTATACATGGCTTTTTCTGTGATAAGCAATTTCATTTTCAATATAAAAACACACGATAAATCGCACTGGGGACCGGAGAAGACGGGAAAATCCTACATTGTGAGAACCTTGCTTCAGGGCTTTTACGCAGAAAAACACTTTATGAAATTACATTGTTAAACTTGATAGTATTTTTTGATTATGTTATACTGTTTTTCGATAGTATTATCAAAAAACATACGCTATTTTATATTACAAGAAGCCAGAATTACGGCAGATAAAGGAGCAGACATGAAAAAAACATATGCAAAAGAGACCATCTGCATCCAGTCCGGATGGCAGCCCAAGAACGGAGAGCCTCGTGTTCTTCCCATTTATCAAAGCACTACATTTAAGTACGAAACATCAGAACAGATGGGCAGACTTTTTGATCTGGAGGAATCCGGATATTTTTACAGCAGACTTCAGAATCCCACCTGCGATTATGTGGCACAGAAAATCTGCGAGCTGGAAGGCGGTGTTGCAGCAATGCTGACTTCCTCAGGACAGGCGGCCAACTATTACGCCGTATTTAATATCTGCGAGGCAGGAGACCATGCAATCCTTTCCAGCAAGGTGTACGGCGGAACCTTCAACCTTCTCACAGTAACCATGAAAAAAATGGGAATCGAATGCACTGTGGTAGACCCGGATTGTTCCTACGAGGAATTATGCGAACAATTTCGTCCCAACACAAAATGCGTTCTGGCGGAAACCATTGCCAATCCGGCACTGGTTGTTCTTGATATCGAAAAATTTGCAAACGCAGCCCATGCCCATCATGTGCCGTTGATTGTAGATAATACCTTTGCAACCCCCATCAACTGCCGGCCGTTTGAATGGGGAGCGGACATTGTGACTCACTCCACAACCAAATATATGGACGGACACGCTATGTGCCTGGGAGGAGCGATTGTAGACTCCGGCAATTTTGACTGGGCAGCTTACCCGGATAAATTCCCCGGACTTTGCACTCCGGATGAATCCTATCATGGAATCGTTTATGCAGAAAAATTTGGCAAAGCGGCTTATATCACAAAGGCTACATCACAGCTGATGCGTGACCTTGGCTCCATGCAGTCGCCGCAAAATGCATTCCTTTTGAATGTTGGTCTGGAAACCTTACATCTGAGAGTTCCGCGTCACTGCGAAAATGCACAGAAAGTAGCTGAATTTTTAGAAAATCATGAAAAAGTAGCCTGGGTAGATTATCCGGGATTAAAGAGCAGCAAATACTATGACCTCGCACAGAAATATCTGCCTGACGGAAGCTGTGGAGTTATTGCCTTCGGCTTAAAAGGCGGAAGAAAAGCAGCGGAATCGCTGATGGACAAGCTGGAACTGGCAGCTATCGTTACTCATGTGGCAGATGCACGTACCTGTGTTCTTCACCCCGCAAGCCATACCCATCGTCAGATGAACGATGAACAGCTGAAGGAAGCAGGGGTAGAGCCGGATCTGATTCGTCTCTCTGTAGGTATTGAAAACGTGGATGACATTATTGCAGATCTGGCACAGGCTATCGATAAACTGTAACAGAGAGCAATAAAAGCAAGCCCTTGAGACAGGAAATGAAATTTCCTTATGATACAAAAAGAATCTCGCGTTGCGAGATTCTCCGCCTGCGGCGGGTCGCTTTGCGATACTTTCCACTCCGCCGCAGTGCGATTTTTCATTCTTTTTCCTACGATAGGAAATAAAATTTCCTATCGTAGGAAAAAGCTATTTTCGGAAAAGGGAAGGATTGAACTGAGTATGGAAGTTCTAAAGAAAAGGGGAAATACAATTTTATGGTTTCTGTATGCCTGCTGTATTTGTATCTGCTTTACAAAAACCACAGCGGCGCTTACGAAAATGGCGGGACTTTCCGTGCAGTATTATTTTCTGTTCACGGCGGCACTTGTAGTTTTCAGCCTTCTGCTTGTCTATCTTCCTCTGAAATGGATTTTTAGCCGTACTTCGTGGGAAGAGCAGCGAAGGAGAACCAAATGGGATTTTATATTGCCAATTGTTTTTACAGCGATTGCGGTTGGAATCAGAATTTTTTATGGAATGTCTGCTTCATCTTTCAGTGAAACCGAAAGCTATGAGGCAGCTTCCATATTAGCTGCCAACAATCTGTCACCGCTTAGCTTAAATGCAGCTAATTTTTATATATGGATTTTAGCTCTGCTGTTCAAGGCGGCAGGAACGAAAGACACTGTCTGCATTATCCTGAATTTGTGTCTTCAGGCCGGCACAGTTTTGCTCCTGTATCCGTCTGTGCGAAAGATGGCAGGCCGTATACCGGCTATTACCGTGTCATTGACAGTTTCCTGTCTGCCCTTGTATGTAAAACTATGCTTTTTTGCACAGCCGCAAAATCTGGTTCTTTTTCTGGCAGCATTTCTCATCTTTTTCTATTCGATATGTATCACGGGGCTGCGTTCCGGCAAAAACAGTACAAAGATGCCGGTTCTTTTTCTGGCAGCCGGAATTGTTACGGGAGTTTTCTGCTATTTAAGCGTGCAGCTGATTGCCGTAGGAATTTTGGGCTTTTTCTGTATTCTTTTTATAAAAATAAAAGAAGGAAAGACCAGAAAGCCGGCATGCTTTCTGACATTTCTTTTGGGTATTTTAGCTGGATTTGCCCTGCTCATGTTCTGGGAACTGTTCCGATATGGTTTTGAGGGAATGATGGAGGGCTTTGGCAGTATTTACGGACAGCTTTCCATGAACGGAGAAAATACGGCGTATGAGCCTTCGATTGCAGACTATGCAAGCGCTCTTCCGGTTTTCATCCTGGGACTTTTTTATATGTTCGGTACTTCCGGTCAGATAGAGAACAGAGGCAGAATCTGGATGATTCCTCTTGTTATTTCTGTGATGGTAGAACTTTCTGCCGGCGCAGGGCTTGCAGAACAGGGAATTCGTTTTCTGTTTCTGGGTGTATTTGCCGGACTTGGCGTAGTTAATTTACTGACTGCTCCGGTCAAAGAAGAGGAGAGCCCGGAAACTGCAGAAATTTCTTCTTTTGAGGAAGAGATACAGAAGAAAGAAGGGAAAAAGCCGGAGAGCGTTTCTTCAGAAACAATGCAGCCGCTGCTGATAGAGGAGCCTTCTGAAACTTTCGCAGAAATGAAAACGAAAGACAGAGAGGCAGAGTTGAGTTTCGAAGAAAAAGAAACGACCAAAGAAGAAGCCAAAGAAAATTCCGCTTATGATAATGACGAAGAGGACGATGAAGAGATAGAAGTTATCCTCAAGGCAGAAGAGGAGGAAAGGAAAAGAAAGCGTCAAAAAACAACGCTGATACCAAATCCTCTTCCAGGTCCCAAAAAACATACGTCGCGAAAAATGGATTATCGTTACGAACCCCGGGAGGATGAGCTGCATTTTGATCTGGAACCTTCGGAGGAAGACGATTTTGATTTGAGAGATTGATTTTTGGAAATGTTTGCTGCGGCTGAATAAAAGTTTCGCTTTTCTCGCATACTTTGAACAGTTAGGAAAAGATGCAGGAGGAAGACGAACATGAGCAAAAAGACAGAGGAAGAAAAGCACCGGGATGAAAGGATTGAAGAAACCGGCCAGATCACCTTATCATCTGACAAGGACGGAGTCTGTCAGAGAATCCATCTTTTGACGATCATTGGGGAAGTGGAAGGCCATGATAATTTAAACGGTTCTTCCAAAACAACCAAATATGAACATGTTTTGCCTCAGTTGGCAGCCATTGAGGACAGTAAGAATATCGACGGACTTTTGGTTCTTTTAAATACGATGGGCGGTGATGTGGAAGCAGGACTTGCCATCGCAGAAATGATCGCTTCGCTGAGCAAGCCCAGTGTGTCTCTGGTTTTAGGCGGAAGCCATTCCATAGGAGTTCCCATAGCTGTCAGCACAGATTATTCGTACATTGTCCCAAGCGGAACCATGGTCATTCATCCGGTACGCATGAGCGGAACCGTGATAGGTGCGCCCCAGACTTTTGATTATTTCAGGCAGATTCAGGATCGAATTACCGGGTTTATCTGTCGTCACTGCCGGGCAGAAAAAAGCCGTGTGGAGGAAATGATGATGAACCAGGGAATGCTGACCAAGGACTTAGGAACCATTCTTGTAGGAGAAGACGCCGTCAGAGAAGGAATTATTGACGAAGTAGGCGGGATTCGTGAAGCTGTAAAAAAGATTCATGAACTTGCCGGAAGAGGAAAAAGTTAGAATTCGAAAGAAACTGTCTGAAAGTACATTTTGACCCATGCACTATTACATGGTATACTAATACCGCACCTGGAAATCAGGTGAAAATAACAAATATGCCGGAAAGCGACAGTTCGGCATACTTTGGAAGGAGATTGAAGTTATGGCATCAAATTCAGGAAGCAGAAAAAAAACAACTTCTTCCAGAACGAGAAGCTCATCAAATACAAAAGCTAAAAGCAGATCCTCTGCTAAAAATACATCTGCCAGAAAAGGCAGAACCCAGGAAGAAAAAGCGATCACCGGAGAAATTCTCCTGATCGGTGTTTTTGCACTGACAATACTGCTTTTTTTATGTAATTTCGGCCTGATCGGTATGGTCGGAGACAAAATCAGCTATGTCATGTTCGGAATTTTCGGACTGATGGCCTATGTTGTTCCGGTGTTATGTTTTATTGCCGTTGCCTTTGGAATTTCCAATCAGGGAAACACCATCGCTGTCATGAAATTAAGTGCAGGATGCATTCTGTTTTTCCTGGCGGGGATTGTTCTGGAACTGATTACCGGCAGCGTCTCCGATATGGAAAGTTATTCCATCTCTGAACTTTTTCTCTATTGTGCAGAGTATAAAACAGGAGGCGGCGTCCTTTCCGGCTCCCTTGCTTATCTGATGCATCATTTTCTGGGAATGGTGGGCACTGTTTTACTGATCATGGTATTTGCAGTTATCTGTCTGGTTGTGATAACAGAAAAATCGCTGGTAAGCGGCGTCCGTTCCGGAAGCCGAAAGGTTTACGAGTCTGCCCGCACAGATGCTCAGTATCGGAGAGAACGGATAGAAAAAAGAAGAGAAGAGGCAAAAATACGCCAGCAGGAAAGAGAGGAAGAAGCTCTTCTCAAAAGACAGGAGCGCGAACGACTGCGGGAAGAAAGAGAGAGACTCCGCCAGGAGAGAGAGGCGAAAGAAGAGGCAGAACGAATTTTGCGCATGGACCGTAAGGTGAGCGGTGTCACCATGGATACCGCGCTGATGGAACCGGTTTTGGAGAAAGAAAAAAACGATATCCATGAAATTACGGTAAACGGTATGGAAGAAGAAACCGTGGAAATACATAAAGTGCAGCCTGTAAATGAACCTTTTCTTGATTTTGATAAAATCAGAATCAACAGAGAAGAACCGGAGGATGGAGAAGAGGAAGAAAAACCTGTTTTTGAGACATATGAGGGAGTGCAGAAACAAGACGCTTCTGCAGATGTGTTTGCGGATATGAAAGAAATTCTGCCTTCTGTCCAGAAGCAGCAGGAGGAACCCCTTCCTTTTGAAGAAGACATAAAAGAACCGGCCGATTCTTTTGCACACGATAAAATGGAACCGGCGGCTTATCAGGTTCCCAACAGACCTTCACTGAAAGAAACATCTGCTGCAAATACTTCTGTAAGGCAGAACACAGCGTTTCCTGAGGATAATTCTCCGTCACCAAAAGAAAATACACATTTGGAAGGAAAAAGGAATGCCGCAGATAACGGCGCTTCGGAGAGCGCACAGACAGCGGCTCCCAAAGAGTCTGTTGCCAGACCGTATGAATTTCCTCCCATTTCTCTTCTGAAAAAGATAGAAAAAAAAGACGGGGGAAATTCCTTAAAAGAACTGAAAGAAACGGCGGCTAAACTGCAGCAGACGCTGCATACGTTCGGAGTCAACGTTACGATCACCGACATCAGCCAGGGACCGGCGGTGACACGTTATGAGCTTCAGCCGGAGCAGGGCGTGAAAGTCAGCAAAATCCTTGGTCTTTCCGATGATATTAAATTGAATCTGGCAGCCACAGACATTCGTATCGAAGCGCCCATTCCCGGTAAGGCAGCGATCGGTATTGAAATTCCCAACAAAGAAAACAGCGCAGTGGGATTGAGAGAGCTGATAGAATCGAAGGAATTCCGGGACTTTCCTTCCAATCTTGCTTTTGCAGTAGGTAAAGATATCGGAGGAAAAGTGGTAGTAGCCGATATAGCCAAAATGCCGCATATGCTTATCGCCGGCGCTACCGGCTCCGGAAAATCCGTGTGTATCAATACTTTGATTATGAGTCTTATTTATAAGTCCAAGCCGGAAGATGTAAAATTGATTCTGGTGGATCCCAAAGTGGTGGAATTAAGTGTCTATAACGGTATTCCCCATCTTCTGATTCCGGTAGTGACCGATCCGAAAAAAGCATCGGCGGCCCTGCAGTGGGGAGTGGCTGAAATGATGGATCGCTATCAGAAATTTGCAGATTTTAACGTCCGTGATTTGAAGGGCTTTAATAAAAAAGCAGAGGAAATGCGTCAGAACGGGAAACCGGATGCTCCGTCCAAACTTCCGCAGATAGTCATTATTGTGGACGAGCTTGCAGATCTGATGATGGTAGCTCCCGGAGAAGTGGAAGAGGCTATCTGCCGTCTTGCCCAGTTAGCCAGAGCAGCCGGCATCCATTTGATCATTGCCACACAGCGTCCGTCTGTAGACGTTATTACCGGACTTATTAAAGCCAATATGCCAAGCCGTGTGGCATTTTCCGTATCAAGCGGCGTGGATTCCAGAACCATTCTGGATACAAACGGAGCCGAAAAGCTGCTTGGAAAAGGAGATATGCTTTTCTATCCTCAGGGATATACAAAGCCTGCCCGTGTGCAGGGAGCCTTTGTGTCTGACGGTGAGGTTTCCGATGTCGTGGACTTCCTGAAAAATCAGGTGATTGGAAATGTATACAGTCCGGATATCGAAGAAAAATTAAAAAATATGGGAAGCGGCGGCGCAGCGGGAGGAAACTCCCAGGGCGGTACAGAATACGATGCCTATTTTGCTGATGCCGGACGCTTTATCATAGACAAAGACAAAGCTTCCATAGGAATGCTCCAGCGTGTATTCAAAGTGGGATTTAACCGTGCGGCACGCATTATGGATCAGCTTGCGGAAGCGGGAGTAGTCGGGGATGAAGAAGGAACAAAGCCTCGAAAAGTACTCATGTCTTTGGAAGAATTTGAACAGTTTGTGGAAGAAACCCTGTAACAGCATTTAGGGAAAACCAAGGAGGAATACCAATGAAAACCGACATTCAAATTGCACAGGAAACCGTTATGGAACCTATTACAAAAGTCGCAGAAAAGCTCGGCATCAAAGAGGATGATCTGGAATTATACGGAAAATACAAAGCTAAAATTTCAGATGAATATATTTCCTCGATTCAGGACCGTCCGGATGGAAAACTGATTTTGGTTACAGCCATCAATCCTACACCTGCCGGCGAGGGAAAAACAACAACAAGTGTAGGTCTCGGAGAAGCTTTCGGCAGACTTGGCAAAAAGGCAGTGATCGCACTGCGTGAGCCTTCTCTTGGTCCCTGCTTCGGAATCAAAGGGGGCGCAGCCGGCGGCGGATATGCCCAGGTAGTTCCCATGGAAGATTTGAACCTGCATTTTACAGGGGATTTTCACGCGATCACTTCTGCAAACAACCTTCTGGCGGCGCTGCTGGACAACCATATTCAGCAGGGAAATGAATTGGAAATCGACCCGAGACAGGTTGTATGGAAACGTTGTATGGATATGAACGACAGAGTTCTCCGCAACATCGTGGTAGGTCTTGGAAGCAAAATGGACGGAATGGTAAGAGAAGATCACTTTGTCATTACCGTAGCATCCGAGATTATGGCAATCCTTTGTCTGGCAACAGATATGAAAGATTTAAAGGAACGGCTGGCAAAAATTGTAGTAGCCTATAATTTCAAAGGAGAACCTGTAACCGCCGGTCAGCTGAAAGCGGTAGGAGCTATGGCCGCTCTGTTAAAGGATGCGTTAAAGCCAAATCTGATTCAGACACTGGAGCATACACCGGCTTTGGTTCACGGAGGACCTTTCGCAAATATCGCACACGGCTGTAATTCAGTGAGAGCAACAAAAACAGCTCTGAAAATGGCCGACTATGTGATCACGGAAGCAGGATTTGGTGCGGACCTTGGTGCAGAAAAATTCTTTGATATCAAGTGCCGCATGGCCGGATTAAAACCGGATGCTGTAGTCCTTGTTGCCACTGTCCGCGCTTTGAAATACAATGGCGGAGTACCGAAAACAGAGCTGTCTGAAGAAAATCTGGATGCCTTAAAGAAAGGTATTGTTAATCTGGAGAAGCATATCGAAAATCTCCAGAAATTCGGTGTTCCGGTTGTTGTGACCTTAAACTCTTTTGTGACGGACACAGAGGCAGAAGTAGAGTTTATAAAATCTTTCTGCGAGGAAAGAAACTGCGAATTCGCCCTGTCAGAAGTTTGGGCAAAAGGCGGGGAAGGCGGAATCGCGCTGGCAGAAAAAGTCCTGAAAACATTGGAAGAAAAGGAGAGCCATTTCAGCCCTCTTTACGAAACAGATCTTTCCTTAAAAGACAAAATTCAGAAAATAGCACAGGAAATTTACGGTGCGGACAAAGTTCACTATGCTTCTTCCGCGGCAAAACAGCTGAAAAAGCTGGAAGAACTGGGCTTTGGAAATCTTCCGGTATGTATGGCAAAAACACAGTATTCTCTTTCCGATGACCCTGCTCTTTTAGGACGCCCGGAACACTTTGATATTACGGTTCGTGAAGTATACGTATCAGCGGGCGCAGGATTTGTGGTTGTTTTGACAGGTGCTGTCATGACAATGCCCGGCTTATCCAAAAATCCGGCCGCTTACGGCGTTGATGTGGATGAAAACGGAAAAATAACCGGATTGTTCTGATAAAATAAAAACGGAAGGGAAAACTTATTTATGGCAAAATTGATCGACGGAAAAGCAATTTCCCAGGCAGTAAAAGAAGAAACGGCATTACAGGTTGCCGCTTTAAAAGAAAAAGGCGTCCAGGTGACGCTGGCAGTCATTCAGGTGGGAGCCGATCCGGCATCCTGTGTTTACGTGCGAAACAAGAAAAAAGCATGTGAAGCAGTCGGAATCCGTTCTCTTTCCTATGAACTGCCGGAAGAAACGTCAGAAGATGAACTTTTAGCATTGATTGATGAGTTAAACGGCAGAGAGGATGTGCATGGAATCCTTGTTCAGCTTCCTTTGCCGAAACATATGAACGAGGAGCGCGTTGTGGTTCACGTTTCTCCCTATAAAGATGTGGACTGTTTTCATCCGGAAAATGTGGGAGCTTTGTGTATCGGAAAACCGAGGTTTGTTTCCTGTACCCCGGCCGGAATTGTTGAGCTTCTGAAACGTTCTGACATTCAGATAGACGGAAAAGAATGCGTGGTGGTTGGCCGAAGCAATATTGTCGGGAAACCTGCAGCACAGCTTTTGCTTGCTGAAAACGGAACCGTCACGACAGCCCATTCCCATACATCTGATCTGAAAGAAGTCTGCAAAAGAGCGGATATTCTTGTGGTCGCTGTGGGAAAAGAAAAAATGATTACCAGAGAATATGTCAAAGAAGGAGCCACTGTTATTGATGTGGGAATGCACAGAAGCCCTTCCAATAAACTGAGCGGTGATGTGGACTTTGAAGATGTTTTGCCGGTTGCCGGGGCAATTACCCCGGTACCGGGCGGTGTGGGACCTATGACAATAGCTATGCTTATGAAAAATTGTCTCCATGCAGCCACACTCTGGTATGAAAGACAGGAAGGAAACCGCCTATGAAATGTCCCCGGTGTGGCACAGAAATCAAAGACGATAGTCTTTACTGTGAAAAATGCGGAAAGGAAATCCAGATAGTACCTGAATTTGAACCGGAAATCGAAAACAGTATGAGAGATACCCTTTCAGGTGTTGGCGATGAGGTGGATCGTACAGTAGGACTGGAAGATTCTGCGGAAGAATCCGCGATAGACCCTTTCGAATCGGTTCCTTCTTCTGAATCTGCCGTTTCGGAAAAAAGAGAAGACAAGGAAAATGTTGCATTGCAGAAAAAAGCATCCGGAAAGAAAAAAAGTATAATCGTGCTTTTTACCGCAGTTTTTCTCATCTGCCTTCTTCTTGGAATTAAATTCGCAAGGGAGCGTATGCCTTCTTTTCAGGTTCAAAAGGGAACTGCCGCTTTAGAGCAGGGAGATTATGAGACGGCAGTCTCTTATCTGCTTAAGGCTCTTGAGCTGCAGCCCGATAACATCAATACACTGGATCGACTTGCGCAGTGCTACTACGCGCTAGGGAAAAAACAGGAAACAAAAGAGCTTTGCGAGCAGATGCTTATGCTTGATAAAGAAAACAGAAATGCCTATTACCGGCTGATCGCCATATATGAAGAGGAAGAACAGTATCAGGAATTGAACAGACTGCTCCTTTCCTGTCCGGTAGCAGAAATTCAGAACCAATATTCCGGCTATATGGCAAAGGCCCCTCAGTTCAGTGTGAAAGAGGGAGTTTATCACGAAAAGATAACCGTAAAGCTGATTGCAAATACGGCTGGTACGATTTATTACACACTGGATGGAACCAGACCCAACGAATACAGCGATGTGTACACTTCTCCTTTGGAGATAGAAAACGGTTCCGTAGAGATAAAAGCCATATTTGTGAACAGTTATGGAATAGAAAGCGGAGAGGCATCTGCTGCCTATATGATTGACGCCGTTGTGCCGGAAATGCCGGAAATTACACCGGCGAGCGGTTCCTATACACGTCCTCAGATGATCAGTCTGGGAGAAATACCGGAAAATTATCTTGTATTTTATACTACGGACGGATCGGACCCGAGCAGCAGTTCTCTGCAGTATACAGAACCGATACCCATGCCGGTGGGAAACAGTCATTTCCGTTTTTGCTGCATCAGCGATGCAGGAATACGAAGCGAAATAGAGGTCCGGGATTACACCCTGAACCTTCATGCCGCACTGAGTATGGACGGAGCTCAAAATAAGCTATTGATAGATTTGATGGAAGCGGGTATTATTAACAGTATGGATGGCACTTTAGCAGACAGAAGCGGCCGTAACATTTACAGTTATCGCTATCCGCTGACACTTGAGGAAGAGGATTTCTATCTGTTCCGCGAGTACTATGAAGATGAAACCGGTTTAAGCAGCAGTACCGGAAATTCCTACCTGGTAAACATCAATACCGGCGACTGCTATAAAGCTGTGGAAGAAGCCGGGAAAATTGTTGCCAGACAAGATATTACAGCCCCTTAAAGGAGCGGCTCTCTAAAAGGAGCAGAAAGGTGAGTGTTTATGTATCAGATTTTACAGGCAAAAGAACTTACTGCCAACATCTATCAGATGGAGGTAAAAGCACCCAGAGTTGCAAAGTCCTGCCAGCCGGGACAGTTTGTTATCGTTCGAATTGACGAGGACGGAGAGCGTATTCCGCTTACAATTTGTGATTACGACAGAGAAGCAGAGACAATTACCATTGTTTTTCAGACAGTCGGAGCAGCTACATATAAAATGGCAGAGTTAAAAGCGGGAGACAGTTTCTGTGATTTTGTTGGACCGCTTGGAAGACCTTCTGAATTCGTATCGGAAGATCTGGAAGAGCTGAAAAAGAAAAAGATTCTTTTTGTTGCAGGCGGTGTGGGAACTGCGCCGGTTTATCCCCAGGTAAAATGGATGAAAGAACATGGCATTGATGTCGATGTTATTATAGGTGCTAAAACGAAAGATCTGGTTATTCTGGAAGAGGAAATGAAAGCAGTTGCCGGAAATCTTTACGTTACAACCGATGACGGTTCTTACGGACGCAGCGGTATGGTTACTGCAACCATTCAGGATCTGGTTGAAAAAGAAGGCAAACATTATGATATGTGTGTGGCAATCGGACCTATGATCATGATGAAATTTGTTTGCAAGATGACAGAAACTTTAAATATTCCTACGATTGTCAGCCTCAATCCTATTATGGTGGATGGAACAGGCATGTGCGGCGCATGCCGTGTAACAGTAGGAGGCGAAGTAAAATTTGCCTGCGTGGACGGACCGGAATTTGACGGTCATCTGGTTAACTTTGATGAGGCAATGCAGCGTCAGCAGATTTATAAAACTGCCGAGGGAAGAGCTTATCTTGCTGCAAAAGAAGGAGATACCCATCACGGCGGCTGCGGTCATTGCGAATAGTCAGAGACAAAAAAAGGAGAAATCATCATGGACGTATTAAAAAAAGTGCCTGTAAGAGAACAGGATGCAAAAGTAAGAGCAACCAATTTTGAAGAAGTATGCCTCGGATATAACAAAGAAGAAGCTATGGAAGAGGCTGCACGCTGCATTAACTGTAAAAATGCACAGTGTATGAAAGGATGTCCTGTTGCCATCAATATTCCCGGATTTATCGAAAAAGTAAAAGAAGGAGATATTGCGGCAGCTTACCAGATTATCAGTGAGTCCAGCGCACTTCCCGCAGTCTGCGGCCGTGTTTGCCCGCAGGAGAGCCAGTGCGAAGGAAAATGTATCCGCGGAATCAAAGGTGATCCGGTTTCCATCGGCAAGCTGGAACGTTTTGTTGCCGACTGGGCAAGAGAAAACGGAATCAAACCCGAAGGTGCAAAAGAAAAGAAAGGCAAAAAAGTCGCTGTCATCGGCTCCGGCCCTGCAGGTCTTACCTGTGCGGGAGATCTTGCAAAAATGGGCTACGATGTTACAATCTTTGAAGCACTGCATGAGCCTGGCGGAGTTCTTGTTTACGGAATCCCGGAATTCCGTCTTCCCAAAGAAGATGTTGTAAAAAAAGAAATCGAAAACGTGAAAGCGCTGGGTGTTAAAATAGAAACCAACGTTGTGGTAGGAAAATCCGTTACCATCGATGAACTTTTACAGGAAGAAGGTTTCTCAGCGGTATTTATCGGTTCCGGCGCAGGACTTCCGAAATTCATGGGAATTCCTGGAGAAAATGCGAACGGTGTCTTCTCTGCCAACGAATATCTGACCAGAAGCAACCTGATGAAAGCTTTCAGAGAGGATGCACCTACCCCGATTATGAAAAGCCATAAGGTAGCCGTTGTAGGCGGCGGTAACGTGGCAATGGATGCTGCAAGAACAGCACTGCGCCTGGGCGCTGAAGTACACATTGTTTACCGCAGAAGTGAAGAGGAACTGCCGGCTCGTGTGGAAGAAGTGCATCATGCAAAAGAAGAGGGCATCATTTTTGACCTGCTTACCAACCCCACAGAAATTCTGGAAGATGAAAAAGGATGGGTATGCGGCATGAAATGTGTTCGTATGGAGCTTGGCGAACCGGATGCTTCCGGAAGAAGACGCCCTGTTGTAATTCCCGGCTCTGAGTTTGTTATGGACGTAGACATCGTTATCATGTCTTTGGGAACTTCTCCCAACCCGCTGATCTCCTCCACTACAGAAGGACTGGAAGTCAACAAGTGGAAATGTATTGTGGCAGAAGAGGACAACGGTCAGACAAGCAAAGAAGGCGTGTACGCAGGCGGAGATGCCGTAACAGGTGCGGCAACTGTTATTCTTGCTATGGGCGCAGGAAAAGCAGGAGCCAAAGGTATTGATGAATATCTGTCTGGAAAATAAATCGTATTCTGCACAGCCGGTAAAAGCCTTTCGTCCTATTTTACAAAATCAGGACGGACAGGCAGGAAGGCTGCAAAGGAGGTTTTTTCGGGAGTATGGTACAGCATATTGTATTGTGGAATTTAAAACCGGAGCTTTCCGCCGCAGAGCGGGAAGCTGCCGGAACAAAAATAAAAGAAATCCTGGAAGCGGTGAAAGATAAGGTAGATGGGGTTATTTCTCTTGAAGTAAAAATAAACCCGCTTTCCGGAAGCAATCGTGATATTGCCCTTCTTTCCTGTTTTGAATCGGAAGAGGCCTTAAACGCCTATCAGATTCATCCGGAGCACCAGGCGGCAAGTGTGTATATTCGCTCCGTCACATGCGAACGGGCATGTTTTGACTACAGATAACGGGAGGAAACAGCATATGCCGTGGTGTCCAAAATGTAAAAACGAATATATAGACGGAATAGAGGTCTGTTCAGACTGCGGATGTAAACTTGTGGAAAGTCTGGAGGAGGAGCTGAGCGAACCTCTCACTTTCGGAACGGAGGAAGAAATAGACGCTCTGATTGATTTCCTCACATACAGCAAAGTAAAAGGCGTGCAGAAAAAGTGGGATGAAAGAGATCAGATTTATGAACTTTATGTTTCTGCCTCTGATCAGAAAAAAGCAGTGAGATACATTCAGCTTTTTGAATCACAATCAAAGCTCCAAAAGAAAAATTCACAAAGCACAGAAGAGGAAGAAGATTTCTTGCAGATGCCGGAAACAGATCTTTCAGAAGAAAGTACAGAAGAAGAGCCGACGGAAAATGGGGAAGAGGAGGATTCCCGCCTGTTTTCCGGAAAACAGGTTCCTACCCGTGGCGTTTATCAGGCTGCATCAAAAAGAGCGGAAGAATACAAATCGGGTGCTGTCACACTTCTTTTTACCGGAGTAGTGGGATTTGTGCTTTTAATTCTTCTGTTGACAGGTATTATCCCGCTTAACTTAGCCGTAACAACCAAATATCTGGCGGGCATTGTTATGGGAGCTCTTTTCCTTGTTTTTATTATTATGGGAATTCTGTCTTTCCGCTCTTATAAAGAGCTGGAGGGAAAGGCAGTAAAAGAAAATAATTTAAAGGAAGAGCTTCTAAGATGGTGTCATGATAATATGACGGCGGATAGTATCGACCGGGAATTTTCTTTTTCTGATTCAGACAGTGAAGAAATGAAATATTTCAAAAGAAGCGCCAAAATGAAAAAGATGATTACCGAAAATTTCCTTCACCTGGAGGAAGGGTATCTGGACAGTTTTGTGGATGAACTTTATCCTGACATTTTTGAAACAGAAGAGGACAGCGAAGAGAACCTATGAAAATTACGATACTGACCGTAGGAAAAATCAAAGAGAAATATTTTCGGGATGCCGTTGCTGAATACAGCAAAAGACTTTCCAGATACTGCAAACTGGAAATATGCGAGGTTGCGGACGAAAAGACCACAGAGGAGTGCAGCCCGGCAGAGGAAGATCTGATTCGAAGCAAAGAAGCGGAACGGCTGAAGAAATTCATAAAAGACGATGCGTTTCTTGTTGCTCTGGCTATTGACGGAAAAAAGTACGACTCTCCGGGGTTTTCTGCCAGAATCGAGCAGCTTGGCGTTCAGGGGAAAAGCCACATTATCTTTGTGATCGGCGGCAGTATCGGACTTCATGAATCGGTGCTGAAAAGAGCCAATGAGAAAATCAGCTTTTCCGATATGACCTTTCCTCATCAACTGATGAGAGTGATTCTTCTGGAACAGATATACAGGGCCTATCGAATTATGAACCACGAACCTTATCACAAATAACAGTATTTAAAACAGGGGAAACTATACAGAACTTTCAGAAGTTTTTGTGCAGTTTCCCCTGTAAGCTTTTCCGGGTAATAAAATGGAATAACCGGAATATGGGACCCGCCTGCCTGCATATTCTTTACCATGAGCAGAAAAGAAAAATCGAAAAAAAGAGAAAAAGAAGAAATTTCATACAGCAAAAAGGAAGTCCTGATCAATTCCCTGAAGCTTCCCAAAGATACTCTTTTAGGTGCCTCCATCGTTACGATGATAGGAAATCGGGAGGTAATTGTGGAAAATTACAGAGGTATTTTGGAGTATACCAGCGAAAATATTTTACTGCAGGGCAAAAGCTGTCAGATTATCATAACCGGGGACAGACTGCATATTGACTATTATACCAACGAGGATATGAAAATTTCCGGAATGATCCGGGAAATTCGCTATCAGTAAAACAATCCGCTGTGATTTGGCAAAAAGGAGCAGAAAATGGTAGAATTGATTCGATATCTTCGCGGTTATGTAAAGATAAAAGTATGGGGATATTCACCGGAACGCTTTATGAATCTATGTACCAATCATCATATCATGTTGTGGGGAATGGAAAATTTCGGTGATTATTACACGATGTATTTAAGCCTGGAAGATTTCTTTTCTTTGAAAACAATTGTAAAAAAGACAAGAACAAGGGTAGCTGTCTTGGAAAAAGCCGGGCTGCCCTTTTTCATTCAGAAAATGAAGAAAAGAAAAGTATTTGCCTTTGGTGTTCCCTCCTGCATTCTCTTTCTTCTTTTCATGTCAAGGTTTATCTGGGCCATGGACTTTCAGGGAAATGTTTCCGTGACAGATGATGTATTAAAGGATTTTTTGAGAGAATCCGGCGTTGATTATGGAATACGAAAAAGCAATATTGACATGGAAGCGCTGGAATCCGCAATCCGCGAAGAATTTCCCATTGTGACCTGGACATCGGGAGAAATTCAGGGCACCAGGCTGATCATAAAGATAAAGGAAAACGATCTGGTAAATGCTGCCGAAGAAGAAAACAAACAGGCTGGAAAAGAAGAACAGGATACCATGACCGCAAGCAATCTGGTGGCAGATTGTGACGGCGTTGTTTATTCCATTCTCACTCGTAACGGTGTTCCTCAGGTAAAGGCGGGAAGCGAGGTCAAAAAAGGGGATCTTCTTGTTTCGGGTGCAATTCCGGTGACCGCCGATGATGGTACTGTAAAAAATTATCAATATTGTAACGCGGATGCCGATATTTTTGTCCGCACAAGCAAGGAAGTTTCTCTCAGGCAGGATTTGACTCATGAATATCAGAATTATACCGGAAGAGAGAAAAAAATTCCCTTTTTTACTGTAAACGGAAAAAGATATACGCTTCCGGGTGTGAAATGTAAGTACCTGAAATACGATGAGGTGGTGGAAGAATCGCAGTTCTGCCTTTTTGGACAGATTGATCTTCCTTTCTATACAGGAACCATTACCTGCCGTGAATACCTGCCTGTGGAAGCTTATTATGAAAAAGAAACGGCAGAAACTCTTTTGTATGATAAATTAGACAAAATAATCGTAAATTTAGAAGAAAAAGGGGTACAAATAATTACAAAAGATGTTAAAATAGAAGAGGCATCCGACTTTCTTACCCTGCAGGGGACGCTTTCTTTGATTTCGCCCTGCGGTGTTTCTCAGGAATTGACGCCTTCTGCTGTTTCCGGCAACGGAATAGAAGGTGCGCCGGATGCAAATGACAACGGAGAGTAAACAGAATGGAACAGACAGAAATTTTTTTGGAAATGGATGCCGGCCATATCAGCAATATTTTTGGGCAGTTTGACATTTATGTAAAAAAGCTGGAAAGGCAGCTGCATGTGACAATTACGGACCGAAATGGAAATATCCGAATCGCAGGAAGCCCTCACGCTGCCAGACAGGCGGAATCTATTTTAAAACAATTATTGGAATTATCAAAGAGAGGAAACCAGATTCAGGAACAGAATGTGGATTATGCAATTGCTATGAGTATGGAAGAAAAAGAAGACGCACTTTTGGAAATTGACGGAGACTTAATCTGTCACACCATGAGCGGCAAACCGATAAAACCCAAAACACTGGGGCAAAAGCAATACATCGATGCTATTCGCGATAACATGATTGTATTTGGCTTAGGACCCGCAGGAACAGGAAAGACCTATCTGGCTATGGCTATGGCCATCACAGCCTTTAAAAACAACGAGGTGGAACGCATCATTCTGACCCGTCCCGCCATAGAAGCCGGAGAAAAACTGGGATTTCTTCCCGGCGATCTGCAAAGCAAGGTAGACCCTTATCTGCGTCCCCTTTACGACGCTCTTTACCAGATCATGGGGGCAGAGAGCTTTGCCAAAAATATGGAGAAAGGTCTGATAGAAGTGGCGCCGCTTGCTTATATGCGCGGCCGTACACTGGATAATGCCTATATTATCCTGGATGAAGCTCAGAATACCACACCGGCCCAGATGAAAATGTTTCTGACACGTATCGGATTTGGTTCCAAGGTCGTGATCACAGGCGATTCCTCACAGAAGGATCTTGCCCCCGGAGCAACGTCAGGTTTGGATGTGGCAATCCGGGTTTTAAGCAAGGTGGACGATATTGCTTTTTGTCACCTGACCAGCCGTGACGTAGTAAGACACCCCCTGGTACAGAAAATCGTAAAGGCTTATGAGGATTATGAGGCCAGAGAGCAGCGCCGGGCGATAAAAACCCGGGATAAAGGCAAAAAACACACAAGAGGATAAAATTATGACTTATTATGTGGAAAATGAAACCGAAATTACATTTCCATTCGACGTAGAAGAATTGACTCAGTTAGTCGCTGACGCTGTCCTGGAAATGGAGCAATGTCCTTATGAGACAGAAGTAAATGTCCTTATCACTGATAATGAGGGGATACGCAATTATAACCGGGAATACAGGGAAATTGATAAAGAGACCGATGTTTTGTCTTTTCCCAATATTCCTTTTGAAAAAGAAGCCGATTTTTCTATTGTGGCGGAAAGAGAGGCCGACTATTTCGAACCGGATACCGGCGAGCTCATCCTGGGCTATATCATTCTTTCGGCAGATAAAATACGGGAACAGGCCGAGCTTTACGGACATTCGCAGAAAAGAGAGTGTGCATTTCTGATTGCCCACAGCATGCTTCATTTATGCGGCTATGACCATATGGTTCCGGAGGAAGCTGCCGTGATGGAAGAAAAGCAGAACGAAGTTCTGCAGAAATTGGGCATCACAAGAGAAATCGAAGATTAACAGACATCCTGTCTGAAGCAAAAGAGTGAGAAATATGAAAACACCTAAGAAAAAAACGAAAAAGCAGAGTAAAGGTAGACAGGGAGGATTTCCTGTTTTTTCCCTGATTGGATTGACTGCTATTATTCTGGCACTGTCGCAGAAGATTCCGCTTGCTAATACAGCAGGCGATCATGGAAGCGCTTATTATTCTGTTGTTTTGGACTTTAACCTGCTTCTTTTTGTTATCTGCGGCGCCGGATTGATGCCTGCAGTAAAGAAAATGGTAAACAGCCGACGAATACGCGGACAATTTAAAAATGCCGGGAGAACCTTTTATGCCTCCCTTCTATACAGTTTGCTCACAGGCATACTATTAGGAGTCCTGTCATGGTTTGCCTCGGATTTTCTGGCGGAGTACCTTTTCAGTATGCCGCTTGCATCTGTCGTGTTTAAATGTGCAGCTCCTATAGCGCTTATAGTAGGAATCTGTTTCATTTTGCAGGGATATTTTTCCGGAATGGGAACCACGGTCCCCGGTGCATTGACCAGAACAGTCGGTTTCATTGCTTTGTTCGCTTTCAGTTTTCTGTTCATACCGCTGTTAGGTAATTATGGGGAGAAAATAGGCGCGCTTTTGAGAAACAGTGATTATCAGGCAGCCTATGCTGCTGCCGGAGGTGTCATAGCTTTGCTTGCAGGCGTATTGATTTCTCTGCTGCTGCTTTTTGTTATTTTTATGATGTTCCGTTCGGTGTTTGAAAAGCGGGCTCAAAAAGAAAATTCCCGTTATCTGGAAAATTACAGGAATCTTTTTGTTTCTCTGATGAGCAATGCTTTGCCTTTTATACTCTGTCTGCTTCCTTTAGCGCTGTCCAGAATTATGGAACCGGTACTTTTTATGAATCTGACAGAGGAGTCCCTTCATGATACAGCTCTGACGGAGTGGGGAGTTTACAGCGGCAAGGTTCTTCCTTTTATATTGCTGCCCGCTGTATGCGCATGTTTTTATCTTTCTTCCCGCATCAATACGATTTCCAGGAGTATGGACAAGGGAAATCATGGAGCTGTGAGAGCTCGGTGCTATGAAATCCTGCATTTTTCCGTCATCGCTTTTTTGCCTGTGTGTGCTTTTATTGCTGTTTCTGCCTCGCCTCTTATCAACTTGCTTTACACAAACGGAGAGATTGAACTGGCAGTAAGGCTGCTTCCGTTGGGAGCCGCTCTTGGACTTTTGATGACATGTGCCGTTGTTTTCAGCGTAATTTTATACAGTATGAGGCAGGTGAAAATCTTAATCCTTCATTTCTGGATTTCTTTTGCAGTAAAGGTTATTCTGCTTTTTGTATTTACCAGTGTAGCAAAGCTTGGTATTTACGGTGTTCTGTATTCCGGCATTGCTGCGGCATTGGTTCTCTGTGTTCTTCATATCATCAGAGTGATGCGCAGTTTCCCTTTGCATATAAACTGGATCCATCTTCTGGCTGCACCGGTGATAAGCCTCGCAATCAGTATCGTTTTATGCATCGTGATACAATTCGGACTGAACAAAACCTCTCTGGCTGTGGGATGGAAGCTTTTGATTTGGCTGCTGCCTTCACTTTTGATATACCTTCTTTCTCTTCTGATCACAAGAGCAGTGTCCCAGGAGGAGTGGAGGGCATTTCCCGGCGGAAATATTATGGTATTTTTCGGACGGCTGCTGCGTTTCTATGATGCGTGACAGTGTCTTGACAGCCAAACGCCTGAAATGCTTCAAATAGAAAATGGGAAAGAAAATGTTAATAAATATATAAATCAATATAAATCAAACAAAGCGGAAAATATAGTTGAATAAATTTTGAAAAATAAGCTGATACTTTTTTCAGAAAATACTTTCCTTCCGGTCTCAGGACGCAAAGGAAAAAGGAGAAAGACTATGAAAAAAGTTCGAAAAATCAGCTTATTTTTTATTTACAGCATGCTGCTTTTACTGACGGGGGCCTTTGGCTTTCAGGAATTGGAACATTTCTTCTATCCGGGAAGAAGTCAGGAAACTCAGGAGAGCGGGAATTCTGAGAGTGATGACAGAAACGCCAAAGAGCTTTCTTCTGAGGAAAAGGGACAAATACAGAATGGGGAAGCAGCATCCGTGGAAAATGCGGATTTTCAGTCAAAAGAAGAAAATCTTCAAACCGTAAGTTCGCGAAAAAATACCCTGAACTGTGACACGGATTTCAAAGTAATTTCCATAGATCTTCAAAATCAGACGCAGACGGAAGAGACGCAGGATCTGCCGGAAAAATATTTTGGTATGGATATGGAACAATTTCTGGATGCTATGGAAGAGTATGAAATCTCCCCGCCTTTGGCAGATTTGAATAAAGGTTTTGAATCTCTCGAAGTAACAAAATTTTCTCCGGAGCAGGTGATCATCAAAAAAGTCTACAACAAAAAAGAAATTCCTTCGGATTTTTATCTGGCTGTTATGGATCACTATGTGGTAGTTTTGGAGAACGATAAACAAACTATTTTTATGGAAACAGGAATTCCCGTCTCCAGTCTTCCGGAAGAAACAGCCAGAGAGGTTATGCGCATGAAATATGTAAAAAGTGAGGAAGAACTTTATAATTTCCTTGAGTCTTATTCCAGTTAGTAGTATGATAGAAAAGAATTTTAAGCAAATACAGACAGAAGGGATCGTCAGGAGACAAATGAAAAATTACCGAGTCGGGATTATCGGAGGAGGAGCATCCGGAATCATGGCTGCTGTGATGGCTGCCTCTTTCGGAGCCATAGTCACTGTTCTGGAAAAAAAAGAAAAAATCGGGAAAAAAATTCTGGTGACAGGCAACGGTAAATGCAATTTATCGAACCTGTCTTTTTCTGCTCGTGAATATTACAGTGATAACCCGGAAAAACTGCCTGATTACTTTTCGAAATTTTCGGTGGAAGACACCGTACATTTTTTTGAAGGAAACGGTATGTTATTGTTTAATCGGGGAGGATACCTTTACCCGAGAAGCGGTCAGGCTATAACGGTTTTACATACTCTCGAACAACTGTTAGCCAGCTATAAAGTCAGGATTGTGACGGAATGCGAGATTTTCTCCGTAGAACAAAACAAACGAAAAGATAAAGAGAAATTTCATGTGCAAAGCAGCCAGGGAGATTTCTTTTTTGACAGACTGATCCTTTCCTGCGGAAGCCCTGCGGGAGAGAAGGAATTTTCCATGGCCGGTTACCAATATGCCATGCATTTTGGCCACACTCTGTTGAAACCGCTTCCCGCTCTCGTGCAGCTTAAGGGCCAGGGCAATTTTTTTAAAACATGGGCCGGTGTCAGATGTGAGGCAAAAATTTCTCTCTGGAAAACAAATAGGCAGGGAACGAAACTGATTCAGGAAGAAATCGGAGAAATCCAGCTGACAGACTATGGCATATCCGGCATTCCTGTTTTTCAGTTGAGCCGCCATGTCTCCAGAGCGTTGGAAGAAAATGCAAAAGTTAAAGTTATCATAGACTTTCTGCCTGAATTTTCAGAAAAAGAATGGACGGCCTTTGTCCAAGCCTGTCAGCTTCATGCAGAAGGCAAGGGTTTCGCCTCCTGTCTGGAAGGAATACTTCCCGGAAAACTGGTTTCCGTATTCTTAAAATATGTACAGGTAAAACCGGACGATAAGATTGCCCGCCAGGACAAGAGACTTGTAAAGCTGCTGGAACTGATCCGTGCTTTTCCGCTTGCCATATCGGCGACGAATCCTTTTCAGAATGCGCAGGTATGTGCAGGAGGCATTCCGTTAAGTCAGGTGACGCAGAATCTGGAATCCAACTATACAAAGGGACTTTATCTGACAGGAGAAATGCTGGATGTAGACGGCCGCTGTGGGGGATATAACCTTCAGTGGGCCTGGACAAGCGGCGCGATAGCAGGAGCCAGCGCTGCCGGCGGTAAGCTTTTTGCAGAAAAGGAAAGGATTCCCATCCGAAATTCTCTTATGGAAGGCAATGTTCGAGACACCAGACGACGTCCCGGCAGAACGGAATCCACAAACCCTGCTGCCGTCAAAAAGAAGAAAAAACATTGAGGATACCTATGATTACAATACAGCAGTTAAAATTAAAACCCGGTCATTCACCCAAAGAATTGGAGCAAAAGATTCTCAAGCAGCTTCGAATCAGGCCGGAACAGCTTATCGGCTGGGAAATTATCAGACAGTCGCTGGATGCCAGAAAAAAACCGGAACTTTTTTTCAGTTATACTGTGGAAGTAAAGGTAAAAGATGCAGCGCTTGAAAAGAAAATACTGGATCGTACCAAAGATCGGAATATTACAAAAACCACGCGAAAAGAGTACTGCTTTCCTCAGCCTGGAGAAATTCCCATGGAAAAGAGACCGGTCATTATCGGAACCGGGCCCTGCGGGCTGTTCTGCGGCTATCTGCTGGCCCGTCACGGTTACCGCCCGATTTTGCTGGAACGGGGCGAATCGGTAGAAAACCGCTGCCGCGATGTGGAAAATTTCTGGCAGACCGGGCAGTTAAATATACAGTCTAATGTTCAGTTCGGCGAGGGGGGAGCCGGTACCTTTTCCGACGGCAAACTGAATACACTGGTAAAAGATAAAGACGGGAGAGGACGGGAGGTTTTGCGCATTTTTGTGGAAAACGGCGCTCCTAAGTCCATTCTTTATGACCATAAACCCCATATCGGGACAGATATCTTATGCAAGGTCGTTCGGAATATGCGGGAGAAAATCATAGAATGGGGCGGAGAAGTTCATTTTCAATCCCAGGTAGTTGATTTTGCGATACAAAACGACAGCATTTGCGGAGTGATCCTTGCTGACAAGTCAAAAATCGAAGCCAATGATGTTGTATTGGCAATCGGACACAGCGCCAGAGACACTTTTCAGCGCCTTTTTGAGTTGAAAGTCCCTATGGAGGCAAAATCTTTTGCTGTGGGACTCAGGGTGGAACATCCTCAGGAACTGATCAATCTGTCCCAGTACGGAACAAAAGAATCCGGAAGTCTCGGCGCTGCACCTTATAAACTTACAGCTAAAACCTCCGGCGGACGAGGCGTTTATTCTTTTTGCATGTGTCCCGGAGGCTATGTGGTAAATGCCAGCAGCGAAGAGGGAAGGACAGCTGTAAACGGCATGAGTTACAGCGGAAGAAACAGTGCCAACGCCAACAGCGCCGTGATCGTCTCCGTCACCCCGGAGGATTTCCCGGATCAGGGACCTCTTGGCGGAATTGCTTTTCAGAGAAGCCTTGAGGAAGCGGCCTACCGTCTTGGAAACGGTCGTATTCCGGTACAGTACTTGAAAGATTTCAGTGGAAAAGAAGGGCGAAAGAGCCATATTACAGCCCCTTTTTCTCCTTGCATGAAGGGAGAGTTCTGTTTTGCTGATGTAGCCTCTTTGCTTCCACAACCTTTAAAGGAAGCATTTTTGGAAGGCATGGAACATTTCGATACGCTGATTCCGGGTTTTGCGGACGATTTTGTTCTCCTCTCCGGTGTGGAAAGCAGAACTTCTTCTCCGGTCCGCATTCACAGAGATGAATCCATGCAGTCGGCAATACACGGCCTTTATCCTTGCGGCGAGGGAGCGGGCTATGCCGGCGGAATCACATCCGCAGCCATGGATGGAATAAAAGCGGCGGAAAAAATTGCCTGCACCTATCAGCCTTTTGAAAATACAGTTACCGGCTGAAAGACCTGACAGAAAAATTCAGACAGACAAGATAACGGAAAGGAAAAGATTTATGCTTCGCCAGGCTTTAAAAGATAAAAAAAGAATTGTAGTTAAAATAGGTTCCTCCTCTTTGCAGCATCCGCAGACCGGGGAACTGGATTATATCAAACTTGACGTGCTGGTTCGCGAATTATGTAATCTGCGTAACCAGGGAAAAGACGTGGTGCTTGTCACTTCGGGCGCTATCGCACAGGGAAAAAAAGCCGTTAATTTAAGAACGGATAACAAAAACGAAGATGCGATTGCAGTCAAACAGGCCTGCGCAGCCATCGGACAGGCCCGCCTGATGACTACATATCAGAAAATTTTTTCGGAATATAATCAGCTTACCGCCCAGATTCTGATGACTAAAAATACGATTCTGGATGACATGAACCGGGAAAATGCGGTAAACACTTTTTCCGAACTGTTAAAATTGGGAGTGATACCGATCGTCAACGAGAACGATACGATTGCAACCTATGAAATTGAGTTCGGAGACAACGATACTCTTTCTGCAGTGGTGGTCACGCTGATCGGAGCAGATATGCTTCTGCTTTTGTCCGATATTGACGGACTCTATACCGATGATCCCAGAAAAAATCCCGACGCCCGTTTTGTGGAAACGGTAGAAAAGCTGGACGAGCATTATATGCAGATGGGAAAGGCAAGTACTGGAAGCAGTGTGGGAACCGGAGGAATGAACACCAAGCTGAATGCGGCTAAAATCGCAACCAATGCCGGCGCGGATATGATAATCGCCAGCGGAGCGGATGTAAAAATTATTCACAGAATCATGGATGGACAAAATCTGGGAACTTTGTTTACAGCAAAAAAGGACGAAAATTTCTGCCTGAAAGATTTCCTGGAGGAAATTCATCCGTCGCACAGTTAAAAATCGTTTTTCTAATGAAAAGGAGAAAATCATGGCAACGATAGAGGAAAAAATCGCAAGAATTAATGAGCTGTATCACAAATCGAAGAAGGAAGGCCTGACAGATAAGGAGAAAAAAGAGCAGCAACTTCTCAGAAGTGAATACATCGCCAACATACGAGCCAACATGAGAGCACAGCTTAACAATATTGATATCCAGAATGCGGATGGTACCATCACCAATCTGGGAGAAAAATATGGAAAAAGAAAAACCCACTGATAACACTGATAAGAAGAAACTTCGAAGAGAAAGTCTTGAAAAAAGAGCCGGCCTTTCTGAAAAAGAGAGGGAAGAAAAAAGCTTTTTCATCGGCAGGCTTCTTCAGACAGATATCTGGTATCATAATGCCGCAAGAATACTTTGCTATGCTTCCTTTCGGGACGAAGTTTCGACAGAGGCTATGATCCGGCATGCGCTGAAACAGGGAAAAGAAGTTTACTGTCCCAGGGTTTATCAGGAGGGCGAGCAGATTGTTTTCGGCGATTTTTCAAAAGACCACAAAGCTCAGATGGATTTCTGGAGAATCCGTTCGCTTAATGATTTAAGACCGGGATTCCGCGGGATTCCGGAACCTGCCTGTACACCAACTCCCTGGGATTGGGAAAAAATACAGAAGCAAAGAGACGCGGGATGGATAATCGATCCGGCCAAATTTTCCATAAAGGACAGCCAGAATACCATTATGCTTCTTCCCGGAGCGGCTTTTGACAGACAGGGGAATCGAATTGGCTATGGAGCCGGCTATTATGATGTGTATCTGAAAAGATTTTCTCACAGGCCACGTCTTATGGGACTCTGTTTTCTGATACAGCTTTTGGATACCATTCCATCAGAGGAGCAGGATGTGCCTGTGGAAAAAATTATCACAGAGCGGGGAATTTTAGAGATTGGAAAAGGAAAGGGGCGGTAAAAATGTCAGAAATGTTGAATCAAATGGGAGAAAAAGCCTGTCAGGCAAAATATATCCTCCAAAGGCTGACTACAGAAAGAAAAAATGAGACTCTCTGTAAAATTGCGGAGGCTATATGCCGCAATCAGAGCGTAATTCTGGCAGAAAATGAGAAAGATATCAAAAAGGGGAAAGAAAACCATATGCCGGAAGGGCTGCTGGACCGCCTTCGTCTCACTCCGGACAGGATTGAAGCCATGGCAGAAGGTCTCAGGCAGGTGGCAAAACTTCCTGATCCCATCGGAGAGATTATGGAAACCATCGACCGTCCCAACGGACTGCACCTTGAAAAGTGCCGTGTTCCTATGGGCGTCATCGGGATTATTTACGAATCCCGCCCCAACGTTACCGCCGATGCTTTTGCATTGTGCTTTAAAACAGGAAATGCGGTTATTTTAAAGGGAGGCAGCGATGCACTTTGCTCAAATCAGGCCATCACAAATGTAATCCGGGATACTCTTTTAAATGAAAACCTTCCTGCAGATGCAATCGGTCTTATCACTGCCACAGACAGAGCAGTAACTTCTGAGTTTATGAGGCTGAACCGCTATGTGGATGTGCTGATTCCCCGAGGCGGCGCAGGGCTGATCCGGCATGTGGTAGAAAACAGCACCATTCCCGTTATTGAGACAGGAACCGGAAACTGCCACATTTATGTGGATGAAAATGCGGATCTGGATATGGCTGTAAAGATCATCCACAATGCAAAGACCCAACGCATCGGAGTCTGCAACGCCTGTGAGTCTCTTGTTCTGCACGAAAATATCAGTCGTCAGATTCTCCCTATGCTGCAGGAGGCTTTAAAGAAAAATCATGTGGAAATCCGTGGAGATGAACAGGTATGCTTCCTTCTTCCCGAAGCGGTTCCTGCCTCGGAAGAAGATTACGGCACAGAATATCTGGACTATATTCTTTCAGCCAAGACGGTATCCTCTCTGGAGGAAGCCATCGCCCATATCAACCGATACAATACCGGACATTCGGACGCTATTATTACGGAAAACAAAAGCGCGGCAGAACGCTTTTTAAAAGAGGTGGATTCCGCCTGCGTCTATGTGAATGCTTCCACTCGTTTTACCGATGGCTTTGAGTTTGGCTTTGGTGCGGAAATCGGCATAAGCACGCAGAAACTTCACGCGAGAGGCCCCATGGGACTGAAAGAACTTACTACCTATAAATACAAAATTTATGGAAACGGACAGATACGCAGCTGATGTGAGTCAATAAAAAGATGAAATGGAGGAGTTTTTATCATGAAATATTTAAACGAGAACAATCAGGTCATCGAAAAATTCCTGACCTATGTAAAAATCGATACCCAGTCCGCAGAGACGGATGAGGGACATTTTCCAAGTACCCAAAAACAGTTTGACCTGGCAAGACTTCTTGTGTCGCAGCTGAAAGAAATGGGCGCCGTTGATGTGGTTTTGGATGAAGAACACTGCTATGTCTATGCCACGATACCTTCCACCTTGAAAGAAGGAAAAACAGCGCCGGTTCTGGGCTTCATCTCTCATATGGATACATCGCCGGCCGTTTCCGGCAAGGATGTAAAACCCCGCGTCATTGAAAATTATGATGGGAAAGACATTGTCTTAAATGAAGAGAAGAATATTGTCATGACTGTAGAAGAAAATCCGGAACTGACAGATTACATGGGGCAAAGCCTTATTGTGACAGACGGCACCACACTTCTCGGAGCTGATGACAAAGCCGGTGTGGCAGAGATTATGGAAATGACCGATTTTCTTCTTCATCATCCGGAAATTGAGCACGGCACTATCCGTATTGCCTTCACTCCGGATGAGGAAGTGGGCCAGGGCGTGGACTATTTTGATGTAAAGGGATTTGGCGCAGATTTTGCCTACACTGTGGACGGCGGAAAACTGGGAGAACTGGAATATGAAAGCTTCAACGCTGCAGGTGCCAAACTTACAGTGCACGGCTACAGTGTACACCCGGGCAGCGCAAAAAATAAAATGCTCAATGCCATCCTTTTAGCACAGGAATTCCAGAGTATTCTGCCGGTTCATGAAAATCCTGCATCCACAGAAGGATACGAAGGCTTTTATCATCCGGATACGATTTCCGGAAGCGTGGAAGAAGTTGTGGTGGACTATATTATCCGCGACCATGACAGACAGAAATTCGAACAGAAAAAAGAATTTTTCAAAAAAACCGCGGCATTCCTCAACGAAAAATATGATCGGGAAATTTTCACCGTGGACATGAAAGACAGTTATTATAACATGAGCGAGAAAATTTATCCGGAAAACGCTCATTTGATTGAAAACGCAGTGAAAGCGATGGAAAATCTGGGTGTAACTCCTCTGATTGCTCCAATCCGCGGCGGCACGGATGGCTCCAGATTATCTTTCATGGGTCTTCCCTGTCCGAATCTGTGTACCGGAGGACACAATTTCCATGGACGTTTCGAGTACGCATGTGCAGATTCCATGAAAACCTGTGTGGAAATTCTCCTTCAGATTGTTATGCTTTATGCCAAATAACAGCAAGAAAGCGACCGTCTCAGGCGGTTGCTTTTTTTTGCGTCTTTGTTTATAATGTGAGATATGTCAAAATATGTACTTTGATGCGCAGCGCTTTTGGGAGTGTAAACCGGACATTAATTTCGTCTGTGAAGACGCCTTTATGCCAGGTGGATGAGGTGCATGAAAGAATAAACACCATTAGAATTTTAGAATAGAAGAAAGGAAACTTTGTATGATTTCCAAAGAAGAACTGGAACAGATATTAGAAAAGATTAACGTATCGGCGCCTGCTCCGGCAGATGACACCCTTCGCCAATATTATTTTATAAAAAAAAGCCGCAGCTATGTAAAAGAACTGGAAGAAAAACTGGGCCGCAAACCTACGTGCTGCGTTACGACCTTCGGCTGCCAGATGAATGCCAGAGATTCCGAAAAACTTTGCGGAATTCTGGAAGAAGCCGGCTATGAGATCACGGATTCTGAAGAAGCGGATTTTGTCATCTATAACACCTGCACCGTCCGTGACAATGCAAATCAGAGAGTCTACGGGCGTCTTGGATTTTTAAACAGTATGAAAAAGAAAAATCCGGACAAAAAGATTGCTCTGTGCGGCTGCATGATGCAGGAGAACTCCGTCATCGAGAAGATCAAAAAAAGTTATCGTTTTGTGGATTTGATTTTCGGAACCCACAATATTTTCAAATTTCCGGAACTTTTATGCGCCATGTTTGAAAATGACCGCATGGTTATTGATATCTGGCAGGATACCGACAAAATCGTGGAAGATCTTCCGGTGGAGCGCAAGTATTTCTATAAATCCGGCATCAATATCATGTTTGGATGCAATAATTTCTGCAGTTACTGCATTGTTCCCTATGTACGCGGCAGGGAGAGAAGCCGTAATCCCCGCGATATTATAAGAGAAATCGAAAACCTGGTGGCGGACGGCGTTGTAGAAATTATGCTGCTTGGACAGAACGTAAACTCTTACGGCAAAAATCTGGAAGAGCCCATGAGCTTTGCTCAGCTTTTGCAGGAAGTAGAGAAAATAGAAGGCCTGAAACGTATTCGCTTTATGACTTCTCATCCCAAAGATCTGTCGGACGATCTGATTGAGGTTATGAAAAATTCCAAAAAGATCTGCCGTCATCTCCATCTGCCTCTGCAGGCCGGTTCCAGCCGTATTTTAAAACAGATGAACCGTCGCTACACAAAAGAACAGTATCTGGAACTTGCTGAAAAAATCAAGCGTGAAATTCCGGATATTTCCCTGACTACCGATATTATTGTCGGCTTTCCCGGAGAAACCATGGAAGATATCGAGGAGACGATCGATGTTATTCGCCGTGTGAAATTTGACAACGCTTTTACTTTCATTTATTCCAAGCGTACCGGCACTCCGGCTGCCGCTATGGAAAATCAGGTGCCGGAAGAAGTGGTAAAAGAAGGCTTTGACAGAGTGCTGAAAACAGTTCAGGACACAGCCAGAGAACAGGTTTCCCGATTACAGGGACAGGTTTTGGAAGCGCTTGTGGAAGAACAGAATGAACAGGATGCCTCTCTTATGACAGGACGCCTGTCCAACAACACTATCGTACATTTCCCGGGAGATGTTTCTCTGATCGGGAAACTGGTTCCCGTACGCCTGGAAGAGTGCCACGGCTTTTACTACACCGGATCTATCGCGAATGAAAACTGATTCCGTCTTTACTATACTTATCTTATTACAAGTGAAACAGTTGCAAAGGAGAAAGAAAAATACATGGCTGAACTTACACCCATGATGCAGCAATATATGGAGACGAAGAAGCAGTACATGGACTGCATTCTTTTTTATCGTCTGGGAGATTTTTACGAAATGTTTTTCGAGGATGCCCTGACAGCCTCAAGGGAGCTGGAGATTACACTCACCGGCAAAAACTGCGGGCAGGAGGAAAGAGCTCCCATGTGCGGGGTTCCCTACCATGCTGTGGACAGCTACTTGAACAAACTGGTGTCAAAAGGTTATAAAGTGGCTATCTGCGAGCAGGTGGAAGATCCAAAGACCGCAAAAGGTATTGTGAAAAGAGAAGTTGTCCGCATTGTCACTCCGGGTACCAATTTAAACGTACAGTCTCTGGAGGAGACCAAAAACAACTTCTTAATGTGCGTGGCTTTCTTTGAAAACAAAATCGGAATTTCCGTAGCGGATGTCACTACCGGAGATTACTACGTGACAGAGGTGGAAGATAACAAGAAACTTCTGGATGAAATTATGAAATACACTCCCTCCGAAATTATCTGCAATGACGCATTTTTAGTCAGCGGTGTGGATGTGGAAGATTTAAAAACAAGGCTTGGCATTACGGTGTATTCTCTGGAGCCTCATTATTTTGATGAAGATTTGTGCCGCAAATGTCTGCAGAAACATTTTCATGTGTCCACGCTGACAGGTCTTGGTGTGGAGGAATTTCCCACAGGACTGATTGCTTCTGGGTGTCTCCTTCAGTATCTTTACGATACGCAGAAAACTTCTCTGAGCCATTTTACGCACCTTTATCCCTACCTGACCAGCCGTTATATGCTGCTTGACAGTTCTACAAGACGGAATCTGGAGCTGACGGAGACTTTGCGCGAAAAGCAGAAAAAAGGTTCTCTTTTATGGGTGCTGGACAAGACAAAGACAGCGATGGGCGCCCGCATGCTGCGCAGTTACATCGAACAGCCTCTTATTGCCAAGGATGAAATGGAATCTCGTCTGGATGCGGTGGAAATGCTCTGTAAAAATCCCCTTTCCAGAGATGAAATCCGGGAATATCTGAATCCTGTCTATGACCTGGAACGTCTGCTTGGAAAGGTAAGTTATAAAACCGCCAATCCCCGGGATCTGATTGCTTTCCGTAATTCCATGGAAATGCTCCCTCACATTAAAACCATTCTGTCTGATCTGGAAGGCAGTACCTTGCTTGCAAACATCAACGAAGAAATGGATGGTCTGGAAGATCTGTATCATCTAATCTGCGCTTCTATTCAGGAGGAGCCGCCTATTTCCGTGAAGGAAGGCGGGATTATCCGGGAAGGTTTTGACGAAACTATCGATAACCTGAGAAATGCCAAGACGCAGGGAAAAACCTGGCTTGCGGAACTCGAAGAGAGTGAGAGAGAGCGGACCGGTATCAAAAACCTGCGCATAAAATACAATAAAATTTTCGGCTACTATCTGGAAGTGACCAATTCTTATCAGAATCTCGTTCCGGAAGATTATGTTCGCAGGCAGACGCTGGCTAACGCGGAACGTTATTCCATGCCAAGGCTTAAAGAGCTGGAAGATACGATCCTGAATGCAGAGGATAAACTTTACGCTCTGGAATACGAGAAATTCTGCGAAATCCGCGATAAAATTGCGGAACAGATTGAAAGAATCCAGAAAACAGCCAAAGCCATTGCGCGTCTGGATGTGACAGCTTCCCTTTCCATCGTTGCGGAACGACACCACTATGTGCGTCCGCGCCTCAATGAAAAAGGAATCATTGACATCAAAGACGGCAGACATCCTGTGGTGGAGCAGATGATCGCTCACGACATGTTTATTTCCAATGACACTTATCTGGACAATCAAAAGCACTGCATCGCCGTGATCACAGGACCGAATATGGCCGGAAAGTCCACCTATATGAGGCAGACAGCTCTGATCGTGCTGATGGCGCAGATTGGCTCCTTTGTTCCTGCACGGTCTGCCAATATCGGAATTGTGGATCGTATTTTTACCCGCGTAGGTGCGTCGGACGATCTTGCCAGCGGTCAGAGTACTTTTATGGTGGAAATGAATGAAGTTGCCAACATTTTAAGAAATGCCACCTCCAACAGCCTTCTGGTACTGGACGAAATCGGAAGAGGAACTTCCACCTTTGACGGCTTGAGTATCGCATGGGCTGTCATTGAGCATATCAGCAATCGGAAACTTTTAGGTGCCAAGACGCTGTTCGCCACACATTACCATGAGCTGACCGAGCTGGAAGGAAAAATGAGCAACGTAAACAATTACTGCATCGCTGTAAAAGAAAAAGGGGATGACATCGTATTTCTTAGAAAAATCGTAAAAGGCGGCGCAGATAAAAGCTACGGTATACAGGTTGCAAAACTGGCCGGCGTCCCGGACATGGTCATTGACAGGGCAAAGGAAATTGTGGAGCAGCTAAGCGACAACGATATTACCGAAAAGGTTCAGAGTATCTCTGTGGCAGCAGATACTCCTGTGAAAAAGAAAAAACAGCATTATGACGAGGTAGACCTTTCTCAGATGTCTCTGTTTGATACTGTTACCGACGAAGATGTACTGGAAGAATTGAAAAATATAGATATTTCTGTGATGACGCCTCTGGATGCGCTGAATACCCTTTATCGCCTTCAGAACAAGCTGAAAAACCGGTGGGGAAACAATAACTCCGGGAAATAAGCCAGAAAGGAGCAGATATGCCTGAAATTCAGATATTAGACAGCAAAACCATAGACCAGATCGCTGCCGGAGAGGTAGTGGAAAGGCCGAGCAGTGTGGTAAAAGAACTGGTGGAAAATGCCATGGATGCAGGAGCAAATGCCATAACCGTGGAAATCAAAGACGGCGGCTCTTCCTTTATCCGTGTTACGGACAACGGCTCCGGGATCCCTGCTCCTCAGGTAAAAAAAGCCTTTTACCGGCATGCTACCAGCAAAATCACTTCTGTGGAAGATTTAGAGCACATTCACAGTCTGGGCTTCCGCGGTGAAGCGCTTTCCAGTATTGCCGCGGTATCCATGGTGGAACTGATCACCAAAACTCCCGATTCTCTGACCGGAATCCGTTATCTTCTGGAGGGAGAGCGGGAGCAGGATCTGTCGGAAATAGGCGCTCCTGACGGAACTACGATTATTATCCGGGATCTGTTTTTCAATACCCCGGCCCGCAAGAAGTTTTTGAAAACTCCTGCCACAGAGGGCAGCTATATTGCAGATCTGATGGAGCACCTTGCTCTTTCCCGCCCGGATATTTCTTTTCAGTTTATTGCCAACCGGCAGACCAAATTCCATACCTCCGGCAGCGGCGATTTAAAAGAAGTCATTTACCGTATCTACGGAAAAGAGATGGCCAGAGAAATTTTTCCTTTCCAGGCCTCGGACGAAGGCATGGAAGTGGAAGGCTTTCTTGGAAATCCTATTCTTGTCAGATCCAATCGGAACTTTGAATTCTTCTTTGTGAACGGGAGATATATACGAAGCAATGTTTTATCAAAAGGGGTGGAAAACGGGTATGCCACCTATCTGATGCAGCATAAATTTCCCGTTGCCTTTCTGCACATCCGCATCGATACCCAGCAGGTGGACGTAAACGTACACCCATCCAAAATGGAAGTACGGTTTCATGACAATATGCAGATGCTTCAGTTTATGGAAAGCAGTATCCATGCGGCACTTCACAAAAGAGAGATGATCCCTCAGGCAACTTTCGAACTGCCTGGGAATGCGGCTAAAACGCCGGCTCCTAAAGCAGTGAACCTGCCGACTGCTTCTGACAAGCCAAAAACGGTTATGCCGTCTGAGAAAAAAGAGTTTTCCCCTTCTGTAAAGCAGGAAAATAGAAAAGAAACGGCGCAGCCTTTAAAAGAAGCTGCAGATTCTCCTGCCAGGGCCGCAGGTTTGCCGTCCGCCCCAAAAAAATCGGTATCTTATCCTCAGCCGTTTGAAACGAAACGTCTGCAGGCGTCCGTGGAGGAAGAAAAAATAAACTATGGAGCCGAGAAAACAAAGGCTGAACAGTTAACCATGTTTGATTCCAAAATTCTCACAAAGGATGCGGTAAAAAACTATCGTATTCTGGGACAGGTATTTGATACCTACTGGCTGGCTGTTTACGAAGATAAGCTCCTTTTCATCGACCAGCATGCAGCGCATGAAAAAGTAAAATACGAAGCTTTGATCCAAAAAGTGAGAGAGGGACAGGCTGACAGTCAGCTTTTAACGCCCCCTGCCATTCTTACACTTTCTGCCAGTGAAAAAAGGCTGTTGGAAAGTTATCGTGATTATTTTACAAAGCTTGGATTTGAAATCGAAGAATTCGGCGGCAATTCCTATGCCATCCGTTCGGTCCCCTGTGATCTTTACGGTCACGACGGTGCTGAGTTTTTGCAGAGCATTTTAGGAGAACTGGAACATGAAAAACTTCCGTCTGTTCCCACGGTCATAACCGAGCGTCTTGCAACTATGGCCTGCAAATCGGCAGTAAAGGGGAATAATTCCATGACATTGGAGGAAATGGAAGCACTGCTGGCCCAGCTGCTTACTCTGGAAAACCCTTATCACTGTCCTCACGGAAGGCCTACTATAATAACTATGAGCAAATACGAACTTGAAAAAAAATTCAAGAGAGTTCTTTGATAAAAAGAGGTGATACTATGGAAAAAAAACTTCCTTTAATCATCCTTACAGGACCTACAGCCGTCGGAAAGACGGCCCTTTCCATAAAACTTGCCCGTACACTAAACGGGGAGATTATCTCTGCGGATTCCATGCAGGTTTACCGCCATATGGATATTGGCTCCGCCAAAATCAAAAAAGAAGAGATGGAAGAAATTCCCCATCACCTGATTGATATTCTGGAACCATGGGAAGAATTTAATGTGGTTACTTTCCAGAAAAAATCAAAAGAAGCCATTTGGGATATATGTTCACGGGGAAAAATTCCCATTCTCACAGGAGGAACGGGATTTTATATCCAGTCGGTTCTTTATGATATCGATTTTGCCGAAAACGGCGAAGACAATCGTTATCGGAAAGAGCTGGAAGAGATTGCAAAGGACAAAGGAAACGACTATCTTCACAGTATGCTGGCAGCAGTGGACAAAAAATCTGCCGAAGCGATTCACGCAAACAATGTAAAGCGTGTAATAAGGGCTTTGGAATATTTTATGGAAACCGGCCAGAAAATCTCGGAACACAACGAGACAGAACGACAGAAAGAATCCGCATACAATTCCCGCTATTTTGTTCTCACGGATAACCGCGAAAAAATCTATGACCGCATCAATCAGCGCGTGGACAAGATGCTGGAAGACGGTCTCGTTGAAGAAGTGAAAAAGCTCCGGGATATGGGATGTACCCGCAATATGGTATCTATGCAGGGATTAGGATATAAAGAGATCCTGGACTACCTGGAAGGCGTCACGGATTTTGACAGAGCTGTCTATTTATTGAAAAGAGACACCAGACATTTTGCCAAAAGACAGCTTACCTGGTTTCGGCGTGAAAAAGAAGTGATCTGGGTGGACAGAGAACATTTTCTGTCGGACGATGGCATACTTGAGTTTATGATAGAAAAATGCAAAGGAGTAATAGAATAAATGAGTGCACAGACAACAGCCATATCTTCCATTTACAAAGATATGGGTATTTCAGAAGAAGTTTACCGTTACGGCGAGAAAATGCTGGAAAAACTGGACGCGCGTTTTCGCCGAATTGATGAAACAGCGGAATACAATCAGCTGAAAGTGGTAAAAGCCATGCAGGATAACAAAGTAAGCGAAGCCTGTCTTTTGGGAACTACCGGTTATGGTTACAATGATATCGGAAGAGATACGCTGGAAGCTGTCTACGCTTCACTTTTTCACGCGGAATCGGCTCTGGTTCGTCCGCAGATCACCTGCGGCACCCACGCTCTGGCGCTTGCTCTTATGAGTAATCTTCGTCCCGGCGACGAACTTTTATCGGTAGTAGGCAAACCCTATGATACTTTGGAAGAAGTAATCGGAATCCGTGATTCCAAAGGTTCCCTGAAAGAGTATGGCATTTCCTATCGCCAGGTGGATCTGCTGGAAGACGGCAGCTTCGATTACGAAGGAATCCGCCAGGCCATCAATGAACGCACCCGCCTTGTGACCATTCAGCGCTCCAAAGGCTACCAGACAAGACCTACGCTTTCCGTAGAACGAATCCGCCAGGTGATTGCCTTTGTCAAGGAAATCAAGCCTGAGATCATCTGTATGGTAGATAACTGCTATGGAGAATTTGTGGAGAGAATAGAGCCTACAGATGTAGGGGCTGATATGTGCGTAGGTTCTCTCATTAAAAATCCCGGCGGCGGACTGGCACCCATAGGCGGTTATATTGTAGGAAAAAAGGAATGTGTGGAAAATGCAGCTTATCGCTTAACTTCTCCCGGACTTGGCAAAGAGGTGGGAGCTTCTCTGAGCGCTCTTCCTTCTTTCTATCAGGGCCTGTTTCTGGCACCTACCGTCACAGCAGGGGCATTAAAAGGAGCCATCTTCGCTGCCAACCTGTATGAAAATCTGGGCTTTAAAGTAGTTCCTGACGGCAGTGAGAGCCGTCACGACATTATCCAGGCTGTGGAATTCGGCACTCCTGAGGGAGTGATCGCTTTCTGTGAAGGAATTCAGGCAGCGGCACCGGTAGACAGTTTTGTAGTTCCGGAACCCTGGGATATGCCGGGATACGACAGTCAGGTCATCATGGCTGCCGGCGCTTTCGTATCCGGATCCTCCATTGAGCTGAGTGCAGACGGTCCCATCAAACCGCCTTACGCTGTTTATTTCCAGGGTGGACTTACCTGGCAGCATGCAAAATTCGGTATTTTGAAATCTCTTCAGCACTGTATCGACAAAGGAGTGATTCCTGGTATTCCTGCTCATCTGCTGTAGACAGATGTCGATTGCTGCGAAATTTTTTGATTTTAACTTATATACAGAAAAAAAGAAGTGTGATAAGATGATAGAAGTCAAGATTCTGTTATCCGGATAATCCTGGAGAGAGGAAAGAAGGGGACAGAATATGAATGACAAATCACAAAACACTGTAAGCCATAAGGCTATGATGCCTTATGAGAAATTTCTGCTGAAAGGTCCGGAAAGCCTGTCAGATGAAGAACTTCTGGCTATTCTTATCCGAACCGGGACAAAGGATGAGGATTCGGTTTCTCTTGGGCGCCGGGTGCTTTCCCTTTCCAAAGGCAGTGAGTGCGGTATCCTGGGACTGCGCTCTGTTTCCATTTCAGAACTGATGGAAATCAAAGGAATCGGTCAGGTAAAAGCGGTCAAAATAAAATGCGTCACGGAACTTTCCAGAAGGCTTGTCCAGGCCAGCAGGAGAGAGACTGTCTCTTTCAGAGAACCGGCAAGCGTTGCCGCTTATTATATGGAACAGCTTCGGCATGAATGCACAGAACAGGTTCTTTTGCTTTTGACCGATAACAAATGCCGCCTGATTCACGAAATGGTGCTGTCCAAAGGCACCGTGGATACTTCCCTCTTATCACCCCGGGAAGTTTTTCTGCAGGCACTAAAATACCAGGCTGTACATATTCTGCTTCTGCACAATCATCCAAGCGGAGATGCGTCTCCCAGCAGGCAGGATATTGAAATTACCAAGCGATTGGACGAACTTGGCACATTATTGCAGCTGTCTTTGCTGGATCACATCATAATCGGAGACAACTGCTATGTCAGCTTCCGGGAGTCCGGTCTCATATAGGAAGGAGAATCACAATTGCCAAACTATGCATATGGTATCGATCTTGGTACCAGTAATATCAAAATTTACAGCTGCGCTGACGATAATATTCTGATTGAGAAAAATATGATTGCCATCGAAAATAAGAAAAATGTTTTCGCCTACGGCAATTCCGCTTATGAAATGTATGAAAAAGCGCCGGCTAACATCAAAATTTCTTATCCGCTCTGCAACGGTGTCATTGCCGATATCAATAATATGGAAAAGCTGATCCGCTTTTTTATATCCGATATGACAAAAGGAAACATCAAACCTGCGGATTACTATATCGCAGTTCCCACCGATATCACAGAAGTGGAAAAACGTGCATTTTATGATCTGATAAAAGATGCCAACGTAAAAGCACGCAAGATCATGGTGGTGGAAAAAGCGGTTGCTGACGGTCTTGGATTGGATATCGACGTAAAAAATGCACAGGGTGTTCTTGTGGTAAATATCGGTTATGATACTACGGAAGTGTCCATTCTTTCCCTGGGAGGAATTGTTTTAAGCCGTCTGATCAAAACCGGCGGATTAAAATTTGACGAGGCTATCCGCAGTACGGTCCGCAAAGAATTCAATCTGCTGATCGGACAGAAAACAGCGGAGACCATAAAGAAATCCCTCGGTACTCTGGAAGAAGAAGGTCACGGGGCTGTAGTATACGGCAGGGATATTGTGACAGGCCTTCCGGTAGAAAGGGAGATTCCGGCAGATTTGATTTACTCCTGCCTGGAAGAACACTTTAACACGATTATTGACAGCATAAAAGTAATTCTGGAGCGTACTCCTCCGGAACTGGGTGCAGATATTTACCGCAACGGTATTTATCTCACAGGCGGAGCGTCCCAGATCAGTCACTTTGCAGGACTTGTTGAAAAAGGAACCGGACTTAAAGTAAATCAGGCGGAGCGCCCCATCGAGAGCGTGGTTCTGGGATTGGCAAGAATCCTGAAAGAAGACCACTATAAATCCGTTGCATATGCCATTGAAGGGATGGGTAAATGAGTCCGGTAATCAAGAAGAAGAAAAAAAATATTCAGATATCGCCGAAAACTCTTCTTATCATACTGTCGTTAGTATGTGCGCTCATGATGGGCTTCACATTTCAGACCAGTTGGTTTGACGGACCTTTAAAGCAGATTGTCGGTGCAGTGGTAGTTCCTTTCCAGAACGGACTTTCTTCTGTGGGCATCTGGATGAACGAAAAGGCCCAGGAACTTTCTGATCTCAGAGAAGTTCTCGATGAAAATCAGCAGCTGAAGGAACAGATTGACAATCTTACGATTGAAAATTCCAATCTTCAGCAGGAGCGCTACGAACTGAATGCGCTCAGAGAGTTGTACCAGCTGGATGAAACCTACAAAGATTATGATAAGATCGGAGCCAGAGTTATCTCCAGCGATTCCAATAACTGGTTTTATACTTTTGTCATTGATAAAGGCAGCAAAGATGGAATTTTAGTGGATGCCAATGTTATGGCCGGAAGCGGGCTGGTAGGAAGAGTCATTGAAACCGGGCCTGATTACGCAGTGGTACAGTCCATTATTTCTGACAATTTCAATACAAGCTGTACGGTTTTAAGTACGGGCGATAATCTGATCGTCAACGGTGATTTGGAGATGGTAATGCAAAACGGAAGCATTCGTTTTGAACAGCTGGCCGATGATGCCGAAGTTGCACCGGGAGATAAGGTTGTCACATCCAATATCAGTGATAAATATCTTCCCGGAATACTTGTAGGCTATATCGGATCCATCAACGCCTCTTCCAATAACCTGACCAAAACAGGAACCATTGTTCCGGCTGTGGATTTTGAGCATCTGAGCGAGGTTCTGGTCATCACGGAGCTAAAACAGCAGATACCGGAGACCGTTCAGGAAAGTGAAGAAGAATAGAGGGATTTTATATGAAAAAAATCATTGTCACGGCCGTTCTCCTTCTTATATGCTTTCTGCTGCAATCCAGTGTTTTTCCAGCGATAGCATTAAACGGAATCGTGCCAAATCTTCTTATTATTCTGACGGCATCACTTGGATTTATGAAGGGAGAGCGTTCCGGTCTGCTGATTGGATTTTTCTGCGGTCTGCTGCTGGATATTTTCGGCGGCGGAGTGATTGGTTTCTATGCTCTAATTTATATGTACATAGGATTTATAAACGGAAAATTCCATCAGATTTTTTATCCGGAAGACATCAAACTTCCCCTGCTGCTTATTTTCAGCAGTGATTTGCTGTATAATTTTATCTGTTACGTATTTTTATTCCTGCTTAGAGGCAGGCTCCAGTTTCTTTTTTATCTGCAGCATGTGATACTGCCGGAAGGAATTTATACCATTCTCATTTCCTTCCTGGCCTATCCGTTGTTTCTGCATCTGTATAGAAAACTGGAGGATTCCGATACAAGGAGTGCTGCATAATTGCTGAAAAGATTATGGTATAAATTTCTTAATTTTATTAATTCACGTACCCTCGTCTTATTTCTGGTCTTTGCAGGTGTAGGAGTTGTTCTGATCAATCGCCTGTTCCAGCTGCAGATTGTAAACGGCGAGGATTACCTTGAAAATTTTAAATTAAGTATACGAAAAGAAAGAGAACTTCCCAGTACGAGAGGAAACATTTACGATCGAAACGGGAAGCTTCTTGCTTATAACGAACTTGCCTACAGTGTCACAATTGAGGATATTTACGAATCCGGAAACAGTAACAAAAATAATGAGCTGAACGCGACACTTCTTCAGGTGATCAAAATTCTTGAAGAAAATGGGGACAGTATCGTCAGTGATTTCAAAATCTATCTGAACAGTGACGGAGAATATGCTTATAATGTTTCCGGCACACAGTTAAATCGTTTTATTGCAGATGTCTATGGTGTAAGAAGAACCAATGACCTGAAAGAAGAGCAGAAGACTTCCACGGCCCAGGAACTGATCGATGTTCTGGCCAGAAGGTACGGGATCGGTCAGAGAACAGATCCGGAAGACAGCGATACTTTTGTGCCGGGAATGGGATATACAAAAGAAGAAGTCCTGCAGCTTGTCACACTTCGCTATGCCATGGGACTGAACAGTTATCAGAAATACCTTCCCACAACAATAGCCAACGACGTGTCCGAAGAATCCGTGGCAGTGATCCGCGAAAACCAGGAAAATCTTCCCGGAATCGATATTGCCGAGAACACAGTCAGAAAATACGAAAATGGTCCTTATTTTTCACATATCATCGGATATACCGGAACCATTTCTCAGGAAGAGCTGGATACACTCAACAACAATCCGGACTCTGAAGATTATGCATCATCTTCCAATCCTATGGAATATTCTCTGTCCGATACGATTGGAAAGCTTGGCATCGAAAAATATATGGATCGTTATCTGCAGGGTGTAAAGGGAAACGAAGTTGTCTACGTAGATAATGTAGGCCGCGAGATTTCAACAGATTCCCACACGGATCCTATTGCCGGTGACAATGTGTATTTAACCATTGATGCCGACCTCCAGGAAGTAATCTATAATATTCTGGAACAGCGTATTGCCGGTATCCTTTTGGATAAGATTCGTCCTGTCAAGGAATACGTTGCCGGAGAAAATGCCAGCGCCAGCAACATTATCACCCCTATTTATGATGTATATAATGCTCTTTTTGCCAACAATGTGATAGATATTCCTTCTCTGGCCGAGGATGACGCCACGGAAACGGAAAAGGCAGTCTATCAGACCTTTTTGTCCAAGCAGGAGGAAGTACTTGACAGACTGCGTTACGAAATGACATCTTCTGATACAGCCTATCAGGATCTGACGGCAGAATATCAGGAATACGAAAGCTATATCATCAACACACTTCTTCCCAATCAGAATATTCTGCAGATTCAGGATACTTCCGATGAGACTTATCTGAAGTGGGCAAGAGAAGAGACCATCAGTATTCAGGAATTTTTGCGCTATACGATATCTGCCGGCTGGATTGACACTTCCTCTCTGGAAATAGAAGGACAGTATGCGGATTCTGAAGAAGTATACGCAAAGCTGGTGGAATTTATTCTGGCAGAACTGGATAATACTCAATTTAATAAAAAGATGTATAAATACATGCTGCTTGATGACCAGATCACACCCAAGCAGGTATGTCAGCTTTTAATTGATCAGGAAGTGATCAATATTTCAGATGAACGCATTCAGGCGTTGGAGACGGGAGCGATATCTCCCTATAATTTCATGCTTTCTCTCATCGAGAATCTGGAGATTACGCCTGCGCAGCTGGCTCTGGATCCTTATTCGGCATCCTGTGTTCTGACAGATGTGAATACAGGAGAAGTTCTGGCTTTAGTAAGTTATCCAAGTTATGACAACAACAGGCTTGCCAACGGAATTGATGCAGAATACTATGCTCGTGTTTCAAGCGGTGAAGACCTTTCCAGACCTATGTGGAATTATGCTACGCAGATGAGAACCGCTCCGGGATCTACCTTTAAGATGGTGTCGGCAACTGCAGCGTATATGGAAGGCGTTGCAAATACTTCCACGATTCATAACTGCAACGGCTATTTCGACAAGTTTACGGACCGTGTTTTCCGCTGCTGGATTGCTCCCAGCGGTCATGGAAATATGAATATGCAGAACGCAATCCGCAATTCCTGCAACGTATACTTTTACAATGTGGGATATGAACTTGGCCTTCAGGGAGATACGTACAATTCACAGTACGGTATTGAACGCCTTGCAAAATATGCAGACATGTACGGACTTTCCGAAAAATCCGGTATTGAAATAGAAGAATCAGAACCTCAGGTTTCCGATGAACTTTCTGTTCCGTCAGCAATCGGACAGGGTACTCACAACTATACAACTGTGGGACTTGCCCGTTATGTCACATCGGTTGCAAACAGCGGAACGGTATTTCAGTTAAGTCTTCTGGATAAAGTGACAGATTACAATGATAATCTCATCGCAGACTATACACCGGAAGTCCGCAACCAGGTAGAACTCCCTGACGAAGTATGGGATGCCATTCATACAGGCATGCGGGGCGTTGTGGAAGATAAGGCATATTTTAACGATATGGAAGTCAATGCAGCCGGAAAAACCGGTACTGCACAGGAAGTGACAAACAGGCCGAACCACGCGCTGTTCGTAGGATATGCGCCTTATGAAAATCCTGAAATTGCCATTTCTATCCGCATCGCTAACGGTTACAGTTCCGATTATGCTGCTCAGACCGCACAGGAAATTATTAAATATTACTACGACAGGGATAAAGAGGAGATACTGACAGAAAAGGCTACCAAGCCCGGAGCAATTTCTGCATCTTCAAGAGCAGACTGATCACCATTCTTTGGAAGGAAGTGTTATATCGATATGAAAGGATCTGTTGTCATCAAAAGCTATCCCAACGGGATTGCTCTTTATCTGGATCCCGAACTGGAATTTTCGCTTTTGTGCCAGGAAGTAGCCCAAAAGTTCCGTCAGTCCGGACGTTTTTTCAAAGACAGCAGCATGGCAGTGTCTTTTGAAGGACGTACTCTTTCAGAAGAGGAAGAAAGAAAGCTGGCAGATGTCATTTCTGAAAATGCAAGTTTTCATCTTGTCTGCATTGTGGGAAAAGATGAGAAACTGGGAAAATATTTTCAGAAAAGTATCGCAGACTACGCGGCCATGAAAGAAGAGGGGTTCTGCCCCGGCCAGTTTTTCAGGGGAACTCTGCGTGATAATCAGATTCTGGAAACAGAATCCAGTATTATCATATTGGGAGATGTAGAAGCAGGATGCAGCGTTATCTCTGCCGGGGACATTATCGTCCTTGGGGCTTTAAGAGGAAATGCCTATGCAGGCGGTGATGGAAATTCCAGTCATTTTATAGCAGCGCTTGAAATGGCTCCGGTTAAGCTGAAAATCGGAGATTTCAAATATAAGGCCAAAGAAAAAAAAGGATGGTTCAAAGGTCGCAAAATACAGCCTGAAATGGCCGTAGTAAAAGACGGGACCATAGTCCTTACATCCGTTACAAAAGAATTACTAAACGGATATTCATAATTTGACGTTTAGGGGACAATATTTCAATCAAGATGGAGGAAATTCAACATGAGTGAAGTCATTGTCGTTACGTCAGGAAAAGGCGGAGTGGGAAAGACCACCACTTCTGCAAACGTTGGTACCGGTCTGGCATCCATGGGAAAGAGAGTAGTTTTGATCGATGCCGATATAGGCCTCAGGAACCTGGATGTTGTTATGGGTCTTGAAAACCGGATTGTTTATAATCTGGTGGATGTGGTAGAAGGTAACTGCAGAGTAAAACAGGCTTTGATACGTGATAAGCGTTATCCTAGCCTGTATCTGCTTCCCTCAGCACAGACCCGTGACAAAACAGCCGTAAATGAAAGTCAGATGATCAAAATGATCGACCATCTGAAAGAGCAGTTTGATTTTATTATTCTGGATTGCCCTGCAGGAATTGAACAGGGATTCAAAAATGCAGTTGCCGGCGCTACGCGGGCACTGGTAGTTACTACCCCGGAAGTGTCTGCCATTCGGGATGCAGACCGTATTATAGGCCTTCTGGAAGCAAGAGATTTCTCACAGATTGATCTGGTTGTCAATCGATTGCGTCCGGATATGGTTAAAAAGGGGAAAATGATGAGTGTAGATGATGTGGTGGACATCCTTTCACTGCCTCTGATAGGGGTTGTCCCGGATGATGAAAACGTGGTGATCGCCACGAATCAAGGGGAACCTCTTGTGGGAAATCATACTCTGGCAGGCCGGGCTTACCAGAATATCTGCCTTCGAATATTAGGAGAAGAAGTTCCATATCTTAACCTGAACCAGTCCATTTCATTCTGGACAAGATTGACGGAAATTCTTCATAAAAATTAGAAGGGAGAGGATCGTATGAAATTACTGCATTTATTTAAACGTAAAAGTTCCGGAGAAATTGCAAGAGACAGGCTGAAAATTCTGTTAATTTCCGACAGAGTCAGCTGTTCTCCGGAAATGCTGGAAATGATCAAGCAGGATGTTGCAAAAGTCATTTCAAAATATATGAAAATTGACACTGACAGTATGGAAATACAAATCAGTAAGTCTACAGGCAGAGGACGGGGAAATAAAAACCCTTCTCTTTATGCCAATATTCCAATTCTGGACTTACACAAGATATAGGACGTGAAAAAGAATGTTTAAAAGATACAAACTGAAAAATTTCGATTTTTTGCTTGTGCTGATGGTTATTTCGGTCACAATTATCGGAATTTTAGCTATTGGAAGTGCAGAAGCATCCGTACAGCCAAAACAGATACAAGGTATGATTATGGGCATTATTCTGATGCTTGTTCTTGCCTTTATTGACTATTCCTTTATACTGAGATTTTCCTGGATATTGTATATAATTACCAATATTCTTCTTATTCTTGTAAAAGTTTTGGGCGATGAAACCAATGGTTCTACAAGATGGCTTGACCTGGGATTTATTAGGCTTCAGCCTTCAGAACTTGCAAAATTGTTATTGATTTTATTCTTCGCACAGTATATTATGAAATATAGGGAGAAACTGAATACCCCAAAAGTGCTGTTGGGCGCCATTGCTCTGGCAGCTCCGCCGCTGTATCTTATTTACAGTCAGCCTGACTTGTCCACAACGATCATGACAGCGATTCTTTTATGCGTTATGTTTTTTGTGGGCGGAATAAGCTACAAAATCATAGGCGGTATCCTGGCTGTTATTGTACCGATCGGTATGATATTTATGTCCATTGTTATTCAGCCTGATCAGACTCTCTTAGAAGATTATCAGAGAGACCGTATTATGGCCTGGCTTGACATGGAGGCTTATGCAGCTACGGAAGGGTATCAGCAGACAAATTCCCAAATCGCAATTGGTTCCGGTCAGTTATGGGGGAAAGGACTGGATAATAACGTAATTGCGTCTGTGAAAAACGGTAATTTTATTTCAGAAGCGCAGACTGACTTTATCTTTGCTGTTATCGGAGAGGAACTTGGCTTTGTCGGTGCGGTTGCAGTAATTACTTTACTGCTTGGCATTGCAATCAAGTGCGTAATGACAGCCCGAACGGCCAAAGATACTGCGGGGATGATAATTGCCTCCGGGGTTGGCGCCTTGGTCGGTTTTCAGAGTTGTATCAACATCTCTGTGGCAACCGCTCTTATACCCAATACCGGTATCCCACTCCCATTTGTAAGTTACGGTCTGTCGTCGCTGCTCACACTGTATATGGGTATGGGAATTGTTTTAAATATCAGACTGCAGCGAAAAAAATTGTATTAGTATAGGGGAAAAGAATATGAACATTGCACTGATTGCACACGATGCAAAAAAGAAGCTGATGCAGAATTTCTGTATCGCATACAGAGGCATTCTGAGTAAAAATTCCCTGTATGCAACAGGCACAACAGGACGATTGATCGAAGAGGTCACAAATCTTTCCATCCATAAGTTTCTGGCAGGACATCTGGGAGGAGAACAGCAGATTGGTGCTCAGATCGAACATAATCAGATTGACTTGGTTATTTTTCTGAGAGACCCTCTGAATGTAAAACCTCATGAACCAGACGTAAATAATGTTGTTCGTTTATGTGATATGCACAATATCCCGCTTGCAACAAATCTTGCTACTGCGGAACTGCTGATTAAATCACTGGACAGAGGAGATCTTGAATGGCGTGAAATGTATAAATAAACTTTTCTTTGCAGCGCTGATTCTCTGCGGGCAGATGGTTCTGCTTTCCGGATGCGGCACAAAAGAGATTCCTCTTGCCTATGATCCGGACGGAACCATTTCCAGCTTTCGGATTACCGGGACAAACCATTCCGAAACAGCGGAGCCTTTCGCGGCTGATTTATGCGTTGTCACTGACAATGTAAATGTAGATGACAGCGCTCTTGATATGTCAAAGGCATCTTCTGCAGGTCTGTTTGATCTGAACAACGCAGATGTCCTTTATGCCAAAAATGTTCACGAACAGCTGCAGCCGGCAAGTCTGACGAAACTGATGACTGCCCTGGTAGCCATGAAATACGGAAATCCGGATGATGTGATCACAGCCAGTCAAAATGTGATCATCACAGAGCCCGGAGCCACTTTGTGCGGTCTGCAGGAAGGAGATCAGCTTACCTTAAATCAGGCTTTGCATGCTTTGCTTATTTCCTCAGCGAACGACGCTGCTGTCGCCATTGCCGAACATATTGCCGGCAGTGTGGAAGAGTTTACGGCTATGATGAATGAGGAGGCCAAAGCCATAGGGGCCACAAACAGTCATTTTGTAAATCCTCATGGTCTGACCGCGGACAATCACTATGTGACTGCCTATGATATGTATCTTATTTTTAACGAAGCTTTACAGTACGATTTGATCAATGAAATTATTCATATGACAAGTTATGATCTTGTTTACACTGATAAAAACGGAGACTCCAAAAGAAAAACCCTGAATAACTCCAATCAATATTTAAGCGGCAATCAGATTGCCCCGGAGGGAGTCACGGTTATTGGAGGCAAAACAGGAACCACAACGGCGGCCAGAAACTGCCTGATCCTGTTAGGCAGAGATACATCAGGAAATCCGTACATTTCCGTGATACTGAAAGCAGAAGACCGCGGTGTTCTTTATGAGGAAATGACTGGTCTTCTGGCTAAAATCAATGAAAAATAATAGTTGTTTTTTCACAAATTATCCTCTATAATAAAAGCATATTATGGTGGAAGTAACCATACATAATGAATTTACTTTAGGAGGGATTACCATGGTTCAGTTAATTGTAGGCAAGAAGGGGAAAGGCAAAACAAAGTACTTATTGGATAAAGTAAATACCGAAGTAAAAGAGGTAATCGGAAACGTAGTTTATCTCGACAAAAGTGCACAGCATATGTTTGAACTGAATAACAAAGTAAGATTGATCGATGTTTCATCTTACCCGATTCACAATTCTGATGAATTTTTAGGGTTTATTTATGGCATTATTTCACAGGACAGTGATTTGGAAAAGGTGTATATTGACAGCTTTTTAAAAATTGCATCTTTGGATGAAAAAGATTTGCCGTCTGCTCTTGAAAAACTTGAAAAAGCAGGCGAGGCATTTCAGATAGATTTTATTGTTAGTGCGTCCGTAGAAGCAGGTGATCTGAGTGAAGATTGGAAATCTAAAATTATTGTATCTCTTTAATATAACAAACGCAAAAGCCTCGGATGCTTTCCGGGGCTTTTTTTAGGAGGTTTCAGTTTGGCAAAACAAAATTCCGGAAAAATCAGACAATATCGTAAACCGCTGAATATAAACCTGGGCATGATTATTTTTAGTGTTATATTTATTTATATTATCATCTGTGTTGTTTCCTATTTTAACGATGAACATGTGGCGAGCTATGAGGTGAGAGAGGGGTCTCTTTCTCAGGAAAATGTTTATAAGGGACTTGCCCTGCGCGAGGAAACAATCGTAACCAGCGAATATTCCGGCTATATCAATTACTATGCCAGAGAAGGAGAGCGGGTCGGCAGCAATGACCTGGTATGTACGATAGATGAAAGCGGCAAACTGAAAGACCTTTTAAATGAACAGGCTGCAGAAGGTACTTCCCTTACAGACAGTGATCTCTCCGAAATACGTACTCAGATTACAAACTTTACCAGCCGATTTTCTGCAAACTCTTTTGACCAGGTATACGATTTTAAATTTGAACTTCAGGGAACGGCTCTGAAGCTTGCCAACATCAATGTTCTTGAGAATTTAAACAGCATTAACGGAACCAGCAGCGGTCAGCTGGTAAGTCTGTGTAATTCTCCTGCATCCGGAATTATTGTCTACTCCACAGACGGATATGAATCCATCACACCGGAACAGGTAACCAGTGATATGTTTACTTCCGAAAATTATATAAAGACACAGCTGATCAACAGCGAATTGGTTTCCGCCGGAGATCCGATCTATAAACTTTCCACCAACGAAAACTGGTCTATTGTTATTCCGGTAGAAAAAGAGAGAGCGCAGGAGCTGTTGGAAGAAGAATATGTGAAAGTGCGTTTTCTTAAGAATCAGTACGAATCCTGGGGCCAGGTCACAGTTTTAGACAATGCTGACGGAAATACTTATGTACAGCTGGACTTTAATAATTCCATGATCACTTTCTGTACAGACAGATTTATTGATATTGAACTGATCACAGATGATGAGCAGGGACTGAAAGTGCCTAACACTGCAATTGCTGAAAAAGAATTTTATACTGTTCCTGTGGATTATGTGACAAAGGGGGGAAATTCAGGAGAAACCGGTGTTCTGAAAGAATCCTATACAGAGCAGGGCGAGGCGTCTTCCGAATTTGTTCCGGTCACTATCTATCATATGGATGAAGAAAATCAGGAGTACTATATTGACAATCCTGCTCTTGTGGCTGGGGACAGGCTCTTAAAACCGGATTCCAGCGATACTTATACCATATCCAAAAGCGGAACGCTGACCGGTGTTTATAATGTTGACAGAGGATATGCAGATTTTAAGGAAATTCAGATTCTGTCACAAAATGCCGAATATTCCATTGTGGAGCCAAATACCACATATGGTTTAAGCGCCTATGATCATATAGTACAAAATGCAGACTCCGTAGATATTGATGAGCTTATTTTAGACTGATGTCCAGGAAACCTGTATCTATCACAGGTTCATCTCTCAGCGCTTTGAGCTTTTGATGAAAAAGTGTGCACCAAGGTGCACACTCGCGCCGAGCGCGGTTGCCGTCAGACAACGTACTACTTTTCGCGCGAGTGAGCATCTACAGCGGAGCGTCTTTTTTCATACCATAGGAAATGAAATTTCCTATGGTATGAAAAAAGCTATCGCCTGCATTCTGATTTTGGGAAGGAGTAAATATTATGGATAAAGTAGAGTGTATCGCTCAAAATATAAAAGAAGTAACCGGAAACATGCAGACCGCTGCAAAAACCAGGGGAAGGGATCCGAAAGATGTGTGCCTGATCGCAGTCAGCAAGACCAAACCGGTGTCCATGCTTCAGGAAGCATATGACGCAGGCATGCGGGATTTTGGTGAAAATAAAGTTCAGGAACTGGTGGATAAATACGAACAGCTTCCGAAAGATATCCGCTGGCATATGATTGGTCATTTGCAGAGAAATAAAGTCAAGTATATCATTGATAAAGTGTATCTGATCCACAGCGTAGATTCTCTCCGCCTTGCGGAAGAAATCAGCAAAGAAGCTGTAAAAAGACAACTCGAAGTAAATATTCTTCTTGAAGTAAATATTGCGGGAGAGGAGAGTAAATTTGGCATTACACCCGAAGATCTTATTCCTCTTACAGAAGAAATTGCAAAGCTTCCGGGCATACATATTAAAGGACTGATGACGGTACCCCCATATGTGGAAAATCCGGAAGAAAACCGCAGATATTTTCGAGCCTTGCGGCAATTATGTGTTGACATAACACGAAAAAACATTGATAATGTTTCTATGGACGTCTTGTCCATGGGAATGACTGGTGATTATGAGGTTGCCGTACAGGAAGGAGCTTCATACATCAGAGTGGGCACTGGCATTTTCGGTGAACGCAATTATCATATCGCAAAATAAAGGAGATTTGGAAACTATGGGCGTTATGGACAGGTTTTTAAATTATATGAAATTAAACGATGACGATGATGAATACTATGATGATGATTATTATGAAGAAGAGGAAGAACCTGTAGTAAAGAAATCTTCCAAAAAAGTGACACGTATGGATTATGATGACGAAGAGGAACGTGCTCCCCGAAAGGCGGCTTCGCAGAAAGTAACTCAAATTCGTCAGCAGCCTTCCAAACGCGGCAGCGGCAATGGGATGGAAGTTTGCATGATCAAACCTACTTCTGTAGAAGATGAAAGAGAAATTACGGAAACGCTTTTGGCTAACCGCACGGTTGTTTTAAATATGGAAGGACTTGATGTGGAGATTGCCCAGCGAATTATTGATTTCGCTTCCGGCTCCTGTTTTGCAGTGAACGGTAAACTGCAGAAAATTTCTCAGTACATATTTATTATTACCCCTGCCAGCGTGGATATCTCCGGTGATTTTCCCGAATTGGTAAGCGGTTCCTTTGATGTACCTGATTTCAGAAAATAAAATCGGTTTTTTTCAGCTTTTTGCTGATTAGACAGAAAAATTATCTGCTGTATAACTGCTTTCGTTGTCCTGATCATCCATATTTTTATCCTTCAGGGTTTGCTGTATTTTTATCGGATAAGAATATGGCTGGGCAGGACATTTTATGGTTTTTGCAGCAGATTTTTTGTGTGATTTTCTATAAGTTATAAATGGACTTTCACATCAAATATATACTATGGAGGAATGACATTTATGTCCGAAAGAATTACAGTTTCCTATGACAAAAAACCGTGTTATGACATTCTGTTTGCAAAAAATTTTGATGAACTGCCGGAAGAGCTTGCAGAAAAATTTCAAACGCCTTCCCGCAAGCTCTGCATCGTTACAGATTCTCAGGTGGCGCCTCTTTATGCCGACAAAGTGAAAGAGCTTCTGGAGCCCGTAAGCCGAAAAACGGCTGTTTTCACTTTCTCTGCGGGAGAGGAAAGCAAAACTCTAGATACAGTCAGAGAGCTTTATACTTTTCTGATTCAGGAAAAATTTGACCGCAGTGATATGCTTATCGCCCTCGGAGGCGGTGTTGTGGGCGATCTGACAGGTTATGCTGCGGCCACGTATCTGAGGGGAATAGACTTTATTCAGATTCCTACCACACTGCTTGCCCAGGTGGACAGCAGCATAGGCGGAAAGACCGGAGTAGACTTCGACGGTTATAAAAATATGGTTGGGGCCTTTCATATGCCCAAACTTGTCTATATGAACCTTAAAACAATGGAAACTCTGGAACCAAGACAATATTACAACGGTTTTGCAGAGGCGATGAAATCTGCGCTGATTGGCGACGCCAGATATTATGAATGGCTGATTTCCAATATGTATGAAATTATCGACCGTGACCCGGACACCATGCTGGAGATGGTAAAGAGAAGCTGTGAGATCAAGCGTCGGATTGTAGAAAAAGATCCTTCTGAAAAAGGAGAGCGTGCGCTTTTGAATTTAGGTCATACTCTTGGACATGCCATAGAGAAGGCCACCGGCTTTTCCTATCTGCACGGAGAATGCGTTGCCCTGGGCTGCGTGGCAGCTGCGTACATTTCCTGGAAAAAGGAAATGATTCCCATGGAAGAATATTATGAGATCCGGGATATGTTTGTTCCGTTCAAACTTCCCATTTCCACAGATAATCTGGATCCTGCAGCAATTATAGAGCTTACCAAATCAGATAAAAAGATGAAAGACGGGCAGATTACTTTCGTGCTGCTGAAAAAAATCGGACAGGCTGTACTGGATACCTCTGTTACCGAGGACGAAATGGCAGAAGCCATTAAAGAATTGAATTTTACAGCTGAAGACTGATAAAAAGGAGCTTACAATGAAAAAAACAAAAAAATGGTTATTTCTGATGGATCTGTGCATTATTCTGGCAGGTATTATTTTGGATCAGTTTACCAAACATCTTGCTGTCGTTCATCTTAAAGGACAGGAGCCAGTGCAGCTTATCCCCGGAGTTTTGGAATTCCGCTATCTTGAAAACAGAGGAGCTGCTTTTGGAATTTTTCAGGATCGGCAGACTCTATTCCTGATTATGACGGCAATCATTCTGGTGCTTCTTTTTTATGTTATCATCCGGATGCCGTTTGAGCGTCGTTTTTATCTGCTTCATATTTTATGTGCAGTCATCATAGCAGGCGCTTTTGGAAATATGTTTGACCGGATACGCCTCAATTACGTTGTAGACTTTATTTATTTCAGACTGGTTGATTTTCCTATTTTTAATGTAGCAGATATCTATGTGACCTGTTCCTGTATCATTGGCGCTGTCATCATCCTTTTTGGGAAATACAAAGATGAAGATTTCTCCTTTTTGAAACCGGGACATAAAAATAGCTGAAAGGGGCGCTTAACACGATGGATATTTTCCGCTTTCAGGTGACAGAAGAATATGAAGATGAGCGTATTGATAAGTATATTTCTCAGCTGATCGATTCTCTTTCCCGTTCTTTCATCCAGAAAATGTTAAAAGACGGAAAAGTTCAGGTAGACGGAAAGCCAGTGAAAGCCAATTACCGGTTGAAAACAGATGAAGAAATTGTTTTTGAGCTTCCCGACGCTGTTGAACCGGACATCCTTCCCGAGGATATTCCCTTAGATATCCTTTATGAAGACGACGACCTTCTGGTTGTCAATAAACCGAAGGGAATGGTAGTTCATCCCGCTGCAGGGCATTACAGCGGAACCCTTGTAAATGCGCTGATGTTTCACTGTAAAGGAAATCTTTCGGGAATAAACGGTGTGATGCGTCCGGGAATCGTACACAGGATAGACAAGGACACTACAGGTTCCCTGCTTGTGTGCAAGAATGACTTTTCTCACAACTGCATTGCCGCACAGCTGAAAGAGCACAGTATCGTGCGCAAATATCGTGCCATTGTTCATGGTGTGATACAGGAAAATGAGGGAACCATACATACTACCATAGGCAGACATCCCACGGATCGGAAAAAAATGGCTGTAAATGTAAAGGGAGGAAAAGATGCAGTTACTCATTTCAAAGTCTTACAGCGTTTTTCATCCTATACTTACATAGAATGTCAGCTTGAAACAGGCAGGACTCATCAGATCAGGGTTCATATGGATTCTATCGGACATCCTCTTCTGGGAGATGAAGTGTACGGCTGCCGCAAATCGCCTTTTGCTCATTTACAGGGGCAGACGCTTCATGCCATGATTCTGGGCTTTCGTCATCCGGTAAACGGAGAGTATATTGAGACGACAGCACCTCTTCCGGAATATTTTGAAAAGCTTTTAAGTATTTTGTAACATCTTTTTTCGTTCACAATTTTCTAGTTGAAAGTTTTGTGTAAAGTGTATATAATAAAAATATAAATCAATTACTAATTGGTATATTTTCATATCGGCTAGTAGAGAAAAGGAGTTGATGTTATGAATACAATCATTACAATTGGACGTCAGTTTGGCTCTGGTGGACACGAAATTGGAGAAAAAGTTGCAGAATATTTCGGCATCAAATGCTACGACAAGGAATTACTTTCCAGGGCAGCAAAGGATAGTGGCTTTTGTGAGGAAATGATTAAAGCTCATGATGAAAGACCCACCAACTCTTTCTTATATAACCTGGTTATGGATACTTATTCTTTTGGCTACAATGCATCTTCTTTCATGGATATGCCAATCAGCCATAAAGTTTTTCTTGCTCAGTTCGATGCCATCAAAAAACTTGCCAGTGAAGGTCCCTGCGTACTCGTAGGCCGCTGTGCCGATTATGCATTACATGATTACCGCAATTGTCTGAACCTTTTTATTTATGCGGATGAGGAGACGAAAGCGAAACGTCTCGTCAAGAAATATCCGGATCTGAACCTGGAAAAGGCGAAAGATATGATGGTAAAGAAGGATAAACAGCGTCAGAGCTATTACAATTATTATTCCTCCAAAAAATGGGGACGTGCGGACAGTTATGACTTCTGCATCAACAGTTCTGTTTTAGGTATTGACGGCACTGTAAAATTAATTGTACAGCTGGTTGAGGATTTTGAAGCTTCCAGAAATCCCGGCGGTAAATAAAAATAGTGTAATTAAAAAGAGGTACAGTCAAATCTTGTCTTGTACCTCTTTTTTAATACGGTAGGAAATTTCGTTTCCTACCGTATTAAAATAAACGCTCCGCTGTGGATGCGCACTCGCGCGAGTGGTAACTATTGCCTGACGGCATCGCGCTCGGCGCGAGTGTGTGCCAGGGCACACACTTTTTTATGCCATACAAATTTTCATTTTCCATTAAAAATCAGCCATTTATGACGAAAAGAGCGAGAAGAAGTACAGATTCAACTATTCGCGAAAGAACAGTTTAACGAATAAATATAGGGATTTTTAACGAGAGCTGCCTTTTTACTCGCAAATTATTATAGGAATAACCTTTTCCAAAAAAGCTCTTTTAACACCTGTATACCAACTTTCTCTCTTTTCCAATTCGTTATCTATATTATTATTCTTTGTTATTTCTTTTCTTTGAAATAATTTTCTCTTAAATTATAAATCTTAAATTGTTAAATCTCAAATTATAAATTCTAAATAATAAACTCAAAATCATCCAACCAGTTCTTTACTTTACCTTGCTCATTTTCCCCTTGGTCCTATTACTAAATCAGCAAATAAAGGTTCTAAAATAAATAGACCTGGTATAGATAAACGCTTAGCATTTATTATACCAGGTTGCTATTTACTTTCGTTTACATAATTTTTTTATGTAAACTTTTTCAATTCCTCATGCCTTTCCACAGATTTCATCGGAATCCAGGATAATGGTAAAGGGGCCGTCATTCAAAAGTGATATTTTCATATCCGCCCCAAAAATTCCGGTTTCCACACGAGGACATTCTTTTTGGCAGCTTTCAATAATATATTCATACATCTTTTCTGCGTGTTCCGGCGAGCCGGCTTTAATAAAGGAAGGTCTGTTCCCTTTGCGGCAATCTGCATATAAAGTAAACTGCGATACCAGCAAAAGGCTTCCACCCACATCTGCCAGAGAAAGATTGGTTTTTCCATTTTCATCTTCAAAAATGCGCATTCCCAACAGCTTTTTCACCATCTTATCCGCAATTTCTTTTGTGTCTGTTTCACAGGCTCCTATAAACACCAAAAAGCCTTTCTCGATTTCTCCTACGGTCTTCTCTTCTACTTTCACGGAAGCTTCTGTAACGCGCTGAATGACAAATCTCATATTCTTCCGAGTCTCCTTTCCCTACTTTCAAGTGTGCACATTCTGGTATGTCTGTCTCTTGTATTTACATAAAAATATTATGTAAACAATACATTTCCCGCTCATTTGCATTATAAACCTTCAGGGCATTTCATCCTATCCAAACCGAATGTTTCCGCACAAGTATATCACAGAATTCTATAAATTTTAAGCCCTTCATCCATGATTTTACATCCTGCATACGGATTTATGGATTCGTGATAAAGGAAATTCTGTTTTTCCCGCTTTCTTCTGCTTTTTTCATATGTTTCATATAGCAGGCTATCACAATCAACATGCATACAGAAGATACCGGAGACGCAAGGCCGTATGCAGACAGAGATTCTATTCCATGCCAGCTTAAAAGAAACAAAAGAGGGATACGGATGAGCAATGCTCCGCCACAGCAATTAAGCATGGTAAAAACTGTTTTTTCTTTTCCATTCAAATATCCGTTCAGGCAAAACAGGAAGGATACTGCAAGATAATCCAGGCTGCATGTGCTAAAAAAGGGAATTCCCGCTGCAATAACTGCTGAATCTGAAGAAAATACTCCAATCATAGTGGAAGGTGAAAGCTGCGCCCATGCAAAAAAGACCGTGGAACACAAAAAGGCAATCGTAATGCCATAAACTGCAAATTTCTTAGCACGCTCTTCTTTTCCGGCCGCTACGTTCTGAGCTGTCAGCGCCGCCAGTGCGTTGGCAATGGATGTTGCCGGAAGCATGGCGAACACATCGTATTTGCTGGCAATGCCTACTGCTGAAGCTGCGTAGACACCGAACCCATTGGTAATAGAAGTAAGATACAGAAAAGAAAAACGAACCATGCATTCCTGAAAAGAAACCGGAATGCCGATGGCAAACAGCTCCTTCACAATCCGCCCGTCAATTCTGAGATTCTTCAGAGAAAAATGAAAAATGAAATTCCGGCTATTTAGATAAAAGATGGCAATAACCATACTGATTCCCTGCGACACAATCGTGGCGATTGCAGTTCCTGCCGGTCCCATATGTAAATATCCAACCGTATAAAAATCACCGATTATATTGCAGATACAGGCTATGGCAACAAAGATCAGCGGACTCAAAGAATCTCCATATCCTCTCAGCACCGCACTGAGCGCATTGTACTCGCAGATAAAAAAAATACCCAGACAGCAGATAAAAACATATTGCCACGCCTCGGCAAAAGAAGCTTCCGGGGTCTGCAGAAGCTTCAGAATATTGGATATATTAAAAATAAGTACAGCCATCAGCAAAAGGGAAAAGATTCCGAACGCTGCAATCGTTGTGCCAATCGCCTTCTCCACTCTCTTTTCATCTTTCATGCCGGAATATTTTGCAACAAGAACCGTTCCTCCTAAAGTAAGCCCTGATATGGCGCTTGTGATGATTTGCGTCACCTGAGTCCCTGTTGAAACCGCTGCAATACTTTCCGGCTGGCAGTATTTTCCGATTACCATAAGATCCACGGCACCATAAAGAGCCTGAAGCAAATTCGCCAAAAGAAAAGGCACCGAAAACCGAATCAAAACTTTCCAGATGTTTCCCTCTGTCAGTGAATTTGAATGTCCCATCTGTTTACACTCCTTTTTCCATATGATAATATATTATTTCGAGAAATCCGAAAAATCTGTAGTCTATGTTACATTTTGTCAAATTTCAGGACACTGCAAAGAGAAAGGAAATTGATATGAGTCAGATAAAAATTCCGGAAAATCTGCATCATTACTTTGAAGAAACCGGTTACCTTCAGAAATATAAAGCCGGAGAATCCATATACATGCAGGGAGAAAATGCAGATCGGCTTTATTTTATAAAGGAAGGTAGGGTCAGGGCCTACTATATCACCGGAAGTGGTAAAGAGCTTACTTTGGAAATTATTGAAAAAGGACGAATTATCGGAGAATCCTCCTTTTTATCCCAGTGTACCTGCCCGGTGTCTGTTGCGGCGGTCAATCAGGTGGAACTTCTGGTATGTGATCTGAACCGTCTATATTCCTGTATGGAAGAATCCCCCGAGCTGATGAAAATTCTTCTGCAGCTGCTGTCTCATACATGCAACCATCTTGTAGAACAGCTCCGGCGGATCACTCTCTACGATCGTTATCAGAAAATTGCCAGCTTTCTTTTGGGGGAAACAGAAAATCCTGATTTAGACCGGGGAGTTACCAAAGACAGTATCCCCTATACACAGGAAGATTTGGCCATGATTCTGGGCCTGAACAGAGTGACCGTAAATCGTGTCCTGAATGAATGGAAAAAAGATGGAATTCTGACTGCTTCTTACGGAAAAATACAGATTTTAAATCGTGAGGCACTGCAGGGATTATTTTATAGCGGCAAACCCCAATTTTCATCATGATTTAAACTTAAATTCAGTGTCTCCTAAAAAAACAAGCTCTTATAATACCTCTAAAATCGATTCTTTTTACTTTTTTGATATCTTTATTGCCTCTTATAAAAAGCAGCCTTAAACAGCCTTTAAATGCGTCGAAAGGCTGTTTTTCCTTTTTTTAGCTGAAAATTTTCGTCTTTTTCGCTCCTTTGAAGAGTCAAAATCTCTGAATAACGATAAACTCTGGTTTTTCGTCATTCAGAGGTGCTTTTTTGAAGGATTTCTGCTATAATAATCAAGGCTTGACCTTTCCTTAAGTTAAATCATCCCAGGAGGCACTGTTTTGAAACTACATGCGGACTACCAGCAACAGAAAAAATTGAACCTGACTCTGAAAATCAGGGAGGAACTGAAAGAACTTCCTGTCTATGTTGGCCAATATGCCAGAGGAATCGAACCCTTGACATCGGCCAGCACCAGGCTCTCATACATTCGCGACATTCATATTTTTCTTTTTTTCCTGATAACAGCGAAGCCTGAGCTTTCCGGACTTTCTCCAAAAGATATCCCTCTGAGTACCCTCGAAAGCCTCACTGTTTTTGATATTGAAGAATATCAGGAATACTTAAAGCTCTACCGCTCTCCCACCGGCGAATGGCACCAGAATGGAGAACGAGGCATTTCCCGTAAAATTGCAGCGCTGAGAAGTTTTTTTCACTACCTTTACCAACACGATATGATTACTGCAAATCCTCTTTTAAAAATTTCAACACCCAAGATTCATGAAAAAGAAATCATTCGTCTGGATGAAAGAGAAATCAATCTGCTGGTTAACCATCTGGAACAGAAAAAGCTGCGTTACGAAGTTAACCGCAAAAGAGATACCGCTCTTATACTTCTTCTCCTGGGAACAGGAATCCGTGTGTCCGAATGTGTGGGACTGGATCTTCAGGATGTTGACTTTTCCGACTACCGCATCCGGGTCATCCGAAAAGGCGGAAATGAAATGTTTGTTTATTTTGGCGAAGAAGTGGCTGAGGCGCTGAAAAATTACCTGGAGGAACGCTGTACGATCACTCCCGCAAATCCCGACGAAAAAGCTCTTTTTCTTTCACGCAAAAGAAAACGTATCAGTATAAAGTCCGTGGAAACTCTGGTCAAAAATTACAGCCGTGATGTGATTGCTCACAAAAAAATAACTCCTCACAAATTGAGAAGTACTTACGGTACCAGACTTTATGAGGAAACCGGCGACATTTATCTGGTTGCGGACTCGTTAGGACACAAAGACATTAACACCTCCGCCAAACATTACGTGACCATACAGGATAAACGTCGGCGACAGGCTGCTGAAATTTTCCGTATCCGAAAAGAAGAAACCCTGTAGAATCCGAAATTCTTCTTTTCAGATTTTACAGGGTTTCTTCTTTGGCCTTTTTTAAATTTATTTTTCTTAAGGATCGTCTCAGTCATCAGAGCTGTCTTTCGAATCTGAACGCTCTTTTTCAGACACCGGAGCCTCCTCGTGCTCTTTTTTCTTTTTCAGGGACATTTTTTTCCTTCGATACTCTTCCGTATTATAGGCAACAAATTCTCCGGAACCGGGCTTTATACTGCCAAGACCGTCATAATCAGCGGTTTCGGTAGTGTAACCCTTCTTTCGCAGATTGTTGTTGACTCTTCGCTTGACAAGAGTGTAAATAACCGCGAAAGTAGGAACGCCGATAACCATACCCGGCACACCGATAAGACCGCCAAAAATGGTAATGGAAAAAATAACCCAGAAACTGGAAAGGCCTGTAGAATCTCCCAAAATCCACGGCCCTAAGAAGTTTCCGTCAAACTGCTGCAGAAGGAAAATAAAAATGACAAAGTACAGGCACTGCAGCGGATCTACCATCAATATAAGAATTGCACTGGGAATTGCACCAATATAAGGTCCGAAAAAAGGGATCACATTTGTTACGCCTACAATAACGCTGATCAGCATCGGGAAGGGCGTTCCGATAAAACTGATGACGATAAAGCATAAAATACCTATAATAATAGAGTCTACTATTTTGCCGCCGATAAATCCGCCAAACGTGCGGTGAATGAGACGCACATCATCAATAATGGCATTCGCCCTCTTGGTTTCAAAAAAAGCGTACATAAACTTTTTAGCCTGACTTATGAATTTTTCCTTGCTTGCCAGTATGTAAATAGAAATAATCAAACCAATGATCAGATTCCAGGCTGTCCGCAAAATTCCAAAAACGCCGCTGGAAAGTGTTCTCAGAATTTCACTCATCTGAGGAAGCAGCGATTGCACCTGGTTCAGCCAGCCGCTTAAATCATTAAAATAATCATCCAGGGTTAAGGTCAAATTTGCCATCAGCTCCGGATTTGCTGAAAGAACATCTTCCAACCAGGCTGTCAGATTATTTACATAATAAGGAAACTGAAAAATAATACTTTGAATACTTCGAATCAACTGAGGGATGACTGCCACCCACAGGCCATACGCACAAATGCCGACGACAATAAGAGAAAGCACGATTGCTCCCGCTCTGCACATTTTTTTGACTTTTACGGTCAATTCCATTCCCGCCTTTTTCAGCAACGGGAAAAACAGACGTCTCTCGGCAAGGTTGACCAGCGGAGTCATTAAATATGCGATGATCAGACCATCAATAACCGGCATAGACACAGATATGATTTTTGACAGATTGCTCCTGAGATTTGTACCGTGAAAAATAATGTAATAAAAACATATGGCTGCGGCAATCACTAGAAATGCAGTGATTCCCCAATATAAATATTTTTTGTCCCATCGGAATTTCATTCTGTCAAAACCTCACTTATTATAATAAAATGAGCCAAGGGACAAATGGACATAAAATACATGCTTGCATGTATTTTTATGTCTATGGGTCCCGAAAAACATAAGCAAGCAGCCATTTTTCGAAGAAAAATGAGCGAATTGTGAATGTTTTTGTCGATTTTGGGAGTGCGCAGCACGGAAAAATCGACATCAGGCTCATTGTCGGGCAACTCATAAACTGATGCCAGAGTCAAAAGCTCCCAACTATGATAATTTTGTCTTTTCCATTACAGTTACTTTAACCATTCCATGCCTTCTGCCAAAATAGCTCAAAGTCCTTTTTTCATTATAGCATATATAGAAAATAAATTTGCTTTTTTAATGAAAATTTTACGATTTAATTGTATAATAGAAAAATGCCAGGGGCAAAAGATCATGAGTGCCACGCTTGCGTAAGGAAACATGACTTTAGGACCCGCTGAACATGAGAAAAAAGCTGACGCTTTATACTGCCCTCACAGCAAGGTTGGTTCAAAAGTTTTGTCAGCCAGAACGGAAAGGTAAAATTAAAATATGAAATTACAGCAGATGTTAAGTTATGTACGAAGAGCTATCGATGACTACCAGATGATTCAGGACAACGATAAAATAGCTGTCGGAATCTCCGGCGGTAAGGATTCCCTTGCCATGCTCTATGCTCTGCATGCCTTAAAACGCTTTTATCCCCATCCCTTTGAAATCCATGCAGTCACTGTTGACCTTGGATTCGATAACCTTGATTTGAGCCGTATAGAGGCACTTTGCCAGGAACTCGAAGTCCCGTATACGATTGTCAAAACAAACATCGCGGACATCGTTTTTGAGCAGCGCAAGGAATCCAATCCCTGCGCACTGTGCGCAAAAATGAGAAAAGGTGCGCTGAATGAGGCCATCAAAAAAGCCGGATGCAACAAAGTTGCCTACGCTCATCACAAAGATGATGTGGTGGAAACCATGCTTCTTTCTCTTATTTTTGAAGGCCGTTTTCATACTTTCGCACCTGTCACTTATTTAGACCGCATGGATCTTACGGTGATCCGTCCCATGCTCTATATGTCTGAGGCGGATGTGATTGGTTTTGTCAACAAAAACAATGTGCCGGTAGTAAAAAGCCCCTGCCCGGCAGATGGACATACCAAGAGAGAATATGCCAAAAATCTTCTGAAACAGCTGAATCACGAAAATCCGGGAGTGAAGGAACGCATGTTTTCCGCCATCCAATATGGCAATCTGCAGGGATGGCCCGAACCGCTCAAACTTACAAAATAAAACAGATACGGTTATGACCTGTCAATCTATAGCGAAAGGAGTCCTGCTTTATGAATGAAATTCAGTCACCATCTTCTGCCGCATCTCAGACTTATCATGATGAAGTCAATAAAAAAAATATCCAAAAACTTCGGGAGCTGATGAACTCGCTGCCTCCTTTCTGCCGACAGTATTTTCGCGGAACTGCGCAAGTCACATCTTCCCGCACGCAGATTGCCTACGCCTATGACCTGCGTATGTTTTTTGAATTTATACACGAAAATAACAGTGTCTATAAAAACAAAGAAATTACGGAATTTCCTCTCACCATTCTGGATGAAATCAGCCGGGAAGACATTGAAGAATATATGGAGTATCTCTCCTATTATGTAAAGGACGGCGTGGAATATACGAACGACGAACGAGGAAAAAGCAGAAAGCTTTCCTCCCTGCGCAGTTTTTACAATTACTTTTTCAGAAATGAAATGATAAATACCAATCCTCCCGCCCTGGTTCCCATGCCAAAGCTGCATGAGAAAGAAATTATCCGGTTAGATCCAAACGAAGTAGCTATTCTTCTGGATCAGGTGGAAGACGGCTCAGGGCTGACCAAAAATCAGCAGCGCTTCCACAATAAGACAAGAGTAAGAGATCTTGCTCTTCTCACTCTCCTGCTTGGAACCGGTATTCGTGTATCTGAATGTGTAGGACTGGATCTTAATGATGTGGATTTCGATAATATGCGTATCAAGGTAAGGAGAAAAGGCGGTTATGAGGACGTAGTCTATTTTGGAGAAGAGGTAGAACAGACCCTTCTTGACTATATGGAACAGAGGAAACATCTCATTCCTTCTTCCGGCCATGAAAATGCACTTTTCCTCTCCCTTCAGAATCGGCGTATGGCAGTTCGCAGTGTTGAAAAGCTTGTGAAAAAATACGCTTCCCTGGTCACGACTCTTAAGCGCATCACGCCTCATAAGCTGCGCAGCACCTACGGTACCAATCTCTACCAGGAAACAGGAGATATCTACCTGGTAGCCGATGTACTGGGACACAAAGATGTCAACACAACGCGGAAACACTATGCCGCCATGAAAGATGAAACCAAACGCAAAGCTGCAAAAAGTGTAAAATTAAGAGAGCCTTGATGATATCAAATCACAAGGCTCTCTCGGCGTTTGTATACAGGAAGTTAAAATCTTCCTGACATTTCAGAATTATTTTGATTTACTGGAGTATCTTCAATACATCAAACAAAAGAATACAGATCAGCATGTTTACAGGCTGATGTATCAGATAGATCCAAATACTTTTCTTTCCAAGCCAGGAAAAAAATGGAAGGCGGATAATCGCTGCTTTTTGAAATACACGGCGCTCTTTCAAAAGTTCATACAGATAATAGCCGCAAAGGTAAAGGAAAAACCACGGCAGAATCGGAAAATAATCGCTGGATGAAAATCCTTCAAATGGAAATCCCAAAATGACCAGCGGTTTTATTTCGTACAAAAAGGAAGGAAGTTCTGCACTCAGGCTTCCGATTCCTATCATTCCGTCCGAAATATGGTAAAAGCTCATAAATAAAAGAAAACTTATAATCAGTCCTGCTGCCGGCGGAATTTTTTTGAAAAGCCGTTCTGTCCCTGCAAGTATCAATACCGCACATCCCATAAAATTCAATATTCCGAAAATCACGGCATCGTCCGGCATGACCACCCAGGTAACGGCCGTGATTACAAGTCCCCAGAAATTCAGCATAATTCCACGGCGGATATTATGTTTTTTCCCAATACTCCATACAAATCCGGAAATCAAAATAAATGTCCAACAAATAGACTGCTGCCACAAATGGATTCCCGGATTTGCATACCAGCCGCTGTTCAGACCATATATCATAAAAACATCGTAAAAAAAATGAAACAGTACCATACTGACAATCGTGATCCCCCGAATGCCGTCAATCAATTCGTATCTTATTTTCCCTGCTGTTGTCATACTCTTTCCTTTCCAGACAGTCTCTTTATCACAGACACTGCTGTAGTCTCATCGTCTTTTAACAGCATTATTATATTTCATTTCTTTTAAAGATACAATGCGTGGTATCCTGTATTTTATACAGCGCCCTTTTTTTGGCTATTAGATATCTTTTATATCACTGGCTTTTCCTTCCGTTCCATCGGAAGATTCTTTTTCCTGAAATTCCAAAATAACCTTGAACAAGTCTCCGTCAATCTGAATATCCATGATGCCGCCCTGAAGTTCTGCAAAACTTTTGGCGATTGCAAGGCCCAAACCGCTTCCTTCTGTGTTTCTGGAACCGTCTCCGCGCACAAAACGTTCTGTCAGTTCCTGAGGCGCAATCTGAAGCTCGCTCTGAGAAATATTTTTCATTTCAATGTGTACTCTGCCGTTTAAGTGAGTCAGCAGAATATAGACTCTCGTATGAGGCATTGCATATTTTAAAATATTTGTGTAAAGATTTTCTACAATGCGATACGTCTTCTGGCTGTCCAGATTTACGATCACCTTCTCAGGGGGAAGCACAAATCGGAAATTAAGCCCCTGTTCCTGCGCTTTATCTTCGTATTCCAGATACACCTGTCGGAGAAGATTGCAGATATCCATATCCACCTTATGCAGTGTCACACTCCTGCTGGTTGCCTTGCTGACTTCAAAAAGGTCTTCAATCAGAACTTTAAGTCTCATGGCTTTTTTGTCCAGAGTAGCAATATATTCCGCCCGCTGCTCCTCTGTGATTCCGGGCTCTTTCAAAAGCTCAATGTAGGTAATAATCGCCGTGAGCGGAGTTTTCAGATCGTGAGATACGTTTGTGATCAGCTCAGATTTCATTCTCTGACTTTTAACTTCCTCATCCACCGCTTTTTTGAAATCAATCTGAATCTGTTTCAGTTCCGTTTTATAACTTTCAAAAACGCCGAAATCTTCCGTAAGTGCCACGTCCAGATCTCCCTTGGCAATAGCGCTTGTGGCGTGAAGAAGATTGCGATATTTATTCTGTACATCTTTTACATATTTTTTCAAAAGGAAATACAGAATGAAGGAATAGATAACCAGGGCAAAAATTCCGAAAAACCACATGCTGCACATGATAGTCAGGATAATGAAATTGACGACTACCAGCCTTATGGTGACTTTTTTCGCATCTTTTCCAATATCAAAATTGATCAGTTCCTGATAATACTGCCGAATCTTATTCTTAATTTTATCACCGTAGCGATAAATCAGACTCCTGCTCTGAAAATACCCTTTGCGTGTAATTCCCCGCAGGGATGTTCCTATTATAAAAGCAATGGCATTCCAGAGGAAAATCACCAGGAAAATATAGATTAAATCCACAGCCCTTGGAATAGGAAGCTGCTCGTGAAGCCAGCCGAAAAGCCTTCCGCTGTAATAGCCGGAAATCATCTCAACAGCGCTGTCCCTGATAAAAAAGTAACCCCAGAAAAATAGTACGACATACAGTTCGATGGGCAGTCTGCACAGCTTCATCTCATACAGATCATATCTTTTTGCCTTCACTGCCAGGAGAAGTCCGGCTGCTATGGCAAGCAGGAAAAAGAAGCAGTAAAAACTGTCTATTCTCGCCTGACTAAAGCTATTGTTTACGGCATCGTAAAAATAATATTCCATCTCACTGTTGGCTTCCTCCAACAGCTGATTTGTCAAAGCTACATATTGTGTCTGAGTCATACCGTATATAATACGCATGGAGGAAGGACCATTTAGACTCGCTTCATGCAAAATCCCCTCCTGAGAATCCCCAGAATCTGCAATTACAAACTGATAGGTATTATCCTCCGCAAAATTAGTGTCTGTTGAAAGTATATTTGTTCTTCCATAATCCAGAACCTCTTTCAAGAACAAAGAGGCGTCTCCTTGGGTAAGCACATTCGCAATGACTACATTTCCTACCCCATCATATTCCATTGCCACATAATAGACATAGGGACTGTCTTCCGGAGTTTTTCCGTTTAAAATAGCCTTCAGAGTCTCAGCATTCCCGCTGCTGATGGACGCGCCATTTGTTGTATCTTCGGCATAATAATCAAAGTATGAGAGAAATTCTTTGTCGCCGGACTCCCATTCACTGCACTTATTTGCCACAGAATCTTTGACACTGTTGATTCCATCGTAATACCAGTCTATCTGGTCAAGTCCCGGATAGGAAATATATTCTTCTCCGGCAGCATCCTGTACCTTTTTCACAGTTTCTTCTTCCATGCTGTCCTGTACATAAATGTCTGCTTCATAACTGTCACTGCTTCTGACGCGCCCAAGCTGTTCTTCCTGATAATACAGATCCGTATAGCTGTAAGATTTCTGCTCGGAATATTCTTTCAGATATTTGTATTGCACATAGTTGCTCTCATAGAAATTCTGAATTACCTGCTCCTGATTCAACGGATTTTCATAATTTCTGTCTGCAATTTTTTTAAACAGAGGCATAAATGCCATAAATAAAAGAGTGATGACAACAGTAACTGCTGCAGCTATCTTAATACTTCTGATTCTGTTTTCATCCTTGTTTTTCCATTTTATATCCAACGCCCCATACCACCTTTAAATATTTTGGATTTTTCGGGTCAATCTCTATTTTTTCTCGGATTTTACGAACATGGACCATAATGGTGTCGGTATTGATCGCCTTTTCATTCCATATACGCTCGTAAATCTCATCCGCCGAAAAAACTCTGCCCGGATTTTTCATTAACAGCAACAATATTTTAAATTCGATAGGCGTAAGCTTTACAGGCGCCCCATCTACAAACACTTCTACTGTCTCCTCGTTCAGCTCAATTCCGCCAAGCACATGGTAGGTAGATTTTTCCGGCTGTGCTTGATCGATAGCCTGGCGATAGCGGTTATATCTCCTCAAATGAGAGTTTACTCTGGCTAACAGCTCCATGGTCGTAAACGGCTTTGTCACGTAATCGTCTGCGCCCATATTCAGTCCCATGATTTTGTCCACTTCCTCAGATTTGGCTGACAACATGATTACCGGAAAGTCATATCCTTTTTCTCTCACTTTCATCATCATGGTAATGCCGTCCATTCTGGGCATCATAATATCTACAATCGCAAGATGAATCTCCTCTTTTTGAATCATCTCCAGACCCTCTATGCCGTCTGCAGCCTGATAAACTACATAGCCCTGATTTTTAAGGTAAATTTCTATTCCCTCTCTGATATCTTTATCGTCTTCTACAATTAAAATGTGATTTGTTTCCATGTCTCCCTCTCCTTACCGTCATGTAGTGCATCCCTTAAAAGTGGGCTGTCCGATAAAGATTATAGCACAGATTTTTCCTTTTTTCTTCTATAATTGTCTTGTAAAACTCCGCAGTTTCTTCGGCAATCCGCGTTTCTTTATATTTTTCTACAGAAACAACGGTATGGCTCTTAAGGTGCTTTATCCATTCTTCCGTTACTGCCAGCCGTATCAGAGAAGAGAATACGCTTACGTTTTCTTCAGATAAAAAGCCGTTTATCCCATGCTTTATAAAATCTCTTGTACCCGTGGCATCCAACGCTGCCACCGGCAGTCCGCTTGCCAGTGCTTCCAGAACTACAATCCCCTGCGTCTCCGTTTTGGATGCAAAGAGGAACAAATCAGAAGCTCTTAGTTTTTCTAGTACCTCCTGATTGGGAAGTTTTCCGCAAAACTGAATCTGCTCTTCCAGCCCAAGTTCTATTGCAAGCTTGCGAAGCGGTTCTCTCAAAGGCCCCTCTCCAATCAATTCCAGCCTGAAATCACTTCCGTATTTCTCCTTAAAATCTGCCAGACATCGAAACAGAAACGGGATATTTTTTTCTTTTGCCAGTCTGGAAACCGTGATAAAGCGCAAAGGCTCATGATTTCTCCTTAACTGCGCATCCTGGATGGAATCTTCGCTCACTTTGACAAAGCTTTCATCCGCCAGTCCCGTAGGCAGGACTTTGATTCTGTTATGCACCCCATTTTCTTCAAGATATGCTGCAATGCCCGGTGTCGGAGCAATGATTCCATCACAGTGTGCGGCAAAATATCTCAGATAAGCAAACACTGCCGGCTTACACTTCGGCCCCAGACCTCCAAGATAGTGAAGATACTCTTCATATCGCGTGTGATAAGTCAAAATCAGAGGAATCTGAAAGTGACCGGAGAGATAAACCGCCATGTTTCCAATCAGCATAGGATGGTGCACATGAATAATATCATAGGAATTTTTCTTGAATTCCTCTGCAATCTCCGGAGCAAATCCATTGGGAATCACGGCTCCGTCCTTTTTTCTCTGATAGAAAGAACGATACCGGAATACTCCCTCTTCTTTTTCGGTCTGTTCCTTATATTCCGGCGCAAATACAGTAACCTGATGCCCCTGCCTTCTGAGATTTTCTGCCAGCCGTTCTACCGATATGGAAACTCCCCCGATAAACGGCTTATAATTGTTTGTCATCATCGCTATTCGCATGTTCACATCTCCTTTCCCTCTTTTCGTATCTATCAGAACTTTTTAAGATTTAACAACTTCGGACTATATCTTCGTTTTACTTTATTTCCGTTTTGCCTTATCTCCGTTTTGCTTTATCCCAATATCTGAAATAATCGCTCACCCAGGAAATATCCGGCACCTATGAAAACCGTATTCCACACTAAAACCCCCAGAAAGGAACTTATCGTATAGGAAACCAGATTCATTTTCAGAATTCCCGCCGGAATTGAAATGATCGTTCGCAGCATGGGAAACAGTTTTCCGCAAAATATATACCAGGGTCCCTTCTCTCCTATTTTCAAAAAGCAGTTTTCGATCTTTTCTATATGGGAAGGAAATTTCCGGTAATACTTTTCCATCACCGCGCCTCCTCCCAACCTGCCGACACCATATAGGATTAAACTTCCTAAAAGCCCTGCCAGACACGAAATGAACAGCGCTGTCAGGAAATGCGTTTTCCCATAAGCAGCCCACATTCCCGCAGCCGGCATAATGATCCCTGCCGGGAATCCCGGCATATTCATATATTCCAGCAAGACAATCAGAAAAATCGCTATCAGGCCATATTTATCCAGATATTGAAGAATGCTTTGTATCTCCATTTTCATCCCGCCTTTCCCTTAGCTGTTAGGTACAGTATAGACAGCAAACCCGAAAAAACCCGACCTAAAATTCAGAAAAAATTCTTAAGAAACCCTTTGTATTTCCGGTAGAGCGGGAAGGAAATCCTCAGCGAATTTGCCAGGAAACCCATATATCAGAACACCGGAGAAAAGGCTTGATTTATCCCAAAATAAGAAAAATCAGATCTGTGACATCTGATCCTCTGTGCATGGGTACTGCCGAAAGTAAAAAACCCCGGGGAGCCTGAACCTGTATGCCTGGCTCCCCGGGATCTTCAGAGAAAACGTCATTTATATTCCGAACTGTAATAGGGCACAATCAGATATTCCCCCGCCTGTATTTCATCCTCCTGCAGTCCGTTGATATGTATCACTTCGTCGATGTACTTTTGCCTGTCGGGATAATGTTCCTCATCGGCATATGTTTCTGCAATACTCCAAAGGGTGTCCTTCGGATAAATCAGAATGCTGGTAAAATATTTATAATAATGGCTGTCCGTCTCTTCCTGCGCATTGGAAAAGAAAAAACCAACCCCCAATGCAAAGAAAACACAGAGCAGTAACGTTGACACAACGGTCAGCAGCGGATAATAGGCACGTCCTTTCTTCATTCGTATCTCCCTCTCTTCTCAAAACTTTCTCGGTATGCTTTATTCCTTACGAAGAATAAACTCCAAGAACATATGTTCTTCATTTACAAGCTCATTATATCGAACATATATTCTGATGTCAATACATATCCCGCCATTTTTCGAACATTCGTTCCTTTCTGTGTTCTGCCAGTCGTTTCTGACATCGAACACTTTTTCGGAATATATGTTTGCCTTCGTTTGAAATTTATGCTATACTGAATAAAAATAAAAGATTTTTACGTCCGAGAGAGGAGTTTTGTTTATGTCACAAGGTAAGATTACTGCAAAACAGCAGGAAATTTTAGAATATATTAAAGATGAGATTTTAAAAAGAGGTTATCCGCCGGCTGTCCGTGAAATCTGTGAGGCAGTTCATTTAAAATCCACCTCTTCCGTACACTCTCATCTGGAAACCCTGGAGAAAAACGGATATATACGCAGAGATCCTACCAAACCCCGTGCCATTGAAATTTGCGATGACAGCTTCCAAATGGTTCGCACTGAGATGGTGAGCCTTCCGGTTGTCGGTAATGTTGCTGCCGGTCAGCCGATTTTAGCAGAGTCCAATATTGAGAGTTATTTCCCTATTCCGGCTGAATGTGTTCCTGTGGGCGAGCCTTCTTTTATTTTGAAAGTCCGCGGTGATTCCATGATAAATGCCGGAATCTGTAACGGTGACCAGATCTTTGTTCAGAGCTGCGCCCAGGCCGAAAACGGTCAGATTGTTGTGGCACTTGTAGACGATTCCGCTACGGTAAAACGTTTTTATAAAGAGGACAGTTATATCCGCCTGCAGCCTGAAAATGATACCATGGATCCTATCATTGTTCCGGATTGCCAGATTGTGGGCCGTGTCTTCGCCGTATTCCGCATGTGTAAATAGTCCGCTGCTTTCATCCGAAATCTGCTTATAAAATTATGTATAAAAATGTGCGGCAGCGTATAATCTACATGACTACGATACATATGACTATGAGATATATGACATAGACAGCTTCGTCTCCTATGCACAAAAACAGGCAAATCCCCTCTTAAAAGGACTTGCCTGTTTTCTTTTTGAATATTCCATTTTCTATCATATGAAAACAACCATATTGCTTGGCACAATCGCGCCCGGAACAAGTATGCACCTTGGCGCCCACTTGTTCCTTAACGGAATTCTTCAACAGAAATCATTTTTCCGTCACGCCAGATGCGTTCCAGATCATAGAACAGACGATTTTCCTTGTCAAATACATGGACAATGATGTCGCCGTAATCCATAAGAATCCAGTTTGCACTATTGTATCCCTCGATCTGCTTCGGTACGAAACCGGCACGTCCCAGTTTTTCCTCCACATTATCAATCATAGCCTGAACCTGGCTTTTATTGTTTCCGCTTGCAATGATAAAATAATCTGCCAGCACAGATACTTCACTGATATCAATAATACTGATATCCTCAGCTTTTTTATCTTCCAGTGCTTCCACTGCCAGCTTTGTCATCTCTTTTGACTGCATGTTTTCACTTCCTCTCTTCTTTTTCGTCAGCATCGGCAGACAGAGCGCTATCGCCCTCTTCTGCATTCATGCAATAATATTCATAAGTTTTTTGTGTCATTCTGTCGATTTCCATTTTTCCTGCATGTAGATAATCCAGAGTATCTTTTAAAATCCATAGCAGTGCTTTGTCCAGATCCTGAAATGCCAGTTTTCGAATGGCATCCAGATTAGGCGCCTGATTTCTGTTTGGCTCAATATAATCGGCAACAAAAACTATTTTTTCAAGCCATGTCATATCCGGACGTCCGGTAGTATGCCACAGCACTGCGCTGATTACTTCCTGGTCCGTCACGCCGTATTTTTGCATAGCCAGAAAGCTGCCTACTTTGGCATGCAGCAAAAACGGATTCTTCTGCTCAGCTTCGTTGATGCTGATGTTGTGTTTCTCACAGATACTGATTCGTTTTTCATTGGACAGGCATTTTGCACAGTCGTGTAACAGTCCTGCCAAAAGCGCTTTATCTCTGTCTTTTCCATAACACATGGCAAGGGCTGCAGCTGTATAGGCTACACCAAGGGTGTGCTCATATCGCTTTGCATCCAGTTCCTTTTCCATGGCTTTCCTTATTTTGCGGACATCAGATTCTTTCACCTGATTCACCTCTCCTCTGCTTTGCCCTCTAACTCCGATACAGGTCGTTTTCCTCAATAAATTTTCGTACAGGCTCCTGTACCAGATAACGAATAGACTGATTTTCTTTTCGTTTCCTGCGGATTATAGTTGATGAAATTTGTACGTTCCCTGCATGCAGCAGACGAATATCCGCACCATATTTCTGATGCAGATATAAAATTTGAGCTTTCAGCTCCTGCTGTCTGAAATCATCTCTCACCGCTGCAAGAATGACTGCCTGACCAAAGATCAGCTCCGGATGTTTCCAGGTTTCCATCGTAAAAAGAGTATCCGCTCCAATAATATAGTAAAAAACGGTATCCGGACTGATACGACGAAGCTCTGCGAGGGTTTCGTACGTATAAGAATTTCCCTCCCGCTCTATTTCCATATTTGTCATGGAAAAATACGGATTGTCTGCAATCGCCAGGGAAACCATTCTGCTCCTGAGCTTTCCCGGAAGAATTTCTGACTGGTTTTTCATATAAGAACATCCGCTTGGTATAAACAGTACGTTTTCCAGTCCAAATTCATCTCTGGCCGTTTCTGCCAAAAGCAGATGACCGTTGTGAATCGGATTAAAAGTTCCTCCGAGAATACCGGTTTTTTTCATAACCAGTCCCACCTTCCATTTCCTGCATCCTCTATTTCCGATTACTTAGGAAGTTCAATTTTTTTATGCTCTTTATTCTCTTTATAAAGAACAATTTTCTTACCGATCACATGAACCACCTGAGAACGTGTTCTCTCTGCCAGCGTAGCTGCAATGGCATTGGGATCATCAAAGCAGTTCTTTAATACAGCAATTTTGATCAGCTCTCTTCTGTTAAAAGCCTCAGCAACCGCTTCTGTCACCTCCGGCGTAATGCTGGATTTTCCAATCTGAAAAATAGGTTCCATCGTACTTGCCAGACTTTTCAAATAAGCTCTCTGTTTACTTGTCAGTGCCATAATCTCCTCCGTTATTTATAGTAATCAAAAGAAAGTCCATACATACGCACCGTATCGCCTTCTTCGATGCCAAGTTCCTCAAGTTTATCCAAAATACCTGTATCCTTCAGGAAATTCTGGAAGAAGCGGAATCCTTTTTCAGATTCCAGATTTGTATAACCAAGCATTTTTTCGATACGAGGACCTTCCACCACGTACTCATCTTCCTCTTCATCATAAGTTACGGTAAACGGTTCGTCTGAATATCCCTTCATAAATTCAGGGAAGTATTCCTGCTCGAATACCACCGGCTTTTCATCCAGCTGGCTTAACATTCCGCTTACATAATAAAGCAGCTCCTTCAGTCCTTTTCCGCTGACAGCAGAAATCGGAAATACTTTGACGCCTTTCGGCTCAAATTCCGCACGGATTTTTTCTACCGGGTCTTCATCCCCTTCGTAGATAGCGTCAATCTTGTTTGCCGCTATTACCTGAGGGCGGGCAGCAATCTCTTCATTATAATTCTGCAGTTCCTGATTGATGGCATAAATGTCCGCAATCGGATCTCTTCCTTCTGTTCCGGCAGCATCTACCATATGGATGATCACTTTTGTGCGTTCAATATGACGCAAAAACTCATGACCCAGTCCCACTCCCTCAGAAGCTCCTTCGATCAATCCCGGAATATCCGCAATGACAAAGCCTTTACCGTCATCCAGATCCACAACTCCCAGGTTGGGGTTGATGGTTGTGAAATGATAATTTGCAATCTTCGGTTTTGCATTTGTCACACGGGATAAAAGAGTGGATTTCCCTACATTGGGAAAGCCTACCAATCCTACGTCTGCGATAACTTTCAGCTCCAGCTGAAGCATCAGTTCCTGTGCCGGCTGACCAGGCTGAGCATATTTGGGCGCCTGCATGGTGCTGGTAGCATAATGCTGGTTTCCGTTTCCGCCTTTACCGCCTTTTAAAAGAACCACTCTGCGGTTTTCACCGGACATATCGGTAATGACCTTACCGCTTTCCGCTTCTTTGATTACCGTTCCTTCCGGAACTTTGATTATAATATCTTTTCCATCCTTGCCGCGGCAGTTTTTCTTGCCGCCTTCTTCGCCGTCACCGGCTTTATATTTTCGGATATGACGGAAATCTGTCAGAGTATTGAGTCCCTCATCAATCTGAAAGATTACGTCGCCGCCATGTCCGCCGTCGCCGCCGTCCGGACCGCCATTGGGTACATATTTTTCTCTTCGGAAAGATACATGGCCATCGCCGCCCTTTCCGCTTCTGACATAAATTTTCGCTCTATCTGCAAACATCTCTTGTCTCCATTCTTTGAGGCTGTTTCCGCCCTTCTTCTGAGAAAAGAAAAAGTGCCGTTTTCAAACTTCTGACAGCAGCTTTTCTTTTCCCAGAAAATCAGACGGAAAAGAAAAGGGCTTCAAACAGGAATCTGTTTGAAGCCCGGTAACAACGTACTTACTGTTCTACAGGATATACGGAAGCCTGTTTTTTATCTCTTCCTTTTCTTTCGAATCTCAGAACACCGTCTACTTTAGCAAATAATGTATCATCTCCGCCGATGCCTACATTCACACCGGGATGGATTTTTGTTCCACGCTGTCTGTATAAGATATTGCCTGCTTTTACAAACTGACCATCAGCTCTTTTCGCACCTAATCTCTTAGATTCGGAATCTCTGCCGTTCTTGGTAGAACCAACACCTTTTTTATGAGCGAAAAATTGAAGGTTCATATTTAACATGGGTCTACACCTCCTCGAATTTAAGTCTCACATACTTTCTGCCATATTGGGCAGCAATGTTCTTCAGACTGGATACATACGCATCCATGAAAAGAATTGTCTTTTCATTGGCAGGAGCAGAAAAAGAAACATCTAAAACGCCATCTTCTTCATTTGATATCACATTCATCTTCTGTCCAGCCTGCGCTTCCATCGCATTCACTGTGTGAATGGAAAGAACCGAAAGAGCTGCACATACGATATCTTCTCCGGCCTGTGCGTATCCGGCATGTCCGGTACACGTAAAACCGAGATAATCTCCTGCTTTTGTCTGTCTAATTAAAATGGTAGTCATTGCATATTAACCGTTAATTTTTTCAATTTTAACCTGTGTGTATGCTTGTCTGTGACCATTTTTCTTGTGGTAACCGGATTTTCTTTTATATTTGTAAACGATAACTTTTTTGCCTTTTCCTTCGCCAACTACTGTAGCTGTAACAGTTGCACCTGCTACGTCAGCGCCAACTTTCAGGCCGTCATTGCTTACTGCGATTACCTGGTCAAATGTAACAGTCTCACCAGCTGCTGCGTTCAGTTTTTCAACTTTTAATACATCGCCTTCAGCTACTTTGTACTGTTTTCCACCTGTTGCAATAATTGCGTACATAGGGACACCTCCTATTTTACCGTTAATTCTAACGTTACTCGCTAACTTTGGTGGCGCATCCTGTGCGCACTTATACCTCGTTATGCGGCATACTCATGTATCATAACAGCAGTTTTTTCATTTGTCAATAAGAATTGAAACATTTTTTATAAAAAATTCGAGCAAAAATATTTTGACCATGATACCTGTGGATTTCTTCACACAATGAGCTAGAAGACCTGTCCTTTCGCGAAAAAATAGGCCATGATCTGCGAACGGGAACTGAACTGTTCTGTTTTCAAAAGCTCTCTTACCTGTTTTCTTGTATAAAAGGCGGGCTTGATTTCTTCATTTTCTGATGTATGATCCTCCAGCTCGCCTTCCGCTTCCACAAAAGCAATCCACGTCTGGGTATCGGAGAAACCAACCGCTGAATAGGAAGGAGGCAGCAGTTCCAGAATCTTTTTTACCTTGAGTCCGGTTTCTTCGTAGAGTTCTCTGCCAATGCACTCCTCTATGGTCTCACCTTCCTCCATCATGCCCGCACACAGATTAAAAATAGCCCGGTTTATACTCATGCGGAATTCTTTTAACAGAAGGATTTTCCCTTCCTTATAAGCCACTATGGAAACGCCGCTCACATTTTCCCCGATATCTTTCGGAGATGTCAGTTCCTTGCGGCTGACCAGTTCAAATTTCTTTTCTCTGCCGGCTTTATTCAGGTAGGTAAGTTCATAGTTTCTCAGATATTTCCCGCCGTATACCTTTTCCATTTTCAAAAGTTTCATGCCAGCTGCTCCTTTAATGTCTTACGGATCTTTTTCCTTGTAACCTCTACCAGTCCAAGAGGCGTCATATCTACAACGGCGGACGGCACCGAATCCTTTTTCAATTCCATTTTCAGGCGATTCATGACCCCATCCCTGTCTTCGGCCCGGTCCATATTGATAAAATCAATAATAATAATACCGGAAATATTCCGAAGTCTCAGCTGTCTGGCAATCTCCACAGCCGCCTCGTCGTTGATCATGCGAAACGTGTCCTGTATGCTTTTTTTCCCGCTGTATTTTCCGGTGTTTACATCGATCACCGTCAAAGCTTCCGTAGGTTCGATGACAAGATAACCACCGGACTTTAACCAGACTTTTTCCGACAGAGCTTCTTTTACTTTGGATTCCAGCCCATACAGGGCGCTCATGCTCAGCCTTGAATCCTCATACAGCTGTACTTTTTTTACTTCCTCCGGATACGACGCGCCAAAAAACTCCTGTATCTGTCTGAAAAGTTCCGGGTCATCTGTGAGAATACTGTCATACTGACTCTCGTAGGTATCCCGGATTTCTGTAAGATACGCTTCCGGCTGTCTTAACAGGCAGGAAAAACAGCTTCTGTATTTTCCCTTGTTCAAAACTTCCTGAGCGGCGTTCTGCAGCTTTAAAACTTCCTCTTTAATCAGTAAAAAATCCGTTTCATTTCCGGCGTTTGTTCTTATGACCGCAGAAACGGGAACCGGTTCCCCGGATGGGTTGGAAAGAAATAGATTTTCTTTCAACCCTGCCTGTTTAAAATAGGCAGACAAATCCTTTTTTGTCTGTTCGGGCAGCTTTCTGGAAAAATGAATCCCGCTTCCATCAAGAGCCAGAACCGCATATTTCCCGGAAAAGGAAAGGTGACAGCTTACCACCGGTTCCTTGCTCTTTACCGCCTCCCGTTTCACCTGTACCAGAAGTTCATCTCCCTCAAGAAGTCTGCCGTCGTAACTGCGGTTTAGCAGCGCCAGAGGCAAAAATTCATCCATGGGCAAAAAGCAAAGCTGTCTGTTTTCAATTTCCACGAAAGCGGCCTGAATGTTTTTCACAACATTTTTGACTTTGGCCACATAAATGTTTCCGAGAAGGGTTGCTCCCTCTTTGTAGACATTGATTTCAGTCAGCAGATCATTTTGCATCAGCATGGTCCAGATCCTGCTGTCTTTTTTCTGGATCAATAATCTGGACGAACTCAAAATTCTTCTCCTATCCAATCAAGGGGCTCAAACACCGGTTCTTCCGCCGTTCCGGCATTCAGATAGGTTTCAAGCCTGGTTGTCTGAAGTTCAAAAGGTTCTGTCTTAATACCTGCATATGCAAAGAAAGCATCGGTTACAAACGAAGGTTTGATGTTTCCTGCACTGCTTGCATCCACTTTCATAACGATAGCGCCTTCCTCGTCAATGAAAAGTTCATAAATTCCGGGACGTATATTTACCTGCATAGTGCTTCTTTTTGTCTCTTTTGTGATCATAATTTCGGAACGGGCAAAAAATTCTGCCAGCTTCTCCTCATATCCCCGAAAACTTTTCTCAGGATTTTTGTATGCCACCTGGTAAGACGCCGCTGCCACAGAAGCCATGGCGTTCCCGGCCTTTTGAGGAAGTGCTTTTACGCTTAACACTTCGATTCCTTCCACACATACACTCTGAAGACGTTTCAGCATATCTTCGCTTCCCTGATGGGAACGGATCTCCACATCCAGATATTCTCCAAAAGAGCACAATCCCACTCCGAGAGGCGCTGCAAAGCTCATGATCTGATGAGGGCTGAAGCCTTCGCTGTAAGCCACATCAATTTCAGCTCTTCGAATCGCTTTCTGGAAAAAACGCATCACATCCAAATGTCCGATAAAACGGAGTGCTCCATATTTTGCAAATTTAATTCGTACTTTCATGGCCGCTCCTTTCCTCAAAACATACTCCGCCTCCAAAGCGGGCAGCACCGCATCCCTGACACTGCATGCGGCAGTTAGGGGTCACCTTTTCATCCAGAGCGCGCTGCCATTCTCTCTTTAAAAATTCTTTATTTACGCCGCAGTCAAGGAAATCCCAGGGGAATATTTCATCCAGGCTTCTCTCTCTGGTGGTATAAAATGCCGGATCCACATTGCACTCTTCAAAAGTTTCCATCCAGACATCATTTTTGAAATACTCTCCCCACGCATCGTAAATGCAGCCCTTTTTATAAGCCTTTAAAATCACATCCGCAAGCTTTCTGTCACCGCGGGCAAAAACGCCTTCCATCACGCTTACGTCGGCTTCATGCCAGTTGTATTTGATCCGTTTCTTATTCAGCTGTTCCAGTACTGCTCTTTTTGTCTGATGAGCCTTTTCAATAAATTCCTCTTTGGTGCACATCTTTGCCCATTGGAAAGGGGTAAAAGGCTTGGGAATAAAGAAGGATGTACTTGCCACGATCTGTACCGGATTTGTGCGTTTTTCCTTGGGAACTACTTCAAAATACGTAGCCGCAATCTTGTTGGAAAGTTCCGCAATTCCCCGGATATCTTCCTCTGTCTCTGTAGGAAGGCCAAGCATAAAGTAAAGCTTCACTCTGCTCCAGCCTCCTTCAAAAGCCATGGCGCTTCCTTTCAGTATGGCTTCTTCGGTAAGCCCTTTGTTGATAACATCGCGCAGACGCTGGCTTCCCGCCTCCGGCGCAAAAGTCAGACTGCTCTTTTTCACATCCTGCACTTTGCTCATGACGTCCAAAGAAAAGGCATCAATGCGCAGAGACGGCAGCGAAATGTTTACCGTCTTTTCCTTGCAGGTGTCAATCAGAAAGTTCACCAGTTCCTCCAAAGCGGAATAATCGCTGGAACTTAAAGAGCTTAAGGAAATTTCCTCGTATCCGGTGTTTTTTAACATTTCCACAGCATATTTTTTCAGAGTCTCCACGTCTCTTTCTCTCACAGGACGGTAAAGCTGTCCGGCCTGACAGAAACGGCATCCTCTGATGCAGCCTCTCTGAATTTCCAGAACAACTCTGTCCTGTGTTGCCTTAATATAGGGAACTACCGGTTTTAACGGATAAGGAACATCCGTAAAATCCATCACAATTTCTTTTAAGATGGATGCCGGAATGTTTTCTCTGTTCGGCGTAAAAGAAGCGATTGTTCCATCCTCTTTATAAGATACATCGTAAAATCTGGGAACATACATGCCGGGAATCTGAGCTGCCTGATAAAGGAACTCTTCCCTGCCTCCTCCGTTTTTCTTATTTTCTTTATAAACATCCAGAAGCTGACGATATCTTGTCTCGCCTTCTCCGATATAAAAAATGTCGAAAAATTCAGCGATCGGTTCCGGATTGTAAGTGCAGGGTCCGCCGCCGATCACGATAGGATCTTCTTCCCCTCTTTCCAGAGCCTTCAGCGGAATCTGAGCAAGATCCAGTATCTGAAGTATGTTGGTGTAGCACATTTCATACTGAATGGTAATGCCCAAAAAATCAAAATCCTTGATGGGATCCTGGGATTCCAGCGCAAAAAGAGGGATATTTTTCTCCCTCATGATTTTATCAAGATCTACCCAGGGAGAATATACTCGTTCGCACCACACATCCTCCATACGGTTGAACATATCATATAAAATCTGAATTCCAAGATGGGACATACCGATTTCGTACACATCCGGGAAACACATTGCGAAACGTACATCCACTTTTTCTTTATCTTTTATCACTGCATTTACTTCACTGCCGATATATCTGGCAGGTTTTTCAATCGTCATCAGGATCTCGTCGCTGAGAGCCAGTTTTGACGCATGACCTGGTAATTTCATTCTTCCTCCAATTCTACCCTTTCGGTTTCATCTATTTCCATCTGATTTTCATCAATATGTAAAGTATATGAAAAATCATTTAAGAAATCAAGAAGTTTTCCTTCCCCTGACACAGATACCTGCTCTTTGATCCAATTGGTGTCAATTATGCCAAAAGATGTATTGCTGTCCTTCATATACCATACGATGCCGAAAATCAGAAGAGCTACTGACATCCGCATCCAGAAGCCGGATACTCCCTGTTCCAGTGGTTCCTCTTCGCCCACGTCTTCATAATTTTTATCAGAATAACCCGTGATTCCTTTTCCATAAAGAATCTGTTCTCTCGTGCGCATTTTCATGCGGTTCATCTGATTTTCTTCTCTCAAAAATTTTGTAAGCTGTAATTTTTTTTCTGCACTGTTTTTCATAGTTTGCCTTCTCTCCGGCTGTTCTCTTTACAGGCTATGAGAAAAATAAAAAACATATACTTAATTTTAAGAAAAAACAAAAATTGCAGCAAAAAAAGACAGAGGTGCTATTTTTTCTCCGGCATAAAAAGAGACGGAAAACAACTTCTATTTTCCGCCTCCGTTTTTTACTGCAGATTATTTTTTTAAAGCTTCCATAATTTCTTCCGGTGTCTTTCCGGATTCAAGAATAGCCTGCCAAATCTGTGTTTTCTGTTCACGCATTGCTTTTTTAGCTGCCATAGCTGCTTCTTTCTGTGCCTTTTTTTCTGCTGCTTTTTCCGCTTTTATCTGTTCTTTGTATGCAGCTTTTAATTCCAGTTTTGCCGCTTTCAGCTCTTCTTCCAGTCTTAAAACTTTTTCATTTATTTTTGCTGCTTTTCCGGTATAAACGATTTCAACTTTCGGCCTGCGTGCCATATACTGTCCTCTCCTTGCTATTTTTTTATAACAATAAAAAGCTCATTTATACTTTCTATTGATTACAATAATAGCATATCACATTGACGCGGAAACGCAAGAAAAAATATTTTATTTATTTCCACTTTCTTCTGCATAAGATGCCGCCTGTTTTTCAATCAATTCTCTGTCTTCAAAATAATTGATCTTCATTGCGCGTTTCATATCTGCCAATGTCTGTGCCGCAACACTCTGGGCTTTTTTGCTTCCCTGCTCTAAAATTTCATACACTTCAGGAATCCGTTTTTCCCATACTTTTCTTCTCTCGCGGATGGGCTCTAATTCTGCCTGCATAACACGGTTTAAGAATTTCTTTACTTTTACATCTCCAAGACCGCCTCTTGTATAATGGGCTTTCAATTCATCCAGATTCGCATAGTCCGGAAGGAACTGTTCAAAATGCTCCGGCTTGCTGAAAGCATCCAGATAAATAAACACCGGATTTCCTTCCACACGTCCGGGATCTTCTACACGGAGATGGTTGGGATCGGTAAACATGGACATGATTTTTTTGCGCACTTCTTCTTCCGTGTCGGAAAGATAAATGCAGTTGCCAAGAGACTTGCTCATTTTCGCTTTTCCATCAATACCCGGCAGACGCATACATGCCTGGTTATCCGGCAAAAGAATATTCGGCATAGTCAATGTCTCGCCGTAAACCGTATTAAATTTATGCACGATTTCTCTGGTCTGTTCCAGCATAGGCATCTGGTCTTCTCCTACCGGGACAGTCGTTGCGCGGAAAGCGGTAATATCCGCCGCCTGACTGATAGGATAGGTGAAAAAGCCTACCGGAATGCTGGCCTCAAAATTGCGCAGCTGAATTTCAGCTTTTACTGTGGGATTTCTCTGAAGTCTGGATACGGTAACCAGATTCATATAATAAAAGGACATCTCACAAAGTTCCGGTATCTGTGACTGAATCAACAGTGTAGATTTTTCCGGATCCAGTCCGCATGCAAGATAATCCAGCGCCACTTCAATAATATTCTGACGTACTTTTTCCGGATTGTCCGCGTTGTCTGTAAGCGCCTGTGCATCTGCAATCATAATAAAAATATCATCAAACTCTCCGGAATTCTGCAGTTCCACACGTCTTTTTAAAGAACCCGCATAATGTCCCACATGTAATTTGCCCGTAGGTCTGTCCCCCGTAAGGATTACTTTTCTCATGGTCTCTACCTCCAAAATAAAAAGTGTGCGCTTTGACGCACACTGGCGCCGAGCGCGATTGCCGTCCGGCAATATTTGCCGGCAATCTTGATTGCCGGCGCGCTGAGTGCGCATCCACGCGGAGCGTCTTATTTTATACGATAGAAAAATTTCTTTTTTATCGTATAAAATAAGCCCTTATCCTACAAAGGATAAGAGCCTTTACTCTCTTTGCCACCCATGCAGCCGGCATACCATCATATGCCGCTTCGATAACGGCGAAGCCCCGTCAGCGCCTACTTTTGTTCGGGCTGCCCTCCAAAGTCCATTCAGTATACGTGAAATACCGCTTTCCACCGCCCGCGGCTCTCTGTCATTTCAGGGAATATACCTACTACTCTTTGTCATTGGTTTTTCATCTGCCTATTATTCTAAACGTTACTTTCGGCTCTGTCAAGAAGCTGTCGGAATTTAACAAAAAACAAACGCAAAGAGAAGGGGCGAAACTCCTTTTTGGGGGACCTATTATTTTACTATTCTTATTTTACGATTTCTTTCATATGATTTAATCTTTCGTAGAATTCCTCATAAAAAGAATCTTCCTTATCCCCGGAATAAGGTTTGTAAAAAAAGGTTTTCAGGAAAAACATGGTAAAAATTTTCACCTGTTCCTCTGTTTCCGCCTGAGCTATCAGCTCTTCCAGATCGTTTAAAAAATAATGCCAGTCTGTGATATAGGTCTCATAGCGCTGGATGTCCGGCGTATCAATCCATTTGCGCACCTTTACCTTGGAGCGGTTTTTCTTTTCACACTCATGAATCTGAAGAAAGTAGCGAAAACTGTGGTTTTCATAGTATCTTCCCAGAGGAAATAATCTGCAGATTCCCGGACGAAATGCATGAATGCTGCATCTTCCGTCCTGATTTAAAAAGTAACACGCTTCCGTGTCCTCTCTCATTTTCAGGTTGGGCAGAGCAATCCCGTCCACCACGTGCAGTTCCAGCTGCGTTTCCAGGAGTTTTTCAAACGTGGTATGCAATCCTGTGCAAAGTCTGTGCACGTCAAGCGGATCCAGAATAATGGAATTTCCCATCTGCCTGCAGCAGGAGGAACATCCCTGACAATCATTGCATCCGGCCTTTACCATATCGTTGATTCCATATAGTTTTCCATCGGAAATTTCATCAAGGCTTACATTTCGCTTCATTTTTTCTTTTCTCTCCAGTCTACCTTCTTGCCAGTTCTGAAGTAATTTCTTCCCAGCTTATGCCTTTTTCCGCCATAAGCACCATCATATGATACAGAAAATCTGCGATTTCATATTTGATCTCATTCGGATTGGGATTTTTTGCCGCAATGACAATCTCTGTGGCTTCTTCCCCCAGCTTTTTCAAAATTTTATCAATGCCTTTATCAAAAAGATAGTTAGTGTAAGAACCTTCCTTGGGATTTAATTTTCTGTCCTGGATAGTTGCAAACACTTCTTCAAACACCTTCAAGGGATTGTGTTCTTTTGCTTCGCCGTTTTTCCTGTTCTGAATATCGTGAAAAAAGCAGCTGTAGGAGCCGGTGTGGCATGCAGGTCCCACCTGAACGACTCTTGCAAGAATCGTATCCATATCACAGTCAGCCGTAAGGGAGCGCACATACTGAAAATGTCCGCTTGTTTCCCCTTTTACCCACAGTTCTTCCCTGCTTCTGCTGTAATAGGTCATGCGCCCTGTCTCGATGGTTTTTTCATAAGCCTCTTGGTTCATATAGGCCACCATCAGAACTGCTTCCGTTTTGTCATCCTGAACTACCACAGGAACCAGTCCGTCCGCTCCCAGTTTAAAATCTTTCCATTCGTAAACGGCTTCTTCTCCCGCCATCGGTATACCATTTTCCCGGCAGATATTTTTCAGTGCATGAAGTTCATTCAGATTTTCCATCACAAGAGATCCGCTGATTCCCGCTATGTTTTCCGTCTGCAGAATATCCAGAAGTTTATCCAGCGAAATTTCCGGCATAAAGCAAAAGACAGGAACCGGGCTGACTGCAGCCGCTTCCTTGGCAACTGCGCCGTTTGTGAGAAAAATACCGGAGAGAAATTCTTCTGCCAGTTTTTCATCAAGCTGAGCCGGATAATCAACCATGGCATAAATTTTTTCTTTGCCGAATTTTAAGGAAACCTCTTGTGTCAATTCCGGATTACAGCCGCTGCGGCAGTCTAATACCGCCTGGCTGCAGCCTGCATAGAGAAGCTTTTTGACGTCTTCCATGCGATGTATTCCTCCGCATCCCATGACCGGTATTTCCACAGTTTCACAGATTTCTTTTATGATATCCAGTGCTTCTTCTTTTTCCCTGTCTGTCTGTGACAGATCGCAAACCAGAATGCCGTCGCATTTTTTATCCCGATAACTTTTGGCAAGTTCCACCGGATTCCAGCTTACTTCCGTCAGATCTTCCTCACCGGCCACAACATGCTTCTGATGCAGATACATACAGGCGATAAATTTTTTTTCATTCATGACTTTTCCTCATTTCTGATTCAATAATAAGGGGGCGTCAGCCAAGCGTGCCTTTGGTACTCAGCACGCCGTCGATGCGCTCATCTTTACCCGTGGCCATATCAAGTGCCTTGGCAAACGCCTTGAACATGGCCTCGGAAATATGATGGCTGTTAATTCCATCTATGACTTTTAGATGCAGGTTCATGCCTGCCGAATAGGAAACAGCATAAAAAAATTCCCGGATCAGCTCTGTGTCCAATCCTCCTATCCGTTCTGTCTGAAATTCACAGTGCCAGGAAAAATAGGGTCTTCCTCCCAGATCTATGGCACACAGCACCAGTGCATCATCCATGGGAAGCATAAAATGTCCGTACCGGCGAATTCCTTTTTTATCCCCGATAGTCTGCAAAATGGCCTGTCCAAGAACAATCCCGGTATCCTCCACTGTATGATGACCGTCCACGTGCAGATCTCCCTTTACCTTCAGTTTCATATCAAAAAAACCATGCTTGGTAAACCCTTCCAGCATATGATCAAAGAAACCGATTCCCGTATCGATTTCTCCTTTTCCAGTGCCGTCCAGATTAAAAATCATGGAAATATCCGTTTCCTTTGTCTGTCTCTGAAGTGTTGCGCTTCTTGCCATCAGCCATCCCTCCCTGTCATTTCATGGTTTTCATCCTTACTCTCTGTTCCTGTTATTTTTCTTTTTTCATTACGGCATATATGTATAAAAATCCCAACGCCCGTGCAGCGATGCTGCTTAGATACCTGAGCTGTCTTTTTCAAACCGCACTCTTATGGAGTTGGCATGAGCTGTAAGCCCTTCCTGTTCTGCAAAAAGTTCAATGTCTTTATGCGCCTTTTCCAACGCCTGTCTGGAATAGGAAATAATACTTGTTTTTTTGCGAAAATCATCCACATTCAGCGGGGAGAAAAATTTGGCGGTTCCGTTGGTGGGAAGCACATGATTGGGACCTGCGTAATAATCCCCCAGAGGCTCGGAAGAATATTCTCCCAAAAAAATTGCTCCTGCATTTTTTATTTTTGTCATAAGAGAGAAAGGATCTTTGGTCAATATTTCCAGATGTTCCGAAGCAACGGCATTGGCGGCATCCACCGCATCATCCATATTTTCTGCCAGAAGAATATAGCCGTAATGTTCCAGTGATTTTGAGATGATTTCCTTTCTGGAAAGTTTCTCTGTAAAACGATTCACTTCTTCGGATACCTTTTCTGCAAGCTCTTCACTGTCCGTAATAAGGATTGCGCTTGCAAGTTCATCGTGCTCTGCCTGGGAAAGCAAATCTGCCGCCACATAACGGGGATTTGCACTTTCATCTGCAATCACAAGGATTTCACTGGGTCCGGCGATGGAATCGATGCTCACATATCCAAAGCAGGCTTTCTTGGCCAGCGCCACAAAAATGTTGCCGGGACCGGTAATCTTTTCTACTTTCGGGATGCTTTCCGTTCCGAAAGCCATGGCTGCGATCGCCTGTGCACCGCCGACTTTGTAGATCTCCGTTACACCTGCAATATCTGCCGCCGCCAGAGTACCAGGATTTACTTTGCCGTCTGCTCCCGGAGGCGTTGTCATGATAATGCGGGGCACACCTGCCACTTTTGCGGGAATCACATTCATAAGCACACTGGAAGGATAGGCAGCCTTTCCGCCGGGAACATAAACCCCGGCTGTTTCTACCGGAAGGATCTTCATTCCGAGAATACTTCCGTCCTCCTTTGGCTCAAACCAGCTGTTGGTAAGCTGTTTTTCATGGAAATGCCGAATATTTTCGGCAGATTTTTTCATCACTTCCACAAATTCCGGTTTCAGGCAGGAATACGCTTCTTCTATTTCCTCTCTGGACACGCGAATGTTTTCTTTTCCTATCCGGCAGTGATCGAATTTCAAAGTATATTCCGCTAAAGCCTTGTCACCTTCTTTTCGCACCTTATCTATAATTTCCGCCACAGCTGCCTCGTATTGTCCATAATTGTTGGGGCTTCTCTTTAATAAATCTTCCAGAAGATTTTTTTTCGTATCGGCATTTAATCTGACAATTCTCACAGACCTTTCTCCTTTCCTTCTCCCTCCGTGATTTCCCGCAGACTTTTTAATATTTTGCGAATCCTTTCGCTTTCCATCTGCATGCTCACCGGATTCACGATCATTCTGGCGGAAATCGGGCAGATTTCCTCGAGAACTTCCAATCCGTTCTCCTTCAGAGTTCCCCCTGTCTCCACAATATCAACAATCACATCGGACAGTCCCACTATAGGGCCCAATTCCACGGAACCGTTCAGCTTTATGATATCTACCGTCTGATGTTTTTTATCGTAAAAATAATCCTTTGCTATCACAGGATATTTGCTGGCCACTCTTATCATCTCATGATGTTTCAGCAGCTCTCTGGCTTCCTTAGGGCCACAGACACACATACGGCACTTTCCAAAACCCAGATCAAGGACCTCATAGACTCTTCTTCCTTCCTCCAGAAGAATATCTTTTCCGGTAACGCCGATATCAGCAGCTCCATACTCTACATAAGTGGGCACATCAGGGCCTTTTGCCAGGAAAAACTTAAGTTTCAGCTCTTCGTTTACAAAAATAAGTTTTCGGGAGGATTTGTCCTTCATCTCTTCACAGGTAATACCGACTTTCTCCAAAAGTGCCAGCGTTTTGTCTGCAAGCCTGCCCTTAGTCAGTGCAAAGGTTAAATATCTCTTCTCTTCCATCACTGGCCCTGCCTTTCTATCCATACTACTTTTTTCTGGCGGTTTGTCTGTGCCTGACGTTCGTAATCTTCTCTGCTTTTCTCAGGAATACGGGCGATCAGCTCTGCAGAAATCCCCTGGCTGCGAAGCTCTTTTGCCTGTACAAGAGCTTTTGCAAAAGCCTCTTTTTCATAGACAATAAGCACGCCTTCCTCCTTAAGCTCCGGCTTTAAATGCTGCCTGTTGAGAGCTTCCATAAGATCGTCAACCACGGCCACAAATCCAATGGCAGCAGCTTCTTTTCCAAAATATCCGGGCAGATGATCATAACGGCCGCCTTTGACAACGGCGTCTCCCACACCGTAAGTATATGCCTTGAAAATCACGCCTGTGTAGTAATTGTATTTGCTCAGCATTCCCAGGTCAAAAGACACGTATTTTTCCACGCCGTAGGTGCAAAGGACCTGATACAGTTTTTCCAGTCTTTCTACTGCCATTAAAGAACGCTCGTTGTTTACCATCTTTTTGGCTTCCGCCAACCCGCCTGCGTCGGTCAGCATATCTGCCATATTCAAAAGCACCTTGGCGTAATCCCGGCGCACCTGCTTTTCTTCCAGAAGCTCTTTGGCACCAAAATAATTTTTGGATGAAATGAATTCCCTGAGTTTTTGTTCGGTATCTTTATCAATTCCGGCCTGGGAACACACGCCCTTAAAATATTCTACCTGACCGATGCTTACCTGAAATTCTTTCAGCCCGCAGTTTTTGAGAGCGTCAATTACCATACTGATCATCTCCGCGTCCGCTTCCACAGAATCGTCCATCATCAGTTCTGCCCCAAGCTGCGTTACTTCTTTTAACTTGCCCTGCAGATTTCCTGTATTCGTAAAAGTGTTCCCGGAATAGGAAAAGCGGATGGGAAGCTTTTCCTCCATAAAATATTTCGCGGCACATCTTGCCATGGAAGGCGTAAAATCCGGTCTCAGAACAAGAGTGTTGCCCTCTTTATCAAAAAATTTGTAAAGCTCCCTGGACGGTGTCGTGCCGATGTCGTTTCCGAACACATCAAAAAATTCAAAAGTCGGCGTCTGAATATCCCGGTATCCATACAGATGGATCACATGGGCCAGCCTTTCTTCTATTTTTTGTTTCGCCGCGAATTCGGCGCCATAGATGTCTCTGACTCCCTCCGGAGTGTGCAGCAATGACTTTCCCATGTTTTTCCTCCCTGTCATATCTGATTACCGCAGTTTCACTTTGTTATGCTAATGTGATATTGCATGAAATTAAAAGAATTATATATAATGCGGGCAATTCTGTCAACCACTATTTGAAAAAGCAACTATAGGGAAAATCCTTCTTTCTGGCATTTCCTTTTTAAAAATCCGGTCTTTCCTCCAGATCTTTTTGTATCATGTCAAGATAAGGCACCATGATCCCATTTTTCTGGGGCAGAAAATATTCCGGATTTAATTCGTCATACCGGAAACTTTTACGCCCTCCGCTTTGGGCTCTGTCCCAGAAAAACCGCAGATGCTCGTAAGGCAGATAATAAAACTGATTGCGGCTTGTATAATAAATGAGGAAAAAGGCAATGCCCTTCTGCTTTTCAAAATTTCCCATAAACTCCACCTGATGGGCATGGATGTTCTGCAGGCTGAACGTATCCACTGCACATTCTTTTGCATCAAAACATACGGGAATGCCCTGGACTACACCGATATAGTCCACGGTACTTTTCTGATCAAAATATGCCAGTGTAATATGGCGCTTTTCCTTATCAATGCGAATGGGCGTGATGGGCGTAGGTATTTTCTGAATCAGCGCCAGCTGATGCTCCAGATATGTCTCGTTTGTCCTGTTAATCAGATCTTCCAGGGTAGAGCCCCTTAATCCTCTGGAATTCCAGGTTGCCATTTCTAAAAACCTCTCTTTTTTGTATACTTTTCAGTTGTCTGCTTTGGGCAGCATCAGTGTACAGGGAGACAATACGCCTCAGTCCTGTAATCTTCGGAAAATCTCCGGTTCTTTCGCTGTCAGAATTTTTCCGGAAAGCACCTCGAAAGGAGTCGCCATTTTCTCCGGGAACTCTACCCGGTAAGCGTGAAGGAGCTGGCTTTTCACTCCCCTACCTGCATACTTTCTGTTAAAAGACGGATCCCCGTATTTTGCATCCCCCAAAAGCGGATGGCCGATGCTGGCCAAATGCGCACGTATCTGATGGGTTTTCCCGGTAAAAAGCTCGGCTTCCACATATGTGCAGTCCTCCAACCAGGCCAGAGGGCGGATTCCCGTCTTTATTTCTTCCACTTTCTGTTTCTTATCGATACGGCTTTGCGGCTTTGTATTAAAAATCATGACCTGATTGGTTTTTTTGTCCTTTATCAGCCAGCTTTGCAGCAATTTTTCCTCTTCCAGCCTGCCTTTTACAAACAATCGATAGTATTTATGTACACTCCGATCCCGCAGCAATCCGGAAAGCATCTGCGTTCCTGCCAGAGATTTTCCGCACAGAACCAGACCGCTTGTGTTTCTGTCCAGACGATTGCACACCGAAGGCCGAAATGTATTTAGTTCTTCCGGTGAAATTTCTTTGCGGGCAAGCAGATATCCGACCAGCCACTCATTTAAAGAATAGTCTCCGGGATTTGCTTTCTGTGTCAAAATTCCCGCCGGCTTATTTACTGCCAGAATGTGTCTGTCTTCATAGATTATCTCAAGGTTCCCTATTTTGTGAAAAGCATTTTTGTACTCCCGCAAAATGTCCGGGGTGCCTTTTTCTTTACTTGGGGAAGCACTGCCGGCACTTCTTTTTACCTCATCTTTTTTATCAGATTGGCCTTCGGACCCCAAAACCTGTCCCCGAAACTTTTCTATCGTTTCGTCCGCCAGAAAAAGCTGGATGCAATCCCCTTCCGCCAGTTTTTCCTTTCCCTCACATTTTTTTCCGTTTAAAGTAATATTTTTCTTTCGCATCATCTTAAAAAGGAAGCCGCTTCCAGCTTCCTTCAAATATTTATGCAAAAATTTATCCAGCCGCTGCCCCGCTTCATTAGAACGGATCCTGATTTCCTTCACCGGCTTTTCCTCCCTGCTGTTTCTTTTTCAAAGTGAGATTGCTTTCAGCAATCCCTCGATGTTTCCTGCCATATTGCTGTCTTCTATCTCTCTTTTCAGTCTTTTCTGGTAGATGTTTAAGTCTGTAAAAATCTTGACCGTGACGTCTTTGTATCCGTTTTGAGCCAGCATGCCGTGAAGATGTTTTTCACAGGAAGCCGCCACATCTTCTTTTTTCCCTTTTGTCCTGTCAGAAAGCAGGCCTATCACCGCTTTTTCACGTACCTGCATATGGAAAACCTCGTAGTTTTTCTCATAGCTTGTAAAATACATATCCCAAAGCACACCCGGGATATGCTCGGTATCTTTCAGCTTTTCATAGATGGCTTCCGGGCAGCCCTTTGCCCTCAAAAGCATGATCATACCCACAGCGCTTTTACATGCGGGCAGACATCCAAGTACCGCTACTATAGTCAGCAGGTTTTTGTTGGTTCCTGTGCTGACCCACCCTATTATATAAACAGAAAGAGCTGCCGCAAGCATAATTGCTGTCCGGATTATCGCTGTCTTTTTACTGTATGTAAGATATCCATACTGCCCTTTTTTCTTTTTTTTCATATATCAAGTCCCTGCTTTCTGTCATTTTAAAAGTCCGACGATTTTGAGCAAAAAGCCATGGGGCAGCACTTTCGTGAAAAACCAGAACAGGCGAATCCACGGAGAACATACAGACATAGCTTTTCTTTTTCCCGCCGCCTCTATGGCTTCTCTTACCACTTTGTCCGCATTGACAAACGTAAGTTTTTTTATCGCCAGTGTTTTTCCGTAACGTTCAGCCGTATCAAAGAATTCTGTGCGCACCGGTCCCGGGCAGACAGCTGTCACGATGATTTCCCTCGGTCTTAATTCTTCCCTGAGTGCCCTGGAAAAACTCAGTACATAGGCTTTGGTAGCTGCATATACAGCAAATCCGGGCTGAGGCAGAAAAGCTGCAGAGCTTGCCAGCTGAATAATGCGGCTTTTTCTTCTCATGTAAGGAATACACAGATAAGTGACCTCTGTCAGTGCCATGCAGTTTAAATCCAGCATTCCTGTCTGTTCCTTTAATTCCATTTCTGAAAATTTTCCCATAATCCCGTAACCAGCACAGTTGACCAAAACTCTCACGACAGGGTTTTCCCTGCGCAGAAGTTCTTTTAATTCTTCTCTTTCCATAGCATCCGTCAGGTCCATGGTGATAACTCTTGTTTTATGGTTCAATTTCTCAGAAAGTTCATCCAGCCTGTCCTTCCTTCTGGCAATCAGCCAAAACTCATCCACACTTTTTAAAATGTTGTCAAACTGCAGTGCAAATTCTGCTCCGATTCCGGAAGATGCGCCGGTAATGATAGCTATATTCATAAAATTCCCCGCTTTCTGCAACATCTGCAGCAATAAAAAACCTGCTGCGCAAACGCTCTATAATCATGAATAAACCATATATAATAAATCTGTAAATCCGTTTCTGGTTTTTCTGCAATAGTAACCTGTTGGCTATATCCTAACTCAGCCCTTCTTTTTGTGTACGTTTCTTATGGTCTTTTTACGTCCGCTTTTTCCTTTTGCGGAATTTTTTCCAAAACTGTCTGTATAACCTGACATGTTTCCGGAAATATTTTTCCTTCCCCGAGGGTCCCCTTTCTGGTTCCCCTCACTGCGCCGTCCATCCCAGGCTCCAGCCCGCGCTTTCTGTTCTCCGCGCCCGCCCGTTCGTGAAGTGCCATCATATTTTCCGGAAAAACCGACTTTTTTTCTGGGACGAATCAGACATTTTTTATCGTAGCCGATCAAATCTTCTCTTCCTGCCTTTTTCAGCGCTTCCTCCACCAAGTCGTAGTTCGCCGGATTGCGGTACTGAATCAACGCTCGCTGCATTGCCTTCTCATGAGGATTTTTGCACACGTATACCGGCTTTCCGTCCCTTGGATCGATTTCCGTATAGTACATGACTGTTGATATCGTAGAGGGCGTGGGATAAAAATCCTGTACCTGTTCCGGCATGTAACCCAAATCTCTTAAATATTCAGCAAGTTCCACGGCTTCTTTTATAGTCGAACCGGGGTGAGAGGACATAAGATAGGGAACAAGAAACTGTTTTTTCCCGATTTTTTCATTCAGCTGTTTATATTTTTTCTGAAATTTTTCGTAAACCGCATTTTCCGGTTTTCCCATGCGGCACAATACCGCGTCTGAAATATGCTCCGGAGCGACTTTAAGCTGACCGCTGACATGATGTTCCACCAGCTCTTTGAAAAAAGTATCATCCGGATCCGCCAGCAGATAATCAAATCGAATTCCTGAGCGGATAAAGACTTTTTTGACTCCCGGAAGTTCTCTCAGCGTTCTTAACAAGGTAAGATAATCACTGTGATCTGCTTTCATATTCGGGCAGGGTTTCGGGAACAGACACTGTCTGTTTTTGCACACGCCCACTGCCATCTGTTTTTCGCAGGACGGTGCCCTGAAGTTTGCAGTAGGACCTCCCACATCGTGAATATATCCTTTGAAATCCGGCTCCTGAATCAGCTGCTTCGCCTCACTGACAATAGACTCATGACTTCTTACCTGCACAATTCTTCCCTGATGAAAAGTCAGAGCACAGAAGTTACATCCTCCAAAGCATCCTCTATTGCTGATCAGCGAAAACTTGATTTCCCGAATGGCTGGTACGCCGCCTTTTTCTTCATAGGAAGGGTGATAAGTCCTCTGATAAGGAAGTGCATACACATCATCCATTTCCTGCGTAGTAAGGGGCGGCTGCGGAGAGTTCTGTACCACATAAACACCGTTAGGATACGGCTCCACCAGAACCTTACCGTTGAAAGGATCCGTATTATTGTACTGGATCATGAAGCTTTTTGCATACTCTCTCTTATCCGCTTTCATCTCGTCATAAGATGGCAGAATTTCCTCATTGTAAATGCCGCTTATATCTTTTGTCTTATAAACTATTCCCGGCACAAACGTGATATCTTTCACTGCGATTCCACTGTTTAGGGCATCTGCAATTTCCAGAATGGATTTTTCTCCCATGCCGTAGGAAATCAGATCCGCCTGACTGTCCAAAAGAATTGAGCGCTTAAAAGAATCGGTCCAGTAATCATAATGTGCCATACGGCGCAGACTGGCCTCAATTCCTCCGATAATAATCGGTACATCCCGATACGTGCGGCGAATCAGATTGCAGTAAACTACCGTGGCGTGATCCGGCCGTTTGTATGCTTCTCCTCCCGGAGTATAGGCGTCGGTAGGTCTGTGCTTTTTGGATACAAAGTAATGATTTACCATAGAATCCATATTGCCTGCGCTGACCAGAAATCCCAGCCTGGGTCTTCCAAAAACATCAATGCTCTTCTCATCTTTCCAGTCGGGCTGAGCAATGATGCCGATCTTATAACCATGTGCATCCAAAATCCTTGTTATCACGGCATGTCCAAAGGATGGATGATCCACATAGGCATCTCCGCAGACATAGACAAAATCCATCTGACTGATGCCCCGTTCCAACATTTCTTCTCTCGAAATCGGTAAAAATCCCTCTGTCACAATCGTCCTCCTTACAGATCCCAGACCTGGCGATAATCTTTGATATAATAATCTGCCAGTTTCTTTTTTTCTTCCACAATGTCCATGGAGTAATCGTCTTCCACAGCGCACACTTTCATACCGGCAGACTTTCCGGCCTGAATTCCCGGCAGAATATCTTCAAATACCAGGCAGTGTTTCGGTTCAACTCCCAGCCTTTTTGCCACCTCTAAATAAATATCCGGCTCCGGCTTGCTCTTTCCTATATCACAGCCTGTCAGGATACAGGAAAAGAAATCATTCAGTCCGTGGGCATCTGCCACAGCAGAAACCAGTTCCCTGGAGTTGCTTGTGGCGATTCCAAGGCGAATCCCCTGTTCCAGACACCAGTAAAGAAACTCGGCAGCCCCTTCTTTTAAAGGCACTTCTCTCGTATATTTTTCCCATGCCATTTTATTCCACGTTTCTTTGATCTGTTCCACCTCGTCCGGAAGCTGAAAGCGTTCCTTAAAATATCTGGCTGTCTCGGAGAAGCTGAATCCTTCAATGGCTTCCTGCAAATCCTCCGGAACGGTAAGACCATACTGCCCCAAATATTCCACATCTATTTTCTTCCACATCCACATAGAATCAATCAAAGTTCCATCCAGGTCAAAAATCACTGCCCGGACATCTTTCAGCATATCTTTGCTCATATACCAAGTGCTTTCCTTTCTTCCTTTGTCAGGGGTCTGTAACATCCCTTTTCCAATGTCTCATCCAGTTTCAGCTCACCCATGGAAATTCTTTTCAGATAAATCACCTCATTGCCCACCGCTTGCAGCATTCTTTTGACCTGATGAAATTTACCTTCGGTGATCGTCAAATAGATGGCGCTTTCCCCTTCTTCCGGCACATACTCCGCTTTTGCCGGAAGGGTGAGTTTTTCCTCTCCGATATCAACACCGGCTTTTAATTTTTCAAGGCTTTCTTTTTCCACCGGCCTTTTTGTCTTTACATAATAAGTTTTTTCCACATGTTTTTTGGGGGAGAGAAGTCTGTGTGCCAGCTCGCCGTCATTGGTGATCAGCATCAGCCCTTCCGTGTCTTTGTCAAGCCTTCCCACCGGAGAAAGATTTTTTCCGGGAGCATCCTGCAAAAGGTCCAGCACTGTTTTGTCAAAATTATCTCTTGTAGCGCTGACAACTCCTGCCGGTTTGTTGAGCATATAATAGACAAGAGATTCTCCCCCGATCAGCCGACCATCTACTGTCACCTGCGCATTTTCGTCAATCTTGCTCTCAGGCTTTTTCTCTACAAGACCGTTTACGCAGACTCTGCCTTTGCGAATAAGCTCTTTGACCTGGCTTCGGCTTCCTTCCTGTCTGTCGCACAAAAATTTATCCAGACGAATCACATTTTTCTCCCTTCCGCAGTATCTCTATTCTTTCAATCTATAAAACCTGTCTTTTCTTTTGCAGCCATTTTCAAATCACAGCTTTACTCATGGATTTATCGCCCGGCACATATAGTTTACCAATAGGTTTTCTATGGGCTGATATGTCCGGTCACGATCACTCTGAAAGGGGATTTCCATGAAAAAAAGCTTCCTAAAAGCAGGACTTCTTTTACTTTTCATTCTCCTCACTGCCTGCATGCTTATCTATAACAAAGAGGCCCTGTCGCTGACTTTAACCGGACTTACTCTCTGGTTTGAAAAAATGATACCGGCCCTTCTCCCTTTTATGATTCTGTCCGGAATCTTAATCCGCCTCGGACTTTCCGATTCTTTTGCCAGACTGTTTTCCCCTGTTTTAAGACCGCTCTTTTCTCTTTCCGACTCCTGCATTTATGTTATTGTCATCGGATTCCTCTGCGGCTTTCCTATGGGAGCAAGGGTTTGCGCCGAAAGCTATCAGCGCGGCAAGATCAGCAAAAAAGAGGCCTCTCTTCTGCTTGCTTTCTGCAATAATATAGGACCGGTCTATTTTACAGGCTATGTACTGCATTTGTTTTCTGTAAAATATCCGTTATTCTTTTTTGCGGGAATGTATTTGATTCCTCTGTTTTACGGAATTTTGCTTCGCTATACGATGTACCGCGACATTCCCCGCTGTCATACAAAATCCGGAAAACAGCCGCTTCCACTGATCGGAGTGAAAGAACTCCTTCTTTCTACAGATGAAGCGATATTGGCAGCCCTTTCCTCCATCACAGCACTTGGAGGATATATGATTCTTTTCAACCTTCTCTACCTGCTTCCCTCACTTTTTTTCAAGCAGGCACCTTTTTTGCAGCTTCTCTCCGGATGCCTTCTGGAAATTACAAGCGGACTTGCCAGGCTTCCCGAAAACTATGCCTTTTATGCATTTATTTTACTTCCTTTTGGCGGATTTTCCTGCATTGCTCAGACATATAACATGATCAGAGACACCGATTTATCCCTGAACCACTATATCTTTCACAAAATCATTCAGACAGTATTCAGCTTTTCCTACTACACAGTCCTTTTTCATTTTCTTTAATTATGGAAGTATTGGTCCCTACATACATCGGCCCAGTAATTTTCAAACCGCTTTAGTCAGCTTACCGTTACCGCATTGCTCAACGCTGTCAAATCGTATTGGTTGGAGACACGGAATATGACATTTGTCCCTGATGAAACCGGAATGGTTATCCTCATCTCTCCCTGACTGCCGCTTCCCGCAAGACTCTGGTTTGTCCAGGGAATATTAGAGCTGAAAGTTGCTCCCCCGTCTGTGCTGTAGCTGTAATAGAGCAATGCCGACTGAGAGTCACAGGATTTCAGGGAAAAAGAGGCCATTTTCTGACCATCGTCGTAACCAAGCAAAGAAGCGGTCACCCATTCCGGCCCTGTCACATCCGGCAGTGCCTTTCCTCCTGCAGGAGCTCCTGAAACCGGGTATGAGACATTCGTATAGTCAATACCGAGTGTTGCCGACTTTAGTTTCAAATATTTAGCGGCCGCAAGGGCATCTGTCACACCAAGCGCTGCGATTTTTTCCGGATTGCTTATAAGTGCGGCGTCATTTGCGTTATCCACAAAACAATGTTCCATTATTACACTGGGAATACCGTACGCTGTACATGCTCTTATAACGCCATAGTAATCTTTTCCTGTGGCTCCGATTCTCACTTTAACGCCCCGCGGCAGTGTCTGGTACGCCGACTGCATTTCTTCCAGATAAAGCGATCCAAACGTTTGTCCTTTGGCATAACAATCGCCAAAAGCTGAGGTCCATACTTCTGTTCCGTATCTGTCATGAGTGCCAATACTGTTATAATGGATAGAGAAAAAAAAGTCCGCATCGTACGCTTTTGCGATATCAGCTCTTTGCTGCAGAGAAACCTCTCTGTCACTTTCTCTTGTGAGATATACTTTAACACCCTCAAATTGTTCCAATGTATTTTTCATTGCCTGGGCGGTAAGAAGTGTCATTGTTTTTTCCAAATAAGGACCTGTTTTGGTTCCTTCATTGGTTCCGCCCACACCGCCGTGTCCGGGATCAATCACGACCACAATCGGTTCTTTGGCCTGTACTGTTTGAATATTATTTTTCCATGGTACAGCTATCACTAAAATTCCTGCCATAACGCAGGGTAAAATTCTCTTTAACCATGTTTTTTTCGTAACATTTTTCGCCATAGGTAATCTCTCATTCCATTTTTGTATACGATAGAAAAGAAGCTTCCCCTTCGCATCAAAAATTATCCCCGCCATTTATTCACCGGATACAGACTTATATCTGACCCTGTGAAAAGAAAGGCAGGGATATCTTTTCATCTTTATGTAAATCCTCTGATGCTCTATTCCATCTGCTCTCCGACGTTCATATCGGTATTATTTTCCACAAATTCCATATCTTCCTGAATTTCTGCCAGAGGATTCAATTCTGTCCGGTTTGCTTTTACTACCTCGTAACAATCGTTAAGAGATTGTACCAGTTCGCCATATCTGTCTGTAGCTACCTGCATGGAAGTTGCGATAATGTCTCCAAGAGATGCCAAAAGACTGTCTGTATATTGAATAACCGATTCTTTCATGGCATTTGCTTCCTGTGTGGCATTATCCAGAATCTCCTGTGCCTGCCTGGTAGCCTGCTGAACCACCTCGTTTGCCTGAGCATAAGCCTGCTGCATGATCTCGTGTTCGTTAATCAGCTCACTGGTCTGTGTGGTCGCTTCATCAATCAATGCCTGTGCTTTTTCTCTGGCATCATTTAAGATAGCTTCTTTATTGCTGATGATTTTCTGATATCGTTTAATTTCTTCCGGAGTTTTCATCCGAAGCTCCCTCAGAAGTTCATCAATTTCATCCTTATTTACCACAATTCTGGTATTGTTTGAAAACGGCTGATATTTACAGCTTTCGATATAATCTTCAATTTCGTCAATTAACTGTTCGATTCTGCTGCTCATTCTGATCTCCTAAACTTTTTTTCAGCTGCCGGTACAGCTTCCATTTTCTCAAACGCTCCGCTTTTTGAGAAGTAGCGACTTCTTTTTGGTACCTTCTCAAACGCTCCGCTCTTTGAGAAGTAGCGACTTCTTTTTGGTACCTTCTCAAACGCTCCGCTCTTTGAGAAGTAGCGACTTCTTTTTGGTACCTTCTCAAACGCTCCGCTCTTTGAGAAGTAGCGACTAAATATGAAACCGTAGGTTTCATATTTAGTCTTTATTATATCATTATTTTGCGGTATGTCCATATTTTTCATAGACAAGCTGAGCAACAAATTCCGGCACGAACTGTGTGATATCTCCATGGAAACTTGCAATTTCCTTGACACTGGAGGAGCTAAGATAAGCATACTCCAGACTTGTTGTCAAAAACATCGTGTCCAGCTTTCCCTCGGAAAGTATGCGGTTAGTCTGCGCTCCCTGAAGTTCATACTCGAAATCGGTAATAGCACGCAGGCCGCGGATAATAACATGTACATCCTTTTCCTTTGCATAATCTACTAAAAGACCGCTGAAAGAGTCTACTTTCACATTGGGAAGTTCTTTTGTTGCTTCCTGTAATATTTTAACACGTTCTTCCACGGAAAACAATGGACTCTTTCCTTTATTATTCAATACACTTACGGTAAGTTCATCAAAAATCTCTGCGGCTCTGCGGATGATATCCAGATGCCCATAAGTCATGGGATCAAAACTTCCTGGATAAATTGCTGCTTTCATTGGTTACCTCTTTCTCAAGAACACATGCTTGTTGGTTTTATATATTTTTTCTTTTGTGATTTCGAACCCTAAATTTCCTGCAAATTCAAAATCTTTTTTCAGATCGGCCTCTATGACAATGACCGTATCTTCGTTCACATAAGGCATTCGGTAAAGGCACTCCAAAACCGGCTGTTCCAGATTGGCCTGGTAAGGCGGATCCATAAAAACAACATCCACCGCTTTTTCCCTTATTCCCGAAAGCGCAGAAACCACATCCTGTTTTAAAACGACAGAGCGGTCTTCAAATTTTGTAAATTTCAGATTTTCCTGAATACATTTTACTGCTTTGGGCGCATTTTCTACAAAGTAAGCCTTTTTGGCTCCTCTGCTTATAGCTTCAATTCCGATTGCCCCGCTTCCGCTGCACAAATCTACAAAAATACTGTCTGACAGATGTCCCTGAAGCATATTAAACAGGGTTTCTTTAATGCGATCCGTTGTAGGCCGCGTGTCCATTCCTTCCGGTGCGCGAAGAGGAAGGCTTCTGGCTTCTCCTGCTATTACTCTCATGAATTTCCTTCTTTCCTTTTTTTATTTATCCCCGTACTTTTGTGGGCTTTCCATCCCTTTTGGCAGTTTTCATCTGATTCAGAACCAGTTCCCTGCTCTTATAAGGAATTACTGTGTCGGTTCCATTTTCAACATAGTAGACAGCTTCCAGCCTGTCTTTTTCACCCAGTTTCATTCCCCGCACGCCCACGGCTGCTTTCTTCTTCTCCGGTATCTCCTCAATGGCAAATTTCAGGAAGTACCCCTGCTCTGACTGAAGCACAATACTGTTCTGTTCTTTCAGGAGAGACACATCTAAAACTTCATCGCCTTCCTGAAGTTTGGTAGCCGCCACCGTCCGTTTGCTCACATCAAACTCTGCCCCATCCACAACTTTTACCATAGCCTGTCTGGTCACGAACAATACCCGGTAAAGATTCAGCTCCATCTGGCTGGCCGCCAAAAGAAGCTGTTCCTTTGTGGAATCATAATTGCTTACATTGTCAATGGGTACGCCTTTGTCGCGGAATTTACCGAAGGGAAGGTCACTTACCTTTACCGAATATAGCTGTCCGGCATCCGTAAAGAGACAGATCTTTCCGGTATTCATGCAGCGAAATACAAAGCGGTTTTCGCTGTCGGCTGCCTCTTTATTTCTCTCATAAGTAGCCATATCCACGGTTCTTGTATAGCCGAATCTGTCCATAAGGCAGACAACTTCCATTTCCTGAATTTTATTTTCCTTGAAAACCGCTTCCTCGCAGTTGTCAATAACTGTCTTGCGTTCTCTGCCAAATTCTGCTTTCCAGGCTTCCATTTCATTTAAAATCACCTGCATCATGGAATCTTTTCTTCCCAGAATGTCCTCATAGCGGAAAATATTGGCAAGTGTTTCTTCATGCTCTTTGATCAGCGCTTCGATTTCCAGACCGATCAGTTTATAAAGACGCATTTCCAAAATAGCATTCGCCTGGTTTTCTGTGAACTGAAGCATTTCCGCCATCACCTTGGATGCCTTGGATTTAAATTTGATACCGTCAGTTTTTCCTTCCACCAGGCATGCTTTTGCCATGGCTCTGTCTTTGGACCCGCGAAGTATTTCGATGATCAGGTCAATGACATTACATGCCTTGATCAGACCTTCCTGGATCTCCCGTTTCGCCTTTTCCTTTTCCAGAAGCGTCTGGTATTTTCTGGTGTTTACCTCAAACTGAAAATCCACATGAGCCTTGATGATTTCCTTAAGCCCCATAGTCTCTGGTCTGCCGTTTGCGATTGCCAGCATGTTTACACCGAAAGTGTCTTCCAGGCGGGTCTTTTTATAAAGCATGTTGATGAAATTATCCACATCTGCGTCTTTGCGCAGCTCAATCACAATACGAATTCCTTCTTTGGAGGACTGGTTGGAAATATCCAGAATATCCTGAGTTTTCTTGCTCTCTGCCAGAGCTGCCACATCAGACAGAAACTTGCCGATATTGGCGCCGATCATCGTATAAGGGATTTCCGTGATAATTACGTTGACTTTTCCGCCTTTTAATTTTTCCACTTCCACGCGTCCGCGGATTTTGATTTTTCCCGTTCCGGTTTCATAAATAGAAAGCAGGTCATCCTTGTTGGTGACAATTCCGCCTGTGGGAAAATCCGGTCCCGGAATATAGCGCATCAGTTCTTTGACGGAAATATTCTCATCCAACATATACGCCTTTACCGCATCCATAACTTCTCTCAGATTGTGAGGCGGGATGCTGGTAGCCATTCCCACCGCAATACCTTCGGAACCGTTTATCAAAAGATTTGGTATACGCACAGGAAGCACAGCGGGTTCTTTTTCTGTCTCGTCAAAGTTAGGAATAAAATCCACCACATTTTTATCCAGATCCGCAAGGAAAGTTTCCTGCGTCACTTTCTCAAGACGGGCCTCGGTATAACGCATTGCCGCAGCTCCGTCGCCTTCTATATTACCAAAATTTCCATGTCCGTCAATCAGAGGCATTCCCTTTTTAAAATCCTGCGCCATGACTACTAACGCATCGTAAATGGAACTGTCTCCGTGGGGATGATATTTACCCATGGTATCCCCTACGATACGGGCACTTTTACGATAAGGCCTGTCGTAGCGGATGCCCAGTTCATGCATGTCATAAAGAGTCCTTCTCTGAACCGGCTTCAATCCGTCTCGCACATCCGGAAGAGCTCTGGCGATAATAACGCTCATGGCATAATCGATAAAGGATTTTTGCATGACTTCCGAATACTCGGTCTTAATGATTTTTTCTTCCATCTGCTTACTTTAACCTTTCTTCTCTTAAATATCCAACTCTGCTTCCGTTGCTTTAGAATATATAAATGCTTTTCTGGGCGGAACATCCGTTCCCATCAGCATTTCCGTCACCTCGGAAGCCATCCTGGCATCTTCAATCTCCACCTGTTTTAACATACGTGTCTCCGGATTCAGGGTAGTCTCCCATAACTGCTGGGCGTCCATCTCACCAAGACCTTTGTATCGCTGTAAGGTGAACGGTCCTTTGTGACGTTTCCGGTATTTTTCCAGAGCCTTATCGTCGTAAAGATACTCTTCCTCTCCTTTTGACGGCATCGCCTTATAAAGGGGAGGCATGGCAATGTAAACATGTCCTTCAAAAATAAGCTCCGGCATGAAACGATAAAAAAGCGTGAGAAGCAGCGTGGAAATATGAGCTCCGTCCACGTCCGCATCCGCCATGATAATGATTTTGTCATAGCGAAGCTTGCTGATATCAAAATCGTTGCCGTAACCTTCCGAAAAGCCGCAGCCAAAAGCGTTGATCATGGTTTTTATCTCCGCGTTGGCAAGCACTTTATCGATGCTGGCCTTTTCCACATTTAAAATCTTACCGCGGATGGGAAGAATTGCCTGATACATACGGTTTCTGGCCATTTTGGCGCTTCCTCCTGCGGAATCACCTTCCACGATGAAAATTTCGCATTTAGACGCATCTCTGGATTCACAGTTTGCCAGTTTCCCGTTGCTGTCAAAGGAAAATTTCTGTTTCGTCAGCATGTTGGTTTTGGCCTTTTCCTCTGTTTTTCGAATCTTGGCCGCTTTTTCCGCACATCCAATTACATTTTTAAGCACTTCCAGATTTCTGTCAAAGTAACGGACGATTTCTTCTCCCGTCACCTTGCTTACTACTTTAGCGGCATCCTGATTATCCAGTTTTGTTTTGGTCTGCCCTTCAAAACGGGGATCCGGATGTTTGATGGACACAACCGCCGTCATACCGTTTCTTACATCCGCACCGGTAAAATTGGCATCCTTTTCTTTTAAAATATTAAGCTCTCTGGCATAGTTGTTAATAACGGTGGTAAACTGCGTTTTAAAACCCGTTAAATGGGTACCACCTTCCGCATTGTATATATTATTGCAAAAACCAAGTACGTTTTCATGGAATTCATTGACATACTGAAAAGCCACTTCCACAGATATGCCGTCGCTTTCACCCTGAAAATAAATCACGTCATGGATCGTTTCTTTTGATTTATTCATATCTTTGATGAATCCCTGAATTCCTTCCGGTTCATGGTATTCCACTTTCTCCGGGATCTCTTTTCGTTTATCTTCAAAGACAATGGTCAGATTAGGATTCAGATAAGCAGTCTCGTGCAGACGGCTTTTTACCTCGTCCTCCTTAAACCATGTTTTATCAAAAATCGTATCATCAGGCAAAAAATTAACGGTAGTTCCCGTCTCCTTTGTTTTGCCTACTACGGGAAGCAGACCGTTTTCCAATTCTATAACAGGAATTCCCCTCTCATACCGGTCTTCATAAATGCATTTTCCATCTTTGACCCGTACAGTCAATTTCGTGGAAAGGGCGTTGACTACAGAAGAACCTACTCCGTGAAGTCCTCCGCTTGTCTTGTATGCATTGTTGTCAAACTTTCCTCCTGCATGAAGTGTGGTGAACACAAGACGCTCCGCACTGATTCCCTTCTCATGCATTCCCACCGGAATACCCCGGCCATCGTCAATGATTGTCGCTGATCCGTCCTTTTCCAGAATGACTGTAATCTTGCTGCAATATCCAGCCAGATGCTCATCCACGGCATTGTCCACAATTTCATAAATCAAGTGATTCAATCCTTTTGTGGACACACTTCCAATATACATACCCGGCCTTTTTCTGACTGCTTCCAAGCCTTCCAGCACTGTGATGCTCGACGCATCATACGTATTATTTCCGGCCATTTTTTCCTCCTACTGCTATTTTTTGCTGCAAAAAACCCCGATCGGAATCAGAGCTTTCTGCAGCTGCACCCAAAAAATCTATCTTAAAATCTTTGTACATGTCACTGCCAGGGAACCCGGTCCGATATGGCAGGCCACACTCAAGGAAAGCGGATCTGAATGCACATCATATCCCGGATAAAGACTTTTTAATTCTTCCACAAGCGCTTTGGCAGCTTCTTCATTCTGCGTATGCGCCACCTGCAGACGGACATGCGGTCCTCCTTCCAGACCTCCGAAACGAGTCTTGATATCGTTTGCCAGTGCATTTAACATAATCTGCTTTGCCTGATTTACGGTACGTGCCTTGGCAAAAGTATCCAGTTTCTCTCCCTGTATCTGGAGAACCGGTTTTATGCGAAGCAGCGTTCCCAAGGCTGCAACAGCCGGAGTGATCCTTCCGCCTTTTTTCAGATAGGTAAGTGTATCCACCATAATATAAATACTGGCATTTAACTTATCCTCTTCCAGAATATTTTTGATATGGGCCGCATCTTTTCCTTCTTCCAGCAATTTCAGCGCATCTAATACAGACTGTCTCTGGGTAACAGAAATACGCTGGTTGTTTACCACCTGCACCCGGCCGTCATAGTCCTGTGAAAGCATCATGGCAGTCTGGCAGGAGCTGCTCAATCCGCTGCTCATAGGTATATGGATAATCTCATCGTAATCTTTCAGCAGGTCATCCCACATCTTCAGCACAGATTCCGGAGATGGCTGCGATGTGGAAATGTCTGCTCCTTCCGCCAGTCTCTCATAAAATTCTTTCTGTGTTAATGTAATATCTTCAAAAAAAGTTTCGTCATTGATCATAAAAGGCATGGGCAGAACAAAAACACCCAGTCTTTTTGCCTCCTCCTGAGTAATTCCACTGTTACTGTCAGTTACCACTGCAATTTTCACTGTAGTTCCTCCTGTCTTTCCTTTTCCCTTATTTTTTGTTTCTTTTATCTTTTTCGTGTTATCGTTTCCGTGTATACAAAATACAGCCCTGTATACGGATAACTGCCGTCAAACAGGCAACATACATTTTAGCGTCAGATAGTCCTAAAGTCAATGGTACTGCCGCCCTCTTCTTCCATTCTCCTGTAAAACTTCTCCCATCGTCCCGGATTTTGGGAGCTGCTCTCCTCTTCAATCCGGTCCGCAGCTTCACTTGTAAGAAGAAGAATATCCGCATCCTGGTAAATATCTCCCAGCGCAAATTCCAGCATACCGCTCTGACGCACTCCAAACAAGTCTCCCGGTCCCCGCAGACGCAGATCCTCGTTGGCAATGAAAAAACCATCGTTGGATTTGTTCAGTATGCCAAGCCTTTCCATTGTTTTCTTACTATCGTTTCCGCTCATGAAAATGCAGTAGCTCTGATAGCTTCCCCGTCCTACGCGCCCTCTCAGCTGGTGCAGCTGAGCAAGGCCAAAGCGCTCCGCGTTTTCCACCATCATGACCGTGGCGTTGGGAACGTTGATACCTACCTCTATTACCGTGGTAGAAACCAGAATATCCAGATTTCCCGCCGCAAATTCATCCATAATTTCCTGCTTTTCTGCCGGTTTCATCTTTCCGTGAAGCGCTGAGATACGAATAGATGGAGGCATGATCATACGCAGCTTTTCCGTATAATCCAGAACATTCTCCACGCCCTCCATCTCTCCTTCTTCCACCATGGGACAGATCACATATACCTGTCTTCCTTCACGGATTTCCCTTTGTATAAAGGAATATGCCTTGTCCCGATAGCTGGTATCCACCACACAATTTTTGATAGGAAGACGATTTGCCGGCATCTCATCCAGAACCGAAACATGCAGATCGCCGTATAAAACAATAGCCAATGTACGCGGAATAGGGGTTGCACTCATTACCAGCACATGCACCTGATCCCCTTTTCCTGCCAGCGTTTCTCTCTGCCGTACTCCAAACCGGTGCTGTTCGTCTGTAATCACAAGTGCCAGATTCCGATACGCTGCCTTTTCCTGAATCAGCGCATGGGTACCCACAATGGCATTTACTTCCCCTGCCGCAATCCGCTGGTATGCCATTTTCTTTTCTTTGGCAGTCATAGAACCTGTCAACAGCTCCGGTTTGATACACAAGCCATATTTTTCCGACATTTCGCAAAGCGCATCATAATGCTGTTTGGCCAGTACTTCTGTGGGAGCCATAAGACAGCCTTGCCTTCCGTTTTCCGCTGTCATCAGCAGCGCCAGAAAAGCCAGAATCGTTTTACCGCTTCCCACGTCTCCCTGTATCAGCCGGTTCATAGCTTCCTTTTTGCAAAGATCCTCTTCAATTTCTCTCCAGACTCTCTTTTGTGCACCGGTAAGTTCATAGGGAAGCGCACTCAGCAGTTTTGCCGCTTCGAACCCTTTCTGTAACGGTTCCTCCACTTCCAACTTCTCCGTCTCCTCTTTCATTCGCCGTATTCCGATAATGAAAAAAAGGAATTCATCAAAAACAAGCCTTCTTCTGGCCATAGTCATCTGTTCTTCTGACTCCGGAAAATGAATCTGCCACATGGCTTCCTCGAAAGAACACAGGTGATAGATTCGACGGATATCTTCCGGAAGAAATTCTGAAAAGTCTAAAGCCTCCAGAGCCTGCCGGACAGCTTTCGCAACAGCGGCATTGCTCAGTCCCATAGTGAGAGGATATTTGGGCTGCATAATGGAAACCATTTTAGAATAATCTTCTTCCTTATATATTTTAGGCTGTTCCATATAGCGGTCACCCTTTTCCTGGCAGAGTCCACGGAAAATATGAAAAGTCCCCGGCTTTAATGTATTTTTCAAATAAGGCATGCGGAAAAAAGTCAGATTCATCATTCCGGTAGTATCTCCAACTTTTACACTGGTTACCGTAAGATTTCTGAATTTCTTTGTGACCGGCGTTCCAATCACTGCAGCTTTCACAGCCTGTACTCTTGCCGGCTTTAAATCTGCGATTGCCACCGGTTCCTCCATGGTCTCATAATCCCTGGGGAAAAGTCCTGCCAGCTGTCCCACGGTGTCTATATGTAATTTATGAAAGGAAGCGGCTGTCTTTTCTCCGATTCCTTTTAATGAAGTGATAGGTTCTTCCCGGCGCATCAGATTCCTCCCTGTTTTATTTGCCATCAGCGCATGCGAACTTATGTTCTTTTTTTGTATAAACCGAATTATATCATAGAATTTCCGATTATGCACCAAAAAAATAAAGAGAGCTCTCCCGAAATATGGGAAGCTCTCTTTTATCGCGGTTACACCACGGCTTATTCCACAGAAATAATATAATAATAGATCGGCTGACCGCCATACTGCAGTTCAATATCGCAGGACGGATATTTTTCTTCCACTCTGGCTTTCAGAGCTTCCGCAGCTTCCTCTGTTGTATCTGCTCCGTAGTAAATGCTGATGAGTTCCATATCCTCATCCATCATTTCATCAATCATCTTTGCAGATACTTCCTCAATATCAGTTCCTACAGAAAGGATTCCTGCATCTCCGATGCCCATATAGTCACCCTGTCTGATTTCCTTATCATCGATAACAGTATCTCTCACTGCATAGGTAACTTCTCCGGTTTTCACATGTCCGATTTCTTCGTTCATGGCAGCTTCGTTGTCTTCCGCACTCATGTCCGGAACAAAATTGATCACTGCTGTGATTCCCTGCGCAATCGTCTTGGTAGGAATTACGACAATTTTCTTGTCCTCTACCATGGATTTCGCCTGGTTGGCTGCCAAAATAATATTTTTATTATTGGGAAGTACATAGATTGTGTCTGCGTTTACCTTTTCGATCGCATTTAAGACATCCTCTGTACTGGGATTCATAGTCTGTCCGCCTTCAATAATATAATCTACGCCCAGACCTTTAAAAATTTCATTGATTCCTTCCCCCACAGACACTGCGATAAATCCGGACTCTTTCTTTTCCATAGGAGCTGCTTCTTCCGCCGCGTTTGCAGCTGCTTCTTTTTCAGCCATACGGATCACCTTTTCGTGATGTTCGAGTCTCATGTTATCGATCTTCATGTTGGAAAGTGCACCGTACTTCAACGCCTTCTGAATTGCCAGACCGGGATCATTGGTATGTACATGTACCTTTACCACGTCGTCATCTGCCACCACTACAATAGAATCGCCAATGGATTCCAGAAAATCTTTAAAATCCATTTCCTGCTTGATGTTGAAAGTTCTGTTCAGCATAATAATAAACTCTGTACAATAACCGAATTTAATATCTGCTTCTTCCTGCATTTCCGCCTTTACAGTTCCTGTTGCTGCTGCTGACTTGGCATCTTCGATGGTGTAATCGATTTCTTTGCCCTGGAATGCATCGTAAGCACCCTTTAACACCTGCATAAGGCCCTGACCGCCGGAGTCCACTACTCCCGCCTGTTTTAAAACAGGCAGCATTTCCGGTGTCTGGCTTAAAACATAATCTGCATGCTCAATAATTTCACGAATAAATCTGTCCAGATCTGCTTCTCCCGCATCCGCCAGTTCTCTTGCCTTTAAAGCAGCTCCTTTTGCAACCGTAAGAATTGTTCCTTCCTTCGGTTTCATAACTGCCTTATAAGCTGTTTCAACCGCTTTTTCGGATGCCTCCGCCATAATTTTTACATCAATCTCTTCGCAGTCACGAATTGCCTTTGTAAATCCGCGGAATAACTGAGAAAGGATAACGCCTGAATTTCCTCTTGCACCGCGCAGGGAACCGGAAGAGATAGCTTTCGCCAGAGACTTCATGTCCACATCATCGGTAGCACTCATTGCCGCCACATCCTTTGCTGCAGACATAATTGTCAATGTCATGTTCGTACCTGTATCCCCATCCGGAACCGGGAATACATTCAGTTCATTAATCCATTCCTTTTTGCTTTCCAGATTCTTTGCGCCGGCTAAGAACATCTTTGCAAGCATCTTAGCGTCGATCGTATTTAAGCTCACTGCTAAAGTCCTCCTTAATCAATCACTCGTACACCTTCTACAAAGATGTTGATTTTCTCAATTTCGATTCCGGTGAATTCCTCCACCTTATATTTCACATTGCTGATCAAATTGTCTGCAACTGCAAGGATGCTCACACCGTAAGCCACAATAACGTGAAAATCCAGTGTCAGCTTATTATTATTCATTGTGACAGCAATTCCTTTTGTAATACTGTCTTTTTTCAACAGACGCACAAGTCCATCCTTTACGGTAATGCCCATGCCCACAATACCGAAACATTCCACAGCAACAGCCCCTGCATACTGGCTGATCACTTCACTGTCAACTGTAATACTGCCCATATGAGTAGTCATAGAAGATCCCTTCATGTAGTAACCTCCTTCTTTTTTCCAAAATATATGCTTATTATAACCGTTTTCCCCCGAAAAGGGAATCATTATTTTATTTTTTTCAAAAATCGTAGAGATTTTACTTGCCAAACAATAAATTATCTGATATTATACGAGTGTTGTCAGTCGAACGACTAATATGGTGTTAGGAGGTGCAATCATGGCAAAATGTGATATTTGTGGCAAAGGCGCTCATTTTGGAAACAACGTAAGCCATTCCCATAGAAGATCTAACCGTATCTGGAATTCCAACGTTAGAAGCGTTAAATGTAAAGTTAATGGCGGTGCAAGAAAAATGCACGTATGTACAGGCTGCTTAAAATCTGGCAAGGTTGAAAGAGCTTAATTTTATGATTTGAAATGACTGAAAAGACTATCCTGCGATAGTCTTTTTTTGTACCATAAGAAAATTCCTATGGTACAAAAAGACGCTCCTATGTGGATGTGCACGCTTTATGCATCAAAAACAGCCGCTCCTCTCTTTTTTATTCCGTGAGAGAATCGGCTGTTTTATTTTTTTATGCAAAACAGATTATAACTGACGATAAGCAAAAGCAATACAAGAATGACTCCTGCTATAACATTGGAAATCAGCATCATGAGGAGCATGCCCACTGCTATCCAGAACAGTGCAAACCCTATAATCCGGCACATCTCCTTACTTCCTTTAGACCTTCTCCCTATACAATATGCTCATCGTCCTCAGGAAATGCATTTTTTTTCGCATCTTCGTCGCTCATCATCTCTTCTTTCGGTGAAGTAAATTTATCTACCAGATCAGGGATCATATCCAGGATTTTTGTCATTGTATCCTGATTTTTTATATTTACCAACTTAGTCTGACCGTTTTTTATAAGCAGAACTGCGCTGGGAGACATTTTTCCGCTCATTCCGCCGCCGCCGCCGTTCTTTTTATCTGAACTGCTTGCACCCGCTCCCATTCCAAAAGTGACATCTACAAGGGGAACAATGATTGTGTCATCGATTTTTGTGGCCTCCCCTACAACCGTTTTTGTAGTGAAGACACCTTCCACCCCTTTCATAAGAGAAGTCATAACGCTTTCAATGTTGTTATTATTTCCTGCCATCAGCCGTTTCCTCCTTTTTCAAAAGCCGAATTAATTTCCATAAATTTTTATTGCATATTATTCTGATACCGCAAATCAAAAGCCGAACAAGCCGAATCCTTCCTTTTACAAAGAAGTCACCTTCCAGACATTTTCTTTCAAAATCCGGAACAAGACGAACTCTATCTTCCAGAATAGGATAAAGCATTCCGTGTATTGCAAGAATTTCACCCATATCCGCCGGGTCTTCCAATCCAAAAACAATACGTACCTGAAGTTTTCTCGGTCCTATATGACGAAGAATTTTCCACAGCTGTCTTCCCGTTTCCGAAAGCACCTGCTTAGTCTCCTCACGTCCCAGAATATCTTTATAATAATCTATATTTTCTTTTATATTTTTCAGTTTATCCACAATTCGTGAAATTGTCTCTTTAACGCGCCTGAAAAAAGCAAAGAATTTGCGTTTCAGCTTTTCCCATTTTTTTAAAATTTTTCTCTCAAGTCTCTGAGTACTGCCCTGCTCTTTTTTTTCCGGCTGCTCTTTCAGCGAAGGTTCCTCTTCCCGAGTCTCTTCCGCTGTCCTCTGCGCCGGCTTTTTTGCAGCCGCCTCTCCGCTTTCGTCATCCGGCTTTTGGGATTCTATCCGGCAAGATTCCTCTTTCCTAGAAAGTTTCTCCCGTTCAGCATCGTCAGATTCCTTTTGTTCTGCCGGTTCCTTATTATCAGATACCTTTTCCGGTATTGTCTGCAAGTCTTTTTGGGACTCCGCTCCTGCCTCTTCCGGCGCAGGCTTCTTTGTTTTTTTTCTTTTTTGCCTGCTTGGCTTGCTCTTCTTCTCTTTCTTGGGAAGAATCGGAATGCCCAGTATCTTAAGCTTCCATGTCAGTTTGCTTTCCTGATAAAAAAAAGTAAGTGAAACAGCTGATAAAAGCCAACTGACCTTCCCCTCTGCTTCCGGCTTTTCTTCCAGATAGCTTCCTCTGGCGCGATATCTGAGCGGCACAAACAAAACAATTACAATCGTGATCAGAACAAAGGCCAGAATACATAAAAGCACAATTCCAATCACTTTCAATATACCCAGTATTATTGCTGTCATAATGATTCCTTTATGTTTCCGAGCAGATATTTTTTAACATCTGCTTCCCCAGTCTTTGCAACGCTTTCTTCCAGTATTCTTATCACAAGTATAACCGCTTCTTCATATCCTTTTGCAAGTCCTACAATAAAAAGATTTTTTCGGTCAAAATATTTCTGCTTCAGCAGTGCGCTGTTGAAAATGTCCAGCTGATCTGTATTTTGCGCCAGAGCTATAATATAAAGAGAAAACTGCCCGACTCCATGTTTCAGCTTCCACTTTATCATCCCCGGATCTTCGATACTCTCGCTGACATAAAGATTTCTGTAAAACTTCATTCCATCCATCCTTTTGGGGTATTTTTACCCAAAATGCTCATTACCAGCATTCACTTTCATATACTATATCACAAATTCAGGAAAAAAAATACCCCGACACTGGACAATTCCAAACTGTCGGGATATTTTTCCACCTCAGAAATATTTCTTATTTCCCCAAAGGTTGCTTTTCTTCAAATCCAGATATTCATGATAAGCTTTCTCCAAAATCTGTTTTTCATTGGCAAATTTCAGCAGATGATACGCTTCATGATATTTGTAAAATCCGGAATCAACGAAATACTCTTCGCGCTGTGGTTTGCTGTAATAGCTGTCCGCCATCATCAGATACCAGTGTACTTCCTTCTCAACCGTATCTTCCGGCACATTGAATGTGTATTCGCTTTTGCCGACATATTTAATGATGGATGCTTTCGCTCCACTTTCCTCAAGCACTTCTCTAAGAGCGGTATCTTTATACTCCTCTCCCGGTTCTACCGTGCCTTTGGGCAATACCCATCCTTCATACTTATTTTTGTAATTCTTATAAAGAAGAAGGATTTTACCCCGGAAAATAACCACACCGCCACAGCTGGTCGCTTCAATCATTGCAATTCCTCCTGTTGGTGTGTACAAAACTCTAGTCCAAGTATATCTTAAAACATACAGTGAAGCAAGAGTTTATTTTTCCTCAAAGTACGCATCCAGGATCCGTCTTGCAATGGGAACCGCATAATCTCCTCCGGAGCCCATCTCTTCGATGATGACGGTAACTGCCACCTGAGGATCTTCTGCCGGCGCATATCCGGTAAACCATGCGTGGGAATCGCTTTTGTTCTGGCTGTATTCGGCTGACCCCGTCTTGCCTGCAGCCGTATAGGAACGTCCCTGCAGCTTAGATGCAGTGCCGCTTTCCACTACTTCCTCCATGAACTGCTGTAAAATCTGCGCCTCTTTTTCACTCATCAAACGTCCATACTCCTCAGGCTGCGTACCGGAAATAATCTTTCCGGAAGCACTCTCCACGCTTTCCACGACATAAGGCCGCATCAGCACGCCATCATTGGCAATGGCTGCGGTGATCATGGCCATCTGCAGCGGAGTCACCTGGGTTTTCCCCTGACCGATAGATGTTTGAATAACATCCTCGTCGCTGCTGTTTTCATTCAGTGAAATACTGCCTTTACTGTAGGGCAGTTCAAAAGGAAGTTCCTGATCAAACAACAGGCTATGAATCGTATCGGCAAAGGACGCTCTGTCAAGACTCATTCCGATATTTGCAAAAGATGTATTACAGGATTTGGCAAAAGATGTGATCAGATCTACAGAGCCATGTACCGTTCCATGATAACACTGAATCCTGTTGTCTCCGTTTACATAGGTTCCGTCGCATTCGTAACGGTAATTCTGCCAGGTATCAGGATTTTCTCTGATATATTCCAATGCCGTCACGATTTTAAATGTGGAACCCGGAGGATAAAGTCCCTGGGATGCTCTGTTTAACAGCGGAGAATTCTCCTCATCTGAAGACACTTCCTCCCAGATCTGTGCGATTTCGTTGGGATCAAAATCGGGTTTTGAAATCATTGCCAGCACTTTTCCGGTTTTCACGTCAATAGCCACCGCAGCTCCTGTATACATACCAAGAGCCTTGTCAGCCGCTTCCTGCATAGCCACATCCAGCGTCGTATAAACATCATTGCCCGGATTCTTGATTCCTTCCGCTTCATTTTTCAGCTGTTGGCTGACCGGAATATCCGATTGGATCAGCTCATAGTTTTGCAGCTGTTCAATTCCCGTTTTTCCCTTATCCGAATATCCAACCACATGAGCGAACAGATTGTTATAGGGATAAACCCGTACGTCGTTTCCTTCCTCGTCCGTCCGGGTTACAGCCAGTTCTTCCCCATCCGCCGCATAGATTGTTCCTCTCTGATTTTTTTCTGCCAGCACTTTCTGTCGGCTGTTATAACTGTTATTAAAAAGTTCTTCCGAATGCAAAGCCACGTATTGGCAGAGATAAAAAGCCAATCCTGCAAAGAGAACGCTGAACAGAATGCCCGTTACATAAATACTGCTATTCTTCTTCCAGATATCTCTCCATGTACCTCTGCCTTTTTCTCTGCTCTGCTTTTCTTCTTTTTTCTTCAATCCACTCGTCCTCATCCTGTTTTATCATAATCAGCCCCTGCACTACCGCAAAGAGCACCACTGTTGCAAGAACACTGCTTCCGCCATAGCTTACGAGGGGAAGTGTGACACCGGTAAGAGGGATAAATTTGGTTCCTCCTCCCACCGTGAGAAAAACCTGAAAAATGTAGATAACCGCAATGCCTCCGGCAAGGTTTTTCCAGAACAGTCCTCTGAGTCCTGCAGAAGTTTTCAAAAAATACCAGAAACAGTTCAGACAGATTGCCAGCACGCAGACGGCAAACAGTACTCCCATTTCCTCCGCCACTGCCGAAAAGATAAAATCCGTTTCCACATAGGGTATATCGCTTGGCGTTCCCTGTCCGATACCCAGTCCGAACCATCCGCCTCTTCCTATGGCAAACAGTGACTGCGTGATCTGATAACCTTCTTTGTCAATGACAGACCAGGGATCCTGCCATGCCTGAACACGCACCTGCACATGAGAAAAAAGTTTCCATGCCACAACCGAAGCTGCCGCTCCCGCGGCCAATCCACCAAGAAGGTAACCTATTTTCTTAGTGACCAGATAAACCATAAAGATATACCCTGCGAAAAAGATCAGAGCACTTCCCAAATCCCTGGACGCCACAAGAATCAGCACATGAACTGCCGCGACGGCCCCGGTAAGAACCACCTGTTTAAAAGAAGTGCTTTTTGCCAGCATGGCGGCCACAAAGAAAACATAAAGTATTTTGACAAACTCGGAAGGCTGGAACGTAATCCCTCCGATTGTATACGAAATCTTGGAACCGTGGGTCACCTGTCCCAATATCAGCACAATGGTAAGCGCCGCTGCCCCGATTCCCGCATAGACCCATGGAATCTTTTTCCAGAACAGATACTTTCTAAGCAGCGCAGGAATTGCCATGGCAACTGCCATACCAACCGCCGCTATAGCAAGCTGTTTGATCGCTTTGGATAATTCAAGTCTTGTAAGAAGAATGAGTCCAACCGTCAAAAGCATGCACATCTGATTAATCAATATCCGATTGCAGTCCGGATAAACCATGGCATACAGCACAATAATAGAAAACATGGCAATTTGCAGAAAGCAGTAAAAAAACAGATATTCTATCCTGCCCACTTCCAGACAGATTGTCAGATATGCCGTAAACTGCAGCAGAAACAAAAACACAGCCTGTATAGTGGCCGTCCTCTTTTGATCCTGCACCGAGGAAAATCTCAGGGAATAATATCCCAGGGCAGTGAATAGAATCATGAACAGCGTAATAACATACTTGGAATAAACAATAATGTACCGTTCCATGAATTTTATTCGGCTCCTTTTTTAAAATGTCCTGTTGTAAATTCTGTAAAAGGTATCTCTTTTTCCTGCCCCCTGCCCTCTGACAGAGCGCCAAAATATTCTGAAATCTCTTTTACAAGTTCAGGAGTTTCATCGGTAAAGTCAAGCAAAAGCGCCGGAATTTTCTGCTTTGTCAGCTCTCCCATAAAATTGTGAAGAGACAGAGGCACTGCATTATAGATAATATTCATACAGTGCAGACAGTTGGTAAGCACCGGAAGCTTTGCCTGGTAACGGTCTACAAGACTTATCTCAAAATTTTTTCTGGGAATTCCCTGTGCCAGAGTGCTGCAGTCCTGTTTTTTCTGACAAAGGCCAGCTGTTTTCCTCAAGCATCCTGCCGCTGTCATCATAGGGATTCTTCCGTAAATCATAACTTCTTTCTTTTCGGAAGGAAGGCTGTAAATTGCCTTTCGGTTTAACTCCAGAGGCGCCGTGTAAGTATCCATATCCGGATTCCAGAAACGAAAAGTCTCCTGGTTCCATACATAAATTCTGGCATCTAAAGCTGTTTTTTTCTTCCAGCCGATTTCTTTCAGCCATTCTCTTCCTGAAAGACTTGCAGCCTGAATTCCATCCACAAAATCGCCTTCTTTCAAAAGCCATTCCTGAAGCATAGCAAGATACCGGTCGCTGTAGTTTCGCAAAACAGGCGGTAAGCTTAAGAAAAACTCAAATTGACTGTCTTTTTCTTTTCTTTTCACTGCCAGTTCTTTTATATTGGCTATCCCCGATTTTTGTTCTCTTTCCAGAAACAGACTATCTGAGGAGAGATAAACTCTTTTCATTCTTTCATCAGGAATAAGTACAGCCGCCTGTCCGCAGTCTGTGGCTCTTGCGTGAAGGGCCGGAACAGAAACGATTTTTCCAAAAGTTTCCGGCTCCTGTGTAAGATGCCGGCTTTCCTTTCCGGAAAAATCCTCCTCTTCTTTCGTCTCAGAACTCCGATAGCTTCTGCCCGGTGCCAGTCTGTGCTCCAGTTCTTCCAGGGCCTTTCTTCGGAGTTCATTCATGGCTCCCACCGGAAGAAAAATGTCATCTTCCATATCTATTGTGAAATTTTCCACCTGAAAGGCGGTTCCGCCGGTTTTTAAAAACTGTTTTCGTACCCCTTCTTCCTCCAAAGGCTTTTTCTGTGCTCTGGCAACTTCCATTCCCTTCTCTTTTACACTTATTCCATTCGCACAAACAGACAGCTCCGCCGGTTCTCCGGCTTTTAAGACTGCCTTCATGGATACCGGCACATACAGTTTTGATCCCATGATCTGTGTTCTGATTCGCTCCAGAACCTCCTCGCTGCATCCGGCATATCCGGGCTTGTCCAAAGTTACCATCTCTTTGCCGTTATGCCGATAATAGTAACCGTCCTGCACTTCTGTTCTGATATAAAGGTGACGCAGCAGCTCCTGATCTTCCCTGGAAATGACCCATTTTTCCGGTTTTTCCTTCTGATATTTATCAATATATTTCCGATAGACCGCCGTCACACCCGCAACATATTCCGTTTTTTTCATACGTCCTTCGATTTTGAAGGAATCAATTCCCGCCTCGATCAGAGCCGGCAGAAATTCGATCGTACACAGATCTTTCAGGCTTAAGGGGTACTTCTCCCCGCTCAAAACTTTGCGGCCGTTTTCCTCCACCTGATAAGGCAGACGACAGGTCTGGGCACATCTTCCTCTGTTTCCGCTTCTTCCTCCCAGCATACTGGAAAAAAGACACTGTCCCGAATAGCAATAACAAAGGGCACCATGAATAAAGGCTTCTACCTCCATAGGCACCTTTTGTTTGATCTCCCTTATTTCTTCCAGAGAAAGCTCTCTTGCAGGCACAAAACGACTGGCTCCCAGTTCCTTTAATCTGGCAGCTCCCCTTGTATCCGTAATCGTCATCTGTGTGCTGGCGTGAAGTTCCATTTCCGGAAAATGCTCCCGGCAGACAGAAAATACGCCCATATCCTGAACAATAATTCCATCCAGTCCGGCCTCATAAAAGGGAATCAGATACGACACAAGTTCCCTCATCTCCGTATCTTTTAACAATGTATTTACAGTCAGATAGACCCTTTTTCCAAAAAGCTTTGCGTAAGAAATCGCTCTGCATACTTCCTCGTCCGAAAAGTTTCCTGCAAAAGCCCGTGCACCAAATTTCTGGCCCCCGATGTAAACGGCGTCCGCCCCGGCGTGCAAAGCCGCCAGGAAACATTCATAATCTCCTGCCGGAGCTAAAAGTTCAACTTTTTCCATCTGTATTCTCCATTCTCAATATCTTCGGCATACTACTTCTCACCAAATTAAAAAAAGTGTGTGCCCTGGCACACACTCGCGCCGAGCGCGATGCTATCAGGCAATGGTTACCTTTCGCGCGAGTGCGCATCCACAGCGGAGCGTCTTTTGTTATACGGTAGGAAATGAAATTTCCTACCGTATAACAAAAGCTGCCACTAAGGCAGCCCTTCCTGTGTTATTTTTTCATGTTTTTCATCTGTGTCTCCAAACGGACAATCTGTTTGGAGCTGTCATTAAGCTCCTGCTGTACATTTTTCAAATTTTTTTCTGTGTTTTCCAGCTTGATCTGTGCAGCAATCAGCTCATGCTTCAAATCATACATTTCCTTTTCTTTTGCCTGGATTTCCTCTTCCAGCACGCTGACCTGCTTTTTCGCCTTGAAATAATCGTCTGCAATATTCAGCTGAAGCAGAACATTCTGCTTTTCCAGAGACTGTCTGCGAAAGGAATCTATTTTATTATACTCTGCAATCTTGTTATTGATATAAGAAGCGACTTTCTGTAAATATTCTTCACTTTCATAACCGCTTAACGTCAGGACCTTACCACCGATAATCACTTCGGTATCCGTTTTTACTGCCATAATGTCACTCCCTGCCGAAATTGTCTTTGCGGTTATTATAGCAATATCAATCCGGAATTTCAAGTCCTAAATGGCGGTACGCCAAATCTGTAACCATCCTTCCGCGGGGGGTGCGATTCAGAAAACCATTTTTTATCAGATAAGGTTCATAGACGTCTTCAATCGTTCCGGAATCCTCTCCAATAGCCGCTGCCAGCGTATCCAGTCCTACCGGTCCTCCACGGAATTTTTCTATCATTGTGGATAAAATATTCCTGTCAATGTGATCCAGTCCCATCTTGTCCACATCCAGAAGATCCAACGCTGTGTTTGCCACCGTCTCCGTAATGACACCATCGTATTTCACCTGCGCGAAGTCCCTGACTCTTTTTAAAATACGGTTTGCAAGACGTGGCGTGCCGCGGCTCCTCCTTGCAAGTTCCCTGGCGCCTGCAGTATCAATCTCCACGCCCAATTTTTTCGCTGAATGCATGATAATCTGCTGCAGTTCTTCCACTGTATAAAACTCCAGGCGATGAATAACACCGAATCGATCCCTTAAAGGCGCTGTCAGCAGACCGGCCCTTGTTGTGGCGCCAACCAGCGTAAACCTGGGAAGATCCAGACGTATGGAACGGGCAGTCGCCCCTTTCCCTATCATAATGTCTATGGCATAATCTTCCATCGCAGGATACAATACTTCTTCCACCTGACGATTCAGACGATGTATTTCATCTACAAAAAGAACATCTCCTTCCTGGAGATTATTGAGAATAGCTGCCATTTCTCCCGGCTTTTCAATGGCCGGACCGCTGGTGATTTTCATATTCACTCCCATTTCATTGGCAATGATCCCTGCCAGCGTTGTCTTTCCCAATCCGGGAGGACCATAAAAAAGCACATGATCCAACACGTCGTTTCGCTGCTTTGCGGCTTCTATATAAATTTTCAGGCTTTCTTTAGCCTTTTCCTGTCCGATGTAGTCTTTCAGATATTGGGGACGCAGGCTGCCTTCTATTATCATATCTTCTTCTGTCACATTGGTTTCAATCATTCTGGGTGCCATAACTTCCTCCCGTATTTATCTCTCAGAACATGTTTTTAAGCGCGGCTTTCAGAAGTGTTTCCACATCCATCTCCTCCGCATTTTCTACCTTGCCGACTGCGCGCAGAGCTTCTGAGGCAGAATAACCAAGTGCTGTCAGCGCTTCCACAGCTTCACTTCTGACCGAGGAACTTCCTGTGTCTGCCGCATAGGAAACACTTTCACTGGACACAAACGTTTCTTCCAGTGATACTTTATCCTTTAATTCAAGGATTACCTTCTGTGCCGTCTTCATTCCAACTCCGGGCGCTTTGGCAATCGCCTTCGCATCCTGAGAAAGCACTGCCAGACGCAGTTCGTCAGCACTGAGTACAGAAAGAATACCAAGCCCTCCTTTGGGGCCGATTCCGTTTACCGTGATCAGCTTCCGGAAAATATCCAGATCGTCCTTCTTTAAAAAACCATACAGCAAAAAGGCGTCTTCTCTCACACAGGTGTATGTATAAATTTTTACTTCCTGCCCGATACCAGGCAGCACGGAAATCACACTGGCCGGAACTTTAATATTAAAACCGATATGTCCTACTTCCAGTATCAGATTGTCATTGGAAATATCCGCAACTTTTCCAATCAGATATGCAAACATCTCATTTCTCCTTCTCTTTTTCAGCTTTTGCCTATTTTGCATTTGTCCGTATCCTGTACAAGGACATACCGAAACTACTTTCTGTTCATGTCTTCATCTTTGGGAAGCAGTGCCAGAACCTTGTCTGAACAAATTCCAATGACTGCTCCGGTCAATGTTCCTGCCGCCAGCAACACAACGAAATAATAGGCAACTTCCATAGTCTGTACTGTCAAAACAGCCAGAACAAGCTGGCCCATATTATGCCCGATTCCTCCTATCACACTGACGCCCAAAATAGAAAATGCGGGACACTTCTTTGCCAGGATCATCAGCAGAAAACTCACGATTCCCCCCGCCAGACTGTAAATGATAATGGAAAGATTCCCAAACAAAAAGCCTGACAGAACAATGCGAAGAAGGTTAACGGTAAGAGCCTCCATCCATCCATATCGATAAAGGAGAACTACAACAGCAAGATTGGCAAGGCCCAGTTTGATACCCGGAACCGGAATCGGAAGGGGGATCAATGATTCCACATAACTCAGGATCAGTGCAAATGCCAAGATCATGCCCAAAAATGTCATTTTTTTCAACTTCATCTGTCCATATCTCATCAGTTCGTCACGGCATCCAACTCGCCTTCCTGGCCTCCTTCCACAGTGACCACCAGTTTATGGGGAAGGCAGATGATGCTCTCTCCTGTCTTTGAAATTTTTCCCTGCAAAACACATCTCTTATCCGGACAGTCTGCCTCAGATACAAATACCTGTCCCTGATCTATCGTGACGGTATTTCTTCCGCCCTCGCCAGCAACCGTAAAGGAAAAAGAAGAGGCGCCGGAAATCTTCTCTCTTCTTTCCTCTTTCCCGTCCACTGTCACAACTGCCCAGACTCCGTCTGTTTCTCTCCACTTCAGAAACCCATAAAAACTGCCTGCAAGCAAAAGAACTGCTGCAAGCAGAATAAAATCTCCTTTTTTTCTCTTTTTTACTATACCATAATCGAACGTATGTTTCAATACTATCCCTCCAAAATCTGTAAAGAAGAAATAACAGGATCTTTTATTTTTTTCATCATGACAAACGTGTGATGATCCAAATACGAATCCTGCACATCAGAAAGCTCCTGTCTGTGAAGCTCTTTGATCACCAGCTGAGCAATGGTTTCCATCAGCACTACTCTGCCATCTTTCAGATTAAGTCCGTAAATCAAGTCCTCTTCTTTTACCTCTTTCCAGGCATCTGACTGGCATGGTGCGACAGAAAGCTGCGCGATCAGATCATAAACTTCCGGAAGAATTTTCATGTCTTTCAGACTTCTGTGCATCCATTTATAAAAAGGAGTGTACCGACGATTCAGCAGATGAACCATGGAACAGGCATTTTTTATAAATTCTGAAACAGCCAGAAAAGCGGCCGTATATTCTCCCCTGCGCATCATCCTGGCATAATTATATTGTCCGGATTGTGCCATTCCTGCGGCACGGGCAACGATTTTTTTCAGCCGCACATCTTCCGGATAATACTTAAGCAAGCCTTCTTTTATCCTTGTAAATTCTCCCAGTTCATCCAGAAATATTTTGCCATTGACTGCTGTGGACAATCCGGATTCCGGTATTCTGATCCACTCCAGATTGTTCTCAGGGATTCCCTCTTTGCCTGTCAGCCTGTAATAAAAATCCTCAATACATAAAACGCCCACCCGCTCCTGTGCGTGAACGGTAACATTTCTTGCCGGATAGCCGGCGAATTCTTTGGGCAGATTTTCATAGGCCTCCTGCAAAGGTTTTGCGTACTTTCTGTAAAGATTTTCCGGCAGCCAGATACAAAAGGCGGGACCAAAGTCATGATCCTGTGAATAGCTGTCATCAAAACCAAAACATTCTGAACCCTGCCCTGCGAGCCCGGCAGCAATCATGCCTTGAAGTTCTGGATACTTTATCTGCATTTTTTTCAGCATATCCACGCCATAGGCCTGAAAATACTCTTCTGACAGCTGTAATCCTTTTTTACTCATGTTTTTCTCCGTGGCGGGTTTATTTTCTTTTTGCTTTTCAGCAGAAAAGACGGCTTTTTTCTTCATAATAAGCCTGCTTGTCCTTTTCACCAAGCCGGGCACAGACTGCCGCACAGTTTCCGCAAAGAAGCCCATAACTTTGATTTTCCCCAAAGTGTTTTTTCACTTCCGCTGCAGCCTTTTCGTAATATTCCAGAGATTTCTCCAGTCTTCCCATTCTGAAATACGCCTCACCCATTCCTGAAAGAGCGGCTGAATAATGGGCGTCTGTTCCGTTTTCTGCTTTCTCAAATAAAGAAATGGCTTCCTCCAGCAGTTTTTGGGCCCCTGAATCATCCTTTAATTTAAAATAAATCAGTGCGAGATTTGTTTTGGATGTGGCAAGTTCCATAGAGCAATCCGGCAGCTTTTCCACAATGTCAATCGCCTTTTGCAAAAGCCCGGCAGCTTTTTCGTTTTCTCCAAGCTGTTCCATGAGAATGCTCATATTGTTGTACAGCCCTGCAAAGCGATAATCTTCCGGAGACAGAATATTTTCGTAAATCTGAAGAGCCCTGGCATAATATTCATAAGCCTCCTGCCATTTTCCTGCAGCTCTGTAAGCCGTTGCCGCATTTAAAAGTGTGGTGGCAAAGTGCTCTGTCTCCTGCAGATTCAGCTCTTCCATCAGCATAAGCACGTCTTCGGAAACAGTAAATGCTTTCGCATACATAGAGACGCTGCGATAATAACCGATCAGTTCGTTTGCCACGGAAATGTAAATCCCGTAATCCCGGCTTTCTTTGGCCTCCTCCAGGCAGCCACACAAAAACGGTTCCACCCTGTCAAGTTTTCCCTGAGCAAAGTATTCATCCAGCTGTCTGAAAATTTCATTGATATTTTTACTGCTCATCAGTCTCTTCCGCAACCTCTCTTGTCTGAAGAGGTGTCCATCCCTTTCCTATGTTGTAAGCAAGACATTTCCAGTCTATTTTTCCATCCTCATTCACCACAGGTTCGCCGGTTTCTTCTTCCATGATCACCGTGTAAAGAAGTTCAATGTAAAAATCCTGTTTATCGTCATTGGCTGTCGTATAAACTACAATGTCTTCATTCTGTCCGTCGCTTGTCCGAAACGGCACAAAGGTTGCATCCTCTCCTTCTTCCGGAAAACTGTATCTGTGAACCTCATCAATATTCTCTGCCTGTGCTCCCTGATGAATATTGGCATCCACAATGGCATCCACCGGAATCAGATCAGACCTGGAAAAAAGATCCTCCTTTAAGGTTTCCACGTCTTCCAGGTCTTCAAAGGAAGAATAATCCTGCCACATATCTTTAAATTCCTGAAGCTCCAGGTTTCTTTCTTCCAGCCGAATATTGGAAGCGGTCAGCTGTTCCGTCAGCTGCTGTTCCTTTTGAAGCTGCTGATCCAGTTCTTTTCTGGCACTTCGCTCCGTCTGAAGCACATAGGATTCAAAAAGAATTGCCCCAAGCAGGACAATCACAGTCACATAAGTAAAAATCTTCGCAAATACTTCTTCCCTGAATTTCATTTTTTCCTCCGAACTGCTTTATTTCCAGGCTATGCGTCGGTGCAGGAGCACGAATCATTTCTAATCAAACTCATTCCGCCTGCTTACCGATGCGATAGGTGTATTTTTTTCTATCTTACACCACTTTTCCGAAAATGTCATTGCCTAATCACAAAAAGACCCTCTCCGATTGACAGAAATCTCCGGAATGTTATAATTGAAATACAGGCTTTTAAGCAACAAAAAATCACGAAATTCGAGATTTTCTGCCTGCGGCGGATTGCGCTCAAGAAAAATGGCTGCTGACGCAACCGCGCTTCAGTGTTTTATCTTCCCCGCAGTGCAGGTAAACCTTATTCTCAGAAAGGAACTTAATTTATGAGCAATTACTGTATTACTACCGATTCCAATTCCGATCTTCCTGTATCTTTGGCTGAAAAGTATCACACAGTCATTATCCCGCAGTATTATTCTTTTGGAGACACTGTGTACGGCGACGAACTGAATATGGAACCTGCCGAATTTTATTCCCGCATGAAACAGGGCGAACTGCCCAATTCCCAGGCAAACAATCCTGCGGTCATCGAAGAAAAATTCCGCAGTGTGCTTGAAAAGGGATGCGACATCATTCATATTGCCTTTTCTTCCAGTTTAAGCGGAAGTTACAATAATGTATGTATGGTCGCAAACGAACTGAAAGAAGAATTTCCTCAGTCCCGCATCACCGTCATCGATTCTCTGAACGTATCTTTAGCGGAAACTCTTCTTGTAATTCACGGAAACGATTGCATCGCTGCCGGAAAAAGTTATGAAGAAACCGTAGCTTCTTTAGAGGAATACAAAACTCATTTAAACGTTCAGTTTACCGTTGATGATCTGTTTCATCTGCAAAGAGGAGGCCGTGTTTCCAAAGCAACCGCGGCAATCGGAACAGCTCTGAATTTAAAACCTTTCCTTTTTGTCAATGCCCAGGGTGCTCTCACATCCGCAGGCACTGTCCGCGGACGTAAAAAATCTCTCAGTACTCTTGTTTCCCGTATGAAAGAAACCATGGAAGAAAATCCTGATCTTTCCATCCCGGTGGGCATTGTACATGGAAACTGCCTTTCTGAAGCTGAGGCTGTGGCTGAAATGGTTAAAAAGGAAACCGGCTTCACCAACATTATCATCAATGACATCAGCCCCAGTATCGGTACCCATGCAGGCCCGGGCGCTCTCGGCATTCTTTACTATGGAAAGAAAAGAACTATCTGAATCAACAGCTTAATACATAGAGCTCATGCAGGGCACGTGTCGCCGCTACATAAAGAAGTTTTGCACGCTCCGGACTGGAAAGCGCCGCTTTCAGTCCGGGGTTCCATAAAATGACAGTATCAAACTCCAGACCTTTTGTCATACGCACCGGAAGTACCATCACACCCTTTGTAAAATTCTCGGCACTTTCTTTTGAAACTTCTACTTTCCCGTCCAAAAGTTTTTTTACCCGATCGCTTTCTTTTTCGTCTCTACACACAATTGCAGTAGTCTGGTATCCGTCTTTTTTCATTCTTTCAAGAAGTTCTTCCACGTACTCCACCAACTCCGGCTCACTCCAGAATTCTTTCTCTTCTACGGGACGTCCGTGGCGGATTACCGGATCTATTTTATACTTTCCATAAGTAGCCTTGTCCAATATCTTTCCCGCATATTCCGAAATTTCAATCGTATTGCGGTAACTTTTCTGCAAAAGCTTGAAGCGATCCTTAGGGTCTGTCAAAAACAGCCGCACCAGCTCCTCCCAGTCGTTCATCCCTGTTGAATAGTTGATATTCTGAGAAACGTCTCCCATAATCGTAAAATAACACTTTGGAAGAATTTTCTTTAGTACATAATAGATGCTGATTCCAAAATCCTGTGCCTCATCCAGAAACATCAGACCAAATTCTTCATCTTCCTGTTTCTGTGTCACCCAGTATCTCACCAGAGCAAGCGCTGCCAAATCATAGAGATCAAACTGTCCATTTCTCACTTTTTCTATATGACCCGTCCAGTCAATTCTTTTTTCTTTCGCATATTCCTCCAGAAAGCGGGCGTAAAACTCATAGATACTTTCTTTTGGCATCATATTTTTGTAATGGCCTCTGTATTTTTTCAGCATGGCCTGTATTTCTTCCTTCTCAAATCCGTCCATCAGAAATTTTATGCGTGTGCGCATTCTGTCCTCTAAAACGGAAAGCAATTTCCAGATGGAAAACTGAGGATTTTCCCGAAGCAGTGTAAGGCTTCCGCTTCTGGAAAGGATAATACCTGCTCTCGGGTCTGCCAGCGGTGAAGTGTCCACGTACCGCTCTTTTAAGTGCATCAGATACAGTTCAAGCTCAAGCATAAATTCCCTGCCGCAGCGGACAACTGCTGTCTCATCCGCTTCTTCCACGGTATATTTTTTTCTCCACTCTTTACCCAAAAGGTGAACAAACAACTGGTCCATCCTCATTTTCTTGATGTTGGGAACATCCAGCTCGGGAAGACCGCTTGTGATGTAATTTAACAGCAGATCGCTGCTTCCTATAATACAGAATTCATTGGATTCAAACCTGTCCTTATAGTTATACAAAATATAGGAAATGCGATGCATGGCGACGGTCGTTTTTCCGCTTCCTGCCACTCCCTGCACTAATAGATTGGCAAAAGGGGATTCCCTTATGATTTCGTTTTGCTCTTTTTGAATCGTGGAAATAATCTCCCCCAAAACCACATCTTTGTTTCTGGAAAGATACTTCACAAGCAGCTCATCGTTTGAGGCCACATCACTGTCATAATAGCCTGTCAGTTCCCCATCTTCGATATTGTAGGTTCTTTTTAAATGAAGATCGATCGCAATGCTTGTCTCATCCGGCAGTTTGTAACTTCCCTTTCCCAGTTCGTTTTCATAATAGACACTGGATATGGGCGCTCTCCAGTCTGCAATTACCACCTCGGTGCGGTTTCTGAAAACACCGTTTTTGCCGATATATATTTTTTCTTCTTTCTCCATTTTCGTATCTGTATAATCGATACGCCCAAAGTAAGGTTTATCGAAAGCGGCTTTGTTTTTGCGCAGCTGATTGGCGGCATGCTCCTCCAGACTGGTGGTGAGCATCAGCTGATTGTAAAGTTCTTCGTTGCCGCTTTGAAGAGCCTGATACAATTCCTGAATCTGTTCATGCCGTTCTTCGTATTCTTTCTGATAACGTTGCACATTTCGGGCAATCAGTCTTTTGCATCTGTCAAAATGAATCTGCTCCTCTTTCCATTCTTTCTCTTTTCTGTTCATAGTATCCTCATTTCTGTCCTGATTTTTACCTTGATCAAACAGCGTTTCCTGCGGCTGCGCCGCTGTTTTCCTCACATGCCGGCGCTCAGCTCATCTGTGCATCCGGAATCGGATTCTTGTGCGGGCATAAATCCTACTCCTAATGACAGATGGCTGAACTATGTATATACAGTATACAAAATTTTTTTCAAATTACTAGACTTTTCTTTTCTGTTGTAGTATCATGGACAATGAAGTTTAAGCAAAATCAGAGTATTGTCAGCAGAACGCCTGTTCGTTTTGTGTGCGATGCTTTTTTTTTACCATTTTATTGGATTTTGCTGGATCGGAGGATTTTATTATGCCACAGACTGCGAAGGAGCTTCGAACACTGCTTTTATCCCTGGACAGAAAAGGTTACCCTGCCTACAAGTCTCTTGCAGGCAGCTATCAGTTTGATTCTTTTACCCTTTCTATTGACCATGTACAGGGAGACCCTTTTGCATCTCCCTCCAAACTAAGCGCTTTTGTTCCTATGAAATGCGCCGGATTTCCTTCCTCCTATAGGGACGATCCCTGGAAAAAAACCGCTCTGGAAGATTATCTTCTCCGGCTGTTCGGAAAACAGATTTCCCGTTTTCAGTTTCAGGCAAAGGGCTCCGGAAAAAGCGGCCTTTTATCTGTAAGCCGTCCCGGGCAGGAAATTCTGGAACGCAGCGCTGTTGCTGTCAGTGAAAAAGGAATCACCGTACGCTTTGAAGTCGGCTTTCCTGCAAACGGAAGGACCATCTGCGCCAGAGAGCTTGAAAAAATTCTGTTTGATTTCCTGCCGGTATGTATCAGCGCCGCCTTTTATTATTCTTCTTTTTCATCAAATAATAAGCAGGAATTGAAAGAAGCGATCGAGCTTGCCATAGATCAGCACTATATCAGAACCCAGCTTGCTTCTCTGGGACTTTGCGCTTTTATCGCTGACGGATCCATACTTCCCAGAGAAAGCGGCGTATCAGACCGCCCCATGAAAAAAAGCGTTCCTTTTTCAGCTCCTGATTTTCTTGCCGTCACTCTCAATCTGCCCTGTCGCGGTAAAATTCGCGGTCTTGGCATCAAAAAGGGAATCACACTGATTGCCGGCGGCGGCTATCATGGAAAATCCACACTTTTAAAGGCTTTGGAGCGGGGCGTATACAACCATATAAAAGGCGATGGCAGAGAACTTGTCATTACAGATGACACCGCCCTGAAACTGCGCGCTGAGGATGGCCGCAAAATTTCCGGCGTAAATATCTCCCTTTTTATCAATGATCTTCCAAACGGCAAAGATACTCATTCTTTTTCGACCTTAGATGCCAGCGGCAGTACTTCCCAGGCTGCCAATATTGTGGAGGGTCTGGAAGCAGGGAGCCGTCTGCTTCTCATCGATGAGGATACTTCCGCCACCAATTTTATGATTCGCGACGAATTTATGCAGCACGTGATCAGCCGGGAGAAGGAGCCCATCACACCGTTTCTGGAGCGGGTCAGCGATCTTTACCAAAAATCCGGTATATCCACTGTCCTGGTGGTAGGCAGCTGCGGTTCCTATTTTCACGCTGCAGATACCATTTTGCAGATGGATTGCTATCGGCCTGTGGATATCACAGAAAAAGTGAAAGAGCTGTGCAAAAGTTATCCACTGCCCTCTCTCCATGCCCCCGGGTACTGCCTTCCCAACGCCGATCGCCGTTTTGGTTTCTGCATGGAAAAATCATTCACCCAAAAATCCGCGGAAAAGCTGCAGGAAAATCCTGTTTCTTCCGGAAGGCCAAATACTTTCGAAAATTCCGAACGGGGAAGAGGAAGACAGGGACGGCATGAATCCGCCAAAATAAAACTTCTTGGCTCCTTTTCTTTCTCTTTGGACAAAGAAACCCTTGACCTTCGGTACGTAGAGCAGCTTGTGGATCCGGAACAGACTGCTGCCCTGGCTTTTCTTCTTCGTTACGCCAAAGAAAACCCATCCTGCCGTCAGCTTAAAACAACTGATCTGGTAAATTTTCTTGAAGAAAAAATAAAAAAAGAAGGAATCACGTCTGTCTGCAATTCCTCCTATGTTCCCGGCAATCTGGCTCTCCCCAGACGCCAAGAAATCTTTGCCTGCTTTAACCGCTGGTAAAATCAGATTTCCTGATAAATATCACTGTGGAAGAGAATCCCCTTCATACAGCTGGCCGTCCACAATATGTACAATACGGCCGGCTGTTTTTGCCACATTCATATCATGGGTGATCATAACAATCGTGTGCCCCATGTCATGAAGCTTCTGAAACAGTTTCAGCACTTCTCTTCCGCTTGCACTGTCAAGAGCTCCGGTAGGCTCATCCGCCAGGAGCAGCGCAGGCTCACCCACAAGAGCTCTGGCGATGGAAGCCCTCTGTTTTTGTCCGCCGGACAGCTCGTTAGGTTTGTGTTCCAGCCTGTGGTCAATTCCCAGAAGTTTTATAGTCTCCATGCATTTTTCCTTTGCTTCTTTCGAAATCATACCTCTTACAATCAGAGGCATCATAATATTCTGTAAAATATTGTAGGTAGGAATCAGCTGGTAATTCTGAAAAATGAATCCGATTTCCTTATTTCGCATTCGGTTGAGTCCTTTTTCTTCCATTTCATGAACAGGCTGACCGTCCAGGTAATATTCGCCGCTGTCCGCAATGTCCATACATCCGATGATATTCATAAGAGTTGTTTTACCGGAACCTGAAGGGCCCAGAATTGCCACGTATTCCCCTTCTTCCACCTGAAAATGAATATCTTTCAATACAGGAACCATATCTTCTCCCAGGCGATAACCTTTATGGATTCCATTCATTACAATTATCTTTTTCTTATCCATTCTTTCCTCTTTTTCTTTCCTGCTGCCAGAGTTTTCTGCCTGACCTTTCGTCTGAAATTTGCCTCAGGCAATACCGTCCTATGTCCTTATTCATGATTCAGCGCTACAACCGGCACCAGCCTTGACGCCTTAAGAGCGGGATAGAAACCAAAAACAGTTCCGGTGAGTATTCCGAAAGCCAGGGACAGAACCGCCCCTGATACAGAAAGCTCCACGCGCACCGAAAAGTACTCGATAAGAGGTGTGATGCCAGCAGCGCAAATCACTCCAAGTATGGCTCCCACCAGGCTGATGCAGCTGGCTTCCAGCAAAAATTCCACCAGGATATCTTTCTGCGAACATCCAATGGCTTTTAAAATACCGATTTCATTGGTTCGCTCCTTTACAGAAACAAAAAGAACGTTCATGATACCGATACCTCCTACAAAAAATACGATGACCGCCATGGAAATAAGAAGCAGTGTCAAAGTCTCGTTGGACTGATTGGCCGCTTCCATTTTGCTTCCCGCATCAGACATAGTAAAAACGGCTTCTGGATAGGACTCAGCCAAAACGGTCTCAATCTGTTCCATCACTGCATTCACCTGATCCACATCCTCTGCGATTACGGTAAGCGTAGGACTTACATTTTTTCCGGTCAGATATTTGATTCCTGTTTCGTAAGGAATAAAAATCGCATCATCCGGGCTGATTCCCGAAGCTACGGTACCTATTTCTTCTAAAACTCCGCTTACCGTATAGGCTCTGTTGTCGATATAGACCGTTTCATCATAAGCTTCCATGGCAGAGCCAAAAATATCCTTTGCAGTCTGCCAGCCGAGCACACAGGTTTTCTCCTTGTAAGTATTGTCCTCCTCTGTAAGGAATTCCCCCAGAGCCATTTCCAGGTTGCTTATCTGTGTATAATTTGACTGTACACCCGCTATCGTATACGTTGCAGTTTCCTCCAAATCTCCGCCGTCTACATCTGCATTTGAGGTGTAACTTAACGTTCCGTCTGAAATCCCTGAAACTTCTTCCTTTAATGTGTTCAAGTCTTCCTGGGATAAAATAATATTTTCCGTGTTCGTCTGCTCAGAAAATCCAAACATTCCGGGAAATCCTCCCATACCGCTGCCGCCCTGGCCGGCGCCTGCCCCCATTCCTCCGGGCATACCGCCGCCGGAACTCTGCCCCATTCTCCCTCCGGGCATACCGCCGCCGGACATTTCATTTCCGTTATATTCGTAAGTGATATCAATTGCGCCAGCATTCAGGTTTTTGAACTGTTCTGCTACTTCCAGTTTTCCGCCGGTACCAATGGCAAGAACCAGCATAATGGTAGCTGCTCCTACAAGAATCCCCGTTGATGTAAGAATTACTTTTGATTTATTCTGTGACAGATTCAGCCACACTAGTTTCCAGATTTCTGATATTTTCATGTTAATCTCCATTCCGCGGACAAGCCGTGGTTTAAACAGCAATAAAAATCCTGTGATCATGCCTTCGATGCAAGGAAAACAGTTTCTCCTTCTTCGATTCCCTGTGTTATTTCCACAAAAACTCCATCGGATATTCCCGTTGTCACTTCACGCTCCTGCATGCTTCCGTCTTCCTCTTTCACCAGCACATAAGATTTGCCTTCTCTCTGGGTCACCGCCCGTTTTGGCACACAGAGCACTTCTTTTTCGCTTTCCTCGTTTAAAAAGGTAACTTCCGCTGTCATTCCTTCATAAAAGCCTGCGCTTCCCTCATCAAAGGTAACCGTCACTTCGTACGTGGTCGTGTTGGTATCACTGTTCATGGAAGCATCCCCGATTTCCGTCACACTTCCTGTAAACACCTGATCTTCATAAGCATCCAGTGTAATATTGACTTTCGTTCCGACCGCAACGTTTTCCATATCCGTCTCATCCATAGTAAGAACAATGGTAGTGTTTCCATAGTCGCTTAAAGTAAGCAGAATATCCTCGCCGGATATACTGTCTCCCTCTTCCTTCAAAACTTCTGTTACGATTCCGGAAGTATCCGCACATATCTCACAGTTTACGATATAGGAGTCAAATTCATCCAGTTTTTCCCTGGCATCCTCCCATACATCCTGTGCCTGAGAGGCCTGCAGATTGGCAGACTCTACCGTATAGCTGTAGATTTCATCCGTGTTGGAGGACTGGTACAATCTCGTATCTTTTTCTGCCTCGGCGGTTACTGTTCCCGTTTCCAGTTCCTTATTAAGACTTTCCAGTTCCAGCTGTGCGGTCTCTATCGTGTCTGTCAGTTCTTCGATCTGCTCTGTGAGACTTTCAATTTCACTTTCCAGATCTTCTTTCACAGCGCTGGCATCTTCCCAGGAATTCAGCGCCACCAACCAGTTATAAAGATCGTTTTCTTTATCCGTATTGTCTTTGGCATACCTGGCATTTTCCAAAACTTCTTCATTATTGAGAAGACTCTCCTGGGCCTCTGAAAGTTCCTGCTGCAATTGTGTCAGTGATTCCTGGTTTTCGGCTATTTCCTCCTGCTTTGCATCCACTTCCTCCTGAAGCTGTTCAACACTTTGCTGATAAGACAATTCTGCATACTGACCGTAAAGCTGATTTGTCTTTTTTTCCAGTTCCGCTTCCGTAAGAGTCAGAGCCTGCTGGGTACTCTGCTTTTCATAATCCAGCTGCGCATCTGACAGATCCTGTTCCAGCTCTTCTCTTATGGCGGTCACGCTTTCCTCAGACAGCCGGAATAAAGGCGTTCCTTCCTGAATTTCCTCTCCTACAGATACAAGAACCTCTTCAATCATAAGAGTTCTTGCGCTTGATGCCGACGCAGTTTGACTGCTGCCTCCCATACCCGCCTCTCCCATCATTCCGCCTGCAGGCTGTGAAATCTCGCCCTCCCACGAGAAATCGCTTTCCCCCTGCGTATACTGGCTGATATCCAGGTCAAAAGTCATATCCGAGGTTCCCACACTGACACTTCCATCCGAAGATATGCCTTCCTGCAGACTTTGGTATTCCGCTTTTGCCTCCTCATAAACTACTTCTTCTTTTCCTGACAGAACCATAAAAATCATGGCTGTCAGGAAAAGAAGAACAATTGCAGCAATCCCGGCAATCAAAAATATCTTTTTCTTTTTATCTAGATTTTTCCACCTGTTCACTTTTTCCCTCCAAATTTTTTTACTGACGGCTGCCGGGTCTGCCCATGTTATCGCTGCCTGTCGGCGGCTGCATCATCCCTTCCGGCTGCCCCGGCATATTTCCGTTTTCCATACTTCCATTGTTTTCATCACCGTTTTGTGCGGCACCGTCCTGATTTTCATCCTGTGGCTCCTCCTGACCGTACAGTTCTTCTTCTGAAACATTGACCTGACTTCTCATGTAGACAATTTCTCCTTCTGAAAGGCCATCCGTGATCTGAATATCCGTACTGTTTTCAAATCCTGTGGTCACTTCTTTCAAAACTTTATTGCCCTGGCTGTCATCTACATAAACATAAGTTTTTCCGTTTTCTTCTACAATAGCTTTCCGTGAAATATAGAGGGCATCCGCAACAGAGTCAGATACAAAGGTAATCTGGGCGGACATTCCGCCGTAAAGCTGTGAGATATCGCCTTCTATCTGTATCGTTACCGGATAGCTTACGGTCTTGGCATAATCAGACGTTTTCGTTGTAGTAATGGAAGAAACCGTACCTTCCCATATCTCGTCCGGATAAGCCGTAAACGCTACCTGAACTTTGTCCCCGATCGCAATATCCGAAATATCTTCTTCCGAAACATCCACCGAAACCATATAGGAATGTTCAGGCGCATAGGTATAGAGCGCTCCCGTGGAAATCAGAGAATCTCCCTCTTCATAATTTACCGCTGTGACCAAGCCGTCCTCCGTGGCATATAAGATTCCGTCTTCCCCGGCAAATGTTTCAAAATCCTGAAGTTTTTCCTCTGCTGCCGAAAGTTCCGCCTGTGCGGCATCTACACTTTCGGAGTAAGTCTCCTGCGTATAGGCATAAATTTCTCCTGCCAGGCTTCCCTCTGCCTGACTCAGTGATCTGTCTCTGTCTGCTTCTTCCTCCTCAGAACCCAAAAGCGCGTATTTTTCCTGTATTTCTTCGTTAAGACTCTGTATCTCTTCCTGATTTTCCGAAATCGTTTCTTCCAGAGCGGTCTTTTGTTCGCTTAACGTTTCATAGGAACTTTTAGCCTGCTGCCAGGATGCATAGTTAGCTGTATAGGCTGCGGTGGAATGTTTATCCGTATCTTCCAGTGTCTGTTCTGCCTTCTCATAGGCAAGCCTTGCTTCCTCCAGTTCTTCCAGGAAGTCTTCATCCGCCACATCCTCACAGGCACTGTTTATCTCCTGCTCCAAAACTTCGATCTGCGCCTGAAGATTTATAATTTCCTGCTGTGCTTTCGTGACGGAAGCTGTGTACTGACTCTCTGCAAGCTCTGCGGTAAGTTTACTTGTCTCGTATTCCGTCCTGGCAGTGATTTCCTCCGCAGTCTGCTCTGCCACAGCTTCCGACAAAGCTATTTTTTTCTCGGTAACCTGAGAATTAAGATATTTTCTGACTGCCTCCACACTGTCCCCGGAAAGCTGGAACACCGGATCTCCGGCTTTGATTCTCTGTCCGCTCACAATATAGACTTCTTCAATCTCGGGGTAGTGAACCGTGTCTTCCTCTTCACTTTCCTCAGAATCTTCCTCCGTGCTCTCTTCCTGCTCACTCTCCTCCTCCGATTCATCGCTTAAGTCAATGTCGTAGGTGAATTCGGCTTCTTCCAGGGAAAGGCTGCCGCTTTCTGTTACTCCAAGAACCAGTTCTCCCTTTTTTACTTCTTCCTCTATGTAGGCATATTGTTCTGTATCCTGACCGGCCTTAAAAAAAATCTGGTAAACTGACAAACCTGTAAATGTCAGAAGAACAGCCGCCAGTATCCCGGCTTTCAGAATTTTTTTCTTCATCCTTCATTTCCTCCCTGCAGGCTGTTATTCCCCTCTTTTTCATCGCCGGCGTTTTCTGCCGCCGGCATAAAGTCCGGTGCCTGTTCGCCACCCGTACTCTGCGCCTCCGTCGGTTCCTGCGTAATTTCCGGGCTCTGCTCCCCTGCCGGCATCTGCCCATTACCGGAAACCTGAGAACTGCTGTTTGTCAGCATTTCTTTCATCTCTTCGGTAAGACCGAAATAAACAGAAGCACTCAGATTGGACTCCTGATTTCCGTCTCCTTTTTCCAGTTCAACCGTAACCGAATAGGTTACAGAAGAACGGCTGTCTGACTGACTGATGGGATTGATTTCCTTTACCGTACCTGTGCAGGTACCGTACCCGCTTACAACAGCTACAGCCTCTTCCCCGATACTTATAGATGCAATATCCGCCTCGTCTACCTGCACGGAAACAGATACGGTGTCCGGATTGCTGTATGCTACTACCACAGTCTCTTCGGTCAGCCAGTTTCCTTCCCGTACCATATTCATGACGATCGTTCCGTCTGCACTGGTGTAAAAATAACCGTCGCCGATCAGCTCCTCAAATTCTGCCAGATTTTTCTCTGCGTCTTCTTTTTCTTCCTCCAGTGTATCAAGCTCCTCTTCCAGCTTTTCTACCGTTGTATCGCAGACAGTCTGGGCTGTCTGCTGATTGCTGATCGCCGTGTCATAATCCGCCTGAATCTGTATTTTCTGCTTTTCGTATTCGATTTTTGCTTCTTCCAGTTCCGCTTTCAGAATTTCCAGGTTGCTTTTGGCTTCATCAATACCGGCTTCCGCTTTGGCTTTTGCTTCCTCATAATTTTCCAAGGCCTCTTCATAATCCGCCTTGTTTTCCTGCACTTCCTGGTCCAGCGAATCATACACATTTTTCTTTATGGCATCTTCACTGACAGTCATTCCCTGTGCTTCTCTGCCGCCGGACATTCCGCCAAAAGAGGGTTCGCCTTCCGGCTTTTCTTCATCCGTATGTTCCCCTTCCTCTCCGGAATCTTCGCCTTCCTGACCGTCGTTTTCTCCGTTATTTTCTCCGGTATTTTCCCCGTTATCTTCTTCGCTATCGCCATCACCGCTTCCGGTGCTTCCATTTCCTTCCTCATCTTCACTGCCGGTATTTCCGCTGTTTTCTTCGCCTCCGCTTCCAGTGTCTCCGTCGCTTTCCTCATTTCCGCTTCCACCGCTTTCTTCGCTTCCGCTTCCGGCAGTACTCTCGCTGCTGTCATCCGTACTTTTTGTGCTGAGGGATACGACAAAAGTGTCCTGCAGATTTCCTGTGGCTCTGGTACTTACATTTGTGTTCCCGACGGCACTTGCACCGCCGCTTGTATTTCCATTTGCATTGCTGCTTCCACTGCTTTGGTACTGGTTATCCACGCTGCCGATTCCCTGAGATGTACCGGAAGAAGCGCCTCCCGTCATACCCGAAGAACCGCTGGTTCCGCCTGCCTGATTCCCCTCCTCTTCCATATCTTCTATCTGCCATTTTTCATACATAGTCATTAAGAGTTCAAAATTGTCGTAATAAAGGTCCTGAAGCTCTTTTACTTTGTAATATTCATAATAATAGTTGCTTTCTATGGATTTGGTGTACTCATCGACCAGTTCCTGGGCTTCCTGCACCTGTGCTTCCAGTTCTTCTACACTCTGTTGTGCTTCCTTCTCTGCCTTCTGTTTTTCACTTTCCGCATAAGACGCCTCAATTTCTGCCTGCTTCCAGGTACTCTCTGCCTCTATCTTGCCAACCTCACAGGTAACGACTCCCTCCCTGTATGCCAGTTCTGCTTCTTTTGCTTTTTCCTCCAGTTCCTTCCTGGCTGCTTCCAGACTTTCATCTGAAACTTTAAATACTGGAGTATTAGCACTCACCTGGTCACCGGTGGATAAATAAGTTTCCTCCACATACAATCCATTTTCCAGAAAATCTACCGTGTAACTGTCTTCTTCCATCCCTACGCTGGTCAGACCGCTTCCTGTGACCACATCCTCCATTCCCTCCATATCCAGGGACATGCCTTCCGGAAACCTTTGCCGGTTTGCTGTGTCATTGTTTTCCTCTTTCTGCCACTGCCGGATTGTAATTCCTCCGGTCACACCAATGACAAAAAGAGCAAGTACGGCTGCAGAAACCTTGTATTTCATGGGTTCTTTTTTCTTTTCTGATTTTCCTTCCTTCTGTATGCTCTCTTCTGTCTGTTTTTCCCCGTTCAGAATATTTTTTTCATTTTCTTTCCCGGCATTCCGTTTTTTTCTTATCTCTTTTATACTGCAAATTCTTTTTTTCACTGCACTCCTCCTGTACAATTTTCTGAATTTTTGAATCTCCTTCCCTTTGTCCGCGTATCATACCTGCTGACATCTTAAACAGTATAAAAAAGAAATCTTAAAATAACCTTGAATTTCAATCTTAATTCAAGATTTATGGTATACTCTGAAAGAAAGGCAGCGAAAAGCCATGCTCTCACGGACACTGCCTGTTTTCGGAAAGGATAAACTATATGCGTTTGTTGATTATTGAAGATGAAACAGCTCTTGCAGAAGCTCTTGCAGAAATATTGAAACAGAATTCTTATACGGCCGATACCGTTTTTGACGGCCTGGAAGGCCTGGAATATGCCCGCACCGGCATTTATGATATGATACTTTTAGATATTATGCTTCCCGGAATGGATGGTCTTACTCTTCTTAAAACTCTCCGCCGGGAAGGCAACCATACACCCGTGATTCTTCTGACTGCCAAAGGCGAGGTGTCTGATATCATTACAGGATTGGATGCAGGCAGCGATGATTATCTGGCAAAGCCTTTCTCTACTTCCGAGCTTCTCGCCAGAATTCGTGCCTTAAGCAGAAGAGGCGGTCAATATCATGACCAGGAACTTGTATACGCAAATCTTTCCCTGAACCAAAAGACTATGGAACTTTCCTGCAAAAATTCCTCTATCCGTCTTGGATTGAAAGAATTTCAGATGATGGAACTTTTCCTTGCAAATCCCAAACAGATTCTTCCAAAGTCTCTTCTCTTTGATAAAATCTGGGGGATGGATGCCGATTGCGAATACAACAATGTGGAAGTTTATGTTTCCTTTTTGCGCCAGAAACTTAATTCTCTCGACACAGATGTGGTAATAAAAACAAACCGCGGCGTGGGATATAGTCTGGATTTAAAATCAGATGAAAACAAGGAATAAACAACAGGGGGAATCTATGAAACCAATCCGTCGGATAAAAGCTATTTTTTCCAAGCAAAGCAAAAAAAATGACCCTATGATCCAAAAGCTGCGATGGCAGTTTGTCCTCGTAACTATGATCGGAATCGGACTTCTCTTCATCATTATGCTTGGCGCCATCAACATTACTATGACTTTACACAGCAGAAACCGTGGTTATGACCTTTTAAACCGAATTGCCGATTCGCCTTCCAAAGACATGAGAGATCCGCTTTCTTCTTCAAATCCATCCGAGGATGCCCTCAATCGTCCTCCTTTTTTTCAGAATCATCCTGCGGAAAACATCGATGACTTTGACCGTTTCCGAAGCTTTTCTGTACTTCTTAGTGAAAACGGCGCGATAGAGGAAATTTTTTATCACGAAGCCTCCGGTCTTGACGAAGAAACCATAACCAGCCTGACAGAAAGAGTATTGGATGGAGAAAGTTCTCCCGGAAAAAAGCAGGGGGCTTCGGGAAAATATCTCTATGTCTATCGGGACAGAGGAGATAAAGGGCAGCTGTATTTTCTGGATTACACCGTAGAGCTGGAAATGATGTATCAACTTGTGAAAATTTGCCTGCCTGTGGGAATCTTAGGGATTCTGGTTTTATTTATCGCAGTTTTTATCTTATCCCGTCTCATGGTGACTCCGGTACAGGAAGCTTTTGACCGTCAAAAACAGTTTATTGCCGATGCTTCCCATGAATTGAAAACCCCGCTGACTATCATAACTGCCAATGCAGAAGTTCTCTCCGCCGGACTTCCTGACAACAAATGGCTGGGAAACATACTGGAACAAAGCGGGCGCATGAACCACCTGATCAAAGACCTGCTGGAACTTGCCAGACTGGACACTCCCATAAAACCGGAAGAATACCTGCCGTTTGATCTGAGCCGTACCGTAAACAATACAGCTCTTTCCTTTGAAAGCATGGCCTATGAAAAAAACCGGAAATTTTTCTGTGATATCACTCCGGGTATTACTCTTGTGGGAAAAGAAATCTCCATCGTTCAGCTTATCACCATCCTTCTTGACAATGCGTTCAAATATTCCGACAACAGCGGACGGATCGATTTGTCTTTAAAAATGCACAGTGAGAAAAAGGTGCTCTCTGTCCGCAATACCGGAGCCGGAATTTCTCCGGAAGAACAGCGACGCATTTTTGAGCGCTTCTACCGCTGCGACAGTTCCCGAAGCCGGGAATCCGGAGGATATGGTCTTGGCCTCTCTATTGCCGCCTCTATCGCCAAACGGCACAAAGGCAGCATACAGGTTCATAGCGACGGAAAAAGCTATACAGAATTTATTGTCACACTGCCATAGAAAGTCAGCAAAAAACCGATGACTGCATCCATCTGCCTTTGCATACGGATGCTGCCATCGGTTTTTCTTTTCAGTACACACGCCCAAAATCGGCAAAAACATTCGCAATTCGCTCATTTTTCTTCGAAAAATGGCTGCTTGCTTATGTTTTTCGGGACCCATAGACATAAAAATACATGCAAGCATGTATTTTATGTCCATTTGTCCCTTGGCTCACATTATTTTTCTCTGGAATTGATGTAATTGATCAATCCTTCCGCTGCTATGATCTGCTGCATAAACGGAGGGAATGCCTGCCCCTTGAACTGGGTTCCTTTTGTTTTGTTGGTAATGATTCCGGAATCAAAATCCACTTCCACCTCATCACCATCCTCGATCCCTTTTGCCGCTTCCGGACATTCAATAATCGGAAGTCCGATATTTATGGCGTTGCGGTAAAAAATACGGGCGAAAGTCTCTGCAATAACACAGCTTACGCCGGCTGCCTTGATGGCAATGGGAGCATGTTCCCTGGAAGAACCGCAGCCAAAATTTTTATCAGCCACGATAATATCTCCCTTTTTTACTCTGTCGACAAACGTTTTGTCAATATCTTCCATACAGTGTGTTGCCAGTTCGGCAGGATCGGAAGAATTCAGATACCTGGCCGGAATGATAACATCTGTGTCTACATTGTCTCCATATTTAAAAACGGTTCCTACTGCTTTTTTCATAATGAGCCTCCCTATTCTTCCTCTAACTCTTCCGGATTGGTAATGTAACCGGTTACGGCGCTTGCGGCTGCTACGGCCGGGCTTGCCAGATATACTTCCGAATTGACATGACCCATGCGTCCTACAAAGTTACGGTTTGTTGTGGATATACATCTTTCTCCCTCTGCCAGAATACCCATATAACCTCCGAGGCAGGGGCCGCAGGTAGGTGTACTTACTACCGCACCGGCTTCGATAAAGGTCTTTAACAATCCTTCCTCCATAGCCTGCATATAAATTTCCTGAGTGGCAGGAATAATGATACATCTCATTCCTTTGGCAACGTGACGTCCCTCCAACACTTCCGCCGCCAGTCTCAAATCATCCAGACGGCCGTTTGTACAGGAACCGATAACAACCTGATCCATTTTTACTGGTTCTTTGATTTCATCGACAGTTTTGGTATTTTCAGGCAGATGCGGAAATGCCACGGTAGGACGAAGCGTACTCAAATCAATGGTATATTCCGCATCGTACACCGCATCTTCATCTGCTTCATAAATTTTATAAGGTTTCTTGGAGTGTTCTTTCATATAAAGCATGGCAATATCATCTACTGGGAAGATTCCGTTCTTTCCGCCTGCTTCGATAGCCATGTTGGCAATCGTAAAACGGTCATCCATGCTCAGATTGTGGATACCTTCTCCCACAAATTCCATAGATTTGTATAAAGCGCCATCCACACCGATCATGCCGATGATATGCAGAATAACATCTTTGCCGCTTACCCACTTGCCCGGTTTTCCGATCAGATTGAATTTGATCGCTGCAGGCACTTTAAACCATGCCTTGCCGGTTGCCATACCTGCCGCCATATCCGTACTTCCGACACCAGTGGAAAATGCTCCCAGCGCGCCATAAGTACAGGTATGAGAGTCTGCTCCTATAATGACATCTCCCGCCACCGTAAGGCCTTTTTCCGGAAGGAGTGCATGCTCGATTCCCATCTCTCCCACTTCAAAGTAGTTGGTAATCTCGTTTCTGTATGCGAATTCTCTCACGCACTTGCAATGCTCTGCTGATTTGATATCTTTATTCGGAACGAAATGATCCGGAACAAGGGCAATTTTGTCCTTGTCAAAAACTCCCTTCACATTCATCTTTTCCATTTCTTTAATAGCAACCGGACTTGTAATATCATTTCCAAGAACAAGGTCCAAATCGGCCTCGATCAGCTGTCCCGCTTCCACATATTCCAGTCCTGCATGGGCTGCCAGAATCTTTTGCGTCATTGTCATTCCCATAGCCTTTATCTCCTTCCATTCTTCACATTTCCCTCTGTGCCGGATACGAAATTTTGCTTCCGGTCTCAGTCATCTGTGAAAACTCTCCCTTAACTTTTTAAGTAGTGTAACACATGGAAGAAAAAGGGGAAAATATCTATCTTTCATATTTACTATAATCTACAGTTATAGTATAATCACTTAGAATATCTTATAGTTATAGTCGAATTACCGCGTTAAAGTTGTACAATAGTTCATCACTAAATCTTTACCGCAAAAATACATAAGAAAACGAGGGGGTTTTTTATGGAACAGAATTTTAATCTCTATCATATTTTTTATACCGTGGCAAAGTGTCAGAACATTTCGGGAGCCGCCAGGGAACTGTACATCAGTCAGCCTGCCATTTCGAAAGCAATTTCCAGGCTGGAGCAAAATCTGGAGACCACTCTTTTTATCCGCTCTTCCCGGGGGGTGCGTCTGACAGACGCAGGTGAAATCCTTTTCCGTCAGGTAGAAAGTGCCTTTTTATCCATCAGCCAGGGCGAGGAGCAGCTGAAAAAGATTCAAAAACTAGGCATCGGGCATCTATCCATCGGGGCCAGCGCCACTCTGTGCAAATACATTCTACTTCCTGTCATGCAGAAATTTATCCAGGAAAATCCTCACATTCAAATTTCCATTTCCTGTCAGTCCACCTGGCAGACTATGGAAGCTTTGGAAAACGGGACCGTGGATCTTGGGCTTATAGGCGAAAATGACCAGATGGAAAAGTTTCTTTTCCACCCGGTCACAGAAATCGAGGATATTTTTGTCACTACCAGAAGTTATCTGGATCACCTGAAAGAACGTCTGCCGCAAAATACACGGCTCTCCAGCAAAGCGGTCATAAATGCATCCACTCTGATGCTTTTAAACAAAGGGAACATTACCAGACAGTACGTGGATAAATATCTTTCCCTGGAAAATCTTACTGCCTCCCGGATGGTGGAAGTAACTTCTCTTGATCTGCTCATTGAGTTTGCCAAAATCGATCTGGGCATCGCCTGTGTCATAAAAAATTTCGTCCGCAATGAACTGGCTGACGGGCGGCTGGTACAGCTGAAAATGCCCGTGTCCATTCCAAAGCGGACGGTAGGTTTCGCTTACTCAAAACAATCTGTCAATCTTCCTGCGGTTGAGAAATTTCTTTCTTTTTACCGGCACGAGAACACAGAAGAAACATGATCGCACCTGCAAGGAAAATAAAAATCGAAATAAACTGGGATGTGGAAAGTGTTCCTACACTTCCGCGAATCAGATCGCCGCGGAAGAATTCCAGAATAAAACGTCCGATACTGTAGAAGATCAGATAGCAGGCGGCCAACTGGCCGTCTGATTTTAATTTTCTGGATAAAAGCATCAGCAGTCCAAAGTGCAGAAAATCCAGTACGCTGGAAATCAGCTGTGTAGGCAGAAGCGGAACACCAGCCGGTGCAAATCCGTTTCCTTCAGGAAATACCACGGCAATCGGGCAGCTATCTTCTACCTGCATGCCATAACAGCAGCCTGCCAGATGACAGCCGATACGCCCGAAGCCCTGAGCCAGTGCCAGTGCAGGAACTACCAGATCAAAAAGTTTCAGGAACGGAAGTTTCTTGATCTGGCAGAAAATCCATGCTCCCAAAATTCCTCCTATAATTCCTCCGTATACAACAAAACCGTTGGCCATACTGTCCCAGAATATTTCCGGATTCTGTATGATATCACCGAAACGGGTAATCAGATACAAGAGTTTGGCGCCTAAAAATCCGCCTGCCACCGCCCAGATGGCAAGAGAGAAAATCTTCTCATAATCCATTCCTCTCTTTTTGGCGCGATATTCCGTCATATAGTAAGCAGCCAGAACTCCTATCGCTATCATCAATCCATATCCGTGCACATCAAAAGGCCCGATACTGAATAATATATTTTTCATCAGATGTCCTCCAATCTTTTTTGCATTCTTTGCGCAGAAAAATCAACCACAGTTTTTCCCAAGCAAAGCCATCGCTTCCCCATTATACAAAAATGCCGGACCGTGTGCAACCTGTTCTGGTATTTCTTTAGAGATTCTTTATCTTATCGTATCCTTTTTCTTATGATAATTTTGTTTTTGTACTAGAAAAGGCGCATGAGGAATGCGCCTTTTCTAACTTTATGTTTAGGATTATTTTTAGTTGTCAATCAACTTCTCTTCGCCGTTCCAGCTGTACAGTTTACGCAGCTCTGCTCCCACTACTTCGGACGGATGCTGTGCCGCTCTTCTTCTCATAGCCATGAAGTTCGGGCAGTTTACCTGGTTTTCAAGCAGCCAGTTCTTTGCAAAAGTACCGTCCTGAATATCGCTGAGGATCTTTTTCATAGCTTTCTTTGTATCTTCTGTCACAATCTTCGGTCCTGTGATGTAATCGCCGTATTCTGCTGTGTTGGAGATAGAATATCTCATTCCAGCAAAACCGCTCTGGTAAATCAGGTCTACGATCAGTTTCATTTCATGGATACATTCAAAATATGCGCTTTCCGGTTCGTATCCGGCCTCTACCAGTGTCTCGAAGCCTGCCTGCATCAGAGCACATACACCGCCGCAGAGAACTGCCTGCTCACCGAACAGGTCTGTTTCTGTCTCTTCACGGAAAGTTGTCTGTAAAACGCCTGCTCTTGCGCCGCCGATAGCCAGTGCGTAAGCCAGTGCTTTATCTTGTGCTTTTCCGGTTGCGTCCTGATATACAGCCACCAGACAGGGAACACCTTTTCCAGCCTGATACTCGCTTCTTACTGTATGTCCCGGTCCCTTGGGAGCGATCATGGTAACATCTACATCCTTAGGAGGCACGATCTGTCCAAAATGGATTGCAAAGCCGTGTGCAAACATAAGCATGTTTCCGGGCTCCAGATTGGGCTCAATAGATTCTTTGTACATTTTTGCCTGTTTTTCATCATTGATCAGAATCATAATGATGTCTGCTCTTTTAGCAGCTTCAGCCGCTGTATATACTTCAAATCCCTGTGCTTCAGCCTTTGCCCAGGATTTGGAACCTTCGTAAAGACCGATAATAACATGGCATCCTGATTCCTTTGCATTCAATGCGTGTGCATGTCCCTGGCTGCCGTAGCCGATAATTGCGATTGTTTTTCCCTCCAGTAAAGAAAGATTACAATCTTCCTGGTAAAAAATCTTTGCCATCTCTTTTTCCTCCAATATGATATAAATTTTAGTGTCTGTCAATACAGAACACTTCCGCACACCAGACGATAAATCTTCCGGCGCACTTACTTTGTATAACTGAAAGGGAATTCCCTTATCCATTCCCTAAGAGCTAACTTTTTAATCCAGACATACAATGTTTTCTGTTCCGCGGCTCAGTCCGGCAATTCCGGTCCTTGCCAGTTCAAGAATCTCATAGCCTTCCAGCAATGACAGGAAAGCTTCGATCTTATTCTGATCTCCCGTCATCTCTACAATCAGACTTTCCGAAGCCACATCAATAATCTTAGCCCGGAAAATATTAGCCAGAGCAATAATTCCTTCTCTGTTCTGAGCGTTGGCGCGGATTTTTATCAGTGCCAGCTCCCGGTAAACACTGCCTTCCGGTTTCAATTCACGAATATCGCGCACATCCACCAGCTTCCCAACCTGCTTCTCAATCTGCTCAAGAATTTCATCATCTCCGCTTGCCACAATGGTAATTCTTGTATAGCGGGGATCTGCTGTGACACCGGCTGTAATACTTTCGATATTATAACCCCGTCTGGAAAACAGACCGGAAATTCTGCTGAGGACACCAGATGTATTGTCTACCATCAACTGAAAAACTTTCTTCTGCATCTTTGTTTTCCCCCGTTCGCTTCTATGTTTCCGCTGTTATTGAAACTAATTCTAGCAACAATTATTCTCATTGTCAACGTATGATACCAGGGTATGAAACCCATAACTGAAAGTTATAAAAGGATTGTCAGTTCTATTTCTGCGTTATGGAACATCCCTGCTGATCTGCCTCAAATTATGCCTCGTGTTTTGACTGCTGCTTTTCAGCATCGGTGCATTTTGGCAGCGCCACAGTTCCCGTCCTGGCCACTTCCACGATGCTGATGGAATTTAACATCTTTATCAGAAGTTTGATTTTTTCGGGAACATCGCACATCTGTATCATCATCTGAGATTTGCTCATATCTACGATCTCAGCTTTCAGAATATTACAGATTTCCATAATATCCTTGCGGTTGTTCCGATTGTATTTTACTTTTAAAAGCATCAGTTCCCGGCTGACGCTCATAGCCTCATCAAAGGTTTTTACCTTGATGACATCCAGTTTTTTATTCAGCTGCTTTTCAATCTGCTCGATGGTTCTCTGATCTCCGCTGCTGACAATAGTCATACAGGAAACTTCCGGATCGTCCGTCTCCCCCACCACAAGGCTGTTGATGTTAAAGCATCTTCTGGAAAACAGTCCTGCCACCTTGCACAAAACACCCGAGTGGTTTTCCACCAGAACCGAATATATTTTCTTCATATGAAGTCCTCCTTCCCCTTGTGTCTTCTCCGCCTATTTCACCAGTTCCATAGGATCGATCAGGCATTCCATCAGTATAGATTCCTCTTTCTCCAAAAATCTGTCAATAGCCTGGTCCGCCTCCGACATATTATGAACTCTCAAAAAAGGAATTCCATAGGCAGCTGCCAGTTTCTCCAAATCCGGACCTCCGGAAAGGTCAACGACAGAGTAACGGTCATGGTAAGTATAATGCTGATACTCCCGCACCATTCCCAGAACCGTATTTTTCAATACAACGATTTTTACCGGCACTTTATACTGATTCATGGTGGCCAGTTCCATCATGGACATCTGAAAAGATCCGTCTCCGCACACCGCAATAACCTGTCTGTCTTTGTTTCCCAGTTTTGCACCCATGGCCGCCGGAATGGAGTATCCCATTGTCCCCATTCCTCCGGTTGTGAGAAAACGTCCTTTTTTCACGATATGATTTGCACAGGACCAAATCTGATTTTGTCCTACATCTGCCACATAGATGGCATCTTCCTGCATTTTCTCGGAAAGTTTATGGATAAATGCCGCCGGATTGACATACTCCGGATTGGATTCTTTTTCCGTTTTCATGGTCTGTCTGTATCCGTTCAGCTTGCTTACCCACTTTTCATCGCTGCACTGGATATCCTGCTCCAGAAGTTCTGCAAAAATATGTTTGGCATCCCCTACCAGAGGAATCGTAGGTCCTGCATTTTTCCCTATTTCCGCAGGATCCACATCCATATGTACCAGAACTTTTCCTCTTGTGATTAAATCCGGCTGGTTTACAGCTCTGTCCGCCACTCTGGCGCCTACCATGATCAAAAGATCCGATTCGTTCATAGCCCTGTTTGCGCATGGTTTCCCGTTATTTCCCACCATGCCGAAATACATGGGATGTTCTGTGGGCATAGCGCCTATTCCCATCATGGTAGACACAACCGGAATCTGATATTTTTCAGCGAACTCTCTTAACAAAAGCTCCGCACCGCTTAAAAGAATTCCGCCGCCCACACAGATAATCGGTCTCTGAGATTTTTTGATTTCCGCTACCACCTTGCGGATCTGTGCGCCATTTCCCTTTACCGTGGGTTTATAGGTTCTCATGTTGATACTTTCCGGATATTCAAAACGGGTCACGGTCTGATTTTGGATGTCCACAGGGATGTCAATAAGAACAGGTCCTTTTCGTCCGGTGCCTGCAATATAAAAGGCCTCTTTAAACACTCTTGGAATATCGTCGGCGTTTTTCACGAGATAGCTATACTTTACAAAGGATTCCACCGCCCCGGTAATATCCGCTTCCTGAAAAACGTCGCTTCCCAAAAGTTCGCTGTTTACCTGTCCTGTAATGCATACCAGAGGAATACTGTCTGCAAATGCAGTGGCTATACCGGTGATCAGATTGGTTGCGCCGGGACCGGAAGTTACCGCACAGACTCCTGTCTTTCCTGTCACTCTTGCCATACCGCTTGCCGCATGCGCAGCATTCTGTTCTGTGCGGACCAGAATACTTTGGATATCGGAATCCAATATACTATTATAAAAAGGACATATCGCCACCCCGGGATAGCCAAATATTGTTGTAACGCCTTCTTTTTCCAGACATTTCACCATTGCCTGCGCACCATTCATAATCTATCTTCCTCCCATCCTTTATTCTCCCTTTTAGAATTCAGGAATTCCCGAATTCTTCAGCTGCGGCCTGTCAGACGCTGTGCCAGTTTTACTGCCTCAGCCGCATCTGCCGAGTATCCGTCCGCTCCAATTTCATCTGCATATTCCTGCGTGATGACAGCACCGCCAATCATAATCTTGGCCCTGCAGTTTCTCTCCTTTGCATAGCTGACAACGTTTCTCATCTGCTGCATAGTAGTTGTCATCAGAGCAGAAAGCGCAATAATCTCTGCTTTATGATCCAGGGCTGTTTCCACAATTTTTTCTTTGGAAACATCCTTCCCAAGATCAATGACTTGGAAGCCATAATTTTTCAGCATAAGAGCCACCAGATTTTTCCCGATATCGTGAATATCGCCTTCCACAGTAGCAATGACTACCACCGGCATGTCCTTCTGTCCGTCTCCCTGCTTTAAAAGCGGTTCCAGTATACCGATTGCCAGTTTCATAGACTCCGCGCTGGCAATCAGCTGCGGAAGAAAATAAATGTCTTTATCAAACAGTTCTCCCACTTCATTGATCGCGCTAAGGAGCTGATCATCCAAAAGTTCTCTGGCCGTATTTCCGCAATGAAGCGCTTCTTTTGTCAATTCTTCAATTCCCTTGCGGTTGCCTTTTAAAACCGCTTCTCTCACCTTTAGAGCGCTCTGCGTTTTCTCATCAGAGACGGTATTTTCCTCTTTCTTTGCTTCCTCCTTTTTTGCAGGTTCTGAAAGCTTAAGATTTCCCTCTCTTTTTTCCTTTATGCTGTTGCTGTATCCGATATAACGGATGTCGCTGTTTTCTTTTTTCAAAAGCAGGTCCGATGCAAAGGCAGCGCTTACCAGCAGTTCCTGAGACGGATTGGCAATCGCCATCGTAAGACCGGACTGAATTGCCATAGTTAAAAACGCGGTGTTTACCTGTCCTCTTTCCGGAAGACCGAAAGATATGTTGGAAAGACCGCAGGTAGTGGCCAGCCCCAGCTGTTTGCAGTAACGAATCGTTTCCAAAGCTTCCAGCGCCGCATTGGGATTTGCTCCCACGGTTGTCACGAGACCATCCACCACAATATCTTCTTTTGTCAGCCCGCACTCAAAGGCTCTCTGCATGATTTTATCAATGATTTCTTTCTTCTCCTGCAGGTTCCCCGGAAGCCCTTCGTCCGAAAGAGGAAGGAGAATAAACATAGCTCCATACTTTTTGGCAATGGGTATCAGTTTTTCAAATTTTTCTTTCTCACAGGATATAGAATTGATCAGCGCCCTTCCCGGATATCGGCGAAGAGCAGCTTCCAGAACATCGATGTGACTGGAATCGATAGAAAGGGGAAGAGATGTCACTCCTGAAATTTCTTCCAGCGCCTGAAGCATCATCTGTTTCTCATCAATACCGTTCATCCCCAGATTTACATCCAAAATAGAAGCTCCCTTTTCTTCCTGTTCCTCTGCAAACTGCAGAACCATATCCAGGGAGCCGTTTCGCAGTTCTTCCTGCAGCTTCTTCTTTCCGGTAGGATTGATTCGCTCTCCCACAATCAGAAACGGATCGTTGAGACCAAAAGCGACCGTTTTTCTTTCTGAAGTAAGAAATCTTTTGCTGCTTTTCTGTCTCTGTACAGGCTTTTGTGTCTGCACTGTCTCTTTCAGTCTGCGGATATGGTCCGGCGTTGTGCCGCAGCATCCGCCGAGAATGGAAGCCCCCGCCTCCACAAGCAGTTTGATTTCTTCCGCAAACTCCTCCGGGTTCATATCATACACAGTATGACCATTCTCATCCAAAGACGGAAGTCCTGCATTCGGTTTGGCGATTATGGGAATTTCTGTCACATCTGCCATGCTTCTGATAACCTCCGCCATCTTGGCAGGGCCTGTGGAGCAGTTAGCACCTATGGCATCTGCGCCAAGGCTTTCCAGAACCACAGCTGCAGTCCTGGCGTCTGTTCCGAATAAAGTTCTTCCGTCACTTTCAAAAGTCATGGTAACGATTACAGGCATCGTGGGCACTGTTTCCTTTGCAGCGATCAAAGCTGCCCTGGTTTCCTGAAGGCTCATCATGGTTTCCACCACAAGCAAATCCACGCCTGCCTCTGCCAGATAAGAAATCTGCTCTTTATATATGTCTACCAGCGTCTCAAAATCCATCGTTCCTATGGGAGAAAGCTGCTCTCCTGTCATGGTGATGTCTCCGGCCACCAGTCCGTCTTCGCCTGCCGCTTCCCTGGAGATGGCCACTAATGTATGATTCAGTTCCCGGATGGAATCCTCCATCCCGTACTCTCTCAGTTTCACACGGTTGGCAGAAAAAGTAGGTGCGTATACAACCTGGCTTCCTGCTTTCCGATATTCTCTCTGTAATTGAATTAAAACTTCTCTATTTTCTGTAATCCACTTTTCCGGACATACGCCCGTTGGCATGCCGCATTTCTGCAGATTGGAGCCGGTCGCACCGTCCAGAAAAAGAAATTTCTGATGTGTAAGCTGTCTGAATTCCTGTTTCGTCATTCCCTGTTTTGCTCCCTTCACACTTCTTTTTGTAAAGATTTATTCATTTTAGCACATTACTGTGGAAAAAGAAAGAGCCTGGGTCAAATTCTGCCCGGGCTCCAATAGAAATGCAAGGAAGATGTGTTCTCAAATCATGATGCAGGAAACAATTTTTTGCCCCTGATACCAAGTGATTTCATAAAAAAATTTTGTGTTTCTATAGATTATCCTTCTTTTTTATCCTTTCGGCACAAAAAAAGTTTCATTTTTATGAGATTATTTCAGAAAATATATTTTATGTAACGTTTCGGAGTATGGAAATTGTTCTCTCCATCTGTTTGCAGAAACTAAAGGAACTCAGGCTGCATACACCATGAAATCCTGCTGTTAAAATAAAATATCCCGTTTCTTTTCCTTTTCTTGATTTCACAGGCAATCTGTGGTAAATTGTCTCATAGGAATTTAGCGGACTGCACAGAATTCACAAGGAAATTTCTCAATCCGCAGCAAACGGAGGTATTACTTTGAAGATAAAATTTTTAGCTCTTCCACTGCTTGCATCTTCTCTCTTTTTTGCAGGCTGCGGCAAAGATAAAGAACTTGAGGCATTTCACGACGATATGGCGAATTTCTGCACACAGATTCAGCAGTCTGCTGCTGCACTGAACGCAATCGATCCTGCTTCTGAAAATGCCGTAGATGAGATGCTCAGTCAGCTGGATACCATTTCTTCTCAATTTGAAGAACTGGCGGCTATAGAGGTTCCCAAACAGTTCTCCAGTGTGGAAGATCTGGCAGATGAAGCCAGCGATTATATGAATCAGGCGGCTGCTACCTATCAGGAAGCTTTTGCCAACGATTCCTATGATTCTTCCATAGGCTCCACGGCTTTCGAATATTATTCCCGCGCCATGAAACGTCTCGAATATATTTCCGAGCTTCTTCAGGGGCAGATTCCCGAGGATGACTCTGTTACCGTTGTCACCGAAGAGGAACCTTCCTGGGGATTGGAGGAAACTCAGGAGCAGTAATCTGCATAAAGCAAATTTGCTTTCCTGTATTTTAATGAAAAATTTTATTGAAAGCACAGTGCCATTATACAACATGCTTTTATCTTATATCTTTATACTGCAAGCCAAAACGGTTCGGAGAAACTTGCTCTCCGAACCGTTTTCTGTTTTCTACTGCAGGAAACCATCCACAATTTTTGCTTCGGCTTCCTCCTCTGTCAGTCCCAGAGTCATCAGTTTTATGATCTGCTCTCCTGCAATTTTTCCGATCGCTGCTTCGTGGATCAAAGCCGCATCCGGATGGTTTGCCTCCAGCTGAGGAACCGCACTGATTTTTGCCTCATCCATAATAATGGCATCACATTCCGTATGTCCGCTGCAGGCAGCATTTCCTTCCAGATCAGACACGAATTTCTGATAGGAGCTTTCTTTTGCCACGGAGCGGGATACTACATTTGCACCGCTGCCGTCTCCGTTTAATTCCACATGGAAATAGCTTTCCGCCTTCTGCTTTCCATGGGTCATCAGTCTTTCCATGACTACCAGTTTCGCATCTTTTTCCAGGACCGCACTTGTTTTGCGGATGGTGGAATCCACTCCCTTGATCTGGACTGTATCCATTTCCATGAAACTTCCCTCTCCCAGATTGATAATGGTTTCCGGATTCATAATCCTCTCTCCGTTGCCATCTCCGCTTCCGTAATGTTTCTCCACATATTTAATATGCGCATTTTTCCCTACAAAGAAACTATGGATACCGTCATGCTGACTGGAATCCTTTCCTCCGTTATGAATACCGCAGCCTGCCACTATCGTCACATCACAGTCCTCTCCGATATAAAAATCGTTGTACACAACTTCTTTCAGTCCCGACTGGCTGATAATTACGGGAATATGCACGCTTTTGTTTTTGGTTCCCGGCTTGATGTGAATATCAATTCCTTTTCCGTTGTCTTTGGGAATAATTTCGATTTCTTCTGTAGAAGAACGTCCCACACTTTTTCCGTTTTCTCTTATATTATAAGCGCCTTCCGGAATTTCGTGAAGTCCGGCTATTTCTTCCAGAAGTTTTGCTCCAACCTGATCCATTGCACTCACGCCTCCTTTTACTCTAAACCGGCAGGTTCTTTATAATACTGACAGCTGCAGGAAGCCGTCTTTTCCAAAATATCCGGCAGAATATCTTCTTTTCTTCCCCTTGCTGTAATCTGGCCGTCCGCTATCATTACTATTTCATCTGCAATATTGAGAATGCGTTCCTGATGGGAAATAATGAGAATAGAACCGTTATTTACCTCGTGAAGTTTCTCAAAAACACCAATGAGCTTCTGAAAACTCCACAGGTCAATTCCCGCTTCCGGCTCATCAAATACTGTCAGTTTTGTAGCTCTTGCCATAACTGTGGCAATCTCGATTCGCTTTAGCTCTCCGCCGGAAAGGCTTGCGTTTACTTCTCTGCGCACATAATCTTTAGCACACAATCCTACCTCGGCCAGATAACGGCATGCTTCCTCCACCGTAATGCGATTTCCAGTAGCCAGCTGAATCAGATCAAAAACGGTAATGCCTTTAAAGCGTACCGGCTGCTGAAACGCATAGCTGATGCCTGCCTTTGCACGGTCTGTCACAGACCACTGGGTAATATCTTCCCCGTTCCACAAAATCTGTCCTTCCGTAGGCTTCTCAATCCCGGCAATCACCTTTGCCAATGTGGACTTTCCGCCGCCGTTGGGACCGGTGATCACAATAAATTTTCCATCCTCTATGGTTAGATTTACATTCTTTAATATTCCAATTTCCTCTTTTTTCTCGGAAACGGAAAAGGAAATATTTTTTAACTCTAACATGATACTCTCCTTCTTTTCTTTCGTCTCCGCGCTCCCTGCGAGCACTTCTGTTCACCGTTTTACTTTCTGACGTCTGTCAAACCGGTTATGCCTTTATCTTTCACAGCTATCTCCCATTATAATCCAATTATTTACAAATTACAAATTCATATGAACATTGTATGAAAAAAAATTCATCCTGCTGTTTTCTATCCAATAAAAAACTTCGACTTTCCCCAAAAGCTTTGAGGTGTCGAAGTTTTTATTTGCTTTCATCCTGTAGTTGGGAATCTTCTAACATTTTTCGTAATGCTCTACGTCAAGCACAAACACAGTACAGCCGCCCACTTCCATATCAATGGGAATCATATTGTTTGCTCCCGGATAAATATTTCCTGAAGACATGGAAGGCATGGTATATTTAATGGATTTTCTCTTTCCCGCGCATTCTTTAATAATTTTAACAGCTCCGGGAACATTTTCCTCTTCGGTACCGATAACCAGAGTTACGTTTTTGTTCTTCAAAAATCCACCTGTTGTAGACAGTTTGGTTACCCAGTAATTTTTCTTGTTCAGTTCATCTACTGTTTCATCTACATCCTCAGAATGCATAATAGCAAAAATCATTTTCATAAAAATCATCCTCCTTTTTTGCCGCTTTTTCATATAGGAAAAAAGCCTTATTGTCCATGATTCTTTAAATACTTGTATAAATAATACTGCGTATGCCCCCTTGGGCTTTCGGGCAGCTTGCCGAAGATCCGGTAACCTTTCGATAAATAAAAATCAATCCCCTGAAAATCATAGGTGTTTAACTGTGCCATGTAACAGCCATGAGAAGCAGCCTCCTGCTCTACCTCCCGAAGTAGTTTACCGCCTATCCCCATTTTCCTGTATTCTTCCTTCACCCAAAGAGTGTCAATCGCCAGTATATTCCAGAGTGCGGAATATGCTAAAATTCCGCCCGCCAGATTGCCTGCGCCATCTTTCGCACAGCGGCAAAACTTTACGAACGGCTCTCCTTGTGATAAGGAAACACAGGACAGATTGTAAGCCATCAAAGCATCATCGATCGCTTCCTCCTCTTTGAGATTCGGCACAGAAATCTTTATACCCAGGTCATCTTTCACGTCCGGAAATTTTTTCCTGCCCATTCTGAATTCCTCTTTCTTTTTTTCTATTATAACCCGACTTTGCTTATATGACAATTCCCTAAATAATTTCTTTATTCCAGAATTTCTTTTGTGAAAATTGCAGTATATTGAACGCGGAGTGCCAGGAAACGCCTTATCACCTTATTTCTCTTCGCCGCACTGGACTTTTCATAGTTTTTATTATACAGAAATTTAGGAAAAAAAGGATATCCCGAAAGCCGAAGCAGTCTCTCTATTTTATGCCCAGACACACTGTCTGGTAAAATAAGCAATGTTCAAAACTGCTCCCGAATTTTTTCAGGATATCCTCTCTGTCTTTTTGTTATTTCATCTTATTATCATCGGTGCACAGGATCGAGGCGTATTGCCCCTATGCACCGACGCTGCTCTGCCATCCGATTCTACACGATGAACATGGCATCACCAAACGAGAAAAAGCGATATTTTTCTCTGATTGCCTCCTCATAGGCTGCCAGTACGTGTTCTCTTCCCGCCAGAGCAGAAACCAGCATGACAAGCGTTGATTCCGGAAGGTGAAAATTGGTGATCAGCCCATCCAGCACCTTAAATTTATAGCCGGGATAAATAAAAATTTCCGTATTATCACAGCATTCTTCCAGATGGCCGTTCTCATCAGCCGCGCTTTCCACCGTGCGGCAGCTGGTCGTTCCCACACAGATTACTCTGTGTCCGCTTTCTTTAGCCCGATTGATTTTTTCCGCCGCTTCCTTCGTCACCTGATAGTACTCGGAATGCATATGGTGTTCCAGAATATTTTCCACTTTTACAGGGCGAAAAGTTCCCAGTCCCACATGAAGGGTCACATAGGCAATGTCTACTCCCTTGTCCTCCACCTGCTTCAGCAGTTCCTTTGTAAAATGAAGCCCCGCCGTAGGAGCAGCTGCTGAACCTTCGTATTTGGCATAGACGGTCTGATAACGATTTTTGTCCTGCAGCTTATGGGTAATATAAGGCGGCAGCGGCATCTCTCCCAGAGAATCCAGCACTTCCTCCCAGATTCCCTCGTAGTAGAATTTAATCAGACGATTTCCCTCTTCCACCACTTCAAGAACCTCTCCGGAAAGCCTTCCGTCACCAAAAACGATCCTGGTTCCCGGCTTTGCTTTTTTTCCCGGCTTTACCAGTGTCTCCCATATGTCATTTTCCCGTCTTTTTAAAAGAAGGATTTCAATGGCAGCACCGGTATCTTCTTTGGTTCCCAAAAGCCTTGCAGGAATTACCTTTGTGTTATTTAAAACCAGGCAGTCTCCCGGATTGAGATAATTCACAATTTCCCGAAAAACATGATGGGAAGTCTCCCCGGTCTGTTTATCAAGCATCAGAAGTCTGGAAGAGGAACGGTCTTCCAGCGGATCCTGGGCAATCAGCTCCTGAGGCAGATCAAAATAAAAATCCGATGTCTTTAATTCTTTCATTTTCTTTTCTCTCGTGTTTCTATCTCAGGCAAGCGTTCTCCAGGAATGCCACATAGCCGCATTTTGTCTCATAAATGTCGGCTTTGCTGGTTGCTTCCCAGGGTGCATGCATATTCAGCACTGCCACACCGCAGTCGATCACATTCATGCCATACAGTGCCAGAATATAAGCAATGGTTCCGCCGCCGCCCAAATCCACACGGCCAAGTTCTGCTGTCTGGAATGTAACATCGCTGTTATCCATAATTGCGCGGATATGTGCCACATACTCTGCATTGGCATCGTTGGAACCGGATTTTCCTCTGGCTCCTGTAAATTTATTGAATACCATACCTTTTCCGATAAAGGCAGAGTTTTTCTTTTCGAAAGCAGAAGCATAAGAAGGATCAAAGCCGGCGCTTACGTCAGAAGAAAGCATATTGGAAGCTGCCAGACATCTTCTCATGTTCAGGTCACTGTATTCCCCTGTAAGGTTCAGAACTTCTGCCACAGCGTTTTCAAAGAAACGTGACTGCATACCGGTTGCTCCTACGCTTCCGATTTCTTCCTTGTCTACCAGAATGCAGCATGCGGTGCGCTCTGTCTGACCGATTTCCAGCATAGCCTTTAAGGACGTATAGGCACAAACTCTATCGTCCTGTCCGTATCCTAAGATCATGCTTCTGTCAAAGCCTGCTTCCCTTGCTTTTCCTGCGGGAACAACTTCCAGTTCTGCAGAAAGGAAATCTTCTTCCTCAATATCATAAGTATCTTTCAGAATTTTGAGAATGCCTGCTTTTACTGCTTCTTTCTCCTCATCTGCAAGCGGCTTGCTTCCCACGATAAGATCCAGAGCTTCCCCTTCGATTACTCTGGCTGCTTTTTTCTCCAGCTGTTCCTGGGAAAGATGCACTAACAGGTCAGAGATAAAGAATACCGGATCATCCTCGTTTTCTCCCACATTGATTTCCACGGTAGTTCCGTCTTTTTTCACAACTACACCGTGAAGTGCCAGCGGAATTGTCACCCACTGGTATTTTTTAACTCCGCCGTAATAATGGGTATCCAGGTACGCCATTTCGCCGTCTTCATACATCGGATTCTGTTTGATGTCCAGTCTGGGAGAGTCAATGTGTGCGCCCAGAATGTTCATACCTTCCGTCATGGGTTTTGTACCAATCTGGAACATAACAACCGCTTTGTTCATGCATACAGCGTAAACCTTATCCCCTGCAGTCAACTTCTTTCCCGCTTTGATTGCTTCCGGAAGTTCCACATAGCCTGCTTTCTCGATGGTGTTTACAATCGTGTCTACGCATTCCCTCTCTGTCTTTCCGTTATCCAGAAAGTCCATATATTCTTTTGCAAGAACGTCTACTTTTTCCAGCTGTTCTTCACTGTATTTTTTCCATGCATTTTTTCTTTCCATGGTTTATTCCTCCTTTTTGTCTTTTTTCTCCTGGACAGGCTTGCCCAATGAGTGTTTTCCCTGTCTGTCTGCCTGTTTTTTCTTTTTTCCATTTTCTGCGGACATGCCCAGAACGTTTTTCACAAGCTCTCTTGCTCTTGGCACTTCCTCATCGTGAATGCGGAAAACACAGGCCGTCTTTTCTTTTGGCCTTGTAAAAAAGAATTTCTGAAGAATTCCCTTTTCCTCCCAGTGGACACAATAGGAAATTCTGTTTTTCAACAGAATTTTCTCTATTTTTTCCTTGGTTTCAAGATCATAGACCTTGCAGAAATCTACTTCGTTATTTACCGGTCTTGCTGTTAATACATTACCTTCCATGTACATCACCTTTCAAAAATATGAGCTGAAGAGTGTCCCGGATTTGGGGGATATCTTTAATGATACGATACCCCATCGTATCATTAAAGTCAACAAATCGCACTCGCGCGAAAAGTAGTATGTTGCCTGACAGCAACCGCGCTCGGCGCGAGTGTGCGCTTTAGCGCACACTTTTTTACTGTCTCAGTTCAATTCCGAGACTTTCCAGACCGTTCAGTATTTTTTTCATCGCTCCGGTAATATCATTTTCTTCCAGTGTGCGGTCTTTTGCACGGAATGTGATCGTGTAAGCTACAGACTTAAAGCCTTCTTTGATCTGAGCGCCTTCGTAAATGTCAAACAGCGCATAGCTTTCCAGAATCTTTCCGCCCCGCTGAGCAATCATGGCTTCAATCTGGCCTACTAAGACATTCTTGGGAACTACCATACTGATATCACGGGTCACAGCAGGATATTTTGCAATACCTTCATACTTACGGTCAAAAGTTGCAAACGGAGTAACAGACGGCATATCCAGTACCGCTACATAAACTCGTGTACCGATGTTATAATTGTCAGCTACTTTCGGATGAATTTCTCCCAGATAGCCTACTACACAGCCATCGTAAATCACATTTGCCTGACGTCCCGGATGCAGGAACGGTTTGCCTGCGTCGGGATCATAATTTACTTTTTTCTTCATGCCGATGTGTTCAAAGAATTCCTCAATCACACCTTTCATAGTGAAGAAATCGCCCTCACCGTACATTCCCAGTGTAAACTGCATTCTTTCGTCCGGAAGTTCTGTCAGGGGCAGAGACTTGGGAATGTAAATATTTCCCAATTCATACAGTCTGACATCTTTGTTTCGTCTGTTGTAGTTTGTAGCCAGAGAAGTAAGCATACCATTTAACGGAATGGTTCTCATAATAGAGAAATCTTCTCCAAGAGGATTGGAAATGGTAACTGTATTTCTCAGCTCGCTGTCCGCAGGAATCAGCAGTTTGTCGAATACTTTCGGGCTTTCAAAAGAGTAGCACATACCCTGAAAAAATCCGCAGTATTCCGCAATGTCTCTTGCTTTTTCTTCTACTCTCAGCTTGAAGGAAAGCTTTCCTGTGGTAGCTTCCCCATTCGGAAGTGTGGTCGGGATCTTATCGTATCCGTAAAATCTTGCCACTTCCTCCGCAATATCCGCAAAGCCTTCCAGATCCTGGCGGAAAGAAGGAATGATAATTTCTTCTGTTTCCGGCTCATAGGAAAGTTCCAGCATTTCAAAAATAGCCAGCATTTCCTCTCTGGAAACATCTGTTCCCAGGAATTTATTGATTCTTTCAGGCTCAAATTTGATTCTTCTGTTTTCTTTGATAGGCTGACATACATCTACCATGCCTCCTACCACTTCTCCGCAGCCCAGTTCCTCAATCAGCTGGCATGCACGGTTGATAGCTTCCGGCGCATTGTTGGGATCAAGTCCCTTTTCAAAAATACCGGAGGCGTCTGTGCGCAGACCTACTCTCTTTGCAGATTTGCGGATATTGGGGCCATAAAAAGTTGCAGCTTCAAACAGCACTGTCTTCACATCATCTGTGATCTTGGAGTTTTCTCCTCCCATGATACCTGCAATTCCTACTTCCTTTTCAGCGTCGCAGATCATCAGAATTTCTCCGTCCAGTTTTCTTACCTGGCCGTCCAGTGTCTGGAATTCATCCCCGTCATTTGCACGGCGCACAATGATTTTGCTGCCGGCAATCGTATCCAGATCATAAGCATGCATCGGCTGACCATATTCTAACATAACATAGTTTGTAATATCAACCAGGTTATTGATGGGACGGATTCCGCTCGCGGAAAGACGTCTCTGCATCCAGACCGGGCTGGGTTCAATTTTAATATTTTTGCATACTCTTGCGCAGTATCTGGAGCACAGATCTGTATCCTTTACTTCCACGCTGATATAATCGTTGACATCTTCTTCATTTCCTTTTACCTCCACTTTCGGAGCGATAAAAGGTTTGCGGAAAGTAGCTGCCGCTTCTCTTGCAATTCCCAGCAGACTGTAACAGTCAACACGGTTGGATGTGATCTCATATTCAAATACCGTGTCATGAAGACCCAGCGCCTCCACCGCATCCGCACCTACCTGTGCGTCAGCAGGGAAAATATAGATTCCGTTTTCCGGAGCTTCCGGATACATTTCCCGGGAGGAACCCAGCTCTTCAATCGAGCACATCATACCGTTGGAAGGGATGCCTCTGAGTTTTCCGGCCTTGATTTTAATGCCTTCCTCAGGAAGCGGACCGCCGTCATGTCCTCCGGCTACTCTTCCGCCGTCCAGAACTACCGGTACTTTATCTCCTTCCTTTACGTTGGGCGCTCCTGTCACAATCTGAATAACCTGATCTCCCACGTTTACCTGGCAGATAATCAGTTTGTCCGCATCCGGATGTTTCTCAATTTTCTCAATCTGTCCGATTACGATTTTTTCCAGATTTTTATCAAGTCTTTCATAGCCTTCCACCTTAGTTCCGCTTAAGGTCATTGCGTCACAGTATTCCTGGTCTGTGCAGGTAAGGTCAGGCACATATGCTTTAATCCATGCTAAAGATGTATTCATATTTTCCTCTCATTCTGCCGCGTTCACGGCTTATCTTCCTAAAAAATTTCCGCAGTCAATCAGAACTGTTTTAAGAAACGGTCATCATTTTCATACAGAAGTCTCATGTCATCGATTTCGTATTTCAGCAAAGCGATACGTTCCAGACCTACGCCGAAAGCGAATCCGGAATATTCCCTGGGATCGATATTGCACATTTCCAGAACACGGGGGTGAACCATACCGCAGCCAAGAATTTCAATCCAGCCGGAGCCTTTGCAGAAACGGCATCCTTTTCCGCCGCATTTAAAGCAGGAAACATCCACTTCCGCGCTGGGCTCTGTGAACGGGAAATGGTGAGGACGGAATTTAACTTTTGTCTCTTCACCAAACAGCTCTTTTGCAAACTCTGCCAGAGTACCTTTCAAATCCGCAAACGTAATGTTTTTGTCAATAACCAGTCCTTCAATCTGATGGAACGAAGGGGAATGAGTCGCGTCCACTTCATCTGAACGGAATACACGTCCCGGTGCAATCATACGGATCGGGAGTTTGCCCTGCTCCATCGTACGAACCTGTACGGGAGATGTCTGTGTACGCAGAACGATTTCATCATTGATGTAGAAGGTATCCTGTTCGTCTCTGGCAGGATGATCTTTCGGAATGTTTAAAGCTTCAAAGTTATAATAATCTTTTTCCACTTCCGGTCCTTCCACCACTTCATAGCCCATGCCAATGAAGATTCTTTCCACTTCTTCCAAGGCAATTGTGTTCGGGTGACGATGTCCCACTTTATTTTTCTTCGCAGGAAGGGTTACGTCGATGACTTCATTTTTCATCTTCTCTTCCCTTTCCGCCTCTTCCATTTTCAGCTTTGTCTGTTCCAGAGCAGTCTCAATCTCTGCTCTCACTTCATTCACCATCTGTCCGACTTTCGGTCTTTCCTCCGGTGCCACATCTTTCATTCCTTTTAAAATTTCTGTCAGGGCTCCTTTTTTTCCAAGAGCGCTGACTCTGACTTCATTGAGCTTCTCCAGACTGTCAGAAGCTTCAATCTGTGCCAGAACTTCCTCCTTGATTTTTGCTAATTTTTCTTTCATAGCAAACTCCTTTCCCTTTGTGTGTTATGCGCGTTGCCATTTTCTATGGCATAAACATAAAAAATCCCCGGTTATTTTGAAAAAATAACCAGGGACGAAATATTTCCGCGGTACCACCCAGATTCCTGCCGTTATCCGGCAGACACTTCATTACGGCGTAACGTGCCCGATACGTTCCGGCTTATTCCTTCTCTTTAAATATTCTTGGAATTACTGTCATCTTTCCAAGAACTGCCGTTATCCGTCCATTTTATTATAAACAGACATGGATAACTGATAAAAGATTTCGTTTCGGCCGGACAGCTCCGGTGAGAAATTCAAATCTGCATCTTTACTTAAGGAAACTTTCAGCCGCTGATTTCCTCTCTCTTTAAGGATATGCAGTTCTACTGACACCTTCACAGCCTTTTTTATTTTCATAACTGCTCTTTATTTTATGGAATTCTTTAAAAATTGTCAAGTCTCTATCTTCTGGAATGTCTGATTTCTCTGCGAAACGGAGCTACAAAACGGTTAATATGCGCCCCTGCCAGAAACAGATACAGACACATATACAGCCACAGCATCATAATAACTACTGTGGTAAGGCTTCCATACATGTTCAGCCCGTTGAATTTCTCAATATAGACAGAAAATCCCCATGAAAAAATATTCCAGCTTACGGAAGTAAAAACAGCGCCGGGAATCTGACTTCTCAGCTTCAGTTTACAGTTTGGTATATAAGCGTACATCATGGTAAAGAAAACGCTTAAAATAAACCAGGTAAAGGGAATCCTAAGATACAAAAACAGATGGAAAAGATCCCTGAGCGCCGGAATGGTGCGGGTAATAAAATCCACTAAAACGTTGCCAAATACCATGATGGTAAGAGTTCCCACCAACAATATCAGCATTACCAATGTATAAAAGGAAGCAATCAGCCTTTGCACAATGTAGTTTCTGTCCTCCACAACTCCATTCATAGCATTCAGCCCCCGCATCAGAGCCAATACCCCTTTTCCTGCCGACCAGATCATGACAACTGCCGCTGCACTGACAATTCCGATCGTACTGTTATAGACTGATTCAATCAATGCCAGCATCAGGGGAATAATCGGCTGAGGCATCATTTCCACCACTTTCAGCAGGTCAGATTTCTGAATAGGCGTAAACGGCAGCAGAGAACAGATCAAAATCAATATGGGGATCAGCGAAAGGAAAAGGAAAAAAGCACAGCTTGAAGCATAGGCACTTACATTCGCCCTTGTCATCTGTCTGCCGAAACCGGTTAATATACGGTAAATTCTGCCAATCATGAAATCACTCCTCATAGTTCTCCCTGTCAGTAAATCGTATGAATTTCGCAGCCGTCATAAAAAAACGTCAGAATAGCACTGCTGTCTTTCCCGGAAGCTGCCATATTTTTGGCGCCATTCTGGCTCATTCCTACCCCATGGCCGAATCCGCCGCCAATCAACGAATATCCTACCACATAATCTCCTTCTCTGACAACGGAAATCGCAGTAAATGCGCTGGGAATCATGGAAGACGCATCTGCACTGCTCCCATCCTGTCTAATGACCTCCTGAGTCTGATTACTTAGCACATAACGTATGTTATGCTCTGTCTTTACCAGAACAGTACTGTTTTCTCCTTCAATCAGCAATTCTGCCGCCACTCCTCCCGGGCCTCTGCGTGTGATCTGCATATTTCGAATTTTTCCGGTATCCACAGGTGTCTGGCTGGCAAAACTTCCATCTTCCTGCAAAGTCAATACGGCATGATTTCCGGCCTCATATCGTCTGCGTATGTTCTGATTCAAACGTTCCACATCCAGCTTGGTCTCGTAAGTCCATCGATACCAGGGTTCTTCCTTTTCATAATCCTGCTCTCCCTTTTGACTGATAAAACCAGAAAAGTTTTCTTCCTCCTCCATCCGTTTTGCCAGAGGAGTAACAGCCGGAGTGTTTTCGGCTGCTGCAAGAGCTTCTTCGGTCTCCTCCGGGTTTTCGGAAATGCTTTTGGAGAGAAGATAAGGATATTTTGCCGTATCCCCGCTCAGCCATACAGAAACATTGGAGCCAAACCCGCAGGATGTGGAATAATAATAGGTTTCCGCCAGCTCTTCCTCATAATAAAGCACCTGCCCTTTTGTTTCACGCACTGCTTTTGATGTCTCTGCATTTTCTTCTATATTATTGTATACCTGAAATCCGGCGCTGTCATCCACATGAGCGCCGTAATTTGCCAACCCTGCACGCTCCATTTTGGCATAGGCATAGGTTCTTGCACATACTGCCTGGGCTTTTAATGCCTCGATCGGATAGGACGCCGGCATTTCGCTTGGCACGACTGCATAAAGATATTCTTCCAGGAGCACTTCGTTCACAGCCACAATTCCGTTTTCCGTCTTTTCCAGTTCGAAGCTTCCCCGGTAAGAAGGCGTTCCCTGACTTCTGTTTACATTCAGCAGACTGATTTTCCCGGTTAAAATCAAAGGTTCTATTTTTATTCTGTCAGCCGTAAACAAAGGACTGTCCGGGGTAATTTCCAGCACTTCTCCGGCGCCCAGAATCTGCTCCTGTTCTTTCCCATACTCCCCGGTAAGAATCCTGCAGTCACAATCTGCCTGAACCTGTATTCTGTCATGATATGCACCTCCAAATCCTGATGTCTTGATCAGAACCCGGATATATTCCATCTGTTCTTCCTTCGTCACCAACGCTGCCTGGATTTTTCCGTCTGCAATCACAAAATCCGTAAATGCGTATCCTATTTTTAAATCATCGGTATGATAACTTTCCATCTTTCCATACAGCTTGTAAATTTTCAGTTCGTCCGCAAACGGAAGATAACCGCTGCCCTCTATGTCCGCACCGCCGCCGTCCACTTTTAACAGCCTTCCGGAAACCTTTTCTTCTTTTGCCGCCACGCTATCCAGTTTTCCATCTTTGAAACTTAAATCCGATACGGTTTCTTTCTTCACTGTGATTCCGGGAGCTGCTATAAAAATCTCATAATTGTTCCAAAAAATCCGAAGTCTATTTTCCAGGTTCTCCATAACCCATACATTGGCAAGCTGCCAGTCGTCTTCCTTCACGTCTCTTACCGTGTAAAGTCTGTCTCCCTTAGCGATTGCAGTGACAGGCTTTAAAAGTGTCTTCAAAAATTTATCCGAAACAAAGGAAAAGCGTCCATTCACTGCCACCAGTTCTTCTTCTCCCAACCTATTTCCGTCGTTGTCCAGCGCATCCTCTCCTGCCGCAAGCACTGTCAAATCCAAATCTTTAATCGTCCCCTGGATGTCATAGGTTTGTCTGGCTGCATCAAAAAACTGATAAAAATCCTGCTCCGGCACCTCACTTCCGCTGCGGTAGACGGGAATTTCATATTCTGAGGCAGGCAGCAGTTCTGTCAGTTCCTTCCAGTGGTAATACAAAAGTTGTTCCTGTCCTAAAGCTTTCAGCTCTTCCGCTTTATCCAAAACGGCCTCCGTTCCTCCTTCCGGCTCCAGCCCATTCTCTTTCGCACAGGAGACAAGCAATTCTGTAAGAATTCCCGCATCTTCCGCCGCAAGAGTTTCTCCTTTTACTTCTTCCCAGGAAAACAGTTCCATAAGCGCCTTCCCGAAAATTATAAGCAAAAACAGTCCTCCTGCCAGAATCATCAGCAGTTTCATTTCTATGGAAAACCGTGTCCGCCGCCTTTTTCTGCGGTTTTTCCGGCTTCCTGCATATCCCTGTTTCATGAAGACCCCCTTATTTTTAACTTTTATTTTGATACTGTAATGTTGAGGCAAAAGCCCCAACTAGGATGCCTGCGGATTGTAACCTGCTGCACACTGGCATCATACTGTATAAGTATAAGAAAAAAGCAGCCCTGAAAGGCTGCTTTTTTCTTTTGTAATTCAGGACCCGATCTGTTTCCTGTCTCTTATGTATGCCCCAAAATGCCGGCTCCTGTCTTTTGACTCCTAGCGAAGCTAGGTGGGTAACCGCAACCAAAGCTTCTGCCTTCCCCTGCGCAATGAGGGCCTGACATCCACTTGGCAATATAGGAATCCCGTTTAAAGTAAATGTAGGTTCAAAACAACAGGAGTTATCGCACATTTCAGGTTATACTCATTATATCCAAAACTCAACCGAATTACAACTGTTTTTTCAGATCGGTTACAGAATCAGAAATTTTACATTTTTCGCACTTTATTTCGTTTAAAAATCGGCGACATTCACAATTTTTGATATACAAAAGAGCCCGCGAGGGGCTCTTTTATCCTTACAGTTTATTAGCGATTGCTACAATGTGGCTGATTGCTTCTGCTGCCTCTTCCGGAAGCTTATTGTAGCCTCCTTCCGCTTCATCCAGACTGTTGACATAGTTCAGACGGTCTGTCATACGAGCTTTCAGCTGTGTTACATATTCTTTGTCGGAGAGATTCGGAACAAAGCCGTCCCATTCAAAGATTTCGATTTCCTCAAACGGTCCCCACTGTTTAAAAACAGCTCTGTTTTCAACAATTGCTTCCAAAATTCCCAACGTATCGGCAGGTTTTACCTTCTTGCCCATGAAATCACCGGTATTGATGATGTAGCAGTCTACATTTCTCTCAGCAACCAGTTTTCTGAATTTTTCATAATCGTTAGCCAGCGGATAGGTACGGAACGGGTTTGCATAAGGCTCTACAACCAGCGCGTTCGGGTCAACTCCAGGTGCCAAACGTTCTGCTGTTGTACGTTTGGTAGCAAGCGTTGCTCCCATTACAGCTGCCAGAGGCGCACCTTTTAATTTCAGTACCGGCGGCAGTGTAGGATCTTTCATAATCCAGAAAATTGCATTGACCGGTGCATCAAAACGGTCTACACGGTTCGGTGACCAGAGTTTCGATTTGATTGCGCGGCCGTTTCCGTTGCGGATATCTTCCGTTACCAGAACAATCTTTCCGTCTTCATCCAGAGTTGCGGAACAATTCTGTGCTGTCAGCAGATATTTATTGTCTTCGCAGTCTACCGGATAGTCTGCAGTTTTATCAAAGTAGGTGGGCTCCAATGCAATGGATGCTCCCGTATCGGTGTTGATAATAAAGGAATCGTCATGCAGAACTTTAATTTCCGGATATTTTCCGTTATGTTTTGCATGGGTAAGTGTTGACTTTCCGGAACCTGACAGACCGAAAACAGCTGCTACATATTTTCTTCCATCAGCCAAAACGTATTCTTTCTGTCCGCCGTGGCAGGAAGCATAACCATTGCGGTTTGCAATTGCCCATGCCAGTGTCAGAGTACCTTTTTTATGTTCTCCAAAATATCTCATTCCCAGGATTGCAGCGCAGTTTGCCTGTGCATCAAAGTAACACAGACATTTTCCATCGCAGACATCTGTCTGATCTGTTCCTGTCCACTGCGGATCTGAGAAGATATAAACATCCGGCTCTTTTCCATTGCCTACGGGAACGGAGTTTTTGTACATCTGTACATAATTGTCTGACATATACTGGAAATTCAGCATCCAGTTATAGAGAATATTTTCTTCCCCTTCAGGAATCAGAAGATGTGCTTTGATCATGAATTCCGGATCCAGACCGATATATACTTCCGCATGGTACATGGTTTTCCATCTGGTATCATAAACTGCATCCATGAGAATTTTGTCCAGTTTTGCACAGTCTGTGCCGGGTTTTCCGGTAATTCTTCTGGCTGCTGCATAGCGTCCGGTGATGGAACCGTCATTGAACAGAAGGACTTTCGCGTCTCTCTCAAGTCCAAGATCCTCTGCACGATAGACAGGCATATCTGTCACAATTGTGCCCGGAGAATTTTTTGCCAGTTCATAGGCTTCCCTCAAAGTATTAACCTTAATTACATTGTTGCCGTAAAACGGTGCTTCAATAATCGCTCTCGTATTTGTCACCGGTTTTGCAACCTTGGGGAAACCAACTTTATTGGGTCCGATTTCAGTCCTTGCATAATAAGCCTTTGTTGACATACTACAGCCCTCCTTGTTTTGTTTATTTTTACTGTATTAAGCACAGGTATTTCCATATTATCTGCACAACTCATACATCAATCTTATTATCTCAAAGTGAAATTAAAAAGTCAACTTGTTTTAAATACACAATTATTATTTTTATATAAACTTTTTATTGTGCACTTCTCACATTCTGGATTCCTTCTTTTGTCAGTGAAAAAATTCATGGATAAAAAGTACAAAATACTATCCTCTCCAATATACGGTTTGGCTCGTCATCATACGTTCTTTTCTACTGTATGCCCCTTTCCTTTGTTCCATGACCTGTGCCTGTCTTTTTCTCAAGAAAAAACGGCACTGCCTGTTGTCAGACAATACCGCTTTGCTTTTTGAAATAAAATTTTTACCGGGTGATTTCCCTTGTAGCTTCCTTCAGCCACTGTGCTTCTTCTTCATTCATGAAGGGAAACATTTTTTCGTACACTTCTTTGTGATAGTTGTTTAAGCGTCTGATATCACCGGCCTCCATGATAGAAGGGTCGATACCATCCAGGTCAATGGGAACAAAGGTCAGCGTGTCAAAATACATGAATTGTCCATCGGTATTTTTCACGCCATTTTTTATTACCATCACGTTTTCAATACGAATGCCATGACTTCCTTCGATATAAACGCCGGGCTCATTGGTAACGTCCATTCCCGGTTCCAGCACCGTTTCTTCCATACCTTCGCTAAAGCGCCAGCGAATTCCCTGAGGACCTTCATGTACGTTCAGAATATAACCTACGCCATGGCCTGTGCCGCATTTGTAATCGATGTTTCGCTCCCACAAAGGTCCCCTTGCCAGAATATCCAGATTTCGTCCGGTACATCCATACAGAAACTTCGCGTCAGAAAGACGAAGCATGCCCATAGTCACCGCCGTATAGTGTTCTTTGATTTCGTCGGAAATTTCGCCGAGTACGATCGTTCTGGTCACATCTGTCGTGCCTCCGATGTACTGTCCGCCGGAATCCACCAGAAGCATTCCCTCCGGACCTAATACTTTATGATTGTCCTGTGTGGCTTCGTAATGCATCATGGCAGCGTTTTCCTTATAGCCGCTGATTGTAGGGAAAGAAAGATCCAGATAACCGGGAATCTCACTTCTCAGATGATCCAGATACTGCGCTGCGGAAAACTCCGTAATCTCTGTTTTTCCCACATTCTTTTTCAGCCAGTAAATGAATTTACATACGGCTGCGCTGTCTTTCAAATAGACTTCTTTCATCTGCGCAAGTTCTACTTCGTTTTTTATCGCCTTCATTTTTTCCGTAGGATTCTTGCCGTCCACTGTCTCTGCTTTTTCAGAGAGTGTTTTATAAAACGCATAGCTTGTGTATCTGCTGTCATAAAATACTTTGCCGGAATAGCTATAATCTGTCAGGAAATCTGTCACTTCATGATAATCGTGAAGTACAATTCCGTATTTTTCTGCAGTCTGTTTCAGCGCATCCGTCACTTCACCGTTCTGGATAAACAAATGGCATTCTTCCATCGTAAGAAAGGCATAGGAAAGAGCTACCGGATTACACTCCACATCACATCCGCGGATATTCAGCATCCACATGATATCGTCAAGTTTGCTTAACAAAAGAGCCTGTGTCCCTTTTTCAGCCATTACCCTGCGCACAGCATCCATCTTTTCTGCTGCCGTCTGCCCGCAGATTTCCTCATCCAAAACAAGGACCGGATGGCAGGGAAGTTCCGGACGATCCCCCCATACTTTATCTGCCAGATCTTTTTTGTAAGCAAAATGAATTTCCTTTTCTTCCAGAGCCTTTTCCAGTTTTTTCCCGAAAGCAGTATCCACTACCCTTCCGTCAAATCCGAGCGTCTGTCCTTTTTCCATGTTTTCAGCAAGATACTCTGCAATGGTAGGAACTCCTTCCTCCAGCATGCGGAACAAAGTGATTCCTGTTCCCTTCAGCTCATTTTCCGCCTGAATAAAATAGCGTCCGTCCGTCCACAGGCCGGCTTCCTTTTCGCTGACAACCAGCGTTCCGTTGGATCCTGTAAAACCTGATAAGTATTCTCTCACTTTAAAATAAACATCCACATATTCAGAATTGTGAAAGTCTGCTGTGGGTACCAGATAATAATCCACACCATTTTCTTTCATCACACCGCGAAGTGCGGCGATTCTGTCACAAATAACCTGATTCACTGTATTTTCCTCCAATCCGCCCTGAGGGCGATTCCTTTTCGTTTAATACTCTTTTGCAGCTTCTCCTTTTAAAAATCCCACTGCTGAAGAAGTTCCGATCCTGTCACAGCCGGCTGAGAGAAAAGCTTCCAGATCTTCCACCGACTTTACTCCGCCTGCCGCCTTTATTTTCACATGTTCTCCGATGTGTTTCTGGAACAGATGAATATCTTCCATGGTAGCTCCTCCGGTGCCAAATCCCGTGGATGTCTTAATATAATCCGCTCCCGCAGCCGTTACCGCATGGCACATGGCAATTTTTTCTTCTTCGGTAAGATAACAGGTTTCAATAATTACTTTCAATATATGCTTTCCGCAAACCGCCTTCAGCGTGCGTATTTCCTCTTCCACTTTCTGATAATCGTGATTTTTCACATCGCTGATGTTAACCACCATATCAATCTCATTGGCTCCGTCTCTTAAAGCCGCCATAATCTCCATAGCTTTAGCTTCGGTGGCACTGTACCCTAACGGAAAACCTACCACCGTACAGATATTCAGCTTCGGAAAAGTCTCATGCACTCTGGCAATATAAGCCGGCGGGATACAGACGGAAGCTGTCTTATATTCCACGGCTTCCACGCAAAGAGTCTGAATATCCTCCCACTTGGCATACGGCTTCAAAAGTGTATGGTCAATATGCTGCAACATTTCCTGTCTGTTCATGTCTCTCCTCCTTTTCCATAAATTGATGTCAGAAAGAGTCCTGTCCCGGACTTTCTTTTCTCATAATCGTCAGTCTTTGAGCATAGACTGGCATCATTGGTATTGTAATACAAAAAAAGACAAAAGACTAGCGTCACAGCGCAAAAATGAACAAAATATGAAGTATTTTTTAAAAAACAATTTTCTTATTGTGCACTTTTCACATTCATGTTAGAATAAATTTATCCGATTTTTATGATTTCTATTAAGAAGAGAAAAACATAAAAACAGATGACATTTTATTTTTGAGAAGGAGGATGATACCTATGATAGAGAATCGCACTAACATTTGCGACATCACACCAGACATTATCCGACTGGCGAAGTTGAGCGAGCAGTCCGATATTATAGAAAGCGAACTTTTTACCAAGTACGAAGTAAAACGAGGCCTGCGCGACTTAAACGGAAAAGGCGTTCTCGCCGGACTTACTCACATTTCCGATGTACGTGCTACAGAAATTGTAAACGGCGTCGCGGTTCCCGCCCACGGCAAGCTCTTTTACCGGGGATACAACGTGGAGGATCTTGTCAACGGCTTTACCAGAGACAATCGTTTCGGTTTCGAAGAGGTTGCCTACCTTCTGCTGTTCGGAGAACTGCCGGATAAAAAAGAACTGGAAACATTCACAGAGCTGCTTTCCTCTTACCGAAGCCTGCCTACCAGTTTTGTCCGGGACATTATTATGAAAGCTCCCAGCAAGGATATGATGAATACACTGGCACGAAGCGTTCTTACCCTCTATTCTTACGACGACCGAGCAGATGACACCTCACTTCCCAATGTTTTGCGTCAATGTCTGCAGCTTATCAGTCTCTTCCCGCTGCTTTCCATCTATGGATACCAGACCTACAGTCACTATCACGACAACAACAGTCTTTATATTCATCAGCCTGTTGCCCAGCTGTCCATGGCTGAAAATATTCTTCATATTCTTCGTCCTGACAATAAATACACTCCTCTGGAAGCTAAAATTTTGGATATTGCACTGATCTTACATATGGAACACGGCGGAGGAAATAACTCTACTTTCACCACTCACGTTGTCACCTCTTCCCTTACGGATACCTACTCTGTTATGGCTGCTGCCATCGGCTCTCTGAAAGGTCCCCGTCACGGAGGCGCTAATATTAAAGTAGTAAAAATGTTCGAAGAAATGAAAGAACAGATCAAAGACTGGACCGATGAAGAAGCCGTTGCAGATTATCTGAAAAAACTTCTCAACAAAGAAGCTTTCGATCATGCCGGTCTCATTTACGGTGTGGGCCATGCGGTTTATTCCAAATCCGATCCGAGAGCTGTCATCTTTAAGAGCTTCGTGGAAAAACTTTCCGAGGAAAAGGGACTTCACAAAGAATTTGAACTTTACAGCCTTGTAGAGAAACTGGCTCCTCAGGTTATCGCCGAACAGAGACAGATTTACAAAGGCGTCAGCGTCAATGTTGACTTCTATTCGGGATTTGTTTACAGCATGCTTGGCCTTCCGATGGAACTTTACACTCCTATTTTTGCCATTGCACGTATTGTCGGCTGGAGTGCGCATCGCCTGGAAGAACTGGCCAACAACGGTAAAATCATTCGTCCCGCCTATAAACCAATCGGCGAAGACCGCACTTATGTGGATCTTGATGAGCGTTAACCGCTTCGATTTGTCATTTTTATCTGCGTAAGAAATGATTGTCAGTAAATGAAAATGCTGTAAAATCAAAGGTTATTATGATATCCTGTTCTGTCTGAAAGCATTCGCTTTTGTCAGAACAGGGTATTTAAAATTCAACCTGAAATTTTACAGCATTTTTGACTATAAAATATAAAATGATGTGGGGGCTAAAAGATCTAATCCCATATGGGCTTGCTCATAAATGGGGGCAAGATCTTAAGACCCGTCCCCGCAATCTTATAATCCCAGGAAATCCTCCACGACCTTTTTCATTTCTTCCTTCCCGCACTGGCACTGATGCCGTACAGGAGCGGTACGGATTTCTTCAATAGCCGCAGGAACCGGTACATTGGAAATTCTGGACAGTTCATCTACCAGTTTAAAATCTTCCATGTTTTCGTATTTGCTGTCAATGGCACACATAACGCTTCTTGTAAATTTGAAAGGACTTGCCGTGGATGCAATGACTGTTTTTGTCATATCGCCGGTATCCTTTTTGTATTTTTCATATACAGCTGAAGCAACCGCTGTGTGAGTATCCATCACATAACCGGTATCTTCATATATTTTTTTAATCTGGGAAGCGCTTTCTTCTTCTGTGGCAAAATTTCCGTAGAAATCTTCCAGTTCTTTTTTCATTTCCTCAGAAATATGGTATACGCCATTTTCCTGAAGCTGTCTCATCAATTCGGCATTCTTTGCATAATCCTCCCCTGTCAGACGATAAATCAGCCTTTCCAGATTGCTGGAAATCAGAATGTCCATAGAAGGTGAGGTTGTCAGGACAAATTCACGATTTCTGTCATAGCAGCCTGTGGAGAAGAAATCATAAAGCACTTTGTTTTCATTGGACGCACAGATCAGTTTCGCTATAGGCAGTCCCATATTTTTCGCATAGAAAGCCGCCAAAATATTGCCGAAATTGCCTGTGGGAACTACCACATTGATTTTCTCTCCTTCGGCGATCTGCTCTTCTTTCAACAATTTTGCATAAGCATAGACATAATACACAATCTGGGGTACCAGACGCCCGATATTGATCGAGTTTGCGGAGGAAAACTGAAAACCTTTTTCTGCCATTCTCTCTGCCAACTCTCTATCGCCAAAAAGCTTTTTGACTCCTGTCTGAGCGTCATCAAAGTTGCCATGGATTCCCACCACAAGTGTATTGTCACCCTTCTGGGTCACCATCTGCTTTTCCTGAATGGGACTCACGCCATTTTTGGGGTAAAAGACAATAATCCTTGTGCCGGGCACATCTGCAAAACCTGCCAGAGCCGCCTTTCCCGTATCTCCGCTGGTAGCCGTGAGGATTACAATCTCCTTTTCCACATGGTTCTTCTTTGCAGAAGTGATCATAAGATGCGGAAGAATCGAAAGCGCCATATCTTTGAATGCAATTGTCTTTCCATGAAACAGTTCCAGATAATAAGTTCTTTCCACTTCTGCCATGGGAGCAATCACATCCGTATCAAATTTTTCATCATAGGCTTTTGCAATACAGTCCTTAAGCTCCTCCTCCGTAAAATCTGTGAGGTATTGTTTCATCACTTCATAAGCTGCTTCCTGATAGCTCATATCAGCCAGTTCCTTCAAAGAACAGCCCAGAGCCGGAATTTTTTCAGGAACAAACAATCCTCCATCATCAGAAAGTCCTTTTAAAATCGCTTTGGATGCTGTAACTGCTTCCTGCGTGCTTCTTGTACTTCTATATAAGAGTTCCATCGCGGTTCTTCCCCTTTACTAGTGTATTTCAGTAAATTAGTATAGCACAATCCCGTGTCGGAAACAACCTCTTTTTGTCTTTATCGGAAGAATTCATGTGCGCCATATGCGAACAATCTATCCAAATGTGTGTCAAACCATTTCATATTTCCGGCCGAGGCGGCATCTCTGGCAGCAAAGTAGAGCGCTCCCTGGGACAAATCTTCCCCGCAAAGAACCCTCTCCACGGCCTGTCTTGTCTCCTGGGATACTTCCACACTGTCAATTCTTCCATCACTGACCGGAGAAAACTGAGCAACCCCCTTCTCTTTCTGATAGACCACCTCTGTGACAGAATCCGGGAAATCCTCACTGTTTACCCGGTTCATCACTACATTTGCCACCAAAATTTTCCCGTTAATATCTTCTGTCCCGGCTTCCGCCTCCACAATTTTCAGCAAAGACTGATAATCCTGGGAATTCAAATGAATCGTTCGGGCACTGTTTTGTGTGGCGGAATAAGTCTGACTGTCCAGTTTCTCGTAATCTATAACTCGCTGACTGGATGCCGCCGTCTCCTGCTTTATGTGATGGCTTGTCTCATAGGTCACCGCCTGATCTTGCCTGTCTTTTTTCTCTTCCTCAAGAGAAATCACCTGATTTTCCTCTATCTGATGAAAAGTTTCAGCAGCTGCCCGATCAACCTGCGCTCCTTTTACACAGAAAGCCGCACTGAAAAACAACATACTGATTCCCAGAAGCGCTGCGCTGTAAGTTCTATACATTTCAGAAACCTCCTGCTTTTTGTAATAATTTTGTAATATTTCTAACCCTATTTTATACAGGCTATGCAGAAAATATTTCTGAAATTGTTTTTTTAATTTCGGGATGTTATACTATTTTCATCTGTTTTTTGAGAATTTAGAAGGAGACATGCCATGAAGCTACAAAAATTTTCCATCCTTTTTTTCGTCTTTTTGTTTTCTCTTCTGTTTCTGGGAGGCTGTCAAAATTTTGCACAGCCCATCTCTCAGACCGGTTTTTTCTTTAATACAGTCATAACTCTTACCGTGTACGAAGGAAAGGATTCGAAAACGCTGGAGGGCGCTTTTGATTTATGTGAAAAATATGAAAACATGCTGAGCCGAACTGTTGAAGGAAGCGATATCTACCGCCTGAATCACAGCAACGGAGAGCCGGTAACCGTGTCCGAAGAAACCTCCTTTTTGCTCGGCGAAGCCCTTTCCTATGCCGAAATGACTGAGGGCCGGATCGATCCCACCGTTGCTCCTCTCATGGATCTTTGGGATTTTACCTCCGACAGCCCTAAGCAAGTTCCTTCCGAAGACGAGATTAAGGCTCTTCTTCCTCATGTAAATTATCAAAATATAAAAATCGACGGAAATACGGTTACGATTACAGATACCGAAACGCAGGTAGATCTGGGATTTATTGCCAAAGGCTATATTGCTGATAAGCTGAAAGAATACTTCATCAGCCAGAATGTAGCGCATGCACTTATCAATCTGGGCGGGAACGTCCTTACCTTAGGCGGCAAACCCGACGGTTCTTCTTTCAAAGTAGGAATCCAGACACCTTTTGAATCGGAAGGCACTCCTCTTTATACGGTGGAGGTCAAAGACCAATCCCTGGTATCTTCCGGAAATTATGAACGTTACTTTGAACAGGACGGCGCTATTTATCATCACATCCTGAATCCTTCCACAGGATACCCTTATCAGAACGATCTGTTGGAGGTGACTATTCTTTCCTCCTCTTCCATGCAGGGAGATGCCCTCAGCACTACCTGCTATGCCCTCGGTCTTGAAGAAGGCATGGAGCTCATTGAATCCATACCGGATGTGGAAGCTGCCTTCGTCACTAAAGATTATGTCGTGCACAAAAGCAGCGGTTTTCCTGACTGACTGCGCAGGTTCACAACTGCTTCCTGGCACAATATCTTCTTTCCTGCCACAAACAATCCCCTGTTATTGGCGTTATTAGATAGGAAATAAGATTTTTTGCCAAATAAAACAGCAGAGACCGAAGCACAATGTGCAGCAATCCCTGCTGTTTACAGGTTATTTTTCTGATAATATATTATTTTTTCTTGATTTTCAGTGCTCTCATAGAGTTTAAGATTGCAATCACAGAGACGCCTACATCGGCAAAAACCGCTTCCCACATATTGGCAAGACCTACCGTCGCCAAAAGCAGCACAAGTATTTTGACGCCAAGTGCGAATACAATATTTTCCTTCACAATGGCAAGGGTTTTTCTCGCAATCTTAACAACGAGAGAAATCTTGGAGGGGTCGTCATCCATAAGAACAATATCTGCCGCTTCAATAGCTGCATCCGATCCCATGCTTCCCATGGCAATGCCGATGTCTGCACGGGACAATACCGGTGCGTCGTTGATCCCGTCTCCCACAAAAGCAACCTTGGCGTTAGATTTTTCCAGCAGTTCTTCCACTTTTTCCACCTTGTCGCCCGGGAGCAGCTCCGCATATACTTCATCCAGTCCCAGTTCTCTGGCAACCGCTTCTCCAACTTCTTTTTTATCACCGGTAAGCATAACTGTTTTTGCGACACCAATCTGTTTCAGTTCCCTGATGGCTTTCGCCGCCTGAGGTTTTACCGTATCTGAAATCAAAAGATAGCCTAAATATCTGCCCTCTTCTGCCAGATAGACAACCGTCCCGATTCCCTGAGGTGTTTCTGTCGGAATCCGGTATTGTTTCATCAGTTTTTCATTCCCTGCAAGAATTTTCTTCCCGTTGATTTTTACTTCAATGCCATGACCGGAAACTTCTTTTGTCTCTTCAATCTGTTCCGGAAGCTCTTCGCCCGGGAACTGTTCTTTCCAGGCGTCCTGAATGGACTTTGCGATGGGATGGTCCGAATATTTCTCTGCTGCCGCTGCGAGCATAAGCAGATTTTCTTTTGTAACTCCGGAAACAGGCGCCACTTTCGTCACTCTGAAATTGCCCTGAGTCAGCGTTCCTGTCTTATCGAATACAATGGTTTCCATCTGGTCAAGAAGTTCCAGGTAGTTGCTTCCTTTTACCAATACCCCGTGAGAAGACGCCGCACCGATACCTCCGAAAAATCCCATGGGAACCGATATCACAAGGGCACAAGGGCAGGAAATAACGAGAAAGCTGCAGGCACGCCGAATTCCTTCCGATACAACTTCACCGGAAATAAGCGGATACAGAATCGCCAGGATTACAGCACATATAACAACAATGGGCGTATAGTAGCGGGCAAAACGAGTGATGAAATTTTCCACTCTCGCCTTCTTGCTGCTGGCATTTTCCACCAGCTCCAGAATTCTCGCCACCGTGGAATCGTCAAATTCTTTTGTAACCTGCACTCTCAAGAGGCCGCTGCCATTGACACAGCCGCTGATAATATCATCCCCCTCCGCAATTCTGCGGGGAACGGACTCTCCTGTCAAAGCCGACGTATCCACATAGGATTCTCCCGAAATAACAACACCGTCAAGCGGTATTCTTTCCCCTGCTTTTATGACGATGGTATCTCCTACGGCAACATCATCCGGATCTACCTGTTCCAACACGCCGTCTTTTTCGATATTGGCGTATTCCGGGCAAATGTTCATAAGGTCGCTGATGGACTGTCTGGAGCGATTGACTGCCACATTCTGGAACAGTTCTCCCACCTGGTAAAACAGCATAACCGCCACTGCTTCTGAATACTCTCCTACGCCAAAAGCGCCGAAGGTAGCGATACACATAAGAAAATTTTCATCAAAAACCTGCCCGTTTTTTATGTTCCGGGCTGCTTTGAATATAATGTCCCATCCAATCAGTATATAAGGAACCAGAAAAACCGCTGTAAGAAAAAGCCAGTTATCGCTGTCAGCCCATAAGGTATGGTTGAGGATTAGAAGAGGAAAATAAATAACCGCTGTGAGCAAAATGCGAAACAGCATTCGTTTTTGTTTTTTGTTCATAGTCTTTTCCTTTCCGCCGCAGGATAAATCAGAACTTTTACAGAAGAATCTGTGTATCGGGTTCTACTTTTTTGCAGGCCTTTACTACCTCTTTCATAATTTGATCAAAACGGTCATCGTCCGCTTCAATGGTCATTTTCTGTGCCATAAAGCTTACATTGGCATCTGTCACGCCATCAATTTTCTTGATTGCTGCTTCCATTTTTGCTGCACAGTTCGCACAGTCCAGATCAACCATTTTAAATTTCTTCTTCATAAAAATAATCTCCTTTTTCTTTTTTATTTCTTCGGATTTTTCACGCTGAGTTCTTTAAAAATCCGAATACCATTCCAAAGCCTCTTATTCTTCCACATGCTCCATTCCCTGGTTGATAATAGTTCTCACATGATCGTCTGCCAGAGAATAAAAGACCGATTTGCCTTCCCTTCTGCTCTTTACAAGCTTCGCCTGTTTCAGTATTTTCAGCTGATGGGAAATTGCCGACTGCTTCATATTCAAAAGCTGTGCCAGATCACACACGCACACCTCCGCTTCAAACAGAACATATAAAATACGAATGCGGGTGGAATCACCAAATATTTTAAACACTTCAGCCAGATCGTACAATTTGTTTTCATCCGGCATGTGCTTTAAAACTTCCTGGACTGCTTCCTCGTGAATTTGAAATACTTCGCAGCATTCCTGCTGTTTTTCTGCCATGAAACCCTCTCCTTTCTCTAACATATGAATGTTTGTTCATATGTCGATATTATAATATATTCTTTCCTTTGTCAATGTACTTTTCAAAAGAAATAGAGTCAGATATAATAAAAAATCGAAAAAAGATTACAGAAATAGAAAAAAGCATCGGTGTGCAGGGCAAAACGTATTTTCACTCTGCACATCGATGCCCCCGAAGGAGTAAACGATGTCAAATATTATAGAAATTACAGATTTTCAGGCACCGGAACTTGATATTTACGCCCGCTTGACAGAGGGCGTGCTGCTCAACCGTCATGAACCTGAAAAAGGAATTTTTATCGCGGAAAGTCCGAAAGTGATTGAACGCGCTCTGGACGCCGGCTGCGTGCCTATATCCTTTCTGGTGGAGCGAAAGCATATAGAAGGACAGGCAGCTCCCATTCTTCGGCGCTGTCCGGATATTCCGGTCTATACCGCCGAATTTCACGTACTGACCAATCTGACAGGCTTTGCTTTGACCCGCGGAATGCTGTGTGCCATGCATCGCCCTAAACTGCCGTCTGTAAAAGAAATCTGCTCCGGTGCCAGAAGAATTGCCGTATTGGAAAATGTCATGAATCCCACTAATGTGGGAGCCATCTTCCGCTCCGCTGCCGCTTTGAATATGGACGCTGTTTTACTGACTCCGGGATGCAGCAATCCTTTATACCGCCGAGCTATCAGAGTCAGCATGGGCACTGTTTTTCAAATACCCTGGACATTTTTTGACGACGATACCCCATGGCCAGGCGCAGGTGTTTCTCTTCTGCACGCTCTGGGATTTAAAACCGCAGCCATGGCTTTAACCGATCATTCCATAGGAATTGACGATCCCCTTCTTGCCAAAGAGGACAGACTGGCAATCGTTCTGGGAACAGAAGGCGACGGACTGTCTTGTGACACAATCGCAGACTGTCACTATACAGTCCGTATCCCCATGTCTCACGGCGTGGATTCTCTAAATGTTGCTGCGGCAAGCGCCGTCGCCTTCTGGCAGCTTGGACACAGAAAGTAAAAGCAATACCCTACTTTCTGCAAAACCTGCAAAAAATCAACGGGCTCGTCTGCGAAAAGCTCTGAATGTAAGAGGGATAAAAGCCGCACTGCATAAAAGCGCGGTAAAGGGCATGTAAAGGTACGGCGGTATCACAAAGCCAAAAATTTCATAGGGAATTTTGTTCGTAAATCCCCAAAACGGTATCATGCTGGCAGGAAGCAGGTTATACAGACGATACAGCAGTATTTCTTCCTCGCTTACATGAACCATCATGGGAAAAATCAGCAAAACAGTCACCAGAATGATGACGCCAAAGGATGATTTCAGCTTTGCTGACAGAAACATCGTGACAGAGGTGGTCATCATACAGGCCGCAAAAACACAAATACTTTGAAAGAGCGCTGCCTGACCTATTGTGAGAGGCCAGATAACTGCCGGATGATACAGTTGTATCGCACAGTCTTTTCCGTCGGAGCCAAAAACCAACATGCTTTGAACGTAGGTCTGCAGCGTAAAAATCAGGCTGATAACAATAGAAAGGGAAAATCCCGCAAACAATTTTGCTTTGATCACTGTTCCCTTTCCATGCCTGGAAGTTAAAATCAGCTGATCGGCTCCGGAAGAATATTCTCCTGCAAAAAGCGGAGCGACGCAGACTGCCATACAGAATGCGGCGATAATACCGCTTGTATACATAATGCTGAAAAAACGTCCGTATCCGTCTGTATAAGAAAAGATCCACGGTGTCTTGATCTGTGCGGTTTTGTCCAAAAGTTTTTCTTTGGCACTCTCACTTATCCGACTCTGTTCGATATCCTGTCTGATGTTTTCTCTCCACTGTTCATAATAATTTTCTGCCTGGGTTTTACTTAATTTTCCCATCTTCCCTGCATCAAAAATATTTTCCTGCTGACTGTACACGGCCCTTGCCAGCCGATAAATTTCACTGTAAGCCCTGGCATTTTTCTGGTATTCTTCGGTGGCAAGATAGCTGGAACTGATTTCTGACGGTATCGTCCCATACGCTTCTGCCGCTTCCAAAAGCAATCTGTCATCCAGGACTTTTCCATTAAGTTTTCTGGCATATTCTCTGTCTTTTACCATTCCTTCATAACTTGTTTCAAATTGTTTTCCATCTATATAAACATATCCCATCAATGTGCCCAAATTGCTGAAAACGGAAGCTGCCATTGCCAGGAACAACAGAATCATAACCGATTTTTTTGCCAGAATTTTGCGAAATTCAAATCCGCTCAATGTCCAAAAATTTTTCATACTTTTTTCCCTTCCCTTCAGATATCACGTCAAAAAATTTTGTTTATCCTTACAGCATATCGGTATCCATAGGATTCGCACTGCTGAAATAATAAAGGTATAGATCTTCCAAAGTTCCTTTCACACATACCGCCTCCAGATGCGGCTTTCTGTCAGATACCACTCTCAGAAGCACTTTTTCCTCTTCTTTCCGGATATTGGTCACGGAATGACTGGCACAGATCTTCTCTGCCTCTGTCTCATCCGTTTGGCACTCCCAGACTTTTCCCGTCATTTCTCCGGCAAGTTCTTCCCTGTTTCCTTTGCAGATAAACCTGCCGTCTTTCATCACCAAAATCGTATCCGCAATCTGTTCCACATCCGAGACTATGTGCGTGGAAAGAAGAACGATTCTGTCATTTCCCAGCCTTGAAATCAGATTTCGAAAGCGAATTCTTTCTTTCGGATCCAGCCCTGCTGTAGGCTCATCCAAAATCAATACCTTTGGATCATTCAGCATCGCCTGTGCAATTCCAAGGCGCTGCTTCATGCCTCCGGAAAATGTTCTTATTTTCTGCCTGGCTTCTTTCTCCAGTGAAACCAGCGCAAGAAGCTCCTTAGTCCGCTCTCTGGCTTCTTTTTTTTCAAGTCCTTTCAGCGCAGCCAGATACAACATAAAATCTCTGGCCTTAAATTCCGGATAATAGCCAAAGGACTGGGGAAGATACCCCAATATATTCCGATAATCCTCACTTTTTACATCAAAGCTATCATAGGCAATCGTCCCCTCTGTGGTATCCAGCACTCCTGCCAGCATACGCATCAGTGTTGTTTTTCCCGCTCCATTGGCCCCCAACAATCCGTACACTCCCTTTGTCATCTTCATCGACAGATTGTCGCAGACTGTTTTATCTCCATATTTTTTTGTTACTCCGCTAAATACAAGTTCCATGACCGCGCCTCCATTTCTTTTTTCATACAGTGAAGTCTGTAAACGATAATTCCTGCACTGATTCCCACCGAAAACAGCCAGAAAATCAGATAGTCCGGCTGATATACGCTGTGCTCCAGATAACGCAAAAGAGAGTTTGCAGCACTGACTCCGGCAGCTGTCACAGCGTATCCGTATCGTCCTTCTCTTCCGCGAACCCGTCCCGAAAGAATCAGACACAACGCACAAGTGAGCAAATATGGTGTCAGCAAATAAAGCCCTGTCCGAAAAAATCCGGCTGATAAAGTTTTTTCTGTCAGCACAAGGATTACTGTCAAAGTAATCAGGTTGCCGCTTCCGATAAAAAGAAGACGTGCAAAAATAACCTGATTAAGACTGTAACGGCAGCTAAGTTCCAGTTCCTGCATCCCCCACCAGCCGGATTTTATTGTTTCCGAAACTGCTGTCAGGGCAAGAAACGGAAGCATCGCCCCTATGATCCATACCGATTCATAAGAGCAGGAACCCTCCGTCTGTTTCAGCAAAAACAGCAGGCTGTACATCACAAAAAGAAAAGATAAGATCCAGACCCGTTTGCGTATATAATGAAGCTGAGACAACAAAAAGCCCCTGTAGTCTAACGTCGGCTGCCATATGTTTCTTAAAAAAGCTTCTTTTCCAGGAGATTTTGGCGGCTCAAAGGCCTCCCGGATACCATTTCTCAGTTTCCTTTTCACAGAAAATCCTCCTTTCTACTGTTTTTTTAACTTACCAAGAGCTTCCTTTGTTTTTCGATACACTGCAAATCGTGACTGATTGGTAAACTCAGCAATTTTTCCTACCGGCATATCATTGACATACCTGAAAAGCAGCAGTTCCTGCTCTTCTTCTTTCAGCATGGAAAGCGCCTGACGTACCGATAAATTCAGCTCCACATTTTCCATCGGGCTCTTTCCCGCCACTTCTTCCTCCAACGGCAGTTCTTTTCTCGTCCTCAAACTGTCTATACAGAGATTTCTGGCTATCGTATACAGATATTCCATTTTCTTTCCGCATTCTCTATAAGAGTTCTGCTGTAAAAACTTCAGGAAGGTTTCCTGTGTCAAATCTTCTGCAACAGAGGCATTTTTCACTTTGAAATAGCAATATCGGTATATTTTGTCGTACTGTTTTTCTATATCCTCCGCCATCTGAAAACCTCCTTTCTCTTGTTTAACGGGTCACGTACGGAAAATGTGCGCAAAAATGCCCCTTTCCAAGTGACAAGTTTTTTATTTTACCTGTCTGCTCAGAAAGGGGCAGTTTTTAGATCAAGATTTTGATTCTTACAAGGTAATGTTATTATAAACGATTGCACAAGATACACTGGTTACTGCATCCATACCGTTGGAAGATACCGTAACGTTGTCAAGCTGAAGCAAGATTTGTTCCGGAAGCAGTGTGGCTGCATCGATATCCAGGATGATGGGAATCTGCTGGTTTTGAATTTCCACAGGAAGCCCTGTTCCTGCATACATGGAATTTACCAGATCAGCCGAAACAACAGCCTGAATTCTATAGTTATCGCCATTTACGGAAAGGACAGGCTGACTGATCATATCCGGCGTGATAAACACGGTTTCCGCTGTAGACCTTTCCACAGCGCTTGCAGGCGCCGTTTGTGTCTGCCACTCTCCATCAGGAAGCAGCCTGGAAGCCACGGTCACAATTCCATCCTTTCTGGTTTCCAATGTCTCCAAACTGGTCCACATACCCAGACCGCCCATGGAAATTTTCAGATCCGCAACCTGTCTGATCTGATCCGGACTATACTGCATATGAATGTTCACGTTCCCTGCAGCCGAAGGTATTCCCTCATCCTTGTATGCAACAGAAATATTTTCTGTCATAATCATGTCTACCGCAGTTGCCTGATTCAAATTTGCATTTACAGCAGCCAAAACGCTTTCGGCTGTAAGTGCAGGTGCTATTTCCTGTGCAGGCACCGCCTGTGTCACCGGCGCTTCCTCAGCTGCCAGCACCGACATTCCCGGAACCATCGCGGCAGCCGGAGTTAATGCCATAATTACTGCTGTCCCCATGGAAAACAGTCTCTTTTTCCACACACGTTTTCCTGCCTTCTCACTGTTTTGAATTCTTTTCTTCATGATAACCTCCCATTCCGCCAGATAATGGCTCTTATTCAGGGTGTGTATTCTAAAACAAAAAGCCTGAAAGCCGCGCATCTTCCTTTGCATTTCCTGTCAGGAAATGTTCCTTGTCATACACCGGAACAAAGAGAAACTATCCCTGCTGCCAGTATACTTCTGTCAAAAGAAAGAATTTACAAACTTTCAGGCCACACCTTCTTTTCATTGCGGATGCAGAAACTATTCCACAGCCGCCGGTTACTGTTTACAATCGTAAAATTATAAATTAAATTTTACGATTCTGTGATACCTTTATTTTACTTGAAATTTCAGTGTTTTACAATAATTTTTTTCGGACAATTTTCTGCGCAGAGCCCGCATCCGATACATTTTTCACCATCAATAGTAGCATTAAAGCTGTCAATGGTGATAGCATCTGCCGGGCAGTTTTTCTTACAAAGCTGGCAGCCGATACATCCTGTCTCACATACCTTCATAGTATCTGCGCCTTTGTCTTTGTTTTCGCAGGCAACCATATACTTCGCATCATAAGGTACCAGAGAAATTAAATGCTTCGGACAGGCAGCCACGCATTTTCCGCAGGCCTTGCAGGCTTCCTTGTCTACCAGGGCTACTCCGTTTACGATATGAATCGCATCAAAAGGACATGCCTCCACACAGCTTCCGTAGCCAAGGCACCCATAATTACAGGATTTTGCCCCGCCATTGGGAACAAAGCTCAGCATACGGCAGTCTGTGATACCCGTATATTCATAATCTGTTTTTGCCTTTTCACAGGTACCGTTACATGCAACAAAAGCCACCTTGCGCACGCCTTTTTCCGCTTCCACGCCCATAATCTGAGCCACTTTTTCTCCTACGGCTTCTCCGCCTACAGGACATCCGTTTACCGGTGCTTCCCCTTTGGCAATAGCTGCTGCCAGACCGGAACATCCCGCATAGCCACAGCCGCCGCAGTTGTTTCCAGGAAGAACTGCAAGAACTGCCTCTTCTTTTTCATCCACTTCTACTTTAAATTTAATCGCTGCAATACCCAGGAAGAGGCCGATAAAAAGACCAACCACACCTACCACCAGGGTTGCTGTCAAAATACCTGAAATACTCATCGCATCTTCCTCCTAGAGCAGTCCGGAGAATCCGCAGAACGCGATTGCCATAAGACCTGCCGTCAGCAGAACAATCGGCATTCCCTTGAAGGATTCCGGCACATCATTATACTGCATTTTTTCACGGATACCTGCCAGGATGATAATGGAAATGGTAAATCCCAGCGCAGTGGCAAAACCGTTGACAATTCCTGTTAAAATTCCATACTCGTTCTGTACGTTTGTCAATGCAACACCCAGAACCGCACAGTTTGTTGTAATAAGAGGCAGATAAACTCCCAGTGCTTCATACAGGGAAACCATAAATTTCTTTAAAAACATTTCTACAAACTGTACAAGCGCTGCGATTACAAGAATAAATACAATGGTCTGCAGATATTCAATGCCGAATCTCTGAAGAACATATTTATAGATGACGCCCGCAACAGCGCTGGCAAGTGTAATTACAAAAATTACGGCTGTTCCCATGCCGGCTGCCGTCTCTACCTTTTTGGAAACTCCCAAGAACGGACAAAGACCGAGGAACTGGCTCAATACTACGTTGCTTACAAGTGCGGAGCCAATCAACAGCAATAATAATTCCTGAACCTGTGCAAACATATTATTTCACCTCTCCTTCTGTCTTTTCTCCTGCTTTGGTGTCATAAAAACCATGGGAGCATCCTCCCTTGCCGTCACAGCCAAGACAATCCTCGCTGCATCCGGACTGGATTTTAGACATATCTTTTCCTTTCTTTTCTCCTGCCGCTTTGATTTTATTCTGAATAGCCGTCAAAGTTGCAAGCACAAAGAAAGCTCCCGGAGCCATGACAAAAATACTGATCGGGACATAGCTCTCCGGCATGATATGAAAACCGAAGATTTCTCCGGCGCCAAGAATCTCTCTCACTGCACCGATACAGGTAAGTGCAAAAGAAAATCCAAGTCCCATACCGATTCCGTCAAATAAAGAAGGGATAACCGGGTTTTTGGAAGCATAGCTTTCCGCACGTCCCAAAATGATACAGTTAACAACAATCAGCGGAATGTAAATTCCCAGCGCATCATAGAGAGAGGGCAGAAATCCCTGCAGCAAAAGCTGCATGATCGTTACGAAAGATGCGATAATAACGATAAAAGCCGGAATACGTACTTTATCGGGAATAATATTACGCATCAGGGAAATAATCATATTGCTCAGGGCCAGAACTACCATAGTTGTAAGACCCATTCCGAGTCCGTTCATCGCAGATGTGGTAACTGCCAGAGTAGGACACATACCAAGAACGAGGACGAAAGTCGGATTTTCTTTGACAATACCGTTGTAAAGACGCTCTTTTACACTATTCATTGCCGCTTCCTCCTTTCAGCTCTGTCTGAAAATAATACAGGCCGGCATTGACACCGTTTGTCACCGCATTTGTAGTGATTGTTGCACCGGAAATTGCATCGATCTGATCTTCTGATGTGGCTCCGGTTTTGGTGTAGGAAAATTTCTCTACATTTTTACCTGCAAACTGAGGTTTTAACACCTCTTCTGCCTGCATACCAAGACCAGGTGTTTCCGAAATAGACAACAGGGAAATACCGTTTAAAGTTCCGTCCATCTGGACACCCATAGTAAACTGGATGTCTCCGGAATATCCCTCGTGGGTTGTCACAGTCAGCACATAGCCTGCCACAGAACCATCGCTTCCTGCAACCTGTGCAACAGAATCCACTCTTGCCCCTGTATAGCCGCCTTCATTCAGAATATTCTGTGCTTCCTCCACATTAAAGTCTGTCATTTCTGTAAAATCTTCCAGCGCTGCCTCCGGAAATACTTCCTGCCATGCAGCCTGTTTTGCCAGTTTTTCCTGCTCTGCAATCGGCTCCTTTGTCACTTCATTTACAACGCCAAGCAAAAGTCCTGCCACCAAAGTGATCACAAAAAGAATTGCAGCATCTTTCAACATACTTTTCATGCTTTTTCTCCTCCTTTACCAAATGCTTTGGGAAGAGTGAATCTTTCAATCAGCGGTACCAGCAGATTTCCTATAATGATCGCATAGGAAACTCCTTCCGCGCTGGCTCCGAAAACACGGAAAATCGCTGTCAGAAATCCCAGGAAAATACCATATATGTACTGTCCCTTTTTGGTGATAGGGCGCGTCACATAGTCGGTTGCCATAAAGAAAGCTCCCAGCATCAGACCGCCGCCTGCCAGGTGTGCGGAAACATACTGTCCGTCCCAGCCCCGGCCGCTGAACAATACCAGAAATACTACGAAAGATACAATATAAGTTCCCGGTATTCTCAGATCAATGATTCCGCAAAAAATCAGAATGCATGCGCCGATAACAATAGCAATCATCGATGTCTCGCCAATAGTTCCTGAGATATTACCGATGATCATATCGTAAACATTGACGCTTTCGCCTGCCTTTAACGCAGCAAGAGGTGTTGCTCCTGTGTAAGCGTCACAGTCAAAATTTGTCATAATGGACGTAAAGGAAATCAGCAGAAAACATCTTGCAGCCAGCGCCGGGTTCATGAAGTTCTGTCCCAGACCGCCGAACAGCATTTTTACAACCAGAATCGCAAAGACTCCGCCGATTACAGGAATCCACCACGGAACAGAAACCGGAAGGTTCAGCGCTAAAAGGAGACCTGTCACCACTGCTGAAAAGTCACCGATGGTGCTTTTCTTTCCTACGATTTTTTCGTATAAAAACTCAGTAAGTACTGTGGATGCAATCGTCAGCGCTATAATCAGTGCCGCACGCCATCCGAAATTATAAATACCAAAGAACGTAGTTGGAAGCAAAGCGATCACAACTGTAAGCATCATTCTGCTTGTAGTATCTTTGGCTCTGATATGGGGATTGGATGAAACTTTCATCAAACCGCTCATTGCTCTTTTCCTCCTACTATTTCTTCTTTTTTTCTGCCAGAACCATTTTTCTTGCAGATTTGATTGCCTGAGTCAGCGGACGTTTTGCCGGACAGATATAGCTGCAGCATCCGCATTCGCAGCATTCCAGTCCATCGTGTTTTTCAAAAGCCTCCAGATCATGATGAACGGCATAATCAGCCAGAAGCTTGGGAACCACACGTCCCGGACATACTTCCACACAGCGTCCGCAGTTAATGCAGGCACTGGGTTCACTGTCTGATACGTCATCCTTTGTCAGACAAAGAAGCGCTGAAGCTGTCTTTGTAGTAGGAACGTCCAGATCAAAGAGTCCAAAGCCCATCATAGGACCGCCGGAAATAATTTTGGCAGGCTCAGATTTAAAGCCTCCTGCTTCTTCGATCAGTTCATGATAGTTTGTGCCGATTCTTACAATGAAGTTCTGAGGATTTGCGATTGCATCTCCGGTAACTGTGACAATGCGGTGCATAAGAGGTTTTCCTTCCCGCACTGCCTGGTTGATGGCAACAATAGTATCCACGTTATCTACAATGCAGCCTGCATCTGCCGGCAGCATGGAAGAGTTGATGGCACGTTTTGTGCAGGCATAGATCAGATGGCGCTCCGATCCCTGAGGATACTTTGTCTGAAGAGAAATCACACTGATCTTCTCTTCCTTTTCTGTCAGTTTTTTCAGAATTTCAATACAGTCTTTTTTGTTATCCTCCACTGCCAGAATTCCTTTGGCGTTAGGGAATAACTGAAGAATCACTTTAAGTCCTCCGATCAGCTTCTCCGGTTCCTCCACCATTCTGCGATAATCGGATGTCAGATATGGTTCGCATTCTGCACAGTTTGCGATTACATACTCAATTTTTTCAGGTTCCTTGGGAGAGAGCTTAACATGTGTAGGGAAACCTGCACCGCCCATGCCGACTATCCCCGCCTCTTTCACAAGGCCGATAATCTCCTCTCTGGTCAGTTCCTCAAGGGGCTTTACCTGAGGATACTCTACTTCCTCATACAAACCGTCATTTTCAATGATAATACTTTTTACGCTGTCTCCTGTCACGACGCGTCTTGGCTCTATCGCCTTTACCGTGCCGGAAACGGTTGCATAAACAGGCGCCGAAACAAAACCGCCTGCCTCCGCAATTTTCTGTCCGGCCAATACATGGTCCCCTTTTGCTACAACAGGAACCGCCGGTGCACCGATATGCTGGGACAGAGGATAAACCAGATCTCCCTTCGGCAGCACTGCTTTCATAGGCTTGTCCTTGGAAAGATCTTTTCCATCGTACGGATGGACACCGCCCATAAACGTAAACTTAGCCATTGACTACCCTTCTTTCTTTCCTATTTTCGGTATTGCATGCCGGAAAATCTGCCGCACCAATACCATACTTTCAGGTGATAAAACACCCTTTCCATCACCGTCCAGAGACAAATATGTTAGTTTCGGACAGGTTGTCTCTTTGACCGATGATGTCTTTGCCCAACGGAAAACCGCCCGGCTTTCTGTTGGCAAAACTCTTTTTTAATCATACACTTTTTTTCGCTAAATTACTACTAGAAATTTTAAAAATATGCTATCATATTTTGTGAAATTATTGCCGTTTTCCACGGCAGAAAGGATGGCCTCTGCCATGATAAAAATCAAAAAAGCCATTTCTGCAAACTGTACTTCACTCCTTGCGGATTATCTTAAAAATCCGGAACAGGTTTTATTTTTTGATATTGAAACTACCGGTTTTTCTCCTAAAAGCGCTTCTATCTACCTGATCGGTGCCGCCGCCTGTGAAAATGGAACATGGACCCTTTATCAGTGGTTTGCCCAAACCCCTTCTGAAGAGAAGCATATACTGGAAATTTTTTTTTCTTTCGCTTCTTCTTTTCAGCATCTGATTCATTTTAACGGAACCACTTTTGATATTCCGTTCCTCCAGGCCAAAGCCAAACGCCATGCCATACCGGAGTGGGAACTTCCTTCCCAGACGGACATTTACCGTCTGATCAGCCCGCTTAAGAATCTTCTTCATCTTCCCGGATGTAAACAGAAAAACCTGGAACAGTTTCTTGGTATTTTCAGAGAAGATCCCTTCCACGGGGGACAGCTTATCGAACTGTACCGGGCCTACACGGAAAATCAGGATGAACGCCTTTTAAAGGTTCTGCTGTTACATAACGAAGAAGACATCATCGGCATGCTTTCTATCTATCCGATTACTGCGTATGCCGCTCTTTTTCGGGAATCCTTCTCACAGACATCCGCGCAGATCGAATCCTGCGAAAATGCAAAAGGCGAGACGGGAAAAGAACTTTTGCTCACAGTAGTTCTTCCACTTCCCATACCAAAATCTTTTTCCTGTCATAAAAACGGCTGTTTCTTCCTGGCGGAAGACCAGAAAGGTATCTTCAAGATCCCTGTTTATGAGGGAGAACTGAAATATTTTTATCCGGATTACAAAAATTACTCTTATCTGCCGGATGAAGACAAGGCAATCCATAAATCAGTAGCTGTATATGTGGATAAAAATCACCGGCAACCGGCCACTGCTGCCACCTGCTATACCAGAAAATACGGTGATTTTCTTCCCCAATACCGGGATTTGTTCCAGCCCGTCTTTCGAGCAGAATATAAGGCAAAAGAAAGCTATTTTCTTCCTGACAGGCAGTGGATGTCCAGCCAGGAAAATCTGTGCTCTTATGCAGAGCATCTGTTAAAACAGCTGGCAATGTGATCACTGACTCTGAAACTTTCCCTATAATTGAAAAAGTGCCCTGTCCCCCTCGGAATTGAGGAGGTCAGGGCACTTTTTTGTGTGTCAGAAAACTTCATTTCCTAACACACAAAAAAAGACGATAAATCGCACTGCGGCGGAAAGGAAATAAATCGCAGAGCGATCCGCCGCAGGCGGAGAATCTCGCATTGCGAGATTCTTTTTTGCTCCGCCGTAATTTCGTCAGGCAATCTTTGTCTAAAATCCCATGGTTCCTACCGCATGAGCCGTGACTACCGTTCCCAAATAAACCGTAGTATCCCTTGCCTCCGCTTCGTTGTCATGAATCTCTGATGTAACCGTAACATCTCCTTTTGCTCCACGTTTTCTGGCTTCAGCTTGTGCATCTTCCTCCGCCTGGGAAACAGCAAACTTGATGGCCTCTTCCAGGTCTTTAAAAACGGTATTGCCGTCATTTCCGAAAACGGTAAATCCGAGGGCTTCTTCCGCATTGGTATTCGGTTTAATCTCTACACTGCTGGCTGCGCTGATGCTTCCGATAATTGCCCCCAAAGCATTTGCCACCTCATGGTTTTTGGGAATGACTGCTTTTGTGCCAAGCATCCGGGCAACGTCTTCCAGGAAAACGCAAATCGGAGCTCCGGCGCCAATCAGCGTATATTTAGTTCGAAACATCGTAGGAAACAGTTCATCCTGTTCTCCGTTCTTAACTTCTTCATAGTTCTGAACAATAAACCGTTCCATGTCGCTGTTTACGCCGTTTTTCATGAAATCCGGATATTTATTTTCAAGCATTGCCTTTACAATGTTAATATACAACTTTTTCTTTACTTCATTGTAGACCATATCACATAGTTCTTCCACGGATACTCCCAGATTGCAGGCTGCAAATTCTGCCCCTAACCGGGATGCCTCCACGCTGTACCTGGTAAAGTCTCCTTTTATATGCATCATATCCGTAGGTGTGAGCCCACATATCTGCACAACACCGTCTTTAATAAGTCTGTCTACATGAAGTGTATAAATTTCTTTGCCAACAGCAGCAGCAGCTTCAGCGATAGGCAAAGGCTGTTTCTTCAGCGCATTGCAAAACGCCTTTTCTTCCTCCGTATATCTGGCGCTTTCACTGATATCCCTGATAAGCATATAGTGTTCATACAAAAACCTGGTGTGTTTTCTTATTTCCAGTCTCTTAAGATTATCGAGAATGGAAGGATATTCCTTTGCTGCAATACACAGCGGAATCACTCGGTATTCTTCCAGACGCAATTTTTTCCCTTCATAGTGAACTGCACTGTCACCGCCCAGGCCAAAGGTTTTTACATACAAACCGTTTACAAAAGTCTTCCATTTTCCTATGGAAACCCCATCTGTCACAGAGACCGGAGCGCCGTCTTTTATAAAGGCAATGTCAGTTGTTGTGCCTCCCATATCCACAACAATACAGTTAGGGTCATCCGTCAGTCTTGTACATCCAATCGCGCTGGCAGAAGGGCCGCAAAGAAGTGTTTCCACAGGCCGGAGAGATGCAAATTCCTCCGACATGAGGCTGCCGTCACTCCGAACGATCACAACCGCATCTGGGTGGATATTTCGAGCCGCAAGTGCTTTTTTTACAGAAGCCAGAAATTCGCTGATCACAGGAAAGAGCCCCGCATTTAAAAGTGTACTTGATGCCCGCTGCAGACAATTCAGCTCCAAAAACAACTCATAGCCACACACAACCGGAATGTTATATTTCTTCTGAAAAATCTCTTTTGCCTTCTTTTCCACCACGGCACCGTTTCGCATGGCATTCATCTCAATGATACCCACACCGTCCAGATTTTCAAAACCTTTTTCAATCTGACTGCTAAACAGTTCCCAATCCGGTTCCCGCTCACTCCAACCGGAAAATTTAGTAAAACTCTCCTGAATGTACATATCATCGGAAGAAGGCAGACCAAACTGCTTGCCGTATTGATCGACAATATTCTTATCTCCTCCAAAAAATATCAATTTTGCCTGTCCGCCTTTATCCTCTACACATGCATTAGTTGCAAGGGTCGTAGAGAGGGAAATGATTTCCGCCTGCTGTACCAGTTCGGCGGGCAGTCCGTCAATGGCCCCCAAAATACCAAGTGTCAAATCATTTTTAGTCGTAAGCGACTTTGCACTTCCCAGAATGGCTTTGTCTTCAAAATCATAAATAACAGCATCCGTATAGGTGCCGCCAGTGTCAATTCCTATACCCAGTTTCATCTTGTCACCTCAAATATTTTACTTTCCCCGAAAAGTCATCTATCGTACGAAAAAAGGAGCTGATGTAACCAATTTTACATCAGCTCCTCTAATATGAACCATACTATTTATCGAAGGAAAAGACCATCCGTCTTCTGAAAGATCTTTTCTCCCATCTCTTCCATGCAATCATAGAAGCTACAAATCCAAATAGCAGTGATTACTCAGTATCCTGCTCTGCAATAACTGCATCAATATCTACAGAAACTACATCTGCATCAGCAGCTTCTTCTTTTGCTTCTTCCTTCGGTTCCGGAGCCAGCATAGCTTTTACGCTCAGGCTGATCTTTTTGTCTTCTTCGTTGAAATCAACTACTTTCGCTGTGATTTCTTCGCCAACTTTCAGAACATCAGAAGGTTTTTCTACATGTTCTTTGGAAATCTGAGAAACATGAAGCAGTGCATCGATTCCAGGCTCCAGTTCAACGAATGCACCGAAATCTGTCATTCTTGCAACTTTACCTGTTACAACATTGCCTACCGCATATTTAACATCAGCATCTTTCCAAGGGTTCTGATCTTCGAATTTCAGGCTCAGAGCAATCTTTGTTCCGGAAATTTCTTTGATGAGAACGTTTAATTTATCTCCTACTTTAAATACTTTCTTCGGATGCTCTACTCTGCCCCAGCTCATTTCGGAAATATGAAGCAGACCGTCAGCTCCGCCAAGGTCAATGAATGCGCCGAAATCTGTTACATTTTTAACAGTTCCTTCTACAACATCACCTTCGTGGATTCTTTCAAACAGTTCTCTCTGCATTTCAGCTTTCTTAGCAACGATCAACTGTTTGCGGTCACCGATATATCTTCTTCTCTTAGGATTGTATTCGCTGATCACGAATTCAATTTCCTGATCTGCATATTTGCTCAGGTCTTTTTCGTAAGTATCGGATACCAGGCTTGCAGGAATAAAGATTCTTACTTCTTCCACAACAACAATCAGACCGCCGTCTAATACCTGAGCAACTTTTGCTTTCAGTACTTCCTTGTTGTTATAAGCTTCTTCAATTCTCTTGTTGCCTCTGTCTGCAGCAAGTCTCTTGTAGGTAAGCAGAACCTGTCCTTCTCCGTCATTGACTTTCAGAACTTTCACTTCCATTTTGTCACCAGGTTTTACTACTGTTGTCATATCTACATTGGACTCATTAGTATATTCGTTTCTGGTAAGAATACCGTCTGACTTATATCCGATATTCAGTACTGCTTCATCCGGCTTAACATCAATAACTGTACCTTCTACTACCTCTCCTGTACGAATTGTTTTTAATGATTCTTCTAACATTTGTTCAAAAGTTAATTCTGACATAATTTTGAACCTCCTCGATAATATTGCTCGGGGTAGACGCCCCGGCTGTAATACCCACCAGTCGGACAGCTTTAGGTAGTTCTAAATGCAAGTCATCCAGTGTCTGTATAAAATAGGTATCTGCACACTCCTTACTGCAAATCTCATATAATTTACGGGTATTAGAGCTGTGCTTACCTCCTATTACGATCATAACGTCGACTTTGGCAGCAATTTCCCTCGCCTCCGTCTGTCTCTCCTCTGTAGCATTGCAAATGGTATTCACAACACTCATATCATAACCTTTTTTCTGAAAAATTTCAACTAATTCTTGAAATTTCTTGTAATTAAATGTCGTTTGTGATACGATACATACTTTTCCTTCTGAAGGATTCGGAAATTTTTTTGCAAGGCTTTCCGCGCATTTTTCTGCCTCCTGTGCAGACTCCACCACATAGGCCGGCACATGAGACCAGCCCATGATTCCTTCCACTTCCGGATGCCCGGCATTGCCGATAATTATGATTTCCTTCCCCTCAGCACTTTCCTTTTCCACTATTTTGTGAATTCTTCTCACAAAAGGGCAGGTAGCATCCACATAAGCGATGTTTTCCTCTTCCATCAGGTCATAGATATCTTTGGACACCCCGTGAGAGCGGATGATTGCTTTTCCCTCTCCCAGCTGCCTTAGTTCCTCTTTGCTTTCTATAACCTTTACACCCTTTTCTTCCAGATCTCTGACAACTTCCTCGTTGTGGATGATCGGACCATACGTATATATTTTTTCACCGGTCTTCGCCTGTTCATACACAGTATCGACAGCTCTTTTTACTCCAAAACAGAAACCAGCGCTTTTTGCCACAATCACTTCCATAAATTATTTCAAACCTTTCTCTTTACAGATGCGGATAATCTCATCCACAACCTGATCAATTGTCATATCTGAGGAATCCACCAGTATTGCATCCTCCGCCTTGCGCAAAGGTGCTACCGGCCGGTTCATATCCTGCTCGTCCCTCATTCTCACATTTTCTTCCACTTCTTCCAGAGTACAGGCAATGCCTTTTCCTTTTTGTTCCTCATATCTGCGTTTTGCACGGACACTCACGCTGGCTGTCAGATAAATTTTCACATCCGCGTTGGGAAGCACACAGGTTCCGATATCTCTTCCGTCCATAATCACATTTTCACTTTCGGCCAGCTTTTTCTGAAGGCTCAGCAGTTTTTCCCTCACAGCAGGAATCGCAGACATTTTGGAGGTCATCATACTTACCTCTTCTGTTCGGATCAGGCTGTTCACATTCTCCCCATTCAGCCATACTACCTGCTCACCGTTTTCATAGGAAATCGTCACGTCCGCCTCTCTACATTTCTCCGCCACTTTTTCTATATCATCCGGATTCACCCTATTTCTCAGAAAGAACAAAGACAGAGCCCGATACATTGCTCCCGTATCCACATAAATATAGCCAAGCCTTGCTGCTGCTTTCTTGGCTATTGTACTTTTCCCAGCTCCTGCCGGTCCATCCATTGCAATATTATAACTCATCAAGTTTCCTCCCTGTAAATCTTTCTGTACTGCGTATTTTTCCTGTAAAATTTCTGTCCGTCCTTTTCTATCCGAAACTTCTATCCAAAACGGCTATTGAATACTGTCTCCTGCCAGATAACCGGTAGACCATGCCACCTGCAGATTAAAGCCTCCTGTCAGAGCGTCAATATCCAGTACTTCTCCGGCAAAATATAACCCGGAAACCAGCTTTGATTCCATGGTAGAAGGATTAATTTCCTTGACTTTTACGCCGCCTCTTGTAATGATGGCCTCCGAAAATCCTCTTGTTCCCTCCACCGTCATGGGAAGCTTTTTCATCAGCTTCACAAAATTTGTTCTCTCTTCCCTTGTAATATCATGTACCTTTTTTTCCGGATCAATACCGGAAAGCTGGATCATAACAGGTATCAGACGGGCGGGAAACAATCCGTCCACCGCGTTTTTAAACTGTTTGTTTTTATTTTCATCAAAATCCCGGAGAATTCTTCTGTCAAGCTGCTCTTCGCTCAGAGCCGGCTTTAAGTCCAAATACAGCACAGTCTGGGGATTTGTCTCTTTTCCTTCTGCCGCTTTTTCAGAATTTTCTCCTTGCTTTTGCTCTCTGCCGGCCTTTTTCGCAGCTTTTTCCTGCTTTTCTTTCCATTTATCCAAAGCTTTTCCGTAAAAACTGCTGGCACTTAAAATAAGCGGTCCGCTGACTCCAAAATGCGTAAACAGCATCTCTCCGAATTCCTCGTAAATTTCTTTTCCCTCAAAAAAAATGCTGACGCGAACATTTTTCAGAGCCAGTCCCTGAAGTTTTTTACACCATTCTTCCTTTATCTCAAACGGCACCAGGGAAGGGGAGCATTTTTCCACCTTATGCCCCTGCTGTCTCGCCATACGGTAGCCGTCTCCGTCTGAACCGGTGGTAGGGTAAGAAAGACCTCCCGTAGCCACAACCACAGCATCCGCGTGAATTCTGGTTCCATCGGCAAGCTGCACACCTGCTGCTTTTCCATCTTCTGCCCATATTTCCTCTACCTTTGTCCGAAGGTGTACTTTCACCTTTCTCTTTTCCAAAATATCCGCCAATGCCCGTATCACATCAGAAGCATGGTCGGATACCGGAAACACACGGTTGCCCCGCTCTATTTTCAATCGACAGCCGGCCTTTTCAAAAAAATCCATAGCCGCCTGGTTGTCAAAACCATAAAAAGCACTGTACAAAAACTTGGGGTTTGTCACTACGTTTTTAAATAAATCTTCCGTATCGCAGGCGTTGGTCACATTACAGCGGCCTTTGCCGGTAATATAAATCTTTTTACCCAGCTTTTCATTTTTATCAAAAAGCTCAACCTGATGACCTTTTCCTGCTGCCGCCGCTGCTGCCATCATTCCGGCAGCACCGCCGCCGATTACAATCACTTTGCTCATAATGTCCTTTCCGTTTTCGGGTATTTTCTGTTCCTTTTCAAAGGGTTTCAAAAACAGAATCTTCATTCAGATAGTCTATTTCATCGTTCAGATAAACCTGGTAATTATTCCAGGCATTTTCCATAGCCTCCAGGTTTTCCTTTACCTCCTGAGGTTTTTTCATGCACAATGCCACCACCAGGGCATTGATCACACTAAGGGGTGCCACCAGAGAATCCACAATCGATACCATGTCGCTTCTTGCCAGAAGGTTGCAGGATGAATATAAATTCATGGGAGAATGGATGCTGTCTGTGATCGTAATCACAGATGCCTTTCGCTCATTGGCAAATTCCATGGCTTTTAAAGTGCGCATGGAATACCTGGGAAAACTGATGCCGATAATTGCATCCTTTTCCCCGATTCGAATCATCTGTTCAAAAATTTCGCTGATATTGGAGGTTTTGATCTGTACGATATTACCACGGATTATGTTCAGATAAAATGCGAGAAAATCTGCCAAAGGTTCACAGCTTCGTATTCCGAGAATATAAACTGTTCTGGCTGACAGGATAATGTCCACTGCAGCTTCAAAAGCCACCACATCCAGATTTTGGATCGTATCCTGAATTTTTTCAATATCGCTGCCCAGAACCAGTTCCAGCACTTCTGACTGACTGCTGCCGCCATATTTTCGATCCATCTGCTGCATAGGATTTACATTCAGCTTGCTTTTTACCCAGGATGATAAAGCCTCCTGCATCTGCGGATATCCTTCATAACCTATGGCAGCAGCAAACCGTACTACGGTCGATTCACTGATTCCCAGCTCTTTCCCAAGTCTTGCCGCCGTCATAAAGGCCGCCTGATCGTAATGATCCGTAATATAAGATGCGATTGCTTTATGCCCTTTGCTCATTTTGGCATATTTTTCGTTGATTCTTGAGATAATATCATTGCTTTTATCCATAAACCATCCCTGCCTTATCTGTACGATTTCTGCTCCGGTTTCTGATACCGCAGCGTTTTCATACAAATAAAATATCCTTACCCGATTCTGAGCTTTATTTTACCGATTCTTAAAACCGGTGTCAACAATGGATACTTTCTCCAAAATGAAGCGCCAATTTTTCATAGATACCGGGAAAATCCTTTTTCAGGCGCACCGGCTTCATATTCTTATCCAGAAAACAGTGGGATGTACTTCCCTCAGCCTTGAGAACTGTCTTTTTTTCGTCATAAATTTTATAGCGCAAACTCATTCTTACCTGCGTAAATTTATCCCCTTCTATTTCAATCAGGAAGGTATCTCCATATCGAAATGCCACTTTGTATTCGCAGGAAGCGCTGAGTACCGGTATGATCACTCCCGTCTTTTCTATCTCGTCATAGGGAATCCCGATTTGACCAAGGAAGTCAACTCTGGCCTCCTCCATCCAGCGAATATAATTGGAATGATGCACGATTCCCATCTGATCCGTTTCATAATACTGTACCTTTCTCTGATAGGGAATCACTTGTTTCTGCTCTGTTTTTTCCATAATATTTCCTCTCTCCTTTGTGTTATACCAATGCTTGTCCGAAAACTTCCTGCGCCTTCTCCCAAAAACATTTCTTTCTTTCCGGCGTCCAGATTGTATTGCTGTATCCTTCTTTTCTCTCTCTGTTTTCATACTGTTCATGCAGCACGGAAGTCTTCATGTCATTAAGTTCTTTTCCCACGATGCGTCCCGGTATGTCGTGGCTTTCTGCCTTCTCCAACAGTTTCCATATTTCTGCCCTTCCGGGAAAATTCAGATAAATTTCATAATCCCAGGCTGCCATTTCTCTGTGAAAAGAATCTCCGTCTATCCCCTGCACAAATTCCTCCCGGGTATTTTCCCGGTAAGGCGTCCATGCCACCCTGTCATTTACCCAGTCTGTCAGTACATGAGCTGCATAGCCCCGGATAAAATCCTGTTCCGGAAAATCTTTCCATTTTTCCAGAAAAGCCATAATATTTTTATACCACAAGTCAGGGTCTTCTGTCACGCCCCACTCTCCGCAGCCTTCAAACAGATGACTTGTTTTCTTCATACTTTTTTCGTAATTTGGGCGAAAATGTACGCTGTCAGGCGCCAGGGCTCCCAGCAAAAACTGCTCCGGCCTGGAAACCGCAATTTTGTTTTGACAAATACAGTCATAAGCAACCGCAAGATGTGTCATTGGAAACGGCATAGTCCTTCTCCTCTCTTACTAAAAAATTCCTGTCACTGTCTGTCTCCTGATTGAAAGAGCAGCAGCAACAGGAATTTTATTTATTCAAAAACTATCGAAATCACAGCACTGTTCAGACAGGATAAGCTCCGTTTTTTGTGTCCGCCTGAGTCATATCTACTCTGTCCTGCTGGGCCTGACGATACTTAAAGAAGTCCATGGCAACCTGCGGGAACAATGCGTAGGAGAGAACATCTTCTTCCTGCTGCTTCCACGGTCTCATCTCTTCTTCAATTTTATCAAGTTCCTTTTCCAACAGATCTGCCGGACGGCAGGTGATTACCTCTCTGTCCCCGATTACCTTTTTCTGAACCTCGGAATTAAACGGTTTTACCGTGCGTCCGTACTTTCCGGAAAGCAGATCTTTTGTCTGGTCGGTAGCCATTTTGTAACGTTCTCCCATAAGAACATTAAACACTGCCTGCGTTCCCACAATCTGAGAAGACGGTGTAACAAGCGGAGGTTCACCGAAATCTTTCCGCACTTTCGGTATCTCCTGAAGTACCTGGTCATACTTATCGCTGGCATTCTGCTCTTTCAGCTGACTTACCATATTGGAAAGCATACCTCCCGGTACCTGGTAAAGCAATGTTTTAATGTTAACTCCCAATACCTTAGGATCCAAAAGTCCTGATTTCAGGCATTCCTCCCTGTATGGACGGAAATAATCTGCAATTTCTGCAAGCAGTCCCTGATCCAGTCCGCTGTCATAAGGAGTTCCTTTAAAGGTTTCTACCATAACTTCCGTTGCCGGCTGTGAGGTTCCCAATGCGAAAGGTGACATTGCCGTATCGATCACATCTACCCCTGCCTCAACCGCTTTCAGATAAGTCATGCTGGCCACACCCGATGTATAGTGAGTGTGAAGCTGAATAGGAAGTTTTGTGGCACTCTTCATAGCCGTTATCAGCTTGGAAGCCTCATACGGAAGCAAGAGCCCTGCCATATCTTTGATGCAGATAGAGTCTGCACCCATCTCTTCAATCTGCCTTGCTATATTGGTCCAGTAATCCAGGGTATACGCATCTCCCAGAGTATAGGACAACGCAACCTGTGCATGCCCTTTCTCTTTGTTACATGCCCGCACACTGGCTTCCAGATTTCTCAGATCGTTCAGACAGTCAAAAATACGAATAATATCAATGCCGTTTGCAATGGATTTCTGTACGAAATATTCCACCACATCGTCTGCGTAATGGCGATAGCCCAAAAGATTCTGACCTCTTAAAAGCATCTGAAGTTTCGTGTTTTTAAAGCCCGCACGCAGCTTGCGGAGACGATCCCAGGGATCTTCCTTTAAGAAACGCATGGAAGCGTCAAACGTAGCGCCACCCCAGCACTCTACGGAATAAAAACCAACCTGATCCATTTTGGGAATAATCGGCAGCATCAGTTCCGTAGGCATACGGGTCGCTATCAGAGACTGATGCGCATCGCGAAGAATTGTTTCTGTTATTTTAATGGGTTTTCCCTCAGCCATATTTTTTTACCTCCTTCATGGTGGTGCAAAATTCTATCCTTAAAATACTCCGAAAATTGCCATAAAAGTACCTGCAACTACTGCTGTTCCAATAACGCCTGCCACATTAGGTCCCATAGCGTGCATCAAAAGGAAATTGGTAGGATCCGCCTCTGCTCCGACTTTCTGCGATACACGGGCTGCCATTGGAACTGCTGAAACGCCTGCGGAGCCAATCAGAGGATTGACTTTACCGCCCGTAACTTTGCACATCAATTTGCCAAAAACAACACCGGCCGCTGTACCGAACGCAAAGGCAATCAATCCCAGGAACACGATTTTAAGTGTGTCCGCATTCAGAAACGCTTCGGCGCTGGTAGTTGCACCTACACTGGTTCCAAGAAGGATAACAACGATATACATAAGAGCATTGGAAGCTGTATCTGTAAGCTGTCTTACTACACCGGATTCACGGAAAAGATTTCCCAGCATCAGCATACCAACCAAAGGAGCTGTTGTAGGAAGGATCAGACATACAACAACGGTTACAACAATAGGGAAAAGAATTTTTTCCAGTTTGGATACCGGTCTTAACTGCTCCATTTTTATTTTGCGTTCTTCTTCCGTTGTCAATAATTTCATGATCGGCGGCTGAATAATCGGAACAAGAGCCATATAAGAATAAGCTGCCACGGCAATAGGGCCTAACATATTTGTCTGTCCCAGCTTTCCTGCCAGGAAAATAGACGTAGGACCATCTGCACCGCCGATAATAGAAATTGCTGCAGCTGCCCTGTCATTAAATCCCAGAGCAATCGCACCGAAATATGCCACGAAAATACCGAACTGAGCAGCCGCACCCAGAAGAAAGCTTTTGGGATTTGCAATCAACGGTCCAAAGTCTGTCATGGCACCTACCCCCATGAAGATCAGGGACGGCAGAATTGCCCATTCATCCAGTACATAGAAGTAATACAAGAGTCCGCCCACTCCGTTGGATGCCTCTTCCGGACTGATCATAATATCCGGATAAATATTTACAAGCAGCATGCCAAAGGCGATAGGCAGCAACAAAAGCGGCTCGAAGCCTTTGGCGATAGCCAGATATAGAAAAATCATGGCAACCAGAATCATAATGAAATTTCCTACAGTCAAATTGAAAAATGCAGTCTGATGAATCAGGTTGTCCAAAGTAGTCAATATGTAATCCATTCTGCGACCTCCTTTTTTCAGCCGGTTTTACCTCATTCTCCTGTGGTTTTCAGGATTTTGGTCTGAGAAAATCCAATAAAATGATTTTTTCCCTGCTTCCCGGCTGTGCAGGAATCTCCTGCCTTTCTGTCAATCCATAGTCGCCAGCACAGTACCAGCCTCTATGGAATCTCCTACTGCAACTTCAATGCTTGCTACCATGCCGTCTTTCGGTGCCACAATCGGAATTTCCATCTTCATGGCTTCAATGATGACAACTGCATCACCGGCTTTTACCTTCTGTCCAGGATTTGCTTCGATCTTAAACACTTTTCCGGCTGCCCCGGCTTCAATTTTAACGCTTCCTGCCGGTTTTGCAGCTGCAGCAGCTTTCGGGGCTGCCTTCGGTACAGATACCGGAGCTGCCGGCGCTGCCGGAGCCGCTCCAACGGGTTTTTCTTCTACAGTAACATCATAAACATTTCCATTTACGGTAATGGTATAACTTTTCATGTGAAAATCCTCCTGCTTATCAATACTTTTCTTAATGGATTCCTGCTGATGCAGGCACTGCTGTGAGATCACTGCCTTTTATCTTCTCCAGCCTTTTCCTGATACACGGTGAATGCTTCTTACTACAAAACCATCCGCACTGGTTCCCTCGCTTGCTGCGATTGCTGCGGCAATGACTGCCACAAGTTCCTCGTCATCCGAAACATCTTCCACTTCTTCCACGGAGAGCATGTTATTTTCCAAAGCAGAATTTTCCTCTGCGGCAATGCTTTCTTTTTCTGTCGTATTTTTATTCCTGCTCTCTCTCCATGCCGCTGCCCTTTTTTCAAGCACAGGCAATACTTTCAGGCAGCTTATGATCACGCTGATAATAATCAGAACAATAAAAACCGTTCCCATTCCCAACACCGTGTTCATAGCTGCTTTTGCCATATTTTCTCCAAAAGTAAACTGGGCACTGGAACTGATGCTGGTAATATATCCCTCTGAGTCAATAGCAATCAGCACATCTGCATTTCTCTCGGCACCTTCCACAACAACGTTGATGTCTGTACCATCGTCTGTTGTCTCCATGGAAAGATCAATAATTCCCCGGTATTCTCCGATATCATCAAGCGTGGCGCTCCAGCTGTCCAAAGCCCCTTTCATAACTTCATCTTCCTTATACTGCTCGGAAAGGCCGCTTAAGACGATATTATTTATGGAGTCGATGACCTGCGATGCAACTGCGTTGGCACTGCTTAGCGCTTCACTGGAAGGGGTCGTCTCTTCTTTGGCGCCGCATGCCGTCATACCCAGCATACAGATCATCATACCTAATATCAGTAAAATTCTTTTCATATTAAGTATCATCCTTTCTTATACCGTTCCATGTTTTCTGGACGGCCGCTCCTCTCTCTTTGTAAAGAGCATCTCAAAAGCTCCTATAATATACTTTCTTGTGTCTGCCGGTTCTATAATCTGGTCCACATAACCTCTTCTGGCCGCATTGGATACATGATTCTGCCCCTTCTCATATTCCTTCGCGCACTGTTCTATTTTTTCCGCACCCTGTCCGTCACAGATGATTTTGGCAGCCAGACCGGCATCCATAGTTCCAATCTGTGCATCCGGCCATGCAATCGTGATATCTGCACCGATTCCTTTAGAATTCATGACCACATAGGCACTTCCGAACGCTTTTCCGGTAATTACATTTACCTTGGGCACGGTGGCATTGGCAAATGCGTAAATGAGTCTGCCCATATCTCTTGCCAGACACTTTTCCGCACACACAGATGCCTCAAAACCTTCCGTATCCGTCAAGCTTAACACCGGAATGGAAAAGGCGTCACAGAAATTGACAAACTCCGCTGCCTTTTCACAACCCTCAGGAGTCATTACTTTCTGGAACTCTTCCACCACATTTCCATCTTCGCCGAAGATCTTGCTTCTGTTGGCAACCGCTCCTATCGTCATGCCGTTCATTCTCAGGAATCCAGTCACCATATCTTTGGCATAATCTTCTTTCACCTCGAAGAAATCTCCCTGATCTGCAAGAATTTTCAGTGCAAGAGCTCCGTCCTGCACAGCTACTTCCAATTCAGGAACCAGGCGGTTGAGATCGTCCTGACACTCTATATAAGAATGATCATCCTCATTATTGGCAGGCAGCATGGATACCAGTGTTCTTATCTTCGCAAGGATTTCCTCCTCGCTTCCGGTAACAGCAACCATACCGCTTTCTTTACTCTGAAACTCTGCGGAAGTATTGTCACATTTTCCAATATCGCTTCCCGCCAGAGCATTGGGAGTATTTACAAATAATTTCGCTTTTTTATCTTCCATAAACGTAAAATCTGTCAATGCGGGAACTGCTGCAAGACCGCCGCCGCAGCTGCCAAACACAGCAGTAATCTGCGGTATTACCCCGGATGCCATGGACTGTTTGAAATAAATTTCTCCAAATCCGTTCAATGCATCCGTCGCCTCCTGAAGTCTCAGACCGGAAGAATCGATCAATCCAATTACCGGCGCTCCCATTTTCATTGCAAGATCGTACAGTCCCGCAATTTTCTTAGCATGCATTTCTCCGATGGTGCCCCCCAATACGGACGCGTCCTGACTGTAAACATACACAAGATTGCCGTCAATGACCCCATAACCGGTGATAACACCGTCTGAGGGAGTGTCTGTTTGTTTCAAACCGAAATCTGTAGCTCTGGCTGTCACCATAGCGCCGATTTCAACGAAACTGTTGTCATCGAGTAAAGCAGTTATTCTTTGACTCGCTTGTGAAGTAGTACTCATTCTTTCAGCCCTCCATTTTATGTACGTAAAATTACGCAGATTTTGCATTACGAACCCCTTTGAAAAGTCATCACGCTATTGCGGCGCCCTCTCGTATTCGTATGGCAATAGTATAACACGAAAGTTTAAAAAAGAATAGCTTTATTATGCATTTTTTACAATCCAAATGCATAAAGAATCTGTTTCAGCCTGTAAATATATGTCATTTTGGGAATTGACTGTCCCGCACACAGCGGAATAGAGGCAAATTCTTTTCCATTTACAAGATAATGAACCTCCCCCACTTTTTGTCCTTTCCATACAGGCGCCTGTAAAACATCCTCCGTCTCAATTTGAATATCCAGTTCGTCCTGATCAGACCAGAGAAGCCCCAATTGTTCTTCTTCCATATCTATCCTTGTTGTTTCTTCTATGCCATTTTCCACCGGAAGATCCGGAAGATCCGGCTTAGTAAAAATATCTTTCCACTCATAATTTTCGAGGCCATACTCCATCAAAAGTTTTGTATCATGCCACTTCCATGTTTTGTTGTTCGGCCATCCGCAAGCCAGCAATGCCACCGTAAACACTTTTTCATCTTTCTGAAGCGCACCCACATAACAGTATCCGGCCTTATTGGTAAATCCTGTTTTCCCTGACAGAGCCCCTTCCATCATATTCAGGAATGCATTGTGATTATTACAGGAAACGCTTCTTGCTCCCTCTTTAAAATCTTCCCCTTCTCTTTTCCAACTTGAGAAGGAATAGGATTGTGTCTGTGTAACTTTTAAAAAAGCCTCCTTCTCCGGCGACTTTTCTACACAGTAAGCCATGATTCTGGCCATATCTTCAGCGGTTGAGGAATGCACTTTTTCTATCGTTTTTCCATCTTCCCCGGTTGTTTTCAGAGCAGCGTCAAGACCGTTCGGAGTCACAAAATAAGTATTCTGACAGCCGATTTCTTCCGCTTTTTCATTCATTCGCTGCGTAAAAGCCAGAATCGCTCTCGTACTTTCCTCCCTGGAATGCTCGGTGATGTCGCCGCCATCATTCAGCATTTTGCTCCCGTAATATTCCGCCACCACCGCAGCTGCATCGTTATAGGATTCCAGCATAAGCGCATAGAGCAAATCTTCAATCTTATAATATTCTCCTTTCGTCACACCAATATGTACCTTGGGCATGGAGGCTGCATAAGCCGAAACTCCTGCTTTTTCCTCAATTCCCCCAAGCTCCAGCGCAACAATACACGTCATAATTTTGGTAGTACTGGCCATAGATCTTACTTCACTTCCGTTTTTTTCCAATAAAATACGCCCGGTTCTGGCATCCATAAGGACAGCAGACTGAGCGTATAATTCACTGGTTGTACTATTTTCCTGTTCTTTGGCACTTACATTTAAAACAGACAGACTGCCAAAGAGACAAAAATAAAAGATAAGAAAATAAGCAAAAATCTTTTTCATAACCGGCTTTTCCGTTTCTTTTTTTCAGTATATGTATCCAGGTTTTCCTTTCATTCCTTTTCTTTTCAGATTCCGATCTTTAAATTCGCCTCTTCTTCCGCCTCTTCCTTGAATTCCTCCACCTGCATCGGTGTCAGCTCAGGCAAATCAGCAAGGGACTGCACGCCGAAACTTCTCAGAAACTGCTCTGTAGTGCCAAAGAGCAGGGGTCTGCCGGGAGCGTCAAGCCTTCCCAATTCCATAACCAGATCGTATTCGATCAGCCGGTTGATGGCATGATCGCAGTTAACTCCACGGATTTTTTCCACATCCAGCTTGGTTACCGGCTGTTTGTAAGCGATAATGGAAAGAGTTTCCAATAATGTTTCCGACAAGCTGAATTTTTTAGGAGTTTTAGCGATTTTAACCAGATATTCATACATTTCCTTTTTGGTACACATCTGATAAGAGTTATCCAGGGCTATGATGGCAATTCCTCTGTCTTCCTTTTCATAGCGGGCCATCATCCCCTCTAAAATCTGCTTTGTTTTATCCGGATCTTCTTCAATCACTTCTGCAAGTCTGGAAAGCTCCACAGACTCCCCCATGGTAAATAAAACCGCTTCTATGATTGCTTCCTGCTTCTTTCTGTTCATGTATCCTCCATCAATAAACGAAAAGCTATCCTCTGTCAACTATGACAGCTTTTTCAGATTTCTTTTGCTGTAATATAAATCTCCGCTCCAATTGCTTCCTGTACCACTTCTATTTTTCCTGTCTTCATCATTTCCAGAATGACTAAAAAAGTCACTATGATTTCCTGTCTGCTGCTCTGTTTTTCCAGCAATTCCCGAAAACAAATTTTTTTCTTACTGCGTATGGTCTCTTCCACATAGGAAAGTTTTTCTTCCAGATTTACTTCTTCTTTTTCAATTTTCCCAAACTGGCTCCGCACCGGATCCAGCTTGTCCTCCTGCCGTTTCATGACAGTTTGAAAAATCTCATGCAGACGGCTCAGGCTCAGATTTCCTAAAAGTTCCTGATGATTTACCGGCGGCTGATAATTTTTTACTTCTTCCGGAACAGATTTTTCCCTGAAGAAAAAATGATCTGCCTCCATCTGCCTGTCTTTTAACTCAAAAGACATATATTTATACATTTTGTATTCCAACAGTTTCTGCACCAGCTCTGCCCGGGGGTCCTCTTCCTCCCCTTCTTCATTGACTTCCTTTGGCAGCAGCATTTTACATTTGATATCCAAAAGAGTGGCTGCCATTAAAAGAAATTCGCTCATGACATTCATGTCTTCCCGCTCCATCTGTCGGATATAGTCCAGGTACTGTTCTGTAATCTCCACAATAGGAATATCATAAATATCTACTTTGTTTTTATCTATCAGGTGCAAAAGCAGGTCCAAAGGGCCTTCAAACACTGACAGTTTCACAGGTATCGCCATTCGCTTTTCCGTCCTTTATTTTTCATTTTTGCACAAGATCCACGATAATCAGCTCTCCCGGATTAAAAACGCGGATCGGTATCGTATGCGCGCCCAATCCTCTGCTGACAATCGCCGAAGCATCCCCTTTGCGGAAAATTCCCCCATCGTATTTTGGAAAAAGGGTAAAAGAAGTTGACAGTACGCCTCCGAGAAGAGGAAGCCTCATTACCCCTCCGTGCACATGGCCTGAAAGTGATAAATCAGCCCCCCACCGGGCATAACTTTCAAAATAATCCGGATTATGCGCCAGAAGAATGGAAAACCTGTCTTTTGGCGGTTTTCCAAGCATACTTTCCAAAGTTTCCGTCTCCAGTTCTGTTTTCCGGAATTTTTTATAGTAGCTTCTGGGAAGATCCAGACCATAAATGCGGATTCCATATTCTGCAAGGTCTGTATATTTATTTTCAAGAAGAATAATTCCCGATTTTTTCAGGAACTTTCTGAATCTTTCTCCCATATCCCCATAGACTTCCGGTTGATGGAAAATACGATATTCATGATTCCCAATCCCAAAATACACCGGATATTCTCTGCTCAAAGCCTCCAGCGTCCGCTCTGCCGGCTCCGTACTTTTTCCTTCTACGGATACAATCATATCACCGGCTATCAATATCATATCGGGGTTTTCCCTGCGAATAGCTTCCAGAAGCTTCTCGTTGTTTTTTCCATATTCTTTATTGTGTAAATCTGCTAAAACAGCTAATCTGACAGTTTTTTTAATTTTGGGACTTTCCAGTCGGTAAAAGCGCTTCACAAAGCGGTGAGTATCCCAAATGATTACAAACAGGAAAAATAAAACTGCCGCTGCCGCAAAACATGCAATGATCTGCCACATGGTCTTTCTCCTTTTTCCTCGGCGAAAATCTCTGAAAAGACTTCCGCCCTCTGCTGTACAGCCATAAATCCGTTTCAGTATAGCATATTTTTTTCGGTTATAAAAGAAAATACGCGATGATTTTTTTTACATAGTCCTTATACACCGCTTTGGCAACGTCTTCCGTGAAAATCAAAGGAACCGTGCCAAGTATCTGACCATTCAGACTGTAAACCGCCTCACCGGCCTTATCACCAGCGGTCACCGGAGCTTCCGCCTTTTCAGGAAGTTCCAGCTTTTTCTGTATCATACGAATATCGTTTCCATCTGTGTCAAGATAACGAAATTCCCCCTGGTAGGCGATGCCGACCTGATCCTCCACACCGCCTTCCACCGGAAGTTTCGACAATTTATCCTTATTGTTATCATGATATAAGGCGCTGTTGCTGTATCCATAATTAAGAAGTGTCACAGCATCCTGAAAGCGTGACGGAGAATCCGGCGCCGTCATCACTACCGCTATCATATCCACATTATCCTTCCTGGCAGTAGCCGAAAGACAATATTTAGCCTTGCTGGTAGAACCGGTTTTCAGACCCGTGGCATAGGGGTACTGTTTGAGCAATTTATTTGTGCTGGATAAGGTAAATGTACTGCTTCCCCGATTCGTCACATGCTCAATATCCTCCATCCAGATTTTACTGTAATCAAGCACCTGGGGATATTTGGTAATCAGCTCTCTGCTCATGATCGCCACATCCCTTGCAGTTGTATGATGCTCATCGGAATCACTGAGCCCGCAGCAGTCCACAAAGTTTGTGTTTTTCATTCCCAGAGTTTGCGCTTTTTCATTCATCCTTCGGACAAACTCTTCTTCACTGCCGCAGATATGTTCTGCCATGGCTACTGCAGCATCGTTACCGCTTGCCACCGCAATGCATTTGATCATGGTATCCGCACTCTGTATTTCTCCTGATTCCAGGAAAACCTGAGATCCTCCCATGGACTGTGCATGTTCACTTGTGAGAACTTCGTCATCCAGGCTGATCTCTCCCTTTTCCAATGATTCGAAAATCAGCAGAAGTGTCATAATTTTTGTAATACTGGCCGGAGAACAAACCTGATCCGGATTTTTCTCATAAATCACTTTCCCTGTGGACGCTTCCAATAAAATAGCAGAAGGAGCCGATAGTTCCACCGGTTCTCCTTCTGCCGCATGTGTCTGCAAAACAGGGATGCAAACCAGAATTACCGTCAGAACTACTGAGATAAACTGTCTGCATAATTTTTTCATCGCATACACCTCATATCAGCTTTTCTTAGTTATCCTATTTGTATGTTTCCATCTCCTGCTTTATTCTGTTTTCTCCTGTTTTTCGGATTTTGAAAGCCCTGGCACGAAAAAATCCAAAAGTATCCTAAGGGCAAAGAGTTGCTCCCCAACATCACGATGCTGTCAGAGCCAAAAAACATTCCGCTCAGGCAGCATTCTGCTGTGCTAAAAGAGCCTGTTCTGCTGCCGCTGCCTGAGCAGGGTCCATAGCAGGTACCGCTGTTGCAATACCGTTGGCATCAAAGACATAAAGCGTACCGTCTATTGCCAGAGTCGTGTTCACAGCCATGCTTCCATCCGGATTGAAGTAACGCATACCTGCCGCATCTGTATACCAGCCGTACTGCATCGCACCGTTGGCATCAAACAGATATGTTACACCGCCTACATTAATCAGACCGCTCTGACGTAAACCTGTGGCGTCAAAATAATAATTTACACCATCGATGGTTTTAAAGCCGTTCATGACCATACTTCCGTCTGTATCATAATAACGGGTGCCCGCTGCGTCTGTGTACCAGCCGTAAACCATAGCTCCGTCGGCGCCATATAAGTAACTCTTTCCATCTACGGTAAGAGGACCGCGATACATCAATCCGTTGGCATCAAAATAATAGTTTTTGGAACCAATCGTCACCGCATCATGCAGCATATGACCGTCTGAGGTATCCATATAGAACATATTGGTTCCATCACCAAGCCAGCCATTTTTGTAAAGCGTACCATCTGCATTCATAAAATAGGTGTTGCCGCCGTCCTCTACAAATCCAAACTGCATACGATAGTTCTTATAATAATAGGTATTGCCGCCTCTTGTGATAAATCCGTTAGGATAAATCAAAGTAGAATAATCTTTAAACTGATAATTCAAATCTGCACGTCCGTTAATACCGGGAACCGTACCGCTGCTGGTAAACTGCCAGAACGCCGGATTGGGATACTGACATGCCGGTCCATACTGAGCTACCCACTTATCGTAGGGAACCGCAGCAATTTTTTCTGCCATCCAATTCTTGCTGGCATAAAGCATCGGATAATAACCGGCCTGCTGAATTGTAGAGCAAAATGCAGTTACAAGAGCAGCCAGCTGATCCGGAGCCATGTTTCTATGTACGGCATCCTCTAAGTCGTATACAACCGGGAGAGAAACCGGATAATTCTGAAGAGCTGCGATTGCAAATTGAGCCTCTGTAATCGCTCCTTCCACTGTGGTAGCGTAAGAATAGATATAGGCTCCCACCTTCATTCCTGCAGCTGTTGCACCAGCCATATTTACAGCAAAATACGGATCCAGTCCACTCTTAGCACTGCCTATTTTTACAAATGCAAACGAATAACCCGCATTCTTTACAGCGCTCCAGTTTACTGCTCCCTGGTATTTTGATACATCCACACCCTTTGCAATTGGCTCTGCTGCTTTTACTGTCACAGGCGCAGAAACAAACGTTGTCAAAGCAACTGCCGCTGCAACTGCAAGGCTCATCACTCTTTTCTTCCAGTTCATTGTGCTCTCTCCTCTTTTGTTTTATCAGAAAATATTCGTTCAAAAAACGTAAGTCCTTGGCGAAACTCGTCAAGGACTTGTTAAATTAGTTATATTTACGTTTTCTTGCTGCTTCAGATTTTTTCTTACGTTTTACGCTCGGTTTTTCGTAATGCTCTCTTTTGCGGATTTCCTGCTGGATACCTGCTTTAGCACAGCTTCTTTTAAAACGACGTAAAGCGCTATCTAAAGTCTCGTTCTCTTTTACGATTACGTTTGACATGATTCACACCTAACCTCCCTTCAGTCCCTTCTCGTTCCACGACTGATTGGGTTTTTTCTTGTACAACAATTGCACAAATATTATTATAACAAAAAAATCCAATCAGTCAACTATTTTTTGCAATTTTTTTCAGAAGATTGTAACAGTGCAAGTCTGACGTTTCTTCCCTGTCATATTTTCCTTTTTTAAGGTTACTTCCGGGGAAATCGCTTTCGTTACTGAATCTGAGCTTCCAGAACTTCCTCTGCCTTTGCGATGGCTTCCGGAACACCGGCAGGATTCTTTCCTCCTGCCTGAGCCATGTTGGGACGTCCGCCGCCGCCGCCACCTACTAAAGAGGCAACGCCTTTGATCAGATTTCCTGCATGAGCGCCTTTTTTCATAGCTCCGTCTGTAGCCATGGCTACCAGATTAACATGTCCGTCCTGAGCGGATGCAAGCAGCACAACGCCATCACCCAGTTTTTCTTTTAACTGATCTCCCAGTTCTCTCAGGCCGTTCATATCCACGCCTTCTACAGATGCTGCAAGCAGTTTGACGCTTTTGACCTCTTTCACCTGGTCCATAACATCTCCCAGCGCTTCTTTTGCAGCCTTGCTCTTAAGAGATTCATTTTCACTCTGCAGAGCTTTCATCTCTGCCATCAGATGCTCCAGTCTCTCAACCAGATTAGCCGGCGTAGCTTTCACCGTCTTTGCCGCTTCTTCCAGTTTTCTTTCCAGTTCCTCATAGTAACGGAATACACCCTGTCCTGTCAGAGCTTCAATTCTTCTCACACCTGCCGCAACACCGCTTTCGGAAATAATCTTGAACGCCTGGATTGCGCCGGTATTTCCTACATGGGTTCCTCCACAAAATTCCTTGGAGAAATCATCCACCATAACGACACGGACAGTATCACCATATTTTTCACCAAACAGAGCCATAGCACCGGATTTCTTTGCTTCCTCTATGGTCATGATCTTGGTTTCCACTTTCAGATTCTCTGCAATCTTTTCGTTGACGATTGCCTCCACCTGTGCCAGTTCTTCTGCCGTCATAGCTGAGAAATGGCTGAAGTCAAAACGAAGTCTGTCTGCATTGTTGAAAGATCCCTGCTGTTCTACATGAGTTCCCAGCACTTCACGGAGTGCTTTTTGCAAAAGGTGAGTTGCCGTATGGTTTTTACAGGTTGCACTTCTGTTTGCTTCATTTACAGCAAGAGATACTTTATCTCCCTTTTTGAACATGCCTTTTACAACTTTTCCCACATGTCCTACTTTTCCGCCTTTTAACTTGATGGTCTCTTCCACCTGAAACTCACCGTCCGGACAGGTGATGATTCCTTTATCGCCTTCCTGACCGCCCATCGTTGCATAGAAAGGAGTCTCCTCTACGACAATGGTTCCGTTTTCACCGTCAGTCAAAGCTTGCACTACTTCTGTGTCTGTTGTCATTGCTGAAATCACAGACTCATGGGACAATCTGTCATATCCCACAAACACAGATGTGATTGCCGGATCAATAGATTCATAAACCGTGATATCGGCACCCATATAGTTTGTAGTTTTTCTTGCTTTTCTTGCTTTTTCTTTCTGCTCCTTCATAGCAGCCTGGAAGCCTTCCTCATCGATAGAGAAGCCTTTTTCCTCCAGGATTTCCTTTGTCAAATCAATGGGGAAACCATAGGTATCATAGAGCTTGAACGCATCCTCGCCGCTCATCACTTTTTTACCTTCTTTTGTCATGGTTTCTTCCATTTCGGCAAGAATTGCAAGACCCTGATCAATGGTTTTATTAAATTTATTTTCTTCCTGAGTCAAAACATTAAAGATGAAGTCTTTTTTCTCTTCCAGCTCCGGATATCCGTCCTTGCTTCCTTCAATAACTGTTTTGGAAAGTTCTGCAAGAAACTCTCCTTCAATTCCAAGAAGTCTTCCGTGGCGGGCAGCACGGCGGATAATTCTGCGAAGCACATAACCGCGTCCTTCGTTGCTGGGAAGGATACCGTCGGAAATCATAAAGGTTGCGGAACGGATATGGTCTGTCACAATACGGATTGACACATCCCAGCTGTATTCTTTTTTGTATTCTTTTCCAGCCAGGCGGCATACATGATCACGGAGAGCCTGAATTGTGTCCACATCAAAAATGGAATCCACATCCTGAACAACAGTAGCCAGTCTTTCAAGGCCCATACCTGTATCAATATTCTTCTGCTCAAGTTCCGAATAATTGCCATGACCGTCGTTGTCAAACTGGGTAAATACGTTGTTCCAAACTTCAATATAACGATCACAGTCGCAGCCTACTGTACAGCCCGGTTTGCCGCAGCCGTATTTCTCTCCTCTGTCATAATAAATTTCAGAACAGGGACCGCAGGGACCTGAACCATGCTCCCAGAAATTGTCTTCTTTTCCAAAACGGAAGATACGGTCTGCCGGGATTCCGATCTCCTTGTTCCAGATTTCAAAAGCCTCGTCATCATCTACATAAATAGAAGGATACAGCCTGTTCGGATCAAGGCCTACCACTTCTGTCAAAAATTCCCAGCTCCATGCGATTGCTTCTTTTTTAAAATAATCCCCAAAGGAGAAGTTTCCAAGCATTTCAAAGAACGTACCGTGGCGTGCCGTCTTACCGATATTTTCGATATCGCCTGTACGGATACATTTCTGACAGGTTGTCACTCTTCTTCTCGGAGGAATTTCCTGTCCGGTAAAATAAGGCTTCAGCGGAGCCATACCGGAGTTAATCAATAATAAACTATTGTCATTGTGAGGCACTAAAGAAAAGCTCTTCATTGCCAGATGTCCCTTGCTTTCAAAAAATTCGAGGAACATTCTTCTTAATTCGTTTACGCCATATGCTTTCACGTTTCTTCCTCCAAACCGTTAAAATCTAATCTATTATAAATTCAATTCCAATGGTTGTCAACAAACTACGCGCTTTTCAGCGAAAATAGTACAGCAGTTTCGTCGTCCGTCTCTTCGTGACCAACTGAACTGCTGCAAAATAATCTCTTTCCTTAGTCGCGTATATACAGCCTGCAAAATTGGAATATTATTGAATAAATTTTTCTTATATAAAAATAAAAAATGATTATTTCATTTTATTATATGTTTATGGTAAGATGCCAAAAGTGCTGTTCCATACAATTAGATTTCAATGATACCAAAAAGGAGAATACTATGAAAGATTACATGAACGCTTTCCGCGAAGATCTCGCACAGTTTGATGAAGCCACTCGTGCTTTTTATACCGGTGAAATGTCCAAACAGGACTACAAAGGCATTTCCGGCGGTTTCGGAAGCTATGCGGAAAAAGGAGGACACAGCGGAATGATCCGTCTGCGTATGACCGCAGGACGTATGACAAAGGAAAAGCTTGCTTTTGTTGTGGAAACCGCTGAGCGGCTTCACCTGGATACTCTGAAGCTTACTACCTGCCAGACAATCCAGCTGCATCATCTTACAGGACGTCAGATTCTCGATGTTGCCGCAAAAGCCCTTGACTGCGGAATTGTCTGCCGCGGCGGTGGCGGGGATCATCCTAGAAACGTAATGGTTCCCCCGCTTTCCGGCGTACTGCCCGGCGAAACTTTCGATGTGATCCCTTACGCGGAAGCCGTGGCCGATTATCTTCTTTCTATTCTTTATGATATAAAAATGCCCCGAAAACTGAAAGTAGCTTTTTCCAATCATCCCTCCAACAAGGCGCATGCAACCATCCGCGATCTTGGTTTTATCGCAAGGGAAGACGGTACTTTCGATGTGTACTGCTGCGGAGGAATGGGACCGAATCCCAAGAAGGGAATTCTGATTGCGGAAAACGTAAAAGGTCAACATCTTCTGTACCATGTCCGCACTATGATCGACGTATTTATGGAGCATGGAAACTACACACAGCGTGCAAAAGCACGTACACGTTATCTGCAGGAATCTCTGGGAGAAGAAGGTCTGCGTCTCGTTTATCATGAGAAACTGACTGCACTTATGCAAAAGGGTGGAATGGATCTCACGGTTTCTCCAGCTGTCATTACGAAAACCGGAACCGGCTCTGTCAGCGGAAGACGTATCATATCCCAGAAGCAGCCCGGACTTTTTGCCGTATCCTATCATCCCTTAGGCGGAACTCCATCTCCTGTCGTTCTTCGCAGACTTCTCGATACGATTCACGATATGGAGGCAGTCGAAATCCGTTTAAGTCCTGAGGGAACCATGTATATCATAAATTGTACGTCTACGGAGGCTAAAGCAATAGAGGAAGTTACTTCTGACGGCGCGGAAACATTGTTCGAACATTCTGTTTCCTGCATCGGAGCTTCCATCTGCCAGCAGGGAGCCCGTGACTCACAGGCATTATATCACGCCTGCATTAACGCTGTCCGTGATGCCAAACTGCCTGATGGAGCCCTTCCTCAGATTCACATCTCCGGCTGTCCTTCCTCCTGCGGTACACATCAGATAGGCATGATTGGTTTCCAGGGAGGCGTAAAACTCGTAGATAAAAAACCGGTTCCCGCCTTTTTCCTCCATGTAAATGGCTGCGATCTGCAAGGTGCAGAACATTTCGGAGAAAATTGGGGCCCTATGGAAGAAGAACGGATTCCGGCTTTTCTCGTAGAACTCGGACAGCTTGCTGCCGCTTCCGGAACCTGCTTTATGGAATGGTATCCCTCTCATCTGGAAGACATGCACGCATTGGCAGAAAAATATATGAACGAATAAAACAGAACGTAAACGGGAATATCAAGAACCCGGGACCTGCTGCAAAATGCATGTCCCGGGTTCTTTCGTAAGCAGACCGCTGTTTTACCAGCTATCCTTTCACACGGAATCCTTTTTCCCATCGAATTTTCAGATCTTTTTCCTCCATCCTTTCAATCTCCACCAATGGCAGATGAAACAAACACAAAAGTAATTCGTCGATCTCCTGAGCTTTTCCCTGCACTTCCATCTCCACACTGCCATCCGAAAGATTGCGTACCCAACCGGTAAGATTGTTTGTCCTTGCCGCATACATGACCTGATACCGAAAACCTACGCCCTGCACTCTGCCATAAAATAAAAAATGTTTTCGCAGCATCTTCCCTCTCCTTACATTTATAATTTTCCTTCCATTTCCTATCGTTTTTTTCCTAAAATCCGCAATATAATCTCTTTTCTACTCCAATTTTATCACAAAAACCTAACTTTTCCAAAAATTTTCAAAATTCCGCACTTAACAGGGAAAATAATCTATGCTATTCTGTAAAAGCACCTGTAAACAAAACTTTTAAAAACGATACTATATAGAAGAGGAATTCTGATGATAAATCCCGTAAAATTACTTGAATTACAAAATGTAAAAAAACAATTTGATCAAAACCATCCCCGCTTTCAACAGTTTCTTCAGGCTGCCGCTGCCGAAGGATTATGCGAAGGCAGCATTATTGGAATCAAGGTAGTCACTCCTGAAGGAAAACAAATGTGTACCAATCTGAAAATTCAGCCTTCTGATCTGGAACTTATGGAAACTATAAAAGACCTGGTACGCAAATAAATGGGTGTCAAAACTTTAGCGGCGGTGTACAGGGGGAATACACCCCTGTACACCGCCGCTATTTCTGTTTATGTATATATTTTTCTGTTCCGTCTTTTCTCTTCCTGATCACAAGGCTTTCTTTTGACTGTTCTATTTCCCGTTTTATTTTCCATGACCATTCCAGAAAGCTGTCAACATCTTTCAACAGCCCATTTTTCAGGCTCTTCGCGGTTTTTTCAGCCAATTCTTTTTGGCTTTGATTTATCACTCCTGCAGCAAAGGCCCGTTCCATTTCCTCTCTGTCATCTTCTTTTACATAACCGCTTGGATCTACGATCAGGTCCAGAAAAATATCGTTTCCGTAAACAACGCCATCTCTGTCTAATCCGATACCATCCAACATATCTACATACCACAGAATGGTATGCTGGAATTTATCAAGCATCCATGTAATCGCATAATTTCCCTCCGCCGGAATCATCATAATCCAGCTTCCGCCATCCTCGCAGACTTTTATTTTCTTTCCTCTCCACATCCAATATTGAGGTTTGGAAAGCTGCTCAAATAAAATTCTGGCTCCGTATCCTTGAAATAAATCATTTTCAATTAAAACCTGTTTATAATTTTTTTGCTTCATACATTTCCAGTTATCATAGGTAAAACGAGAATGTTTTATTTCCAGTTTTTTCACAGTTCTCCACCTCATTTTCTAAATTTTCCTATTATATGAAAAAGTGTGCACCTACAGCGAGTATCTTTTTTTATACCATAGGAAATGAGCTTTCCTATGGTATAAAAAAAGTCCTTACCTTCCGGTAAAGACCTGCTTTTGAATATACCTTCAAAACCGAACACTGAAATCTTACGACTCTCTTCCAACTTCCGTCTCT
>CALWLY010000003.1 GCA_944381635.1 uncultured Lachnospiraceae bacterium
TCGGATAAAAGTGTGTGCCTTGGCACACGCTCGCGCCGGAGCGCGGTTGCGTCAGCAACCATTTTCCTTGAGTGCGAAGTGCGCATCCACAGTGGAGCGTGTTTTTTTATCCGATAGGAAATGAAGTTTCCTATCGGATAAAAAAGTGTGTGCCTTGGCACACACTCGCGCCGAGCGCGATGCCGTCAGGCAATGGTAACCTTTCGCGGGTATATGCGGCTGCCGAAAATCATGTTTCTTAAGGGGAAAGGATACAAAAGAAAGGTTCTGTATCCGGGACAGGGAAAAGAAAACAGAAAAGAAACAGGATATGGAGGATAACAGTGAATCAGGAAGAAAAAAATTTCCAAAACCAAAAAAAAGAATGGGATACCGATCTTAGAGATAACAGGCAGAAGGAAGAGGCAAAGCAGGAAGAAAAGAATCGGAAAAAGCAGTTTTTCAACGGCATGATAAGCGGTGTTCTTCTGGTTTTTATTCTCGGAGGATTATTCCTTGCAGGACAGCAGATTTACCAGCTCTATGACAGATACAAAAATGGACAGAACAGCGCTGCTTCTGTAGTCAGCAGGGAAACAGAACAGAAGATGGATGTGATTGAACAGGTCATATCTGAAAACTTTCTGAACGATATCGACTATGGACAGATGAGGGAAGGTATCTACCGCGGAATGGTGGAATCTTTGGGTGATCCTTACTCTACTTACTATTCGGAAGAGGAATTAAAGCAGACACAGCAGAAAACAGAAGGAATCTACTATGGAATCGGCGCACGCGTAAGCATGGATGCGGATACAGGACTTGCAAGGGTAGCCAGTGTGATTTCAGGCTCTCCGGCGGAAGAGGCCGGACTGAAAGAAGGAGACCTGTTTTATAAAGTAGAGGATACTTTGGTACAGGGAATGGAACTTTCAGAGATCGTGAATCTGGTAAAAGGGGAAGAAGGAACGACAGTTCATCTCACCATGATTCGGGAAGGCGAGACAGATTATCTGGAGTTTGATGTACAACGGCGGAAAATGGAAAACGAGACGGTAGTTTCCAGAATGCTGGATGAAAAAATTGGCTATATCCGGATTGCCGAATTTGACGAAGTGACCGTAGATCAGTTTGCAGAGGCTCTGGCGGTATGCAATGGCTCCGGCATGCAGGGTCTGGTTCTGGATTTGAGAGGAAATCCGGGAGGCAATCTGACGGCAGTGTGTGAAATTGCCAGAATGATGCTTCCCAAAGGACTCATTGTTTACACGGAAGACAAATACGGGGAAAGGACAGAATACACCTGCGATGGAAGCAGAGAATTAAAAATTCCTCTTGCGGTATTGGTGGACAGCAACTCTGCCAGCGCTTCCGAAATCCTGGCAGGAGCTATTAAAGACTATGGAATCGGAACCCTCGTAGGGACTACCACTTTTGGAAAGGGAATCGTACAGCGTATCCTGACCCTCTCAGACGGTTCAGCAGTCAAACTGACGGTAAGCAATTACTATACGCCAAACGGCAATAACATTCACGAGAAAGGAATCTCTCCGGATGTGGAAGTGGAATTTGACGGAGAGGCTTATCTTGAGGACGGCACAGATAACCAGTTGGAGGAAGCAACTCGTATCGTGCAGGAAAAACTGGGAGAAACAGAGTAAACAAAGCGGAATGAAGAAAAAAGGAATATTGTGAAATCTATACAAGAAGGTACAGAACAAACATTCGATTTTGCTCTGTACTTTCTTTTTATACTTTGCTATAATAGCGAAAGAGAATGAAAATACTAGATTCATAAAGGAGAATTTGCTATGGATCATTTTGAATTAGTATCTGAATACAAACCCACCGGCGACCAGCCTCAGGCTATCGCTGAGCTGGTAAGGGGCTTTAAAGAGGGAAATCAATTTGAAACTTTGCTTGGCGTTACCGGTTCCGGCAAAACCTTTACCATGGCCAACGTCATTCAGCAATTAAACAAACCGACCCTCATAATCGCACATAATAAAACCCTTGCCGGGCAGCTGTATTCCGAATTCAAGGAGTTTTTCCCCAATAATGCCGTAGAATACTTTGTCTCCTACTATGATTATTATCAGCCGGAAGCTTACGTGCCTTCCACAGATACGTATATTGCGAAAGATTCCTCCATCAACGATGAGATTGAGAAACTGAGACTCTCGGCCACTGCCTCCCTTTCTGAGAGGAAAGATGTGATTGTTATTGCCAGCGTGTCCTGTATTTACGGACTGGGAAGTCCGGACGATTACCAGAACATGGTTGTTTCTCTGCGGCCGGGAATGGTAAAAGACAGAGATGAAGTGTTAAGGGAACTGGTGGATATCCAGTACGACCGAAACGATATGGATTTAAGCAGAGGCTGTTTCCGGGTGCGCGGTGATGTGGTGGAAATATATCCGGCGCAGGGCGGAGATTTTCTCATACGTGTAGAATTTTTCGGCGATGAGATAGACCGGATTTCCGAGGTGGATCCGCTGACGGGGCTTGTGCATGCTACCCTTTCTCACGTGGCTGTTTTTCCGGCCTCCCATTATGTTGTGCCTCAGGAAAAAATCAACAGGGCCTGTGAAGAGATTGAAAAGGAGCTGGAGACAAGAGTCAGCTTTTTTAAAGGCGAGGACAAGCTTTTAGAAGCGCAGCGCATTGCGGAGCGGACCAATTTTGATATCGAAATGATGCGGGAAACCGGTTTTTGTTCCGGAATCGAGAACTATTCGAGACATTTGAGCGGTATGAAGGAGGGCGAACCGCCCCACTGTCTGCTGGACTACTTTGGCGATGACTACCTTATTATTATCGACGAGTCTCATATCACCATACCTCAGATAAGGGGGATGTATGCGGGAGACCGTTCCAGAAAAATGACCCTTGTGGATTATGGCTTCCGACTGCCTTCTGCACTGGACAACCGTCCCCTTTGCTTTGAAGAGTTTGAAAGCCATATCGATCAGATGCTGTTTGTGTCCGCCACACCTTCTGCTTATGAACAGGAACATGAACTTCTGCGCACAGAGCAGATCATCCGTCCTACCGGACTTTTGGATCCGGAAATCGATGTGCGGCCGGTGGAAGGACAGATTGACGATCTGATCGGAGAGGTCAATAAAGAAGTAAAGAAACATAACAAGATTCTGATTACCACTCTGACGAAACGGATGGCGGAAGATCTTACAGACTATATGAGAGAAGTAGGTATTCGTGTCAAATACCTGCATTCTGATATTGATACTCTGGAGAGGGCGGAAATTATCCGTGATATGCGTCTGGATGTTTTTGATGTGCTTGTGGGTATCAACCTTCTGAGGGAAGGATTGGATATTCCGGAAATTTCTCTGGTGGCTATTTTGGATGCGGATAAGGAAGGGTTCCTGCGCTCGGAAACTTCCCTGATCCAGACCATCGGACGTGCGGCAAGAAATTCCGAGGGTCATGTTATCATGTATGCGGATAACATCACAGATTCCATGCGCGCAGCTATCGACGAGACGAACAGACGCCGTCAGATACAGCAGGAATACAACGAAGCCCATGGCATTACGCCCCAGACGATCAAAAAGGCAGTCCGCGATCTGATCAGTATATCAAAAGTAATTGCCAGAGAAGAAGTCCGCTTTGAAAAAGATCCGGAGTCTATGGACAGAAAAGAGCTGGAGAAGCTGATCGGCGATGTTCAAAAGAAGATGAAACAGGCAGCGGCAGAGCTGAATTTCGAGGCGGCGGCAGAATTGCGCGACAAGATGATAGAACTGAAAAAAACTCTGGCCGATATGGAAGAATAAAATACAGGGCGGCCGCATAAAGCTGCGCCCAAAAGCAAGGCTGTCTTTGACAGCAGAAACGAGGAAAAAATGGAAGAAATAAAGAAAATGCTGTCGAAAAAGGATGTAATCCGAATTCGGGGAGCTAATGAGCATAATCTGAAAAATATTGATGTGGATATTCCGCGGGATGCACTTGTGGTTCTCACCGGACTTTCCGGTTCCGGAAAGTCCTCTCTGGCGTTTGATACCATCTATGCGGAAGGACAGAGACGTTACATGGAATCTCTTTCTTCCTATGCCAGACAGTTTTTGGGGCAGATGGAAAAGCCCAACGTGGAAAAGATAGAAGGGCTGTCTCCGGCAATATCCATCGACCAGAAATCCACCAATCGAAACCCTCGTTCCACAGTGGGAACCGTTACGGAGATTTATGACTATTTCCGTCTTCTTTATGCCAGAATCGGTATTCCGCATTGCCCGAAATGCGGAAGAGAGATCAAAAGGCAGTCTGTAGACCAGATGGCGGATCAGATCATGGAACTTCCGGAAGGAACGAAGATTCAGCTGTTGGCTCCTGTGGTGCGGGGACGCAAGGGCGAACACGTAAAAGTGCTGGAGAGAGCCAAAAAAAGCGGCTATGTTCGTGTGCGTATTGACGGCAGTCTGTACGATCTGTCAGAAGAGATCAAACTGGATAAAAACATCAAGCATAACATAGAAATCGTTGTGGACAGACTGGTGGTAAAACCCGGGATAGAGCGGCGTCTGACAGACTCCATCGAGTCGGTGCTGGATCTGGCAGAAGGGCTTTTGTTTGTGGATGTGATAGGAGGGGAGAGCATGACGTTCAGTCAGAGTTTTTCCTGTCCTGACTGCGGTATCAGCATTGATGAGATAGAACCCAGAAGTTTTTCCTTCAACAATCCTTTCGGAGCCTGCCCGGAATGTTATGGATTGGGTTATAAAATGGAATTTTCTCCGGAGCTGATGATTCCGGATCGCTCTTTGAGTATTAACCAGGGAGCAATCGCCGTGATCGGATGGCAGTCCTGCCAGGATAAAGGCAGTTTTACCAACGCTATTTTACAGGCCCTCTGCAAGGAATATGGCTTTGATCTGGATACGCCGTTTGAACAGTACCCTCAGGAAATCCAGGATGTGCTAATGTATGGAACCAATGGACGGGAAGTTCAGGTTCATTACAAAGGGCAAAGGGGCGAGGGAGTTTATCCGGTTGCCTTTGAGGGACTGATCAAAAATGTGGAGCGCCGCTATCGGGAAACCGGTTCGGATGTTATAAAACAGGAATACGAAAGCTTCATGCGGATCACCCCCTGTAAAGTCTGCAAGGGAATGCGTCTGAAAAAAGAAGCCCTTGCCGTTACGGTGTGCGACAAAAATATTTACGAAGTGACATCTATGTTTATCGGAGAGCTGAAAGAATTTCTGGATACCATGAAGCTTTCTGCTCAGCAGGAACTGATCGGCAAGCAGATTTTAAAAGAAATTCGTGCAAGAGTAGGATTCCTCATCGATGTAGGTCTGGACTACCTTTCTCTTTCCCGGGCTACAGGTACGCTTTCCGGCGGCGAGGCACAGCGAATCCGTCTGGCTACTCAGATTGGTTCCGGACTGGTAGGCGTTTGCTATATTCTGGACGAACCAAGCATCGGCCTTCACCAGAGAGATAACGATAAACTTCTGCGTACCCTGAAGAATCTGAGAGATCTGGGCAATACGCTGATCGTGGTAGAGCATGATGAGGATACCATGAGAGAGGCGGATTATATTGTGGATATCGGTCCCGGAGCAGGTTCTCACGGCGGAGAAGTTGTGGCATGCGGCACGGCGGAAGAAATCATGCAGGTGCCGGCTTCTGTGACAGGACAATATTTAAGCGGGGCAAAAAGGATTCCGATTCCGACACAGAGAAAAGAGCCAACCGGATGGCTTACGGTAAAAGGGGCAGCGGAAAACAATTTAAAGAAGATTGACGTGCGTTTTCCTCTCGGCGTGATGACCTGCGTTACCGGAGTGTCCGGATCCGGAAAAAGTTCCCTTGTCAATGAAATTTTGTACAAACATCTGGCTAAAAAACTGAATCGTGCCAGAACCATTCCCGGAAAACATGACGGAATCGAAGGGATTGAGCAGTTGGACAAGGTGATTGATATTGACCAGTCTCCCATTGGACGTACTCCTCGTTCCAATCCTGCAACCTATACCGGCGTGTTTGACATGATACGTGATCTCTTTGCATCTACAGCGGACGCCAAGGCAAAGGGATATAAAAAGGGAAGATTCAGCTTCAATGTGAAAGGCGGACGCTGCGAAGCCTGCGGCGGAGACGGCATTATCAAAATCGAAATGCATTTCCTTCCGGATGTTTACGTTCCCTGTGAAGTCTGCGGGGGAAAACGATACAACCGGGAGACTCTGGAAGTAAAATACAAAGGAAAAAGCATTTATGATGTGCTGGATATGACAGTGGAAGAGGCAGTGGGATTTTTTGAACACGTGCCCAGCATACGCAGAAAAATCGAGACCTTATACGATGTAGGCCTTTCCTATATTAAGCTGGGACAGCCCTCCACAACGCTTTCCGGCGGTGAGGCACAGCGAATCAAGCTGGCGACGGAATTGAGCCGCAGAAGCACAGGGAAAACTATCTATATTCTGGATGAACCTACCACGGGACTCCACTTTGCAGATGTACACAAACTGACGGAAATCCTTCGCAGACTGACAGAAGGCGGAAACACTGTGGTAGTAATCGAGCACAATCTGGACGTGATCAAAACTGCGGATTATATCATTGATATAGGACCGGAAGGAGGAATCGGCGGCGGCCGTGTGATCGCGGAAGGAACGCCGGAAAAAGTAGCGGAAAACTCTAAGTCCTATACCGGAAAATATATTGCGAAAATGCTGGAAAAAGAGAAGATTTCCTTAAGAAATGCCTCTGTAAATGAATAAATTCTAAATTTTTGTGAAAACTCTTTCCAACTGGTTTCTTTTAGGTTATAATACATAACGATATTATGACTTATAAGGGAAAGTGCGGACTTTTGTACGGCAGAGAGTTTCTTTCTGCCGTATAAAATACAGGATACACGATTCTGCGTTAAGGAGTATATGACTTTACGCGGAACAGAATTCCGTTCAAATAACTGGATCATAAACAGGAAGAGATGGAAAGGGGAATGAATATGCAGTATACAGATATTGGAATCGATTTGGGAACAGCCAGTATTTTAGTGTATATCAGAGGTAAAGGTGTTGTATTAAAAGAGCCTTCTGTAGTAGCGTTTGATCGCGATACCAATAAAATCAAAGCAATCGGTGAGGATGCAAGACTGATGCTGGGACGTACGCCGGGAAATATCGTGGCGGTAAGACCTCTTCGTCAGGGTGTTATTTCCGATTACCGTGTTACGGAAAAAATGATGGAATATTTCATCCAGAAAGCGTTGGGCAAAAAAACTTTCCGCAAACCGAGAATTGCGGTATGTATTCCAAGCGGAGCTACGGAAGTAGAGCGCAAGGCAGTGGAAGATGCAACGTATCAGGCAGGAGCAAGAGAGGTATCTATCATTGAAGAGCCTATCGCAGCTGCAATCGGAGCGGGCATTGATATTTCACGTCCCTGCGGAAACATGATCGTAGATATCGGCGGAGGTACTTCTGATATTGCGGTTATCTCCCTGGGAGGAACTGTAGTCAGTGCCTCCATTAAAATCGCCGGAGATGACTTTGATGAAGCTATTGTCCGTTATATGCGTAAAAAACATAATCTGCTGATCGGTGAGAGAACAGCGGAAGATATCAAGATCAAGATCGGTTCCGCTTACAAACGTCCGGAGCCGGATTTCATGGATGTAAGAGGACGTAACCTGGTAACAGGACTTCCCAAAACCATTACCGTATCCAGCGAGGAGACGGAAGAAGCTCTGAAGGAATCCACCATGCAGATTGTGGAAGCTATTCACAGCGTGCTGGAAAAAACACCGCCGGAACTGGCAGCAGATATCGCAGATCGCGGTATTGTACTCACCGGTGGAGGAAGCCTTCTTCGCGGACTGGAAGAATTGATTGCAGACAAGACGGGAATCAACACTATGACAGCGGAGGACCCGATGACAGCAGTGGCTATCGGAACCGGAAAATACGTGGAATTCCTGGTAGGATATAAAGACGAGATTTAAGAAATAAGAGGGTGCCAAGAAAGAGAGGGATTTTCCTTCCATGAGGAAACCGGGAGAGGGTTTTCACACAGGGAAAAGAAGGAAAGGGATATCCGGATTTTTGGCACCTTTTTTATACGACAGGAACGAAATTTTCTGTTATATTAAGAAAGAATCTCGCATTGCGAGATTCTTCGCCTGCGGCGGGTCGCTCTGCGATTTATTTCCTCTCCGCCGCAGTGCGATTTATTGTATTTTTTATAGGATAGGAAAGTTCCTTTCTTATTCTATAAAAAGTGTGTGCCCTGGCACACACTCGCGCCGAGCGCGATGCCGTCAGGCAATCATTACCTTTCGCGCAAGTGCGATTTTGTTATTCATGAGAATACAGAGGATAAGTCATGGAAATTGTCAAAGGATTTGTGTCTCACATCATATACCGGAACGCCAATAATGGTTATACCGTATTTGAGTTTATGGCAGATGAGGAAGTGACCTGTGTGGGAAGCTTTCAGGCTATCGACGAGGGAGAGATGTACAGGCTTTCCGGAGAATATGTGGAGCACTCTGTTTATGGAAGTCAGTTTAAGGTGGAAAGCTATGAAGCAATGGAACCGGAAGATGAAGTGAGCATGGAACGGTATTTAGGTTCCGGAGCCATCCGGGGAGTAGGGCCTTCGCTGGCAGCCAGAATTGTAAAAAAATTCGGAACAGAAACTTTTCGAATCATAGAGACAGAGCCGGAGAGACTGGCCGAGGTGAAAGGGATCAGTGAGCGGAAAGCAATGGAAATTTCGGAGCAGATGGAAGAAAAAAGGGGTATGAGAGAGGCCATGATTTTTCTTCAGAAATACGGAATTTCCAACACACTGGCCGTGAGGATCTATGATACTTACGGACAGAAGCTTTACAGCATTCTGCAGGAAAATCCTTACAAACTGGCAGATGATATCGATGGGATCGGCTTTAAGAGAGCCGACGAACTGGCGGCCAAAATCGGTATTCATATGGATTCGGATTTTCGTATTCGCAGCGGTATTTTGTATACACTCCTCCAGGCGTCTGCGGACGGGCATACTTATCTGCCTTACGAGATCCTTGTAAGCCGGGCAGCCGCACTTCTTGGTCTGAAAGAGGAATACGTGCAGACGCAGATACCGAACCTGGCTATGGATAAAAAACTGGTGCTGAAAAAGAACGGTGAGCAGGTATTCTGTTACGCCAGTGTTTTTTACTATACAGAGCTTTCCTGTGCAAAAATGCTGTTCGATTTGAACGGAAGTATGGTGGAAGGCGGAGAATTTCTGCCGGGGCAGGAAGAAAAAATACGAAGCAAGATAGAAAAACTCGCCAGAGCTCAGAAAATAGAGCTGGAGGAACTGCAGAAACAGGCAGTTTTGGAAAGTATCCGACATGGTATTTTCATTCTTTCCGGCGGACCCGGTACCGGAAAAACCACAACGATTAATATGATCATCCGCTATTTTGAATCCGAGGGAATGGATATCTTTCTGGCAGCACCTACCGGGCGTGCCGCCAAAAGAATGACAGAAGCCACAGGATACGAGGCGCGGACAATCCACAGGATGCTGGAATTGTCCGGAGCGGCGTCGGAAGAGGGAAGAAAAGCAAGCTTTGAAAAAAATGAGGACAATCCGCTGGAAGCGGATGTGATCATCGTGGATGAAATGTCCATGGTGGATGTGAGTCTGTTCCAGTCCCTGCTCAAAGCAGTTGCGCCGGGAACAAGACTGATTCTGGTGGGAGATGTGAATCAGCTTCCCAGTGTAGGGGCAGGGCAGGTATTAAAAGACCTGATGCAGAGCGGTTGTTTCTGCAGCGTTGTGCTGAAAAAGATTTTCCGGCAGGCAGGAGAGAGTGATATTGTTCTGAACGCTCATAGAATCAACCGGGGAGAACCGATAGCTCTGGACAATAAAAGCAAAGACTTCTTTTTCCTGGAACGAAAAGATATTCCGGTCATCTACAAACATATGGTGCAGCTTATCCGGGATAAACTTCCCTCTTATGTAAAAGCCTCCCCTTATGATATACAGGTCCTGACTCCCATGCGCAAAGGCAATTTGGGCGTGGATACATTAAATGGAATCCTGCAGACTTATTTGAATGAAAAGGATGCTTCCAAGAAAGAAGTCCAGATTGGGGAGACGTTGTTTCGCGAGGGAGACAAGGTAATGCAGACCAAAAACAACTATCAGCTGGAATGGGAAGTGGTGAGCAGATACGGAATTCCCATTGACCGGGGCGTAGGTGTTTTTAATGGGGATATGGGAATTTTAAAGGAAATTAACGATTACGCCCAGACAGTCGTCATCGAATATGACGAAGGACGGCGAGTGACTTATGCCTATGCCCAGATGGACGAGGTACAGCTGGCTTACGCCATTACCATACACAAATCCCAGGGAAGCGAATATCCCGCAGTGATCATGCCTCTGATGGGAGGGCCGAAAATGCTGTTTAACCGCAATCTCCTCTACACCGGAGTCACCAGAGCAAAATACTGTGTGACAATATTGGGGAGCAGGCAGGTTGTGGCGGATATGATTGCCAATGAGAGTGAGGCAAAAAGATATACCAGCCTTGACATGAGAATAAGAGAAATCCAGGGAGGCGAATGAAAGGGCTGAGTCATAAAGCAAACAAAAATAAGACGAAAAGAATCCGGGGAAAAATTTTCAAAGGATCTCAAGCGACAAAAAAACTTGGAAGATTTGCAATACTTCTGCTGTTTCCCACAAGATGCCCCGTCTGTGACAAGCCGGTCAAACCATTCGGAGCGCTGATCTGTGCAAAATGCAGACAGAAAATCCGCTATGTCAGAGAACCGCGGTGCTATAAATGCGGAAAAGAACTGAAAGACAACACGTTGGAATACTGCTTTGACTGTCTTCATAAAAATCATGTGTATGACAGAGGTTTTTCACTTTTTGTCTATTCTTCCGTCAGAAACAGTATCTATCGTTTCAAATATGCCGGAAGGCGGGAATATGCGGAATTTTTCGGAAAAGAGATGGCAGAGCATCTGGGAGAAGAGTTATTGTCGCTGAACCCTGATGCGCTGGTACCGGTGCCTATGTATAAAGAGAAGGAAAAAAAGCGCGGATACAATCAGGCGCATCTTCTGGCACAGGCTTTGGGAAAAGAAATCGGTGTGCCCGTCTGCGCGCATTTTGCTGAACGCACAAGAAATACGGCTCCGTTAAAGGAACTGGGGATTTCGGAGCGGCAAAATAATTTGAAAAAGGCTTTTAAAATACAGGGAAATGATGTAAAATTAAGTACGATTGTAATAATAGACGACATTTATACAACCGGAAGTACAATAAATGAAATAGCCCGTGAGTGCCGACGGGCTGGAGTGGAAAAGATATATTTTGCAGCCCTTGCATCCGGCAGCGGCAGATAAAACCGGCCGCAAAGCGGGAAAGAATGAGAGGAAATATATGATAGATCAGGAAAAAGTAATGCGTATGACACGTATGGCAGCCTACGAGCAGAAAAAAGGAAAACGGGATATGGCAGTGGCAGGCTATTTCTGCGGCGATTATGTGGGAATGCATATGCTGGTGTCCTGGATTTGTATCACAGTGGCTTTCTGCATTGGCTGCGGCATTTTTATTCTCTTAAATATGGAAGAATTTATGCAGGATATTTACTCGCTGGATCTGGCCGCAACGGCAAAAGACGTGCTGCTGCTCTACATTGCCGTTACAGGAATTTATCTGACGGTTACGTATCTGATTTATAAAAAAAGATATCAGGCGTCAGAAAAGAGGATGGAAAAATATCTGGATGACCTGGAGGCGCTGGATGAGCAGCCGGAAGAGTAAAAGCTGCCGGTAACCGGGGAGTATAAAGACCGGCAGGCGCTGTCAGGCTGCTGCCGGATGTCTGAGACGGGAAAAGGACTTATTTGTCTCAGGCGCCAGACTTTGGAAGGAGCATAGCTATTACTATGACCAATTTACTTGTAATGAAAGAATACCTGAAAAGGCTTTACGGAAGATACGAGGACTATATCATTCCAATCCTGAAGTTTATACTGGGATTGATTCTGTTCTCCGGGATCAACAGCAGGCTGGGATATATGCAGAGACTGGATCATATATCCGTTGTTCTTGTGGCAGCGCTGTTAAGTTCTTTTCTGCCCCTTGGGGCTATGGCTTTTCTGGCGGCCGTGATGATACTTCTTCATCTCTGGGTGCTTTCTGTGGAGTGCACAGCGATTGCAGCAGTGCTGTTTATGTTTATTTTCCTGCTGTATTTTCGATTTTCACCTCAAAGCAGCCTTCTGCTTCTGGTGACCCCCATTTTGTTCTGGTGGAGAATCCCTTACATTATTCCTATTGCAGCGGGGCTTTTGGCAGCTCCGGCAGCGGCAGTGCCTGTTGTCTGCGGAATTGTGATTTATTATTTCCTGAACTATGTGGAGGCAAGTGCTGCTTCCTTTGGAGGCGGAGGCGAGATTTCCGCATCTATGGTTCAGCGCTCCAGAGACATTGCAGACGCTGTCATCGGAAACAGGGAAATGATGATAGTGGCAGCAGCCTTTGTGATTACGATTTTGCTTGTCTATTTTATCCGGAGACTCTCCATCGATTATGCATGGGGAGTGGGAATCCTGGCGGGATCTCTCACGGATGTGGTGATTCTTCTGATCGGCGATTTGCTTTTTGACGCTAATTTTTCTCTTGGAGGCGTGATTTTCGGAAGTCTTCTTGCCATTGTCCTGGCATTTTTGCTTCAGTTTTTCTGGTTTAATTTAGACTATGCGAGAACGGAGAAAGTACAGTTTGAGGATGATGAGTATTACTATTACGTAAAGGCAGTTCCCAAAATGACGCTGTCTGTTCCTGAAAAAAAGGTAAAGAGGATCACGACGCAGAAAGCGCATCGAAATGCCAGAAGCGGCAATGTAAGAAACACCAGTGTAAAAAGCAGTACAAGAAGCAGAAATCGTAACCAGTAACATGACTTAACAGGAATGGTGATTTATGGAACAGTTTCAGGATATCATACAGAAGTATTTTTCCTATATACCGCCCATGCAGGTGACAGACCTTGCGGAGATTATTATTATTTCTTTTATGGTATATCAGATTATGGTCTGGATCCGTAACACAAAAGCATGGTCACTGTTAAAAGGAGTATTTCTGATTCTCATTTTTCTGCTGATCGCAGAATATTTTGATATGAATACGATTCTGTGGATAGCACAGAATGTATTTTCTCTGGCGATGGTAGCGCTGATTGTAGTGCTGCAGCCGGAGCTCAGGAAAGCGCTTGAACAGCTTGGAAAGAAAAATTTTGTCACCAAGCTGATTCCCTTTGACACAGGCAAGCCTACGTCGGAAGGATTGTTTTCCGATAAAACGATCCACGAAATTTCCAAGGCTTGTGTGGAGATGGGAAAAGTAAAGACAGGAGCGCTTATTGTTGTAAAGCAAAAAGATCCGCTGGGAGAATATGAGAGAACAGGGATTGAAGTTGACGGTATTGTTACCAGTCAGCTTCTCATCAATATTTTTGAGCATAATACGCCTCTCCATGACGGGGCTGTGATTGTGAGGGGAGACAGAGTCACATACGCCACCTGCTATCTTCCTCTTTCCGACAATATGGAACTGAGCAAGGACCTGGGAACCAGACATCGCGCGGGAGTGGGAATTTCAGAGGTTACCGATTCCATGACAGTAATTGTTTCGGAAGAGACAGGAAAAATCAGCGTGGCCTACGGAGGAAAACTCTCAAGAGGCTTAAGCGGAGAGGAACTGGAGGAAGAATTAAAGAAAATTCAGAATAAACCGGCGGAAGAGAAGGGGCGCAGGCTCTGGAAAGGATGGCCGAAGCATGAAAAGAAGGAAGATTAAGCTGAATCGCAAAGCGCTGACACATAATCTGGGACTGAAAATTCTGGCAGTCCTGTTTTCCGTGATGCTTTGGATTGTGGCTACCAATATCAATGATCCGGTTCAGAGAAGAACTTATTATCGGGTTCCGGTGACTATGACTAACACGTCTGCAGTGACAGGCAGCGGAAAAACTTACAGAGTGCTTGATGACACAGACGAGGTGACGATCACGGTAAGGGCAACAGAAACGATGCTGGATTCCATTGACAGGGAAGACCTGGTTGCGGTTGCCGATTTTTCACAGATGACGGAAGACAATACAGTGCCGATCACCGTGAGTCTGAGCAGATATTCCAAAGGTGATGTGGAAGAGATTTCTACAAATATAGACAGCGTCAGACTGGAAGTGGAAGACAGAATAGAGAAGCAGCTGGAGATTCAGCTTAAGACAATCGGAACGGCGGCAGAAGGATATATGGCTGGCACTCCTGTTACGGACATCAATGCCATGACCATATCGGGACCGGAATCGGTAGTGAACCAGGTGGACAGAGCTGTTGCGGAAATATCTTTGAATAATGTCAGAACGACGCTTCACATTACAGCAGCCATCCGGCTTCTGGATGAAGAGGGAAATGAAGTTACAAGCAGTGAAATTGAAAAAAGCGCAACGGAAGTATCTGTCGATGTTCCGGTTTATGAGGTCAAAGAAGTTCCTATTGTGTACGAACATATGGGAGAACCGGCAGACGGATACCAGATCAGCGGTTCCAGAACGATAACTCCGGAGACCGTGCGAGTGGCCGGAAGATCTTCCGTGATCGATGCGTTGGAAAATATCACGATACCTGCGGAGGCTCTGGATATAACAGGAGCAACACGGACACAGGAAATTACGGTGAATATCAGAGAATACCTTCCGGCTGATGTTTATCTTGCAGACAGTACTTTCGACGGCAATGTGACGGTGACGATTCCGATTCAGGCGGTAAGATACCGGGATATCACACTGCGCAGTGAAAACATTCAGCTTCAGAATATTCCCGCAGGGTATGAGGCGGTTCTGGCAGAAGGTCAGGATCTGACTGTGACAGTTTATGGACTGCAGGAAGATGTGAACCAGGTCAACGCAGATACCGTGCTGGGACTGATCAATGTGTCCAATCTCTTTGGAGCAGAAGGTGTCACAGAGGGAACGATAAGTGCGCAGGCGGCTCTTACCCTTCCTTCCGGTGTAAGGGTATCTTCTCCGCTTACAGTGAATGTAACGATAAGCAGAATAATGGCAGAGACGGCTATGGATATACAGCAGTAGCAGGGAGGCGGGAGGAAACTCCCGCTTTCTGCATATCAGAAAAAGCAGACAAGGAAATGCTATAAAACCTATACAAAAACAGGAGGACAGAAATATGGGAAGATTATTTGGAACAGACGGTGTCAGAGGAATTGCCAATGAGGAATTGACTCCGCTTCTGGCTATGCAGCTTGGTCAGGCAGGTGCTTCCGTTTTGACAAAGGAAAACAAACATATGCCGACAATTATGGTTGGATGTGATACGCGTATCTCCGGCGATATGCTGGCAAATGCACTTATGGCCGGTCTTTGCAGCGTAGGCGCCAATGCGGTGTATGTGGGCGTGATCCCCACTCCGGCTGTGGCTTACCTTACCAAAAAATATAAAGTAGATGCAGGGGTAGTCATCTCTGCCTCTCATAATACGGTAGAATTTAACGGCATCAAATTTTTTGACGGTAATGGTTATAAATTACCGGATGAATTGGAAGATGAGATCGAAGCTCTCATCCGAAACGGAATGAAAGGGGTGGAATTCCCCAGCGGTTCCCGTGTGGGCAAGATCAAATACCGCACCGATGCAAGAGAAGAGTATATCAACCATGCAGTACAGTCCGTACCTGTGGATCTGACCGGAATGAAAATTGTTGTGGACTGTGCGGAAGGAGCCGCTCATTATACATCGGTGGAAGCGTTAAGACAGCTTGGCGCAGAGGTTGTTGCCATTCATAACATGCCGGACGGCACAAATATCAATTCCAACTGCGGTTCTACTCACATGGAAGAGATTCAGGCAAGAGTAGTTTTTGAAAAAGCTCAGGTGGGCCTTGCTTTTGACGGTGACGCAGATCGTCTTCTTGCCGTGGATGAGGAAGGACGTATTGTGGACGGAGACCAGATTATGGCAATCGTAGGAAACCATATGAAGCAGCAGGGCAAACTGAAAAAAGATACCATTGTTGCAACGGTTATGAGCAATCTGGGATTTTTCCTGATGGGCGAAAAAGAAGGAATTCATATGGAACAGACCAAGGTAGGCGACAGATATGTTCTGGAGCGCATGCGGGAAATCGATGCAAGCCTGGGCGGCGAACAGTCCGGACATATCATTTTCCTGGATGAGAATACAACCGGAGACGGCCTGCTGTCTGCACTTCATCTGCTTCAGGTTATGGTGGAGACCGGAAAACCTCTTTCCGAGCTTTCCAAGATCATGACCGTGATGCCGCAGGCACTTGTGAACGCAAAAGTTCCCAACCACAAGAAAGAAAACTATATGGATTATCCTGAAATCGCTGACGCTATTCAGAAACTTACCGATAAATTTGCAGGAGAGGGACGTGTCCTGATCCGTCCGTCCGGCACAGAACCCAAGGTGCGTGTCATGATTGAGGGAAAAGATCAGAAAATGATCGAGGCGGAAGCACACAAACTGGCGGATCTCATTCAGAACGTTATGCTTTAAAAAGACTTGAGATAACATCGAAATAATGATATGATATTCACAAAGAAAGTCCTGAATTACAAGGAACGACAGCAGGAGGTAAAGAAATGGTACGCCAGAAAGTAGTTATCAAAAATCCTACAGGGCTTCATCTAAGACCCGCTGGTATTCTGTGTAAAGAAGCGATGCAGTTTAAATCACTGATCACATTTACATTCAGAGACAGCACAGCAAATGCCAAAAGTGTTCTGAGCGTTCTCGGAGCATGTGTAAAATGCGGTGATGAAATAGAATTCGTATGCGAGGGAGAGGATGAAGAAGAAGCGCTGAAAACTCTCATTGCAGCAATCGAAAATGGCCTTGGTGAATAAGATACAGACAAGGATAATTTTATCGAGGCTGTCCTGAAAGCCGGAAAAGCTGTCCGGACACATTACATTTCCCAGGAGAACAGTGCCTGTCTCTGGAATGCGTGTGTGCCGGACGGAAGAACGGATTTTGGGGCACCCTCGTTTTTTTACCTTCGCACTTCTTTGGGTTAATGTGGCAGAGATGAAAAAGCGTGAAGTGTGTAACAACCTGACGAAGGGAAGACAGTGAAAGCAGAAAGGAGATAACCATGTTAAATTATAAAAGATATCGCAGAAATCCGGTCATCAACTATCCGGAAAGAGAATGGCCAAACAAAGAAATTGAAAAGGCGCCTATCTGGTGCAGCGTTGATTTGAGAGATGGAAATCAGGCACTGATCGAACCTATGATCGTGCAGGAAAAAATAGAGATGTTTCAGTTTCTTGTAAACTTAGGATTCAAAGAAATTGAAATCGGCTTTCCGTCTGCCAGCCAGATTGAATATGACTTTCTGCGCCAGTTGATTGACCGTCGTCTGATTCCCGATGACGTGACCGTACAGGTACTGACGCAGTGCAGGGAAGAACTTATTGACAGAACCTTCGAGGCTATCGAAGGCTGTAAACAGGCCATCGTTCATATTTACAATTCTACATCCACCCTTCAGCGGGATGTGGTATTTCATATGGATCGTCCGGAAATCATCGATATTGCAGTTAAGGGCACAAAGATGGTAAAAGAAAGAGCAGCCCATTTCCCCGGCAAAATTATTCTGGAATATTCGCCGGAAAGCTTTACCGGAACAGAACTGGACTTTGCATTGGAAATCTGTACAGCGGTGCAGAGAGAATGGCAGCCTACCAAAGAGGAACCTATGATCATCAACCTTCCTTCCACGGTAGAGATGAACACTCCGAACGTATACGCAGATCAGATCGAATGGATGAACAAACACTTTGAAAACAGAGAAAGCATTATCCTGAGCGTTCATCCTCACAATGACAGAGGAACAGGGGTAGCTTCCGCAGAGCTGGCTTTGCTGGCAGGCGCTGACCGTGTGGAAGGAACACTGTTTGGAAACGGTGAGAGAACGGGAAATGTGGATATTTTAAATATTGCCTACAATATGTTCTCTCAGGGAATCAATCCGGAGCTCAACATTGAAAAAGTAAACGATATCATTGAAATCTACGAACGCTGCTGCAAGATCCCGATTCATCCGAGACATCCTTATGCCGGCAAACTGGTATTCACTGCATTTTCCGGTTCCCATCAGGATGCTATCAATAAAGGCGTGCATGCCCTGAAAGAAAGAAACAGCGAAATCTGGCAGGTTCCGTATCTTCCCATCGATCCGGCGGATATCGGAAGGGAATACGAACCGATTGTCCGCATCAATTCTCAGTCCGGCAAAGGCGGAGTTGCCTTTATCATGGATACTTATTTTGGATTCAAGCTTCCAAAGGCAATGCACAAGGAATTTGCAAATGTGATTCAGGGAATCTCTGAAAAACAGGGAGAAGTGTCTCCGGAACAGATCATGGATTGTTTCCGGAAAGAATATCTGGATCAGAAAGAACCAATCCATTTCCGCAAGCTGCGTGTGGATGATTTGGGCGGATCGGTCCAGAGTCCGTTCGATACCAGAGTAACAGTCATCTATACGGACCATGGAGTGGAAAAACTGTTTGAAGGAGTTGGAAACGGACCGATCGATGCGGTGCAGCGAGGACTTCAGGAAGCTCTGGATATCCGTATCAAAGTGCTGGATTATGAAGAGCACGCTTTGCAGAGCGGTTCCAATTCTCAGGCAGCTGCCTATATCCACATGTTGGATTCCGATACCGGTCATGTTACCTATGGCGTAGGCGTAAGCTCCAACATCACCAGAGCTTCTGTGAGAGCTATTTTCTCGGCAATCAACAGGCTTGGTCTGGGAGAAAGAAAATAAGGTTTTGAAATCAAAAAGGGACTGTGAAAAAGTGCCTTAAATGAGAACAGCCATGATAGTCACCAATCGGTGCCATCATGGCTGTTCTTTATGGGAGTTTTTTCCCTTTTTTTTAATTTACCTCAAAAGTATCGCCGTCTTCCACGATACAGATCATGGTCTTTCCTGTGTTTAATTCGATTTCATTTCCGTTGTCGTCATAGTATTTAGTCGGGGAGAAATCGGATTCTTTTTTCCATGTTACATGGATACCTTTTCCGTTGGTAAAATAGTAACCGTCACGGGTATCATCGTGGCACTGGAATGCCAGGTAACCTTTTGCGTCACGCACTTCGTGGTAGGTAAACTGAACTAAAACGTTTTTGAATGCCAGCTGGGAATTGTCCACAGCGTCAATGTGTTTGGGATCATTTTTCTGCTCGCCCTGGAAGCGGTAGTAAAGTCCGTCTTCTTCGTTGTACTCAAACCAGGTTTTGGTTACCGGGTATGCGGGAGACAGATCAATCTTGGATGCGTCGATGGCATCAGAACCGTAAGCAGACAGATCGTTGGGAGTGCTGGAAGGAGCAAACTTAAAGTGATCGGGCTGATACAGATCTTCTCTGTAGGTGAGAGAATAATTCTTTCTTTCTGCTTCTTTTACAACACCGTCACCGTTGATGTAGGCATTCTGAGGTGCTTTTCTGTCAGAAGTACGATAGAAAACACCTTCCGGAGCATTCAGACCGTTGATGTTGTTGGTTTCCGGTTTGTTGATAACTTCGTCGATATAGAAAGGACCTCCAAAGTGTACATAAAGAGCATCCCATTCATAAGCCCAGTAAACAAAATAGTCACGGCAGCTTCTGATGTTACCGATACGTTCCAGATCTCTCCAGTCTTTGATGACAGCCATGAGACGTGTCATTTCTCCTTCTACGTTGCATTCGTAGAGAATATCAGCTTTGGAAATGGAATACTGGGGAAGGGCAGAAGTATCGTTGGGGATCATTACGGCAATGGGACGCTGGTCAGCGATATCGCCGGAAATCCACTCGTTTGTCAGGTCGCTTCTCACCATGCCTTCTTCCGGGGGAGTTTCCTCATCCACAACTTCTGTTTCTGCTGTTGTCTCTGTCTCAGCCGGAACGCTTTCTTCTACATTGGCAACCGGTATTGTTTCGACTTCATCTCCGTTATCGTTTCCGCAGGCTGTAAGCATAAAAGCGGAAGTAAGTCCGATAAGGAGAAGAGCTGATAATTTTTTCATGAAAAATCCTCACTTTCCTCTCATTGTACATATTTTCTTGAATCCATACGTGTCATTATAGCCTAGCAGGCGGCTGTTTGTCACTACATAAAAAGTTAATTTTTTTTGAATATAAGTGGAAGGCATGGAAAAAGACGGCGGGAAATGGTATGATAATAAGACGGACCTGGTGCAAAAGAAGAAAAGGAAAACAGAATCAGGAGGTAGTCATGAAAAAAATTATTGTGACAGGCTGTAACGGGCAGCTGGGAAGAGCGGTAAACGCTTATTATAAAAATGCCGGCGATATCGAATTTGTGAACACAGATGTGGCAGAACTGGATATTACCGACATTGACAAGGTGATGGAACTGGCAAGGAAAGTGAAACCCTACGCCATTATCAACTGCGCGGCTCACACCGGCGTGGATGCCTGCGAGACAGAATATGAGAAAGCATTTAAGATCAATGCCATTGGCCCCAGAAACTTAAGCATTGCGGCAAGAGAAACCGGCGCAAAGCTGATGCATATCTCTACAGACTATGTATTTGACGGAAAAGGTACCAGACCTTATGTGGAAACAGATCCGGTAAATCCGCAGGGAGCCTACGGTTCCACAAAACTGGCAGGGGAAGAATTTGTAAAACAGTTCGCAGATCGTTACTTTATTCTCCGTACAGCCTGGCTTTACGGAGACGGCAAAAATTTTGCAAAGACCATGCTGAGACTTTCCGAAACCAACGAGAAAGTGCGCGTGGTAGGAGATCAGTTTGGCTCACCTACCAGTGCTGCAGAACTTGCAAAAGCCATCGGAGCTCTTCTCTTTACAGAAAACTATGGATTGTTCCATGCAACCTGTGAGGGAAGCTGCTGCTGGGCAGACTTTGCGGAAGAAGTATTCCGTCTTGCCGGAAAGAACACAAAGGTGGAGCGTATTACCACAGAAGAATTCAATGCCCCGGCTGCAAGACCGGCTTATTCGGTTCTGGACAATCGTATGTTCCGTTTGACTGGAAGCTTTCAGTTTGCGGACTGGCATGACGCTATCGCAGAATATATGAAGACACTGTAACCATCCGTTGCTTTGCCGGAGAGAAAACAGGGTGAAAGAACAAAAACGCCGATGCAGAAAGTCTGTTACAGACTTTCTGTTCCGGCGTTTTTTTGTGAAAAAGCGGCGGTCAGCCAGAGGGGGAGAGACAGGATCAAAGGGTAGGCGTATCTTAAATCCGAAGCCACCGGAGTAGCCAGCAAAAGTGTTGCTATCACAAACAGGTAAGGCAGAAAAATCAGGGAAAATCTGCGGCTGCCGGAAGTAAGACAGCGGAACAGGAAAAACAGAGCAGCCCAGGTGAAAGCTCCTATGGAAAAGAGAAGTCCGTAAAGGGGAAGGATTCCCGGAAGCTTCAGAAGAATTTCGCTTATTTTTGCAGGCAGCATACCGCGCAGAATGGGCTGAGCGGAAAGCCCGAGCTCGTTGGGAGAAATTCCTTCGTTGGTAGTCAGGGTTGCAGCTGCGGGGAACCAGTATCCTTTGGTCTGTTCCAGAAAAGCTTCCAGATAGTCCATGGGGTATGTGAGACCGAGTTCGACCCAAAGCCGGAAAAATTCGCCCTTGTGTTCTTCCAGATATTCCGGATGGTTGTAGCTGACCAGAGCCTTTATAGGATCCGAAAGGGTGGGATTGTAATATTCCGGAACATAGGAAATGTCACAGACCTGATTCAGCAGTGTTTCCTGCTCTTCGGTAAGGGCCCTTCCCTGGGCAATGACTCTTGCCACCTGCTGGAGAGGAATGGAAAGGGATTCCGTAAAGGCCGGCTTTTCGGCGGAAAGATTGTCAAGGCCCGGACCGTTCCACACAAAGGCAAGTGCCAGAGTGAGAAGAAGAACACCGGCTATAGGCAGAAGATATTTCCGGAAAACAAAGCATACGAACGGAATCATCAGAATAAACACATAGAGCCCGTTGGAGCGAAACAGGCAGACTCCCAATCCGCTGATGGCAAGAAGAAGCAATGACTTTAAGGGAAGCGCTTGTTTGGCCGGGAATTTCAGGCGGCGTCCGGCCTCTTTTCCTGAAAGGTTTTCAGAAGAGGAAATACCAGCTGTTTCTGCATTGCGGGCAGAAGGCGCGGCGGTATTTTTCGGGTTTTCGGTTTCCATAAGGAGAGAGAACAAGCTCATGCCGTAAAGTAGTAAAAAGACGGAAAATAAAATGTCCTTCCACATAGTGACGGCAAAAATTCCATGATAGGGAACAAGAGCCCAGAACAGGAAAAAAAGCACAAGGAAACTTTTTCTTACACCGAAACGGGCAAGCAGATGCAGGCAGGCAGTTTCAGCCGCGGCGGTAATAAGCATCTGCGCCACTGTATAAAAGGCGATTCCGGTATAAACATTGTGACTGATCCCGTAGCCGAAAGAGTAAAACAGCTGAAAGAACAGAGTATGGGCCACGGGGTGGTGGTTGCTGTAGGGCGTAAGGCCGGTGGCCTGGGAAAACTGGCTGAGACTGTCGGGAGTCATGACAGCGGGATAATTATACAGAAACCAGGGAAGCCATGCCAGAAGAAGACCGGCGAAAATGAGAGCCAGGGTTTTCTTTTTCAGAAGGCGGGGCTGTGTACAAAAAGAGACCGGTTTCAGCTTCAGCAGGAAAAAAGCAGATACGTTTCCGAAAAGGACACATAATCCTGCAAAAGTCATGACAAGATAAAAGCAGGTAAACAGCGGATTGTCGAAGTCTCCGCCCAGATTGCTGTATGCGCCTGCCAGATAAAGGACGGCAAACAAAATTCCTATGGCGTGCTGCCTGCAGAATATTTTTCCGCTGATTTTTTGAACCTTTGAGAAAAACAGAAAACAGAATAAAAACAAAACAAGTCCCAGAATGTTTTCCGTAGGTATGGACCCGATATTTAAAAGCGCAAAAGCGGCCGCATAACTTTCCAGTAAGATCAAAAGAGTTTTCAGGGAAAAAATAGTTCCGCTGCATGTAAAAGTACGATTCATAACATTTCCTCTCTTTCTTTGTTTTGCAGAACTCTCTTGCATAAAAGAATAAAGCGGCGGAGCCGGAAAATCAACCGGGAATCCGGAAAAAACCAGGTTTCAGTTGAAAAAATAGCTTTTGCATGGTATATTCATTCTAGGTTAAAAGGTTCAAAATTTTCCGGAAATCGCAGGGCTTTCCTTCTGGACAGGCTTTAAAAGGGCAGCAGACGATTTCGGAGAAAGAATACAGATTATGGATGAAGGAGTAAAAAGAATGAAAAATGTAGCACTGATTACCGGTATTACCGGACAGGACGGTTCTTATCTGGCAGAGTTCCTCTTGGAAAAAGGATACGAGGTACACGGACTGGTACGCCGTCATAGTATTTCCAACACACAGAGAATCGACCATCTGCTTCGTTCCTCTTATCATAATGTAAAATTTTTCCTTCATTATGCGGACACGACAGATTCCAGCAACCTGATGCGTCTTGTGGCAGAGATCAAACCCTCCGAGGTGTACAATCTGGCAGCACAGTCACATGTAGGTATTTCTTTTGATGTGCCGGAATATACAGCCGAGGCTACCGGCATCAGCACCTTAAAGCTTCTGGAAGCACTGCGCGTAAACGGCGGCAACTGCCGTTTTTATCAGGCGTCCACTTCCGAACTGTTCGGAGGACTGCCGGAGACAGCACCTCAGAGCGAGAAAACACCGTTTTATCCCAAGAGTCCTTACGGAGTGGCAAAGCTGTACTCCTACTGGATCACGGTAAACTACAGAGAATCCTATAATATGTTCGCATGCAACGGTATTTTATTTAATCACGAATCTCCCAGAAGAGGAGAAAACTTCGTTACCAGAAAGATTACCCTGGCAATCGCCAATATTCTGGCCGGAAAGCAGGAGAAACTTTCTCTCGGAAATATGAATGCAAAGCGCGACTGGGGATTTGCAGGCGACTATGTGGAAGGTATGTGGCTGATGCTTCAGCAGGATAAACCGGACGATTATGTTCTGGCTACCAACGAGACACATACCGTAAGAGAATTTGTGGAAGCAGCGTTTGCCGAAGTGGGAATTTCCATTCGCTGGGAAGGCGAAGGCGTCAACGAAAAAGGCTACGATGCAGAGACCGGAAAACTTCTGGTAGACGTAAACCCGGAATTCTACCGTCCGGCAGAAGTGGAATTTTTATGGGGCAACTGTGAAAAAGCCGAGAAGGCATTGAACTGGAAGAGAAAAGTAGACTTCCATGGTCTGGTTGCCATGATGATGGATTCCGACATGAGAGAGATCGCCGGAATGAGCTGTGAAGAATACCGCAGCAGAGCAAAATAAAAGGTTTCAGAAAATTTTCTCAAACGTCAGAAAGAAAAGTTCGCACAGACGGCAAACGTCCGTTTGTGTCGGACTTTTTGTGTAAACAGGTCAGATTTTTCCGGTATTCTGAAAAAAGCGGGACACCGGAGACAAAGACAGAAGTCAGCAGAATGTGTCGGAGGATAACAATGAGTACGATTAAGAAAACAGATAAGATTTATGTGGCAGGACATCGGGGACTGGTGGGAAGCGCTATTGTGCGGAACCTGAAAGAAAAAGGATATGAAAATATTGTGGGAAGAACCCACAAAGAACTGGATCTTACCAACCAGGCTGCCGTGCAGGCTTTCTTTCAGGAGGAAAAGCCGGATGTGGTAGTTTTAGCAGCGGCGAAAGTAGGAGGAATCAATGCCAACAATACTGCACCGGCAGATTTCGCCTATGAAAATCTTCAGATTCAGTGCAATGTGATCAAATGCTGCCATGATTTTAAAGTGAAAAAACTCCTGTTTCTGGGAAGCACCTGTATCTATCCCAAGATGGCGCCTCAGCCTATTCCGGAGGACGCGCTTTTAACAGGACCCCTTGAGGTTACAAACGAGGCGTATGCCATTGCCAAAATCGCGGGACTGGAAATGTGCCGTTTCTTCAAGAAACAGTATGGAGATGATTTTATCAGCTGTATGCCTACCAACCTTTACGGCCCTCATGACAACTATGATCTGGCAGGCAGCCATGTAATGCCGGCTATGATCCGCAAATTCCACGAGGCAAAGGTAAACGGGGCAGCAACCGTGGAACTTTGGGGAACGGGAACTCCTCTGCGTGAGTTTTTATATGTGGATGATATGGCGGATGCCTGCGTATTCCTGCTGGAAAATTACGACGGCGAGCAGCATGTCAATATAGGAACCGGAAAAGAAGTGACAATCAAAGAGCTGGCAGAAACGGTAAAGGCTGTTGTTGGCTTTGAAGGAGAGATTGTCTGGAACACAGACATGCCTGATGGAACGCCCAGAAAGCTTACCAACGTAGACAAGCTTCACGGACTGGGCTGGCATCACAAAGTAGAGCTGAACGAGGGCGTACAGCTTGCTTATGACTGGTTTAAGGAAAACGTAGCGACAGCCAGAATGTAGTGGGCATGACGCAGTGACCGCAGAATGGAGATTCGGATGAAAACATATGGAGTAATTATGGCGGGGGGAGGAGGAACTCGCTTCTGGCCCCTTTCTACAAAAGAAGAGCCGAAGCAGTTTTTGAATCTATCCGGCAAAGACATTATGGTCAATGAGACCATTGACAGACAAAAAGGTCTGATAGAGGAAGAAGATTTATTTATTGTAACCAACGCTTCCCAGGCGGAGCTGATGCTTGAGAAGACAGAGGGAAGAGTAAAAAAAGACCATATTCTGGCGGAGCCGGCGGCGCGCAACACTGCAGCCTGCATCGGCTATGCGGCTATGGAAATCCTGAAAAAATACGGGGATGGAATCATGTGCATTTTTGCCGCAGACGCCCATATCCGTGACAGCCTGGAATACCGGAGAGTTATGAAAGAGGCGGTCCGCACTGCCGAGGAAACGGATGCTCTGGTGACCATAGGAATTCACCCCACTTTTCCAAGCACCGGCTATGGCTACATCAGACACAGCGCCCAGGAAGGAAAAGTATACCACAAGGTGGAAGAGTTTGTGGAAAAACCTGACGCCCAGACAGCGGCAGCTTATCTGTCGGACGGGGGTTATGCATGGAACAGTGGCATGTTTATCTGGAAAGCTTCCACAATTTTAGGTTATTTTCAAAGACTTCTCCCGGATATTTATGAGTGCCTGACAAAAATCGGCGATGCCATGGGCACGGAAGAAGAAAAAAAGGTTTTGTGGGAAGTTTATCCTTCCATACCCAAAATATCCGTGGATTATGGAATTATGGAGCGGGCGGACCACGTGCTTATGCTGGAGGGCGACTTTGGCTGGAGCGATGTGGGAAGCTGGGATACACTGGACACCATTCGGGAAAAGGATGAGAATGGAAATATCCGGTGTGGTGATACTTTGCTTTTAAACTCTCACAACTGCGTAGCGTACGCAAAAAACAAACTGATCGCGGCTGTGGATGTGGACAACCTGATCATGGTGGAGGCTGACGGAGCGATTCTTGTCTGCCCGCTGGATAAAGCCCAGAAAGTTAAGGATATTGTGGAAACTCTGTCAAAAGAGGGCAGAGAAAAATATCTGTAGGAAAGACATAAGACGTACCAAAATTTGGAAACTGTCGGCGAAAAAGCGCGAAATTTTGCGATGTGTTTTCGTTTTATCTCCCCTTTCTTCATGTTAAGATAAAAATGGATGTAGAAATCCGTCAAAACAGGAAGAAACGGGAGGATGGAACGATGACGATTACGATAGAAGATCCGGCAAAAGTACAGCAGATGGTGTCGGATTTTATGTTGGAGCTGGGAGTGCCGGCTCATTTGCGGGGATATTATTATTTAAGGGAGGCAGTGATGCTTTCCTGTGAGGATATGGAGCTTGTGGGAAGCGTCACCAAGCTTTTATATCCGGTTGTGGCAAAGAAATACCACACAACCCTTCAGCGGGTGGAGCGGGCAATCCGCAACGCTATTGAGGTGTCATGGGAGAGAGGCAATCCTGCCGTCTTTGAAGAATTATTCGGATACAGCAAGGAAGACGGAAGCAGCCGTCCTACAAACAGTGAGTATATCGCCAGAGTTGCGGACAAGATCCGGTTGGACTGGCAGTGAGACTTGCGTTACTGTTCCAGCAGGACTTTGCATTTACTGTAAAGTCCGTAAAAAATGATTCGAAAATGCGAAATCTTATTGCCGAAGGCAATTTCAAATGGATTTTGCAAGTTACTGGAACGGAGTGAACAGTAACAAACTTGCAGTACGAAAGGATACGGAGAAATTATGAGTTTACTGAGTGTCATTGTACCGTGCTACAATGAGGAAGAAAATGTATCTTGTTTCTATGAGGAACTTATGAAGAACACCCCTTTTTTTGAAAAAGAGGGATTGGACGTGGAAATCATCTATATCGACGATGGCTCCAAAGACCGCACCGTGGAGGAAGTGAAAAAGCTTCGGGAAAAGGATGAGAGAATTCACCTGATTTCCTTCTCCAGAAATTTCGGGAAAGAAGCCGGAGTCTATGCGGGATTTTGCAAGGCAAAAGGAGACTATGTGGTTATGATGGATGCGGATCTTCAGGATCCTCCGTCTCTGCTTCCGGAATTGTTTGGCTATATTAAAGAAGGCTATGATTCGGTAGCTACGAGACGTGTCACAAGAAAAGGGGAACCGCCTATCCGTTCTTTCTTTGCCCGTATGTTTTACAAGTTGATGAACAAAATTTCCAAGACGGAGATTGTGGACGGAGCAAGGGATTACCGGCTTATGACAAGGCAGGTGGTGGATGCCATCCTGGCTATGAGCGAATACAACCGTTTTTCCAAAGGTATTTTCGGATGGGTAGGCTATAAAACCAAATGGGTGGAATTTGAAAATGTGGAAAGAATCCACGGGGAGACCAAATGGTCTTTCTGGAAACTGTTTTTGTATTCCATAGACGGTATCACGGCCTTTTCCACAGTGCCTCTGGCAATCGCCTCAGTGATGGGAATTCTTTTCTGCTTCCTGGCCTTCATTTTCATCATCACACTGGTTATCAAAAACCTGATTATGCATGATCCGGTGGCAGGATGGCCGTCTTTGGTGTGCATCATTTTGATGGTCAGCGGAATTCAGCTTTTCTGTATCGGTATTGTGGGACAGTATCTGTCCAAAACCTATATGGAAGTGAAAAAGCGGCCCATTTATCTGGTGAAAGAAGAATTTTAAGAGGATTGCAGAAACAGGAGGCAGAGAACTGCTTCTCCATGCGGGAGAAGTTTCAGACGGGACATGCCCCTGGATTTTTAGAAAGATAAAATAATGGACGAAAAAGAGAAACAGAAAAAAATGCCGGAAGTCAGCATTGTTGTACCGGTGTACCGGGCAAAGGAATATTTGAGAAAAACTGTGGAAATGGTAAAGGTGCAGAGTTTTGCAGACTGGGAGCTGATCCTTGTGGAAGATGCTTCGGGAGACGGAAGTCTTGAGCTTGCCCAGGGGCTGGCTGAGACGGACAGCAGGATTCGCGTCATTGCGCAGCCGGAGAACGGCGGTGCTGCCCGGGCCAGGAACACAGGCACTAAAGCAAGAAAGGGAAGATACCTTGCGTTTCTGGATGCGGATGACGTATGGATGCCGGATAAGCTGGAAAAAGAACTTGCCTTTTTGAAACAGAAGCAGGCGGCTTTCGTTTTTACTTCCTATGAATTCGGTGACGAGCAGGCGAAGGGAACCGGGAAAATTGTACATGCTCCTGCTGCTCTTACGTACCGGCAGGCTCTTTCCAGAACCGTGATATTTACAACGACGGTTATGCTGGATACGGAAAAAATCCCGGAACAGCTTTTGTATATGCCTGAAATTGCCAGCGAGGATACGGCAACCTGGTGGCAGATTTTAAGAAGCGGCATCACGGCTTATGGGCTGGATGAAGTGTTGGCGATATACCGCAGACCCAAAAAGTCTCTTTCCTCCAATAAGGGGAAGGCTATTGTAAGAATCTGGAATCTGTATCGCAGACAGGAAAAGCTGAATCTGATTTCAAGTGCCTGGTATTTCTGCTTCTGGGCGCTGCGCGCTGTTTTGCGAAGAATTTAGTCTATATGGAAGAGTGAGGATATCCCTGGTGGTCAGGAGGATGTGCTCGCTCTTTTTTATGGGATAGGAAACTTTATTTCCTACCCCATAAAAAAGACGCTCCACTGTGGATGCGCACTTCAGCGCTCAGGCAATCAGAGATTACCCGGAAAATGGTTGCTGACGCAACCGCGCTCCGGCGCGAGTGTGCGCCCTGGCGCACACCTATTTGTACAGCAGGAAATTTCCTTTTCGTTGCAGATTGTGCAAAGATATGGTATCTTTGTGATGTGAGGTGTAAAAAATTATGAGACAGAATGAATCATTTAAAAGACTGATGCTGGTGATTTTGTCCCTGTTGGGGCTTATTGTGCAGGCAGGTCTATATGCGTGGGTATGGTTTGCGGAATATTACCCGTTTTTGAGATATCAGGCCGACGTTAAGTTCTTCTTTAACGGCCATGTATTGATGATTGGAATATATTTTGTATTATTATTCTTTTTTTCCAATATGTACGGCGGAACGAAGATTGGATATTTTAAGCCTATGGAAGTATTTTTTTCCAAGATTTTTTCCCTTATCTGTGTGGACGTGATATCCTATTTTCAGATTTCGCTGCTGCGCAACTGGCTTGTGGATGTTCAGCCTATGTTACTGCTGCTGGTGCTGCAGATTGTCTTTGCAGGTGTCTGGACGTGGCTGAGCAATCTGTTTTATCGCAAAGTTTTCCCGCCGAGAAAACTGCTTCTTGTCTATGGCGAGCGGCCCATCGAAGATATTATGCAGAAATTTGAGAGCCGCAAAGATAAATACAAGATTGTCAAGTGCATCAATATTTCGGAAGGGAAAGAGGCAGTACAGAAAGAGATTGAAAAAGGCTATGAGGGAATCGTCTTCTGGGACATCCCTTCCGCGGTCCGCAATAAAATGATGAAATTTTGCTACAGCCGTTCCATCAGGGTCTATTTCATGCCAAAGATCCCTGATGTACTGATTAAGGGCTCAGAGTCCCTTCATCTTTTCGACACGCCGATTTTTCTCACAAGAGAATATGCTCTGAGCATAGAACAAAGAATCGTGAAGCGTATCATCGACATTGTCTGCTCCCTGATCCTTTTGATCGTCACATCGCCGATCATGCTTATCACAGCGCTTGTCATCAAATGCTATGACAAAGGACCTGTGCTTTATCGGCAGATCCGCTGTACTAAGGATGGCAGGGAATTCGGAATCCTGAAATTCAGAAGTATGCGTGTGGATGCGGAGAAGGACGGGGTTGCAAGGCTGGCGTCCAAAAATGATTCCCGCATTACCCCTATTGGCAAGTTTATCCGCGCGGTGCGGATCGATGAACTGCCGCAGCTGATCAATATTTTAAAAGGGGACATGTCTTTTATCGGGCCGCGCCCGGAAAGACCGCAGATCATTGCGCAGTATCTGGAGGAGATGCCGGAATTTGCTTTTCGTATGAAAGTGAAGGCGGGGCTGGCAGGCTACGCGCAGATTTACGGAAAATATAACACAACGCCTTATGACAAACTGAAACTGGATTTGTCCTATATCGAAAATTATTCGGTATGGCTGGATATCAAACTGATGCTTCTGACATTGAAGATTCTGTTTAAGCCCGAAAGCACCGAAGGTGTGGACGCCAAACAGATCACAGCTATGAAAAAAGAGGCTGAGCAGGAAGAAAGGTAGTCAGTATACAAGGAAAGATACGCTCCCGATCGCGTGATTTTCTTTCATGGATCGCAGCGTCGGTGCGCAGGCGCATTGGCCCCGTACACCGACGCCAGGATTCTTTGTACACAGACGCGGAAGACAGATCTGAAACAGGAGAATGTATATGGAACGTGAAAGCTTTATGCAGGAAGGAATTGACGGAAGACGTCTTTTTCTCTGGCTGAAAAAAAGAATCATTATTATCATAGCGTCAGCACTGGCTGGCGCTATCTTTGCAACAGGGATTTATCTGATTTATGCAAAAATAAGCTATGGAGAGCCAAAATACAGGGCTGTCAGGGAATATTATATTTACTTTAACGAAGATGAAGACGGAAATATCCAGGATTATTACAATGCCTATACCTGGACGGACATGCTGAAAACAGACCCTCTCATTCTCCCGGTTCTGGATATACTTGGAGATAAGGTCACAAGGCAGCAGGTGGAGGAGGCGGTCAATGCCACGGCTACTACGGATATCCGCCTTTTGCATGTGGAAATCACCACAGAGGACGCTGCCCTGTCGGATGAAATATCAGCGGCCTATGACGCTTCTCTTCAGGCATTTGGAAAGACCAAGACCGGGTTTGAAAAAATCGAACTTTGGAAGACGGATGCGGCTGTGGAAGTAGAGCAGGAAAATCTCAGTCTGAATGCAGCTCTTCTGGGCGCCTGCCTGGCTGGAATTGCAGCTTTTCTTTTCTGCCTGATTTTCTATGCACTGGAAGATGTGTTTTATGTGGAAGAAGATATCCGGAAAAAATTATTTGTGTGGAAAAATATCCCGGAACAGGAATTTTCCTGCCAGACGGTGGGGGTATTGACCCGGGAAAAAAGCGAAAGATGGGAACAGGAATTTCTGGCAAATGCAGAGTTTCTCTTAAAGGGAGAAACATCAGCGGCAGTTTTGATACAGATGCCGTATGGTCCGAAACAGAAGTCAGAGGGCGGAGGAAAGTATGAAGAATCCTTTGACACTTTAAAAAAGGCCGCTGAGTTTGCAGGTCACGGCAGCGGGATTTTCACGGTTTATTCAGAAGAGACGCCGGATTATGAGAAATTAAGACAGTTCGACGCAGTGTTGGTTACAGTCATCTGGGGAGAAGAAAAAGGACGTCACCTGCTTCACCGCCTGCTGCAGCTGCAGAAACAGAAAGTGAACGTGGCGGGAGTGGTACTGATCCATGCCAGAGAAGAATTCCTGGAGTCCTACTACGGCAGGAAGAAAGGAAAGAGAAATCCGCGCAGGCAGTAAAAGTAAATCTGTGTAGACAGCATAAATGAATCTGCGCAGACAATAAAGGTGAATCTGCGCGACAGCAAAGAGGAATCTGCACAGGCAGCAAAGGCGAATTAAGAGAAAAAAGAGGATGGCTATGGATATACAGATTTTGGTTTCGGCGGTAAAAAAAGACGGCAGACAGCTGGCAGAAAAAATGAATCTGCAGGCGGATTCCATTCTTGTCATTCAGGGAGAGGAAAACCGGTACGAGCAGTTTCGAAAAGACCAGTGGGATATGCGGGTTTATTATCTGAACGAGAGAGGGGTAGGACTTTCCAGAAATACGGCGTGGATGCGCTCGGAAGGCGAGATCAGCCTGTTTTCCGATGAGGATATTGTCTACGATGACGGTGCAATGGAACTTATAAAACAAGAATTTGCCAAATATCCTCAGGCGGATATGCTTTTTTTCAACGTACAGGTGACGCAGGAGCGGGCCACCTACCACACGGAGAGTTTTCATCCTGTGAAATGGTACAACTGCGGGCGGTATCCGGCATACAGCATTGCGGTGCGGACTGAAAAACTGAGACAGGCCAATGTATGCTTTCCGCTTTTGTTCGGCGGAGGAGCCAGATACAGCAACGGGGAAGACAGTCTCTTTATCCATGACTGTCTGAAAAAAGGCATGAAGGCGTTTGCCGTGCCGGTATGCATCGGAAAGGAAGTTCCCCGACCGTCCACATGGTTTCACGGTTATAACGAGAAATTTTTCTATGACCGTGGGGTTTTGTATCACTTTCTTTACAAAAAGGCAGCCTTTTTGATGGAGGCACGTTTCCTGTACAAAAACAGAAACGTGATGTGTCAGGAAATACCTTTTGACAAGGCGTGGAAGCTGATACGAAAAGGAAGCAAAGACGCGGCGAAAGGGCAAATTTAATCGTCGTTTGAAAAATTTCGTTGAAAAGGAGCAGACTATGATTTTTTACAGTCTGATTGCAGCTGTGACCATAGGGCTTGCCTGTATGGTAAATAACCATGCGGTGAAGAAAAGTTTCCAGGTTACCAGACAGCAGATGATCAATTACGTCTGTCTGGCAGGAATCTTTCTCATACTGGCAGGCACTGCGGCACTCAGAATCGATGTGGGAAATGATTACGGAAGTTATGTGAATACCTTTCACGAGATTGTATTCGGGTACAAATCCAGTTACGTAGTCACAGAACCGGGATTTAACTTTGTGGTAAAGCTCATCTATACGCTTTCCGGTTTTGAAAATTATTTGTTGGTATTTGCCCTGTTTGGCGGACTTACCGTATTTTTTTTCCTGAAGGCCATGTACGATCAGAGCGTGGATTTTAAATGGGCATTCGCTCTGTTCATGCTTTTGGGCCTGTATTTCAGAACCTTTAATACCGTGCGCTATTACTTTGTGCTGGCGCTGACCCTTTACAGCATTCGTTTTGTCATGAGAGAGCAGTACGTAAAGTTTATTTTGCTGATTTGCTTTGCGGCGCTGTTTCACAAGTCGGTGCTGGTGGTGATTCCCCTTTTCCTTTTGGCCAATGTGCGATGGAAGCGGTGGCAGGTGATCCTTGGCGGGATAGCAGCGGTTCTGGTGTTTGTTTTCCAGGATCTTGTCATGAAACTGGCTCTCTATTTTTATCCGTCTTATAAAGACACGGTATATCTGGAAAAGGGCACGGGAATTCTGGCCAGTGCTTCCGGAATCTTGCGCTGCGGGGCAGTGCTTTTGCTGGTTGGTTTTGTATGGCTTTCTTACAGGAAAAAGGGAGAGACGCTGTTTGCGTTGGGGAAAGACGCAGATAGGAAGACGGCAGCCGCCGGCTTTTATTTAAAAACTACAATTCTTGCGCTGGCAATCTATCTGTGTGCTTCTTTTTTGCCGCTGGTTTCGAGGATTACGTATTACCTGATCACGCCGCAGATTCTTTTTGTACCCTGGCTGCTTTCTAAAATTCAGGACAGAAAAACGAGAAGACTTGCGGCAGGGGCGGTGCTTTTGTTCTGCCTTTGCAACTTTATTTATTTTTTACTGACAGCCCACCAGGAGGGAGTCATGGTGCTTCCCTATAAAACCTGGATATTTACAGAGAAGGAATGGTTGATAGGATAATGGAACAGATTTCATTCACGATTGTTATGGTTTGTTTAAACCCGGGTAAAAAGCTGATGCCTACGTTACAGAGTGTGCTGGGGCAGGATTACGGAAATTTTGAAGTGATCATCAAGGACGGAATTTCCATTGACGCTTCTCTTTCCAAAATTCCGGCAGACAGCCGTATCCGTGTATTCAGCAAAAAGGACACAGGGATTTACGATGCCATGAACCAGGCGCTGCCCTATGTCCGCGGAAACTATGTGCTGTTTTTAAACTGCGGAGATATCCTTCACGATGACAGGGTGCTTTCTTCCATGGCGAAAGCCATTGAGGAAGTGCTGGAAAAAGACAAAGAGAGCGGACGTTATGCGGCCAGAGAAAAGCTTCGGATTTTTTATGGAAACCAGTACAACAGACTTCAGGAATCCCTGGTATGTTCCGTACCGGAAATCAACGATTTTGCCTGTTACCGGAACGTGCCCTGTCACCAGGTATGTTTTTACGACGCCCGCCTGTTTGAAGGCAGGGGGTATCTGACCAAGTACAGAGTCCGTGCGGATTACGAGCATTTTCTCTACAGCATTTATGAAAGGCACGCTCAGGCCGTTTACGTGGATGTGGTAGTGGCAGACTACGAGGGCGGCGGCTTTTCGGAGACGAAGGAAAACAGAAAATGTTCTGCCAGAGAGCATCGGGAGATTACAGCCCATTATCTTGGAAAATTAAAATCGGCCCGCTATGGAATGATCATGCTCGCCACTCTGGCGCCCCTTCGCACAAAGCTGGCGGAGGATCCCAGATGGTCTTCCCGCTACAATCAGGTAAAGTCTGAAATATACAGACGGCTGAAAAAGTAAAAAATGACAGAGGAAACAACATGAAAATACTGTGGATTTGTAATATTATGCTGCCGGCAATCGCCCAGGCGCTGGGAGAGGAATACAGCGTCAAGGAAGGCTGGCTCACAGGAATCTTAAACCGGCTGCTTGCAGAAGAGGCAAAAGGTGGAAGACAGGCAGAAGACACAGCCGGGAAAATAGAACTTGGCATCTGTTTTCCGGCTCAGGGAGCGCTTTCTGATTTAAGCCGAACGCTTAGTCTGGGGGAGTCCGGCGCAGAGGTAAAATGTTATGGCTTTGCGGAAGATACGGCTCATCCGGAAAATTATGACAGCCGGATGGAAGTGCGCTTTGCCGAGATTTATGAGGATTTCAGCCCGGATATGATCCACATTTTCGGCACGGAATATCCTCATGCCTATGCTGCGGCCAAAGCATGGAAGCATCCTGAGAAAACCCTTGTGGGAATTCAGGGAATCATTTCTTCCTGTGCCGAGGAATATTTTGCCGGCCTGCCGGAGAAAGTTGCCGCAAAAAGAACGTTCCGGGATATTGTGCGGAAGGACAGCTTAAGACAGCAGCAGCAGAAGTTTTATCTGAGAGGACAAAGAGAGAAAGAACTTTTAAAGCTTGCCGGACATATCACCGGGAGAACCGAGTTTGACAGAAAAGTCACCCAGGCCCTCAATCCTTCGGCTGTCTATCATTTTATGAATGAAACTATGAGAGACAGTTTTTATGAAGGGGCATGGGAACTTGACGCCTGCAGGAAACACTGTCTGTTTTTAAGTCAGGGAGATTATCCTCTCAAAGGTTTTCATCATGTGCTGGATGCCATGGGAGAGCTTCGCGGAGAATTTCCCGATCTTTCCCTCATGGTGGCGGGAAACAGTGTTCTGGGAACCGGCGGATTCAAAGCAAGGCTTAAAATTCCGGCTTATGGGAAATATCTGAACAGTCTGATCCGAAAAAACGGATTGGCGGGAAAAGTGGAGGTTTTGGGAAGGCTTACGGAAACCGAGATGAAAAAGGCTTATCTTGCCTGTGAAACATTCGTCTGCGCTTCCTCTCTGGAAAATTCCCCCAATTCCATAGGGGAGGCCATGCTTCTGGGAGTGCCGGTGGCAGCGGCAGAAACCGGAGGGATTCCAAGCCTTATGGAAAACGGAAAGGAAGGAATTTTGTTTGAAAAAGGAAACCCTCACAGCTTGGCGGAAGCGGTACGTACTTTATGGAACAATCCGCAGCTTGAGCGGGAAATTTCCGGCAGGGAAGCAGTGAGGGCAAGGAGAACTCATGACGCAGACGCCAATTACCGAAGATTGCTGGAAATCTATAAAAATATCACGTCTTTGGGCTGAAAGAAGGGAGAAAAGCTATGAAAATTGTGTTTATTTCCAATTACATCAACCATCACCAGATACCCTTCTGCGAAGCGCTGAGAGAAGAAAAAAAGGTTGATTTTACTTTTATTCAGACAAAGCCCATGGAAGAAGAGCGGGTGCAGATGGGATGGGGGCTGGATGCGGAAAGGCTTCCCTATGTGGAGTTTCTCTACCGGGATGAGTACCGGTGCCGGAGGCTGATTGAGGAAGCGGATCTGCTGCTGGCAGGCTGGAGTGAAAGGGAAGACCTGCTGGAACAGAGGCTGTCTGCCGGGAAGCTGACGCTGCGGATCAGCGAGAGGCTGTACCGGGAGGGACAGTGGAAAGTAATTTCCCCCAAGGGTCTGCTTGCCAAGTACCGGGAGCACACCAGCCATCGCAAAGATGAGGTGTATCTCTTGTGTGCGGGAGCCTACGTGGCGTCGGATTTTCATCTGGTTCACGCGTATCCTGGAAAAATGTTCCGTTTCGGTTATTTTCCCAGGCTGCGCACGTATGCTGACGGGGAGCTGGAAAAGAAAAAAAGACAGACGGCAAAAGACGGCGTGATTCACTGTGTGTGGGCGGGAAGAATGATTCCTTTAAAACACCCGGAGTTTATCACAAGGCTGGCGGAACAGTTAAAGAAAGAAAATTTCCGCTTTCATATCCACATGGTGGGAAGTGGAGAGATGGAGGAAGAAATCCGGAAGCAGATTCAGGAGAAGGGATTGGAAAAGGAATTTACCCTTTACGGATTTTTAGTGCCCGAGCAGGTGCGTGATGTGATGGAAGGCTGTCGGATCCATCTTTTTACAAGCAACCATCTGGAAGGGTGGGGAGCTGTCTTAAACGAAGCCATGAACAGCGGATGTGTGCCTGTGGCAAACCACCAGACGGGAGCGGCGCCTTTTTTGATCACACATGGAAAAAACGGTCTTCTTTACAGAAAAGGCAGCTATGAGGATTTTGAAAGGCAGGTAAAAAGCCTTCTGTCCCATCCGGAGAGACTGGAAACCATGTCCGGGGAAGCCTACCGGACTATTGCGGAAAAGTGGAACCCCAAAACGGCGGCAAAGGAATGTATCCGGTTTTATGAAAACTGGACAAGGGGAGAGGTAAATCCCCCTGCCGAGGGACCTTTTTCCAGAGCAGAAATCATTCGTCCGGACTGGTTTTAAACAGTGCCGGGCGGGAACAGGAGTTTTAGGATAAGTGGATACATGGAAAGAAAATCCGAAAATAAGTGTGATCATTCCGGTCTACAACATTTTGGACTGGCTGGAGCGCTGTGTACAGTCTGTCTGTAGGCAGACCTATAAAAATCTGGAAATTCTTCTGGTGGATGACGGCTCCACGGACGGTACCGGGAAGCTGTGCGACAGTCTCGCCGAAAAAGACTCCCGCATCCGGGTGTTTCACAAGGAAAACGGCGGTTCCTCAAGTGCAAGGAATCTGGGAATGCGCAAGGCGACCGGAGACTATGTGGGATTTGTGGACAGCGACGATTATATTGACCTGGGTATGTACGAGGCCATGGTAACCCGGGCGGTAAGCGGAAATTTTGATATCGTGCAGATTTCCAGAGACGAAATCGATGAAAACGGAAAGAAACGCCCGGATGTGTGCATTCCGCCAGAAAGTATGGTGCTGTGCGGGGCCCAGGACTTTCTCAGGGAGCTTCTGCTTCACAGAGGGGACTGTTCCTTTTGCACCAAGCTGATAAAAAGAGAGCTGTTACAGGGGAAAAGTTTCCCCGAAGGAAAGCTGAACGAAGACTTTCGCCTTTTGACGGAGCTTTTGGAAGAGGGAAAGGAAATCTGTATCCTGCCGGAACAGATGTACCATGTTTTTTACCGGATCGGAAGCAACACCCGCAGAAAAGATAAGAACGATTTTTCCAGGGTATTTGTGGATATTGTGGAAAATGCAGATTATGTGCAGCAGCTGGTGTGGAAAAGTTTTCCCGCTCTGAAAAAAGAAGCGGTGCGGTTCGGACTTTACCAGAGGCTGGATTATCTGCTGCATATCCCTGTCGGGCAGATGAACCGCCGGAATGGTTTTTATACCGGAGTAAAAAAATATCTGAGAAAAAACTGGCTTTCCATGCTTGGAAATCCTTATCTGAGCGGAAAGAATAAAGTATATCTGGCACTGCTGACGCTGGCTCCGAAAACCGTGCGGCAGATACACGGGCTTTTGATGGCGGCAAGACAGTCCTAATTTATGTTTAAAATGAGGAGGAGAATATGAGATTGATTTTGCAGCATCTGAAGCGTTATAAGCTTCTGGTGGCGCTTAATATTGTTTCGGTCTTCGGTTTTGCACTGGTGGAACTGGGAATTCCCACCATTGTATCGGAGATGATTGACGAGGGAGTCATGAAAGGGGACTCTGCCTATCTGATTCAGATGGGCCTTAGGATTGCGCTGATTTCCGTAGTAGGTGTGATGGGAACGATTCTGCTTGGCTACTGCTGTGCCAGAATTTCCACATCGGTCACAAGGGATATCAGGCAGAAAGTATTTGAAAAGGTGCAGAGCTTTTCCCACAGCGAAATGAATCAGTTCGGTGTGGCGTCTCTGATCACAAGAACAAACAACGACGCGTTTCAGATCATGATGTTTCTGAATGTGATTTTAAGGACTGCTCTCATGACGCCGGTCATGATCGTTGTCAGCTTCACGCTGACGATCCGTGCTTCTTTAGATTTGTCTCTTGTTATCCTGTCAACGGTTCCCCTCATTATTCTGGGGGTAGTTATTGTAGGAAAAGTTTCTGCGCCAATCAGTGAAAGGCAGCAGTCCTCTCTGGATAATATCAACCGGATGTTCCGGGAGAATCTTACAGGAGTCCGGGTAATCCGCTCTTTTAATAACACGGAATACGAGTCGGAGCGTTTTGATGAGGAAAACGTCAACTTCATGAAGCAGTCAAAAGGACTGTTCAAGCTGATGTCTTCCACGGAACCGGTCTTTTTCTGGGTGATGAACGTGTCGGCGCTGATTATTTATTTTATTGCCAGCCGGATGATCGACACAGGAGACCTTCAAATCGGAAAACTGGTGGCATTTATGGAATATCTTTTCCACGCCATGTTTTCCGTGCTTTTGTTCTGTACGGTATTTATGATGTACCCGAGAGCCAGCGTCTCTGCGAAACGTATTATGGAAGTGCTGAACACAGAGCCTTCCATTCCGGGGACAGATTCCTTTGAGGATAAAGAAAAACAGACGATAAAAGAGGCCGGAAAAGATAAGGCAAAAGACAGCGAAACGCATGCAGAAAAAGCTTCCGGAGAGGAAAAAGTGAAAAGTCTGGTGTTTGATCATGTGACCTTTACCTATCCGGATGGAGAGGAAGCAGTGCTGAAAGATGTGTGTTTTGAAGCAAAAGCCGGGGAAACCGTTGCCTTTATCGGAAGCACCGGTTCCGGAAAAAGCACGCTGATTCAGCTGATCCCCCGCTTTTACGATGTGACGGAAGGCCACGTTTTTATAGACGGAGTGGATGTAAGGCAGATGCAGGTGGAAAAACTGAGGGACAAAATCGGCTACGTTCCCCAGAAAGCCAATCTGTTTTCCGGTACCATTGCGGAAAATATACGTTTCGGAAAAGAGGATGCTTCCATGGAGGAAGTGGTGCATGCAGCCAAAGTGGCTCAGGCCTATGATTTTATTATGGAAAAGCCAAAGCAGTTTGAAGAGCCGGTAGCGGAAGGAGCGGGCAATCTTTCCGGCGGTCAGAAACAGCGCCTTTCCATTGCGAGAGCTCTTGTGCGGAAACCTTCCATCTATATTTATGACGATTCTTTTTCTGCTCTGGATTTTAAAACGGACGCCAGACTGCGGGCCTGCCTTAAGAAAGAAGTGACGGACGAAATCGTTCTGATTGTGGCCCAGCGTGTGTCCACCATTATGGATGCGGATAAAATCGTGGTGCTGGATGAAGGACGGGTAGCGGCAGTGGGCACCCACAGGCAGCTCCTTTCTTCTTGTCAGATTTATCATGAAATTGCAGCTTCTCAGCTGAGCGAGGAGGAATTGCAGTATGAATAAAAAAGCAGGTGCAAAAGAATGTATCAAAGAGATCATGGTGTTTGTAAAACCGTATAAAGTCAAACTGTTTGCGGCTATTGCCATGGTTCTTTTATCCACAGCCATCTATTCCATCAATCCTTCCATTGAAGGAGCCATAACGACACAGCTGGCAAAGGATGCGGGGGAAATCATGGCGCAGACGGAAGGGGCCCATGTGCACTTTGACATTGTATTTCGTATCATTGCCATATTGGCGATCTGCTACACTGTGCGGGCGGCGGCCATTCTTCTGACAGCGTTTTTCTTGACGGACGCTATTCAGAATACGATGCACGATTTAAGAGCAGCACTGCAGAAGAAAATTCAGCGTCTGCCTGTGCGCTATTTTGACAGCCGACCTGTGGGAGATGTGCTCAGCTGTGTCACCAACGATGTGGACACTTTAAGCAATGCGCTTCAGCAGACGCTTACAAGAGTAATCAGCGGTGTGCTCACGTTTCTGTTAGCGCTTACCATGATGTTTCGCATCAACGGATGGATGGCGCTTGTTTCTCTGTGTATTATTCCGCTGACGGTTCTTATAACGAAGCTGTTTGTGGGAAGATCCCAGAGACTGTTCCGTCTGCAGCAGAAAACCCTGGGAGAATTAAACGGAACCATTACCGAGCTCTACAGCGGTTTTCAGGAGGTTCTCTTATACAACAAACAGAAAGATGCGGTGAAAAAGTTCGGCGATGTAAATGACAGAATGGCGGACTCCGCATTTAAGGCGCAGTTTGTCTCCTCTTTGATCTCCCCCTGTATCTCTCTGGTCACCTATCTTACCATCGGCACCGTGGCAGTGATGGGCTGCTTTTTCGTGATCAGCGGAGCTATTCAGGTAGGACAGCTTCAGGCTTTTATCCGCTATATCTGGCAGATTAACGATCCCCTTTCTCAGGTATCCCAGCTGTCTGCACAGATTCAGTCGGCTTTTGCAGCCATGGGACGTATCGTAACGCTTCTTCAGGAAGAAGAGGAGGAGAGCGAGGGTACCGTAAGCCTGAAAGACAGGAAAATAGAAGGAAGAGTATCCTTTGAACATGTGCAGTTCGGCTATGACGATGAACTGCTTATGAAAGATGTGAATGTGGAAGTAAAGAGCGGACAGATGGTGGCTATTGTCGGCCCGACCGGAGCAGGAAAAACTACCCTTATGAATCTGCTCATGCGTTTTTACGATGTGAAGGGCGGCGCCATCAAAATTGACGGCATCGACATCAGGGATATGAACCGGCAGGAACTGCACAGCCTGTTCTCCCTTGTCCTTCAGGATACCTGGCTGTTTTCAGGGACCATTTACGACAATATCCGCTACGGGCGTCTGACTGCCAGAAAAGATGAGGTCATCGGGGCGGCCAAGATGGCGAACGTACATCACTATATCCGGACTTTGAGTCATGGCTATGATTCCATGATCAACGAGGCGGCAAACAATATTTCTCAGGGTGAAAAGCAGCTTCTGACCATTGCCAGAGCGATTCTGAAAGATCCCCAGATTCTGATACTGGACGAAGCCACTTCTTCGGTAGACACCAGACTGGAAAAAATGCTTCAGGATGCTATGCAGAAAGTTATGAAGGGAAGAACTTCCTTCGTCATTGCTCACAGACTTTCCACCATTCGGGATGCGGATCTGATTCTCGTTGTGGAAAACGGTGATATCGTGGAGCAGGGTACCCATGAGGAACTGCTTGCAAAGAGAGGGGTTTATGAGAAACTGTATCATTCGCAGTTTGCCAGGAATGTAATAGAGGAGTAAAAAGGAGGGTATACGCTATGGCGCAGAAAACAAAAATGATTGTGGACAAGGATTTTAAGATTGCAGAAGTGGATAAAAGAATTTACGGTTCTTTTATTGAACATTTGGGCAGAGCGATTTATACCGGCATTTATCAGCCCGGTCATCCTCAGGCGGACGAAGACGGGTTCCGTAAAGATGTGATCGAGCTGGTAAAAGAGCTGGATGTGCCGGTTATTCGTTATCCGGGGGGCAATTTTGTGTCGAATTTCTTCTGGGAGGACAGCGTGGGGCCAAAAGAACAGAGGAAAAAACGTTTGGACCTGGCATGGCGTACGCTGGAAACCAATGAGGTGGGGCTGGGAGAATTTGCAAAATGGTGTGAAAAAGTCAATTCTCAGGTAATGATGGCGGTAAACCTTGGCACAAGGGGAACAGCAGACGCTCTGAATCTGTTGGAATACTGCAACCTGGATACCGACAGCTATTATGCAGATCTGCGCAGAAAACACGGCAGAAAAAAGCCTTATGACATTAAACTCTGGTGCATGGGAAATGAGATGGACGGACCCTGGCAGGCAGGGCACAAGACAGCCACAGAATATGGACGGCTGGCAGCAGAGACGGCAAAATGCATGAAAACCATGGATGATTCGCTGGAATTTGTCGTGTGCGGAAGCTCCAATGTGGATATGCCTACATTTCCCCAGTGGGAGGCTTCCACTCTGGAAGAAGCCTATGACTATGTGGATTACATTTCTCTGCATCAATATTATGGAAATCAGGAAGACGATACCGCGGATTTCCTGGCAAAAACCCAGGATCTGGAACGGTTTCTGCACAGTGTCATTGCTACCTGCGACTTTATGAAGGCCAAAAAGCGCAGCAAAAAGAATATCAATTTAAGTTTTGATGAATGGAACGTATGGTACCATACCCATGCGGAGGACGATGAACATATGCTGCGCAGTCCGTGGCAGAAGGCGCCGCATTTGCTGGAAGATATCTATAATTTCGAGGATGCAGTTTTAAACGGACTGATTCTGATCACCTTTTTAAAACATGCGGACAGAGTAAAGATTGCCTGTCTTGCACAGCTGGTAAATGTTATCGCTCCTATTATGACCGAAGAGAACGGCCCGGCGTGGCGGCAGACTATTTTCTATCCTTTCCTTCACGCTTCGAAATACGGAAGAGGATACGCGCTGCAGCCGGTGATTTCCACAGGCTGTCACGATACCTCCTGCCATGAAAATGTGTCGGACATTGAGGCAGTGGCAGTATTTAACGAGGAAAAGGAGGAAGTGACTGTCTTTGCCGTTAACCGCAATACAGAGGAAGACATCTCCTTTGAGGCGGATATCCGCGGTTTTGAAGGTTATCAGGTAAAAGAATATCTGGTTCTGGAATCCGACGACAGAAAAGCGGTAAATTCTGCCGTTTCGGAGAAAATAAAACCTTCTCAGAAGACAGCGTACACGATGCAGGACGGAATTTTTGAAACCGTAATGAAGAAATGTTCCTGGAACGTGATACGTTTCGGAAAATAGTACGATAAGGAGAAAAAGATGCTTACCAAAGAAGAATATCTCACATACGAAGAAATTCTCAGAGAGGAACTGGTTCCGGCTCTTGGCTGTACGGAGCCCATCGCGATTGCTTTCTGTGCGGCCAAAGCCAGAGAAATTCTGGGACAGCTGCCGGAAGGGGTTCGGATTGAAGCCAGCGGAAATATCATCAAAAATGTGAAAAGTGTTATCGTTCCCAACACCGGGGAGCTGAAAGGAATACCGGCGGCAGCAGCGGCCGGAATCATAGCGGGGGATTCTTCCAGAAAGCTGGAGGTTATTGCCGAAGTAAGCAAAGAAAAGAAAGAAGAGATTGCCCGTTATGTGTCACAGGCTCATTTTGAGGTTCTTCCTCTTGAGGAGGGAGATAAGCTGGATATCCGCATCACAGTGACAAGGGGAGCAGAAAGCGCTTTTGTAAGAATAGCGGGAACGCATTCCAACATTGTGCGGATGAAAAAAAACGGACAGGTCTTATTTGAAAAAGATTGTAAGGAAAAAAGAGAAGAAGAGGAAAAGAAGGCCGACAGAAGCTCTTTGAGTGTGGAAAAAATCGTTGAGTTTGCTGATACAGTGTCTCTTGACAGGGTGGAGGATATTCTGAAAAGGCAGGCTGATTATAACTATGCCATCGCAGAAGAAGGCATTTCCCACAACTGGGGAGCGAACATCGGAAGTACGCTTCTTAAATTTTACGGCGAGGATGTGAGGACAAAGGCGAAAGCCTATGCGGCAGCCGGTTCCGATGCCCGCATGAGCGGCTGCGAGCTGCCGGTTGTCATCAATTCCGGAAGCGGAAACCAGGGAATCACAGTCTCTGTGCCGGTGATCATCTATGCGCATCATAGCAATGCGCCGGAGGAAAAAATGTACCGGGCTCTTCTGGTTTCCAACCTGATTGCCATCCACATCAAGCACGGAATCGGACCGTTGTCGGCTTTTTGCGGAGCGGTAAGTGCGGGATGTGCCGCAGGATGCGGCATCGCCTACTTAAAAGGCGGCGGTGTGGAGGAAATTTCCCATACCCTGGTCAACTCCATCGCCATAGTTTCCGGCATTGTCTGTGATGGGGCAAAACCTTCCTGCGCGGCAAAGATCGCTTCCAGTGTGGACGCCGGAATCCTGGGGCTTTGCATGTATGAAAACGGGCAGCAGTTTTATGCGGAGGAAGGACTGGTTTCCAAAGGTGTGGAAAATACCATCCAAAATATTTCCCGCCTTGGCGCACAGGGAATGCAGGAGACCGACGCGGAAATTATACGCATTATGACACATTGTGACTGAGAAAAAAGGGGTGCTGTAAAATCAGGAAAAGATGTCTGCACAGAATATTTTGTGCCAAACATAAAATCTCTGATTTTACAGCACCCCTTTGGGGAGAGAACTTATTCGTAGGCATGGAGCCAGTCGGCTTTTTTGTAATAAATAAGAAAACAGATGGAGCTCAGTGCCCAGGTCAGCGGATAAGCCCAGAAGATTACATTGATGACCGGTACGAATCGCACGATGATCGTAATGTAGGTGACGCGGATGATGCACCAGCAGATCATCATGACAAACATGGGAATCGTGGATTTTCCGGCTCCCCTCAGAATACCTGCCAGACAGTGTGAAAAGGCAAGCAGGAAATAAAACAGGGTAACGGTGCGCGCCTGTGTGGTGCCGTAGGCAATGACCTGCGGGTCATTGTTGAAAGCGGCAATCAGCGTAGGTGAGAAAACAAAAATAAAGATTCCTACCAGTTCAGCCATACAGATGGAACATAAGATGCCGAATTTGGCTCCTTTTTTGGCTCTGTCATATTCTTTTGCTCCCAGGTTCTGACTGATAAAAGTGGTGAGAGCCAGGGCGAAGCAGGTAATAGGAAGAAAGCCGAAGCCTTCGATTTTAGAGTAGGCGCCGCAGCCTGCCACAGCCATTTTTCCAAAACTGTTGATGTTGGACTGGACGATCACGTTGGCAAAAGCGATGATAGAGTTCTGAAAGCCTGCCGGAAGACCGTTGTTTACAATCTGTTTTAACAGCGGGAAATGGATCCGTATTTTGCGGATGGAAACCCGGTATTCCGCAGGAGCCTTTTGCAGGTGGATCAGGCAGAGGACGGCGCTTGTAAACTGCGAAATGATCGTAGCCAGCGCGGCAGAACCTACGCCAAGATGGAACACGCCTACAAAGAGAAGGTCCAGCACAATATTGACGATGGAAGAGATGATCAGATAAATAAGCGGGTGCCTGCTGTCGCCCACAGCCTGCAAAATACCTACAAAGATGTTGTAGAGAACAAAGGCCAGGGAACCGCAGAAATAAATACGGAAATATATGGTGGAATTTACAAGGATATCTTCAGGCGTTCCCATCCAGACTAAAATCTGAGGTGCCAGCCATAACCCGATAACGGTTAGGAGGATACCGGAAAGAATACCGAACGCGATGGTGGTATGTATGGATTTCTGCACATTTTCCGAATCGTGAGCGCCGAAATAACGGGCGATGACAACCCCTGCGCCCACCGCAATACCATTGAAAAAGCCTACCAGCAGAAAAATAAGGCTGCCGGAGGAGCTTACTGCCGCCAGGGCGTCGCTTCCCAAAAAGTTTCCTACGATCAGGGAATCGGCGGTGTTGTAGAGCTGTTGGAATAAATTTCCCAGAAAAAGCGGAATCGCAAACGCAATGATTCTTTTCCAGATAGGTCCCTCTGTCATGCGGGTAGAAGATTTTGTCTTGTCCATAGTAAATTGTACTCCTTCTGTGCCGGTTGTTTTCTTTAAAAACAGCACAATTTTATCCTGTGATATCAGGTCACAAAATTATATTATAGCACTTACACAAAAAAGATAAAGTGCCTGCAATAAGAAATCAGAAAAAAAACGGAGAGAAAAAATATGCTTAACGAAAAAACAGGTATTTGGATTGACGATACGGTTTATACAAGCCGTCCCACAACTCCCAGACAGGAGAAGGAGATGGCTGTTTATGATTTGCTGGAAAAACTGGAAATTCCCTACGAAAGAGTGGACCATGATGTGGCCAACACCATGGAAGCCTGTGAGGGAATCGACACGATTCTCGGCATCGAGGACTGCAAAAATCTGTTTTTGTGCAATCGACAGAAAACCATGTTTTATCTGCTGCTGATGCCGGGAGACAAAGTTTTTAAGACAAAGGATTTGTCTGCGCAGATACAAAGCGCCAGACTCTCCTTTGCCGATGCAGAATATATGCAGGAATATCTGAATATTTCTCCGGGCTCCGTCAGTGTCTTAGGGCTGATGAATGACAGAGAACACCATGTGCAGCTGCTGATCGATAAAGACGTGGCAGAAAAAGAATATATCGGCTGCCATCCCTGCGTGAACACTTCCAGCCTGAAATTAAAGACCGCAGATTTGCTGGAAAAATTTCTTCCGGCAACCGGTCACACCTGCCGGATGGTGGAGTTATGATGTCAGAAAATTTATTTAAACAGACAGAGCACGGAAATAGTGCTGATTGAAGAACCTGATTTTGGGGAACGAGGAAGAATACAAATTTCTGATAGGCTGTAATAGATAAACGAAGAACTCGATGGGCTATAAAATCTTTGACATGTTATATGATTAGTGATAATATAGCTATAGAAAAGGTGCTGCCGATAGACGGTTAGCCCACATAATGATTAGTTAAGAAAATAACCGTTCAGTTTGCGACGCTGGGGCGGTTATTTTTTTGCGTGATTGCATCCTATTGAATAACCGAGTCCAAAGGCTGTCAAGCTATAACAAAGGGAATGGGTAAAAACAATAGATGAGAGTATGAATTTTGCTTAAAGAGTGATACAATGAGCTAAAAAGAGATGTGTTCCGGCTGACAAACTGCCGGAGATGGGGAACAAAGACTGCAACTTTAGCAAAGATAAAGATGCGGAAATGGAGTTTGTGGATTTATGAAAGACTTTCAGGATTTTTCCGGAATTGGAGAGCAGATAAAGGAATCTTTGCAGAGCGCTCTGGAATCACAAGATTTTAAGAAAATCAATATTCTGGTAGGTGATACGGTAAACCAGGCGTTGGAAGAAGCAAAAGCACAGTTAAAAGCGGCATTTATGGAGGAAAGCAGGCAGGAGAAAAAGCAGCTTCCTCGTGTGAATCAGGCGGACCGGGTGCCGGGAATCTTATTTACCGTGTTTGGAGCCATCGGATTCGGGATATTCGGAGTCATTGCGATCAGTTCTCTGGTTCTTCTGGGCTTTTCCATTTTTGCGGGCAAGGTTCTTCTGCCGGTGTCTCTTGTTTTGGCTTTTGTGTTTTTTCTGATGCTGGTGCAGGGAAACAGCCTGCGGGCCAGATTGAAAAGAGCCGGACGTTATCTGGAATTGTGTCGGGGCAAAGACTATATTTCCGTGAAAGAGCTGGCAAGACTTTCCGAAACTTCAGAGAGATCTTTGAAAAAAGATTTAAGAGCGATCATCAGGCGGAGAATTTATCCGGAAGGCCACATGGATGAAAAGGAAAGCTGTCTGATTCTCAGCGACGAGGTTTATAAGCAATATCTGATGACAGAAAAAGCCTGGAAGGAAAGGCGCAAAAAAAGATGGTTTTCCCTTTTTGGCATAAAAAAGAAAAATTCCGGGGATTTTTTGAAAGAGACGGCAGCAGAGCAGAGCCGGTATGACAAAACAGAAGAAGTAAAAAGCGCCGAGGTTTCCGGTACGGAGGAAACAGGGAAAAAAGAACCGGAAGGGGAAGAAGAAAGATATATCCGCAGCTTAAAAGAACTGGAATCCATGGTACAATCCCCGTTTGTGAAAGAAAAAACGAAACGGCTTTCGGAGCTTCTTGTGAAAATTTTCCAGGCGGCGCAAAAACACCCGGAACAAAAGCAGGAACTGCGCCGTTTTATGGATTACTATCTGCCTACCACGGTAAAGCTGATAAAAGCTTATGTGGATTTTGAACAGACAGGCATTGAGGGAGACAATATCAGTCAGGCCAAGAAAGAAATCGAGCAGATGCTGGAAACCATCGACGATGCTTTTGAAAATCTTCTGGATGATTTTTACTTAAACGCAGCCCTGGATGCTTCTGCAGATGCCAGAGTGCTGAAAAATATGCTGACACAGGACGGGCTTTCTGACTAGCAGGCTGAAAATAAAACGGAGGAAAAACATATGGTGGACAAAAATCTTGACGAGTTACTGCAGGAATCCTGCTCTTTGACTCTGGAACCTTTCCCGGAGATGGAACAGAAGGAACAAGTGGAACAGAAGCAGGAAGAAAAGAAAGAAGAGATTGCGGAAGCGGAGAAAATCCGCAGCATCCTCACACCGGAGGAACAGGCTCAGGTGGATGCTTTTGCTGAAAAAATCGATATTACCAATTCCCAGATGGTGCTTCAGTACGGCGCAGGCTCCCAGAAAAAAATTGCAAATTTTTCCGAAACAGCTCTCAGCAACGTGCGCACGAAAGATTTGGGAGAAATCGGACAGATGCTCTCAGATGTAGTGACACAGCTTAAGGACTTTGAAGAAGAGGAAGAAAAAGGCTTTTTCGGCTTTTTCCGGAAAAATACAAACAAGTTGTCAGGGCTGAAAGCAAAGTATGAAAAAGCGGAAGTTAATATCAATAAAATCTGTCAGGCGCTGGAAAACCATCAGATTCAGCTGATGAAGGATGCTGCCATGCTGGACAAGATGTACGAACTGAACCTGAATTACTTTAAAGAGTTGTCCATGTACATTCTGGCGGGCAAAAAGAAGCTTGCGCAGGTTAGAGAGAAAGAAATCCCCGAACTGTTAAGAAGGGCGGAAATAAGCCAGCTGCCGGAAGATACTCAGAAGGCCCGGGACATGGCGGAACTTGCTGACCGGTTTGAGAAAAAAATCCACGATCTGGATTTGACACGCACCATATCCATGCAGATGGCGCCGCAGATTCGTCTGATCCAGAACAACGATACGGCGATGTCCGAAAAAATCCAGTCTACACTTGTCAATACGATTCCTTTGTGGAAAAGCCAGATGGTGCTTGCCATAGGCGTCAACCATTCTCTGCAGGCGGCCAGAGCGCAAAAGGACGTGTCGGATATGACCAATGAACTTTTGAAAAAGAATGCGGAAACGTTAAAAATGGCCTCCGTGGAAACGGCAAGGGAAGCCGAGAGAAGTGTGGTAGATATTGAAACTTTGAAATCCACAAACCAGACCCTGATCTCCACTTTGGATGAGGTTTTAAAAATCCAGAAAGAGGGACGGGAAAAAAGAAGAGCGGCGGAGAAAGAACTTCTTCTCATCGAGGAGGAAATGCGCCGGAAACTGTTGGAGATGAGTCGGTAGAAAAAAGAAAAAGCGGCAAAAGCCTTTCTGGCCTTTGCCGCTGCCATTTTTCTGATTTAGAAATCAACTTCTGTTCCGTAGTATGTACAGGTGAGCAGTTTTTCCATCTCAGCAGGAGTGATGCTTCTGGGGTTGGAGCCTGTGCAGGCATCGCCTACTGCCAGTTCTGCGATCTTTCCGACTTTCTCTTTGAATTCTTCTTCTACAATGCCGAATTCCTGTAAAGTTTTGGGAATGTTCAGACGTACGTTAAAGTCTCTGATCTTATCGCAGAGAGCGTTTACGAGAGCCTGTTCACTGGTTCCGTCCAGTCCCATTCTTCTTGCTATTTCAGCATAACGGGATTTTGCTTCTTTGTCTTTTGCGTTATACTGGATAACGTAAGGAAGATAGATAGCGTTTGCGCAGCCATGAGGAATGTGACCGGTAGAGAAAGCGGCTCCTGTCTTGTGCGCCATGGAATGAACGATACCAAGCAAAGCGTTGGAGAATGCCATTCCGGCCAGACACTGTGCATAGTGCATCTGCTCTCTTGCTTCCATATTTCCGTTGTAGGATGCGGGCAGATAGTCAAGAACCATCTCGATTGCCTGCAGCGCCAAAGGATCGGTGAACGGAGAGTGCAGTGTGGAAACGTATGCTTCGATTGCATGGGTAAGCGCATCCATACCTGTGTGGGCTGTCAGTTTGGCAGGCATTGTGGTAGCCAGCTCAGGGTCAACAACAGCGATATCCGGAGTGATATTAAAGTCAGCCAGCGGATATTTTACACCGGTGGAATAATCGGTAATAACGGAAAAAGCAGTAACTTCGGTAGCTGTTCCGGATGTGGAGGGAATAGCCAGGAATTTTGCTTTCTGTCTCAGTTCCGGGAAGTTAAACGGAGTGATCAGATCTTCGAAGGTAGTATCCGGGTATTCATAAAATGCCCACATAGCCTTTGCTGCATCAATGGGTGAACCTCCGCCCATGGCAACAATCCAGTCCGGTTCAAATTTGCGCATAGCTTCTGCGCCGCGCATAACAGTTTCTACGGAAGGATCGGGCTCTACGTTTTCAAACAGTTCTACTTCCATTCCTGCTTCCTGCAGATAAGAAGTAACTTTATCCAGAAAACCGAAGCGCTTCATGGAGCCTCCGCCTACGACAACAATGGCTTTTTTGCCTTTCAGAGTTTTTAAAACTTCCAGAGAGCCTTTCCCATAATATAAGTCTCTCGGTAATGTGAAACGTGCCATGATAATTACCCCTTTCTTTTTTTCTGTTACCTGAGTACCGGAAAAACCGGTTCGTGGTGCTTTCATTATACAATAAAACTCCCAAGAAAGATATTAAATAAGGATAAATTTTTGACCATTATGAACAGAAAAATTTGTTCCCATGAAAAGAAAAATGAGAGGAAATGTATGGAAAACAACAGGAAAACAGCTATGGAAATATCTATGCACAAACAGGATAAATTACGACAGGTGCGTCTGATCGTGACGGATCTGGATGATACGGTTTTAAACAGCAGAAAAGAGATTGGAGAGAAGACACGAAAAGCCTTTGCCGCCTGCAGAGAAGCGGGATTTCATCTGGCGGTGGCCACAGCCAGACATCCCAAATGGCTGGGAGAGTACCGGGAGGCTTTAGGAATTGATTATGAGGTGACGACGGACGGCACCTATGTGCTCCAAAGCCCCGGCAAGGAAGAAAATTTCTCTTTTGCGCCGGAAAAGGACAGGGTGGTACACTGCTGCGGATTTTCCCGGGAGGAAGCGATAAGTCTGGTGGCATGCCTAAGAAGAAAAAAGGGATGCGGGCTCATTCGTACCGTATGGCAGGAGGATGTTTTTTCAGATGAAACGCCGGAACAGATTCAAAGCCATTCAGGGGTGCTGTTAAAACTGGTGGCGGTGCTTCCGGATGAAGATACGGCAAGAGAAACAGCAGAAGAGGCGGGATGCAAATACATTCACTATCGGGGAGAGGACCGCTACAGTTTCATCAAAAAAGAGGCCGGAAAAAAGCAGGGACTGATTCAATTAGCGCAGGAGCTGGCCATCGGTCTGGAAAATATCATGGTGTTCGGAGATGATTACAACGATTTGGAAATGATACAAAGCTGCGGAGTAGGAATAGCCGTGGAAAACGCCAAAGCCCAGGTGAAAGCTGCTGCAGATTTCGTGGTGAAAAACTGCGAGCAGGAAGGCGTGGCGGAATTTCTCTTCCACTTTCTGGATATGTGCGCCAGATAAAAACACATAATTTCCTGTTGCAAACATAAAAAGAGTATGCTATATTGAAAAAGCGCGGCGAAAGCCGGCAACTCTGGAGAGTCTCCATAGGGAGCGCCGAAGGTGTAATGTATCCTGCGATAAGGATGCAGATCTCTCAGGCAAAAGGACAGGGCATACATAGCAGCGGCATACATCTTTTTTCAGGTTTGCCGGTGCGAAACCATGATGCATATGTTCTACTCTTTGGAGGGCTGATGAAAAGAATCCATCAGCTCTTTTTCTGTGCCGGGAAACTTTATTTTCCGTCATAGATAAAACCAATATTGCTTAAAATTTGCAAAAGGAGTATGAATGAGATGGAAGTATTATTGAACTGGGTGAATGAAACCAACGACTTACTTTGGAACACGGTATTGTTACTTATGCTGTGCGGTACAGGTATCTTTTATACCATAAAACTGCGCTTTATTCAGGTGAGAAAGTTCGGCGAAGCGTGCCGGACTGTATTCGGGCATTTCAGCCTGAAAGGGAAACAGGGAGAAAAAGGGGAAATGACCCCGTTTCAGTCTATCGCTACTGCCATAGCGGCTCAGGTGGGAACCGGAAATCTGGCAGGAGCGGCTACGGCGCTGATCGGCGGCGGACCGGGAGCTATTTTCTGGATGTGGGTTTCCGCTTTTTTCGGAATGGCAACCATTTATGCGGAAGCTACTTTGGCTCAGGAATATAAAACAGTGGACGAAGGGGAAGTGACCGGAGGACCTATTTACTATATTCAGGCAGCGTTTAAGGGAAAAGCAGGGAAAATACTGGCAGCAGTCTTCGCGCTGTTTCTGATACTGGCTTTGGGATTTATGGGAAATATGGTGCAGTCCAATTCCATCGGAACGGCCTGGGGAGAGGTTTTTGCTTCCAGGGGAATTGACGTGCCCCAGATTGCCATCGGCGTTATCGTAGCTGCTGCGGCAGGATTTGTATTTCTGGGAGGAACCAAAAGACTTGCCGCTGTTGTGGAAAAAATCGTGCCCCTTATGGCAGGCATTTATATTGTAGGAAGTCTTTTGCTGATCTGTCTGAACATTACCCAGGTACCGGAAGCGCTGCGGCAGATTCTGGTGGGAGCTTTTAACCCGCAGGCAATCCTTGGCGGAGCCGCAGGTGTTACTGTTCGGGAGGCCATCCGCTACGGCGTGGCCAGAGGTCTGTTTTCCAATGAGGCCGGTATGGGTTCCACACCTCACGCTCACGCAAGGGCAGCGGTAAAAAATCCTCATGAGCAGGGATTGGCGGCTATGGTCAGCGTGTTTGTGGATACCTTTATTATTCTGAATCTGACGGTGTTTTCCATTATGACATCCGGCGCGCTTTCAAGCGGAAAAGACGGCACAGCTCTGACACAGGTGGCTTTCGTGTCACAGTTTGGAGGAGCAGGAGATATTTTTGTTGCGGTATGTCTTTTCTTCTTCGCCTTTTCCACGATCATAGGATGGCATTTCTTCGGTTCTATCAATGTAAAATATCTGTTTGGAAAACGAGGCGTAAAAATTTATTCCCTGATTGTGCTGATCTTTATTGTAGCAGGTTCCGTGATGAAGGTAGAACTGGTATGGTCTTTGGCGGACTTCTTTAACGGCCTGATGGTAATCCCCAACGCGCTGGCGTTGTGGGCGCTCTCCGGCGTGGTAGGGAAAATTTACCGCAAGTATGGAAAATCAAAGCATTGAAAGAGTTAAAAAAATAAAAAGACCGGTGGCGATTTTTCCGCGAAAGGATTATAATATTCCTAAATGAAAAAAGGAGGGGAAGGGTATGAAAGATTTTGAATTATTACCCGCCAAAGGACAGTTTTATAAAGCAAATATGCACTGTCACACCGTGATTTCTGACGGTACGCTTACACCGGAGGAGATAAAGATAGTCTATCAGCAGCAAGGGTATTCCATCGTGGCTTATACAGACCACAGAACATACGGCTGGCATCCGGAATTAAACGATGAAAATTTCCTGGCGCTGGCAGCTTTTGAGGGAGATTTAAACCAGCCGGAGGAGAGAGAAATCGGCTGGCAGAATACAAAAACTTATCACATCAATTTTTATGATACAGATCCGCAGACAGGACAGGATTGGAAAAAAGAACTGGGAGAGATTCCGGCAGACTATCACGATACCAAGTCTATCAACGCTTTTGTGGCACAGATGAAGGAAAAGGGCTTTTTGGCCTGCTACAACCATCCCTACTGGTCTTTGCAGGACTATGACGATTACAAAGATTTAAAGGGATTCTGGGGCATGGAGATTTACAATCACGGATGTGAACACGACGGCCTTTACGGCTTTCATCCCCAGGCATACGACGAGATGCTTCGCACCGGTCAGAGACTGTTTGCGCTTGCTACCGACGATAATCACAACAGAGAGCCCTTCACAAGCCCCCTGTGCGATTCTTTCGGAGGCTTTGTGATGATAAAGGCGGAAGAACTTACTTATCCGGCGGTGATCCATGCCCTGCAGGAAGGAAATTTTTACTATTCCATGGGACCGGAAATCAAAGAAGCTTATGTGAAAGACGGAAAACTGGTGGTTAAGACTTCTCCGGTGGAAAAAATTTTCGTGATCCAGCAGGGAAGAGACTGCTATAAAAAGGCAGTGCATCCCGGAGAGACGCTGACTGAAGCAGAGTTTCCTCTTACCGGAAACGAAGGCTATATCCGCATCCAGGTAAAAGACGGCAGAGGCCTGTTTGCAGGTACCAATGCGTACTGGGTGTAAAGAAATACGAGGAAATGGAAGCAGAGAGGGTGCTGTCAAATTCGAGATTTTTCGGACTTGACAGCACTTTTCTTGCTTATGAATTACAAAATAAGGACAAAATTTGATAAAACAGGGACAAACTGTAAAGAAATGACGGAAAAAAGGTATAATACGAAATATAATAGTGCTGAGAGGAGGTGCGGAAAGAAAACAGGTGCAGGAGGAGATTATCAGTTCTGAAGAGATAAAGGCTATGATGCTGGTGCTGGCGTCTCTTTGTCGTCAGGGGGAAAACATACAGGAAATATTAAGGCACAGTGTAGAATATTTGGAGCATTTTTATAATCAAACAGGTGAGGAACAATATTTAAAACTGGCAAAATTGGAAATTCTTGCTTTTCTTGGCATGGGATTTGAATTACCGATAGATAAAAATCTGAATTTTGTGTTACAATCAGGGGAGATAGAGGAATATATATTCAGATACAAAATCGGGAAAAGGGTAAAAATGAACAAAACCCAGATAAGAGCCATGTTCGGCAAGTGGAAAGCGTCCGCGCTGACTCCCATGACGATTGAACAGACTGTGCAGGACGTGCTGGAAAAAGCATCGGCGAAACAGCCTGGAATTTTTACTTACACTTACCGGAGAAAGGATTTTGTGGAGAAGAGCCGGATAAGGGAAGAAAGATATGAACTGATTGTCACACAGGACGGGAGTTATTTTTGGGATTTGAACCGGTTTCGTTTTTATATTCTGGAAACAAATCAGAATTATGATTCGGTATGATCTGTTTTTTGTCAGATGATGCCGGGGAGGAAAACAGATGATAAGAATTGCCGTTTTGGATGACAGAGAAGAGGAAGCAAAGCGCCTGGAACAGATTATACATACTTATTTTGCAGACAAAAAAACGGATTATGAAACAAAGATTTTTGTAAAAGGCGATTTACTCCTGATGGATCTGGAGGAAAAGAAATACTTTGATATTTTTTTTCTGGATATGGAGATGCCGGACCAATCGGGTCTTGATATGGCCAGACAGATTCGGGACTATTACATGGAGCCTTTCATTGTCTATGTTACCAATCACACGGAATATGCACCGGCTGCGTTTGAGGTAAATGCATTTCGGTATATTCCCAAAATTATGCTGGAGGAAAAACTTCCGGAAGCTTTGGATGCACTGCTTCCTCAAATTGCTTTGCTGGATAAAAGAAGCTACATGGCAGTTACCACGGAGGGCATTGAAAAAATTTTGCTTCGTAATATTTTTTATATTACAAAAGAAGGAAAATATATCCGGATTTTTCACAGAAACGGGGAGAGCAGGGTAAGAAAAAGCTTGCAGGATATTATGCAGGAACTGAATTCTCAGGAGTTTTTTTATATTGACAAAGGATGTATTGTCAATATCGCTCACATCCTGTCCAGTAAAAAAGGAGAGGTGCTCATGCGAAACCATAGAACGCTTCCTATAAGTCGTCCAAGGTATCACGAAGTGAGGGACAGGATTATGGAATACTGGAAGGAGAATTCGTGATGTTTTATGTTTTGACGGCAGTGGAGGTGTTTTTACAGCTTTATCTGGAAATAAGCCTGTTTCTGCAGATAGAGGGAGGATGCAGAGATGGGAAAAAGTGGAGAAGATGGCTTGGAATTTTGCTTTTGGGTGTAATGGCGTTTTTGGCTTTTTATAATAATTTGGGTTGTGTAGTATCTAATTTAGCTATCTTAGTATCTTTTGGCTTATTAGGTATATGGCTGAAACTTTGGACAGATAAAAAGCTTGTGCTAATACTTGCGTGGAGCTTTTTTGCCGAATGTCTTTTATTATTTTTAAAAATGTCTGTAGTTATTATTTTGGGTATATATAGAAAAGGAAGCCTAGGGGATATTAATAATAATCCGGATTGGAGAGGCAGCTTTTTAAAAATTGTTATGCTCATGTGTTTGCTTTTCATATGTCAGAAATTTAAAGAAATTATCAAGGGGGTATTTAGAGACTTTCTAAAAAGAAAAAAACTTACATTGTTCATAGTTGGGGGTGTGGAGTGGATATTTGCAACTTATCTTATGATAATTTCTGAAAACTCATTTTATTCTTGGGCCTTTGTGATGAATTTGCTTATGATGACTGTTCTTGTTTTTGGATTACTTATTTTGGGGTTAAGTATACAATATATATCTATAAGTAAAGAAAAGAAAATGTATCTTTCTAGAGAAAAGTTATTGAAGGCGGATTATAAATTACTAAAACAGGAGTATGAGAAAAATAGTAAAATCATGCATGATCGTAAATATGAGCTTTCTTATCTACAGCAATGTCTTATAAAGGAAGAGAATGAGAAGGCTCTTTCCTACCTAGAAGAATGTAAGGAAAAGGAACACCATAAATGGAAAATGGAGGTTTGGACAGGATACGGTACTATTGATTTTCTCATCAACATGGGAAGAGAAAGAGCAAATGAAAAAAATATACTATTTCAGGTTAATATTGATGCTAATGGAATTCCAATTGAGGAATACGATTTTTTTGCGATTATAGGAAACCTTCTTGATAATGCTTTAGAAGCGGCGGAAAAATGTGAGAAAGGAAAGCGTTATATCAGCTTAGAGATGCGTACTATGAACCGAATGTTTATGATGACTTTAAAAAATAGTTACGCCGTGGAGCCCATACAAAAAAGAGAAAAATTCATATCATCCAAAGAAGGTAATGGAGAACATGGATGGGGAATCGAAAATGTGAAGTCGATAGTAAAAAAAAAGAAGGATATCTGAAACTGGAATATAGTAACTATAGTTTTATAGCTTATGTGATATTTGGAGTATAAATTAGGAGGAAGAAATATGGAAGAATGGAAAAATTGTGCAGGAGACATTACGAAAGAACTACAGGAGGCTGAAAAATTAATGGAAGACAATGTGGGTGAACAGAGGTTCTCTATTACGGTGGACTGCAGTGAAATATATACACTGATTTGTTGCTAATTTTGTTCGTGAGAAAAAGAAGTATAGCAAAAAATAATGCTCAAGCTTGTTTTAATAAGTTGGCATTATTAAAAAATGAGCTTACTAATTTTTCTTTACTTTTTTATAGGCAAGAAGTGATATGTTAATTGTAAATTTATTAGGCAAATTTATTGAAAATTAAGAGCATAATACGAGAACAATATAAATGGTTGGGCGTATAAATTTATTTATTAAGCAGGAATTTTTAAAAGAAAAAACATTTTGGACACAAATTCTGGGGAAAGAGTTATATCAGAAAATTTCTTTTGATTGCGAAAAAAAATTTGTAGAAGTAGATTACTTAAAGGATCAGACTCTGGCACAGCAATTCTGGTCATTCACTGTGCAGGAGAAAGAAAGACAGAGAACTGTGGAAGGAATTCAAGAAACCGAATTGTTTGGTTCCTTTTTTTCAGCGGCGGTTTCCGGGTATATCGCTTATCGGGAAATGGAGATAAAAAAGCTTTCTTTTTTGCAGGACGTTTTTAAGACTGTGGAAAAGATTCTGTACCAAAGTATCAGAGAAATTCCCATGAGAGTTCTTATCTTTGAAATGCAGAGACAGAAAAAAGAGGGAAAGCTTTTCGGAAAAGATCCAGAGGAAGAATATCAGTATTACTGCAGAAGACTTTTGAAAAATACGACATATAGAAAAGAGCTGGGAGAAAAATATCCGGAAATGGTACGTCTCTTATTTGTCAAAATGGAGTTTGCTTTTCAAAATCTGAGAAATCTTTTGGAGCAGTTTGAAAAAGAAAAAGAGAAACTGGAGAAAGAACTGTGTGGCGGGGAAAAAATTTCTTTTATACAAAACTTATTGATTGGCGATTCAGATAGCCATCAGGGAGGAAAGACAGTAATCCGCTGTTGGTTTGACAATGGGAGAATGGCTGTCTATAAACCGCATTCTATCAGGAAAGAAAAACTTTATCAAAAGCTTTATGGATGGTTTTGCCAAAAGTGTGGAATGGAAGCGTTTTTCTTTTTTATGGAAGGAGAGGGAGACTATGGATGGGAAGAATATCTCTCCGTAAAAGAGTGTCAAACCGTGGAAGAAGTAAAGCGGTATTTTAAAAGGATGGGGGTACATCTCTGTCTCTGCACGCTTCTGGGTGGAACAGATATGCATCAGGGTAATTTTCTGGCAGTGGGAGAACATCCGGTATTGTTTGATTTGGAAACTGTTCCGGGTGTGCGGAAAAAAGAAAAATGTGAAAGTGCAGATGAAATTATCAAAGAAATGCTGAGAGACAGTGTTTCTAAAACAGGTATCCTGCCGTTTCCGGCATGGCGCTACAAGGGGCAGGGAATTATTTTAAGTGCGCTATATCGGGAAAATGAAGTGAGGACAACAGTAAAGCTTCCGGTAGTAAGAAAGCCGAAAACTTCTGAAATGTACCTGGATTATCAGGTTAGGGAAATGCACCCTGGCAGCAGTCTTCCGATTTATCAGGGAAAAAAGGCAGATCCAACAGATTATATGGGGGATGTTCAGGAGGGGTTTGAGAAAGCATATAGGATATGGATGGAACATAGCCGAGAAGTAAAAGAACTTTTACAGCCTTTTTGGAATTGCACTTCCCGTTTCCTTACAAGACATACTCAGCAGTACAGCATGTACTTATCGACTTCTATAAATCCTTTGTTTTTACAGAGTACAGAAAGAAGGCTCACATTTTTGCAAATAATGCAAAAAGAAGAGAGGAGCAGAGAAATCGTTTCAAAAGAAATCAGGGATATGTTTCAGATGGATATTCCTATGCTGGAGTATAAGGGAAAAGAAGATTTACCTTTGTTTGGACAGTCTCCCTTTGCGTATTGTCAAAATAGAATTGGTAAAGTGGGCGAGTTGGATTTAAATAGACAGATAGATTTGATTCAGATTTCTCTTAAAATGCTGCGTGAGTGTCAACCAGAGACACAGAAATGGGAAAAAAGTGAAATAAAAGACACAGACAGAAAATTCTATTTTTCGAAGAAATGGAATTCTTTGGAAAAGGCAGCATGGGAAAAGCTGGGAAATATGTTGAAAGAACACGCATTTTTAGGTGAAGAGGATATTGGGTGGCTGACGCTTGCTTATGAGGGGCCTTGTTCCTGGGAAATGAAACCGGCAGATTTGGATTTTTATGGAGGAATCGGAGGAATTGCTGTTTTCTTAGCGCAGACAATGAGATTGCAGCGGGGAAACAGTAGCGAACTTTATAAAAGAGCTATAAAGAAATTGTTCGATTTTACCGATAAAGGTGAAAACGTGAAGCAGCACGGTACAGGGCTTATGGTCGGCACAGGTTCTCTTGTGTTTTCTTATCTGTTGCTGCATCATCTCACGGGAGAGAGAAAGTTTGTCTCTTATGCTGAGAAGCAGGCTGTTTTTTTGGAGAGAGAATACGAAAAGGATGAGGAAGACGATCTTCTCTCCGGAAATGCGGGAGCAATCGTAATGCTTACCTGGCTGTATCGCCTTACTCATAATAGGAAATGGCTGGAGACGGCGGTAAAAATCGGAGATTTTCTGTGGAAAAAGTCAGAGGAACAGGAGAGAGGACGGGGATTTGTCTCAAAAGAATCCGAATGCGCTTTGGGAGGAATGGCGCACGGGAATAGTGGATTTATCGTGGCATATGCCTCACTGCTGGAACTTACCGGAAAAGAAAAATACAAAGAAAGGATCGATAGCCTGCTTTGTTATGAGGACTCTCATTATTCCGGGGAAAAGAACAACTGGCGCGATCTGCGCTTCCCGGATCAGGAAACTTATGCAAACGCCTGGTGTCATGGGGCGGCGGGTATTCTGCTTGGCAGAATGAAACTGCTGTCGGTAAAGGAATATGCCGAAAATGAGAGGATCATGGAAGATATAAAGAACGCAGCGGAAATTTTGTTTTTTTCTTCGGAGAGAAAAGAGCTATGCATTTGCCACGGCATGGCTGGGAATTATTGGATTATGACAAAATATAAAGAGAGATTCGGGGTAAATAGACAACAGCAGGAAGCTATGGACGAGATAAAAGGGCAGATTTTAAAAGCTGTTTTGGATGACAAAAATATGTTGACGAGAGAGAAAAGCACGATGGGATTCATGACCGGAATTTCGGGAATAGCGTTTGTATTGGGAGTAGAAGCAAAGAAATGCAGAAGAAAGAAAAGAATAAAAATGGAGTTTCAGGTATAAAATCTTAAGGCCGTTTGAAAATGTGAAATTCATTTACAAAACGGGAACCTCGATTTGCATTCGAAGCTTTCTATTTTTCAATCAGACGAATTAAAAGTTACATAATAGAGACAAAAAATGACAGAATGGGTTATTTTTATATAATCTTGAAAATTTATGCTAGAATACAATTATCAAATTCGAATTTGACTAAAATAAATTGGAAGGAGAAGAGATTATATGAAAAGAATTAAGAAAAATTTAGTAGTCGCTGGAGCTGTTGCTTGTTTTTTGGGAATGAATATGGTAACTTTTGCGGCAGAGATTCCGCAGGAAGTGCACGAAAAAATTAATCCTAAAGCTGTAATTATACGGGAAAATGTTCCTAGTGAAGAAGCCATGAAAGATACAACATACTATCAAGGACCTAACCAAGGTTCCACAGCCATTGATACACGTGATACGAGCTGGAATGTTTGGGGAGCAAGTGAGGATGCAGTTGTAGGAGGTGTTAGTGGAGCATATCCGGTGGGATATTCGGAACATATTAAAGATGGAGAAGTGCTCGATACATGGCATTATACTAGAACATACCTCAGTGAGGTTTTTAAAAGAGGAGATTCAGGAAGAGTCTGGGAAAGAGGAACGGTAAGAGCTAAGGGAAGTTTTTGCGATTATGGTGTGTGGGATTCATATACACATATTGTTAAGTACGGAACAGAAGAGTAAATACAAGAGAAAACAGAGCAGTGCGGCAGTGCAAAGTCGCACTGCTTCTATTACAATAGGGAAAATATGAAGAAAAAACTATATTATTTTTTGATTTTTATTGAATATACAGTTGTTTTGTTAAGTATATCTTTGCTGCTATATGGAATCGCAATGTTATCGTATGATAATCAAAATAAAGGACGCGTGTTTCTATTTCTGCAGCATGAAAGTGATCCCAGAATCATAAAAGATATTGGACAATTTGAAGAGATTGAAAGTAGATTATCCCACCTGGATAATTGTAAGTATTACGAAATTTATATTCAGCCAATTCATCAAAATGTTTTTGGCTCAAAAGATCAAGAAGTAATCCAGGCGATTCAAATCAGTGAAAATGTTCAAGAGGACTTTAAACTAAACCTGGCAGAAGGGCGAAAGTTTAGTAAGAGCGATTTTAGTATCAGCGAAAATAAAATACCGGTTATTTTGGGCCATAATTTTTCTGATTTACTTCATGTTGGAGACAGTTTCATAGCAGAATATTTGTTTGATGAATATGAATTTGAAGTTATCGGAATATTACAGCCTCATCCCGGAGTGGACGTCATTAATGGTATTTACTTTTTGGATGATAGAATCATTATGCCTAGTTTTTGGATTTCTAATGACAGCTGTGTTACAGATGGAATAAAAATACATTATGCAAATAAAACGAGTGGAAAAATAGAAACAGATGAGCGAAATGCTCCGGAAGTGTTGGAAGAGATTCAGGATATCATTGAAGATACACCAGCTGGAGAATACTCTGTGAATTCTTCCTCTCTTGATTATAATATAAAATCATTTTTGGGATTAAGTATTAGGACGATAGTTATTCTTAACTTTGTTATCATATGTATTACGTCTCTATTGTTGTTAAAAACCTTAAAAAAATTGGGGTCATTTAGCTTCAAAGAGGGAGTGGGTTTACTGGTACTGGATCTTTTGGCATGTTTTTTGGTTTTGGAAGTGATGGAAGTAATTGGGATTTATTTCGGAATTCATTCCAGTAAGTTAGTGACAATACTTTCCGCCGTTTATCCCATGGTTCTTACCAGCATCAGACCAGGAATCAGATAAACAGAGGAACGAACAAGCCGAGTAAAATTCAGCTGAAAATTTTTCGGAACTGGAATCTTATTTTAAAAAGTATGGGGTTACCTATAAGAAATATTGTACACGGTAAATCCCCAGTACCGTGTACGGAAGATGACATGACAGATGAAGGACAGAAAATGACAAAAGAGGACAAAATGTTCATGAAGAAGAAACATTGTGATACACTCAATTTCATCAGATACCTGTATGACTGGCCGGGTAAGAATGAGGTTCTGTAATACAAGAAAAGAAGGTGTGTATATGAGAAAGATGAGAGTATGGCTAGGGTTACTTTCAATGTGTGCGGTAATGACGGTTCCCATGACAAGCAATGCTGAAGAACTGAAGCCTTCGTTAAAAACGATGGAGAGTGTGAAAGAAAATCAACTGAAATCGGATAATACGAAATCAACTGAAATCGGATAATACGATGAAAATCTATGTGGACTCGGTTGGGAATTATGTTTTCCATAATATTCCTAACCAAGGTCAAAATGTGAAGGCAACGGCGGTATATGTGGATGAAACAAAAGAAGTTCGCACAAAGACATTAGCTGCAGCAGCAGTACAAGATAGAGCGAACTATGCTTATGACATCGAGAATAATCCGGTTTATATTGGAACATGGAATGGTGTTGCAACCTATGCGAGGCATACGCTCGGTGCGAGAATTTCCAGTGGAGGATTGAATTACCTGATTTCGACTGGTGATGCAACATGGTATAACAAGTCTGGAAATGTTGCACTTCCTTATCGAAATGGAAATTCTACAGTTCCAGAACATAAGAATCAGGTGGATGTCGCTAAAGGAACATCATTTGTTGTAATTAATCCAGATACAAACGAAAATATAATCGTTAAGGTAAACGATTTTGGCCCGCAGCAGAATACAGAGCTCGGGAAGCAAACCATCGTAGATCTGGACGATAAAAGTTTTGAAACTTTGTTTGGAAGTACTGGGGTGGGGCGTCATGTTTGTCAAACCAATGTAACGGTAAATCAGTATTTTTAAATGGAAAAGGATGTGCCCGGATTCCAAAAATCCGGGCATGTAACTTATAGGGATTCGAAATGAAAAGTAGAGTATTGTTGTTTCTATTTTTGCTTATAGTTGGGATAACAGCCATTAGTTGTAGTTATGAAAATGAAAAGAAAGATATATCGCGGAACATATTGACTGAGAGCAGGCAGGAAATTGAAACAATGCCGGCTGAAACTAAAAACTCAACAAAACAGGAAGCTGTAGAGGAATCCAAAGCAGAACCGGAGCCGGTGAAAGGGGAGTATTCCGGTTGGCTGTGCGGAATGGTTCCAAATCCTGAAAAGGAAGAAAATTCAGATGTTCTGGTTCTCAATCTGCAAAGTGGAGAGGTAAAAAAAATTATAACGTTGGAACAAATCAGCAGCACGCAGACTTGTGCGGTAAGTCCGGATGGAAATTGGGTGGCTTATACGGACTGGCTGAGCCAAGATCCTTCAGAAGGGGTTTTCCTGACTGTCAGAAACTTAATCAGCGGGGAAGAGAAGGTTTATTTACAGAATAACGGTTGTAACCCTTTATTGCTATATATGATGTGGCTGCCGGATAATCACAGTCTACTTTTGAATTTAAGTTTGAAAAATCAACAGTATTATACAGATACGATGAGCATATTGGATATCCAGACGGAAGAAATGCGTATTCTGGATCAGGGAGGGGTTTGGCAAGGCGAAAAAACAATTGACTCCGATCAGGACTGGACAATTCATCTGACAACCCAGGAGGAACTGGATAAGCTGATTGAAAAATATGGCGGGAAAGAGAGTATACCTGTGGAAGAAAACGGTAGTTATAATTTTGTGGAATTTGGTTCGCCTTCGCTGTCTCCCGATCAAAAAGCGGTCATTTATTCCGTAAATTTCAGGCGCAATTCAGCAAATTGGTCGGACGGAGAAGAAATGGCCCGTCTCACTCTTGCTTCCGGAATCTTTTTGGCGGATTTGGAAAAAGGGGATGCCAGGCTAATCTATGCAAATGCAGTACAGAAAAGCTGTATGGGTAACGTGGCTTGGCTGGATGAGAACGCGCTGGTTTTCGATCGCTATTATAATGAAATGTCCAACGGAGATTGTGATATTGTGACCCTGGATTTGCATACCGGGACGGAAGAAATTGTTTCTCCTCGCAGAGAAGGATTGACCGCACAGAAAGTCCGCGGCGCTGACGGTAACAGTGTGTGGATTTCTACAGATGGGGAAGAAGGAGAAAAGCTTATACAATATGATATAAAAGGGCAGAAAAAGGTGGAAGAAGAATTTTCATATGGAGGAGAAAAGATTTCTCTATGGCGTTTTTATGAAATTCCATGAGAAAAAAGGGAACCTTGTTTTGCGTTCGAGGAAGGGAAAAGTTTCAATGCAATTTTATAGATATTTTTTTGGGGGATTATTGATGATTATCCTGTTTGACTTTTCAGCTGGATGTTCAAATAACAAAAAAATAGAAGATTATTCAATAAATGAGGAAGTTGAATATCAAGGTGAAGAAAATACTGAAAAAAAGCAGGATGAAATAAATGATGAGATAACTTCAACGTCATCAAAAGATGAAGAGCAAAGTTTACAAAGCCAACAGTATTCGGCAGAGACATCAGAATCTTCATTATATAATGAAACAATTTCAGTTCAAGAGGATTTTCTGGTGGGTTCCACTTCTGTCACTATAAATGCTGCGATACCAAATAGCTGGAATTATCAAAAATGGGATGTGGAAAAGGGAATTATTGATTGGGGAATTGAAATTCAAGTGGAAGGTGATGAAAATTCTATTATTATGATAAGCGGACAGTATGGAACTTTAAATGTATCAAGTCTCTATCCAGATGAACCGGAAACATTTGTGACGGATCAAGGAATCGAGGCTCAGTATTACAAAGATGAATATCGGACAAGTGAAGGCGAAGCATACGTGAATCAGCACATTGTTATCGGACAATTGAATTCGGGCTTTTATGGCATAAGTATTCAAATGCCCAAAAAAAACTTTGACGAAAATGCCGAATCAATTCAGGAACTTATAAAGTCAGTGGAAATTCTTGAAAACTAATAAAACAGAACGAAGTCCATACTTTTCAGGGTGTGAATTCCTAAAGTATTGACGTAACAGTGAATTATTCTGGACCAGAATGACAGATATGCAGCCGTTTCGGCAGGTGCACTGGAAGAGGATGCCCAGGTTATCTGCTCCACAACAAAAGCCATGGAAGACGGCGATGTGGTTCGTATGAGGGATTAGTTTGGGATAGGTAAAAGAAGGAAATCTTTCAGTCAGCCGGGCTGTTTAAAGACAAAAGGAGGGAGATAGTATCATGATGAAAAAAACAATAGCAATATGTGGCATTATTTTACTATGCATATGCGGAGGCTGCGGGCAGACTCAGACAGAGGAAATCCAGGCGGAGACAGACAGCGTTGAGACACAGGAAAGTGCTGAAACACAGATAGACACGCAGACACAGCAGGAGGTGGTCTCAGTGGAGGAAACGGAAGCCGGGGAAGAAAAAACAGAAGGAAAAGTTATGAACAGTGTCACAAGTCTGGAAGAATTCTGGGGTGTATCTTTGGAGGAAGCAGAGACGCTTTTGGGAGTAAACTTTGATTCAGAAGAGGCGCAGAAAATGCAGGCGGAACCAGTGGATTCTTACACGGGCTATAAATTGCCGGATCTTTATCGGATTGGGGGCCAGGATGCTTACGCTACGTTTTATTTTCTTGACCAGGAAACACCGGCAGGAAATCCTCTTGGCCTGGCAATCGTAAGGCTTGACTATGATAAGGAAATTGACCTGAAGGCATTTATGGACGAACTTACGGAAACCTACGGTCTGGAAGGTCTGCCTTCTTATGATTATGAGGACGGAGAGGAAATGCCACGCAGTGTATATTGGTCATACCAACTGTCGGACAGCTCTGTGTTACAGAAAGTAGGAGAGGCGATGCAGCTCACACTGGGGAATGACTATCAAAGAGGAATTGTGCTGAACATAGACGGAAGGGTACGATCTGACGGAACTACGATGGTTACGTTCAGCGGAATGGCAGGTGCATTCATGAATCATCTGGAGGATTATGACGGGGATTGAGAGGATGATTTTCACAGTAGGAGTGAATAAAAAGTGAATTTTCACTTTTTCATAGTGAAAATTCACTTTTATGCTGTGAAAAATGTGAAAATACGAGTATAATATAAGTAAAGGAATAAGAGCGAGGAGGATATGCATATGCAATATGAAAGCGAACGCATTGAATATAAATCTCAAATGATTGAAGACCTTTACAGGGAAGTCATTGCCTTTGCTAATAGTGACGGAGGCGTAATCTACATTGGCATCGACGATCAGGGCAATCTGACCGGAATTGATCATGTAGATGAAACTTATACTCGTATCACAAATGGTATCCGTGATGCTATTGCACCGGATGTTACCATGTTTGTGCGATATGTGCTTCAGGATAACCAGGTTATCCGGATTGAAGTGGGAGAAGGCAGCTATAAACCTTATTATCTGAAATCCAAGGGTATGAAGCCATCTGGTGTTTATGTTCGTCAGGGAGCATCCAGTGTGCAGGCGTCTTTTGATCAGATTCGCAAAATGATCAAAGAGGCGGATGGCGATAATTACGAATCTGCCCGCTGCCTTGAACAGAATTTAACCTTTACGGCTGCAGAGACTGCATTTCAGTGTTATGGTGTTGAGTTTTCTGTCGAAAAATACCGTGCATTGGGTATTACACAGAACGATATTTATACCAATCTCGCTCTGCTCCTGTCCGATCAGTGTCTTCATACTATAAAGATTGCGGTATTTAGTGACGAATTATGTACAGTGTTCCGGGACAGTAAGGAATTTGGCGGTTCGCTGTTCAGGCAATTTGAAGATTCTGTAAATTATCTTGCTTTGTGCAACAAAACCGTTTCTACAATTAAAGGTGTTGTCCGCACAGATAAAAAAGATTATCCCGAAGAAGCCATTCGTGAAGCTCTTCTCAATGCGATTGTCCACCGGGATTACAGTTTCAGCGGCAGCATCATCATCAATGTAAATGACAGTAAGATGGAATTTGTTTCTATCGGAGGTCTTTTGCCGGGGCTTTCTACCGATGATATCCGCATTGGTATTTCTCAGCCGAGAAATAAAAAGCTGGCGGAAGTTTTCCATCGTTTGCGTCTGATTGAAAGTTATGGCACAGGTATTCGCCGTATCTATAAACTGTACGAGAACTGTTCCGCGCAGCCTGTTATCGAAGTAACTGCTCATGCGTTCAAAATTATATTGCCCAATATGAATGCCGCAGGTGCTGCTGTCAAAAGCATGCCGGAAACATCGGAAAAAGTTTCGGCGGCGATCACATCTCAGATGAAAATTGTGCTGGATTATCTGGCTGAGTATGGAGAAATGACAGAGGAAGAGCTGCAAGACTTGCTGAATATCAAAAAGACGAGAGCTTATCTGCTTGCCCGTCAGATGTATGAGAAGGGGTTGATTGATATTTTGGGCAGAGGAGCGGCAAAGAGATATAGACTCAAAGGACTGTGACAGCTTTTGGGTCTGGAAACCGTAAGGTTTTACAATGTTCGCGTCGAAGTTTGAGAAGTGAAAAGAAAACTCAAGTTACTGTTTAGCCGGGAGCTGCTGCTTTGGTAGATTCCTCTACTTTTGCAGCAGCCCTGTTGCTGTATCAGAAGAAGTTTTCCATGAAACTTTCAGGCTTCGGCCAGACGAGCAACCGTATCGGTTACAAACTGGTCGGTAGTGATTTTCCATTCTTCCACTTTTTCCAGTCCGATTTTGCGAGCCTGGGAGGCGAATCTGGACAGCATTTCCAGAAGTTCTTCTTTTGTTCCATAGTTTAAACATAAAGCTGCATAGTAGACCGGCATTCGGGCAGTTTTTACCCGGAACAAAGCTTCAGCATCGTTTGCCACCGCGTATTCTGCCTGATCAAAAAGTTCCATATACTGGCGGAAGAGCTCTTTTGTAAAATAGGTTTTGCAGCAATCCAGCGGGCCGCCGAAAATGTTCAGTTCACCTCCGGAAGCCTCTAAAGCGTCATGCATGATATCGATGTACTGGGCAATATAGGGAGCAGCCTGCTTGTAGTAACCGTTCAGAAAATCCTGCATCACTGCTTTTTCATCACAGTAAGGATCCCACATCAGCTTGGAAATCAGATAACCTCTGAGCGCGCTGAATTCGCCGCCGATTTCCCGGTTGCTCTGACTGAATAAGGAGCGTACATTGTTTTCCACAAAGAAGCGGATGTTGGGTCCAAGCACTCTCAGATTGGGGAAAGGGCTGACCAGGTTTCGGAATTGGATGCAGTAATCCCACAAAAAAACATTTCCGCAAAGTTCTTTCCAGTCCAAAAGTTCCTGTTTGGACTCGGCGGAACGGGGGTCTGTCTCAATAGGCATACCCCGGTTGGCTTCGATATTGCAGAGCATGATGTGTACATTATTTTCTGCGCGGGTTACTTTCGGTGCTTTTCTCGTATACCAATAGGCCAGAGTGGAGATGGTTTTATCCGGAAACTGCTTTGCCACTTTGTTCACAAAACGGAGCACGGAGCCCATGGGAGAGCTGTCCTCTTCGTTCATGGCCATACATTTTTCGCAGTGACAGTAAGCGTCGTTGTCGTTTTGGCTTACTGACCAGTATTTGGCTTCCGGGTGCTTTTCCATATGTTTGCGCAGATTTTTGACCAGAATATCAAAGACTTCCGGATTTGACAGGCACAGCTGAGCATTTTTTCCTACCCGCTCTCCCTGATAAAGGGAAAAGTATTCCGGGTGGGTATCAAAATATTCGTCCGGACTTACCAGAGTTTCAAAGGAATGACACCAGAATCCCCAGCCTTCATGTTTTTCGGCGGGAGCCATTTTGTGTTTTTCCGCAAACTCTTTATTCTGGTAATCCCTGTAGTAGTTTTCACGGTATTCCAAAATGGGGGTAAAGGAGTAATCCTCAAAACAAACGGTAAGATTGGCGTCTTTGGGCACATATTCTTCTTCAGAAGTATAATAGCGGCAGCCGATGATCCTTTCCAAAAAGTCATATACCGCATAAACGGCAGCCTGCTCGTTTCCCGCCTCGATAAAAAGATCCTTATCACAGATGCGGTAACCAAAACCGGAACTTCCGTAATCTTTTTTGGCAAAGATAATCTGCGGATTTACAGTTACCACATTGAGTGTCTCAAATTCCGCCCCTGTAATCTGAGTCAGATATTTCCTTAAAATTTGGGAAGGACGCTTCCACTGATTTTCCACAATTTTTACCAGCGGATTTCTGTCCTTTGCGATTTGCAGCGGTTTCACATGATTCATTCCAAAACCCTCCTCGGTTGTCTTTTTATCGTTACTCTATCATATTGGGTGGAAATGTCAATCGGTGGGAAGAAGGAAAAATGACAGAACAGATGGAGGGCAGAAACAAAGAGTAGAGAATAAAAGAATAAAGAGAATTTTAATCTGCCACAATGGCAGTTGATATAAATATTCATTGGAAAAAATTTTTTCCATACAATTTTGAAGACATAGGGGGAAATAGTTATGAAAACTTCCACAAAAACCGTTCTGCTGATTATTCTGCTGGCGCTTATTATAGCTGTAGGGTTTGGAGTAATCAGGAAGCAGAGTCAGGTTCAAAAAGAAATGGCAGAGAGTGAAGAGCAGATTTATGAAGTGGAAGAAGAGACATTGGATACTGCATCATCGAAGAAAGAAAACACGACAGAAGAAGAACGTGGCAGAGTGCAGGAAGAAAAAGTGGGAGAAATTACGGGAGATTTGGAAACTATTTGGCTCGTGGGAAAAGAACCTAAAATACTGACTGCACGTGATCAGTATGCGGTATGGAAACTGGATGATGCTTCTTTGGATAAAGAGATGCCATTTCCGGTAAAAGAGGGAGAAATTGTGAAATATGGATTCCTGGATGAGCAGGGAAACATTTGGACACTGATTGAGAATGAAAATGAGAAAAAATATTCGGCAGTTCAGACAGCGCAGGCAGACGGAGGCGAAATGCAGCGCATGGAACTGACTTTTCAGGATGCAAACGCAGAATCTTTTTCAAATATAACAGTAAAAAAGATGTATGCGGATACACAGTATCTGTATGCTTTAATACAGGATGATATAAATCAGAAAAGGAATTTTTATGTTTTTGACAGGAATGGAAACCAGTTATATTTTGAAGAGAATATCTGGGAATTTGTATGGGTGGAAGATGGGAAATTGTTATTGCACGGGAAAGACAGAGATTCTTTTGTCAGAGAACTGGCGGTTTCTGATTCCGGAATAGAAAATGGTGAAAACATCAGCTTGCCTTATTCCGGCCTTGCCACAAGAATACGATATGACGCAGAAAACGATGTCCTTTATCTTCTTTTGGAACAAAAAATAGAAAAGCTGTCAGGGCTGCATGGCAAAAAGGAGACAAGCCTGCTCCTGGATTTGCAGACGAATGCCTGGATGATTTCGGACAGCTACAATCCGGCGGATTTCTGGGTGGCAAAGGACGGAAGTATTTCGGTTCTTTACCTGGTCTATGGAGAGGAGAAAATCGGAAAAGAAATTCACCGGTATGTTCCCTATGAAGCAACGGCAGGCGGAGAGGAACTGGTTATCACATTGCCTTGTCAGATAGATATTGTGGATGCGGCTGTTGCGGTTTATGAACAGAAATACCCTGACCGCCATGTGAAAATAGAGAAGGCTTACCAGACAGAGGAGGAATATCTGCAATATTCCTCTGTCTACGCAGAACAGATGGCGCTTCGTTTGATGACAGGGGACTATGGGGATATTCTTCTGTCCGGGTATGGCGTGTTCAGCATGGAAACTCTTTCTACAGATGCGTTTTTGGACCTGAAAGATTGGTATGAAAAGTTGCCTGTAGCGGAAGAAATAAATGCGAACATCATAGATGCCATTACCATAGATGGCGCTTTACGGGGAATTCCGGTTGCTCTCAATAACAGTTATTGTGTTGTAAATGAAGATTTTTTTGAGCAGGCAGATGTAAATGAAGATGATATGCTGACCTGGTCGGAAGTGCTGGAGCAGGCAATCCTTTGGGAAGAAGAAGGAACGGAGGATAAGTATCTTTTGGGCCAGAGTCCTTTTGATATGACAGGGATGCTGGCAAGCAACATTTATGATTTGGTAGATCTGGATAAGAAAACTATAGACATTCGTCAGGATTGGTTTTTGGATTTGATTCAGAAATGGAAAGCTGTAGGGGAAACATCCCATGCCTGTCTGGACACCAGTTTTGATCCGGAAGAAGAGCATATTTTTGAAGTGGGTTTGGATCAGGGGGCTGTTCTGTCATTTACAAGTCAGGCAGGCAGAAGAAATCATGGCAGCCTTGCGAAAGATGCGCTGAGTTTTTATGAAGATGAAGCAAAAGCAGGAGTTAGATTTAAAATGATAAAAGGAATTGCCGGAGAAAAGAATCGAAACTTTACAGATTTTTCCAAACAGTTCTTTTCTGTGAACGCTTCTTCAGAGAAAAAGGAAATGGCTCTTGATTTTTTGGAAATACTTCTCTCCAAAGAAGTTCAGGGACGTTTAGGATATGAATTTATGCCTGTGAACAGAGAAGCCTGCGAAGCCAGACTGGAAGCTGCAAAAAAATCAGGAGTGCCGATAGATGACCAGAAATTGCAGGAATTTTATGATACGATGCAGGAGAATCTGGACCAGGTGGACTGGCTGTATTCATACTCCTACTATTTAAACGACCTGATGACGGAATTGGAAAGATATGTACAGGATGAAGTTTCTCTGGAAGAAGCGATAACAAGTGCAGAAGAAAAAATGTGGTTGAGGATGAATGAGTAGAAAAAAAGAAAAAAGTTTAAAAACAGATTTAAAAACTGTATATATGCCGGGGTTTCTCTTACCGAGTTTGCTGGGGGTTTTTATCTTTTATCTTCTTCCTGTTGCGGAGAGTTTTTTATACACATTTACGCAAGGAGTTTCAGAAAGAGAATTTGTTGGTCTGGAAAATTTTGCTGATTTATTTTCCAGCTCTGCTTTTCGCCTTTCTGTATGGAATACCTTCCGTTTCATGGGGGTTGGAGTTCCGATATTGCTGGCATTTTCTTTGACTGTCAGCTATCTGCTTCATAAACATCAATCCAACATGATTCGGTTTTGCCTGATTGTTCCTTTGATTATTCCATCGTCGGCTTATCTTTCCGGAATTCAGGAAATTTTTAAGAAGAATGGATTTTTAGATCATCTGGTAACAGGGCTTGGCTGGAATGGGGCGGATTATCTGACACAATATCCATTCCTTATTGTGCTCTTTATTTATCTTTTGAAAAATGTAGGATATCTTACGATTGTCATGGGAAGTGCAATGGAAGAAATACCAAAGGAATTTTATGATATTTACCGGTTGGAGAAGGAAGCTGACAGTGGGTATCTGTTTCGGATTGTGATTCCATTGATGGCGCCTACGTTGTTCTTTTCCCTTATTCTGGCCATCATGGGCTGTCTGAAAATATTCCGGGAGGTTTGGATTATTTATGGAAATAATCCCCCTATGCAGGTATATTTGCTGCAATATTTTATGAATAACAATTTTTATAAATTGAATTTTCAACGTTTATCCAGTGCAGCTTTTCTTGTCATTTTGCTTCTGACAATATTTATTGTACTTTTGCTGAAAATCCAAAATTTTGTAAGGGTGGAAAAGTAGACTGATGAAAAAGAAAAGAGTAAAAACAGTTGCGGAAAAAGTCTTTTTATATCTGGTTGCCGGGTTTTGCCTGCTTCCGGCACTCCTGGTAGTATTTCGTTCCTTTATGCCGCTGCAGGAGCTTGCAGCGAATTTTCATATTTTTCCCAGACAATGGAGTACAATAAATTACGAAAAAGTTTTCCTGCTTCTTCCGGAGTTCTACGATCATTTTTGGAATACTGTGGGCTATACCTGTGTGACTATTCTTTTTGGGCTTCCGGTTTCTATTCTGGCAGGTTATGCTTTCTGTTTTTTGTCATTTCGTTTAAAACGGAACTTATTTTTACTGTATGTGGTACTGATGCTGATGCCGTTTCAGGCTATTTTGGTTCCCCAGTATCTTATGCTGAATCGAATTCATTTGTTGAATGCAGGGGCGTCTGTGGTGCTTCCTAATATTTTCGCCACCTTTGGCACGGTTCTTATGACTCAGTATATGATGGGGATTGACCGTGAACTTTTGGAAGCGGGAAAAATGGATGGATTGGGAAAAGTGAGTCTGTTTACACGTCTGATTGTACCAATGTGCATGCCAATCATTGGCTCTTATATCGTTCTCACTTTTTTTGAGTGTTGGGGAATGGTGGAACAGCCTATGATATTTTTGAAAGATTCGGAATTATATCCTCTGGCTCTTTGGTTGAATCAGGTCCAGATAGAATACCGTCTGCCGGGCAGTGTGGTTTATTCGATTCTTCCCCTTCTTCTTTATGCCTGGGGGAAAGACCATATGTTAAGCGGCATAGGATTTGGAAGTATCAAATAGAGAGCGGGCAGAATGGGAAACGAAAAAAGCGGAGTGTCTTTTGACTCAGCAAAGCGAGGAATAAATAATAATATGAAACGAAAAAACAGGATATGGGTAATTTTTTTCTTTTTATGCGTCATGTCACTCCTTACGCTGTGCAGCCAGGTGCTGAGTGAACAGAGCAAACCGGTTGTCCTTGCAGAAAATACAGATTTGCGTGATGTGATACCGAAAAACTACCTGTGTGAAATCAGAGAAGATGAAAAGAAAGCGGTATTTTATACGGTGGAGGATACAGGAAGAAAGAGAAACCGTTATGTGATAAAAGAGCAGGAGGCTGTTTTAAAGGAGGAGACCGAAGAAGGGTATTTGATTGGTGGGTTAGTGGACTACCACAATCAGTGGCTTGTCACTTATGCGTCCGGCAGGATTGAGGATGGTATGGCGGTGAGAGTTGGAAAAAAAGAGGAACTGTACAAAAAAGGTACGCTTCTTTTTTTCCATATTCATGGGAAAGAGGCGTCAAAAAGAGAATTTTTAGTGAATGGCATTCCGGAAGAAGAGGAAAAAAGGCTGCGGGAAGAAATGAAAATGGATGAGGACGTATGGAAATGCTGCTTTCTGGAAGAGGAAAAAGAAGGAGAACTTTCTCAAAATCTTATTTCCTGGGGATGGCAGTGCGTTCTCTTTTTCCTGATTTTTCTCGGGATGATAGAAGGCTTTCGGGTATTCGGAAATGAACTTGCAAGGAGACTGAAACAAAAATACGGAGCAGATTTTCTGAAAGAAGACAGTGTGTTTCTTCTGGAAAATGCAGTTTGGATCACAATAGGATTTTTTATCCTTTATTTTCTGGCACAGCAAATCGGACAGATGGACTATAGTTTTTTGCATGACTGGCTTCCGGAAGGACGTATTTTTGATTTTTCTCATTACAGACAGCTGTATCAGGAATGGAAAGAAGGAATTTTGTTATATTGCAGAAACTTTCCCACGGATTCGTATACTGCTTTGTTATGGAAAGAGCATGACAGCTGGCGAAAAACAGGCATACAGTTCCTTTTCATGATGGCAGTATCTGTGATGATTCCGGTTTTGTATTCGTTAGTCCGTGGGAAAATTAAGAAATTAAGAAAAAGATAATGTTCTTCGGACGTTTCTGTGATAACATAAAAGAAAAAGATAGGTAGAAACCAGGGTGATTTTGCCGAATTTGCCTTTTGACGGAAGAGACACAGCGCCTTTTGGGAACATAGAAGGGAAGGTTCGGGACAGGAATTGGGAAGAACAGGAGGAAACAAATGAAAAGATTGGGTGTAAAGCTGTCTGTTTTGAGTGTTTTAATGACAGGAATACTTTTGACAGGCTGTGGGAATGGGGAAGAAACCGTAATGTCTACACAGGAAGCGGTGCAGACGGAAAGCAGTCAAGAAGCAGGTGAAGGATTGGATGAGGTACAGGCACAGTCTGCTTCCAGCGAGATTACCAGCTACCTGACAGGAATGCCGGTGAGTGCGGAGGAACAGAACCAGCGCCCTATTGCGGTTATGATCAATAACATTGAGCAGGGACTTCCTCAGGCCGGTATTGAGCAGGCTTCCGTTATTTATGAAGCGCCTGTGGAAGGAAGAATTACCCGTCTGATGGGTCTGTTTGAAGACTGGAAGGATATAGAGAAAATCGGATATGTGAGAAGCAGCAGAGATTATTTTGTTTACTGTGCTCTAGAGCATGACGCGATTTACTGCCATTTCGGCCAGGCTACCCCTTATGTGGGCGATTTGTTAAACAGCGACAAGGTAGATAACATAAGCGGAGCGGTGGCAGGAATTGATAAGCCGGCGCAGGAAGCTTATTACCGCACAGACGACAGGAAGGCGCCTTATAACGTTGCCGCAACCGGACAGGGAATTATGGCGGATGTGAACAGGCTGGGCTACAGCACCGAATATCATGACACATTTAAGCAGAAATTTGTGTTCCAGACAGAGGAGGATCCTTACAAGGATGCCCCGGTTGTCACGGAAATTTACCCCGGAGGACAGACTTCCGAAAAAGCCAACGGTTATAGTCATGTGGAGGCTTGTTTCCGTTATGAAGACGGAAAATATTACCGGTATCAGTACGGCGGAGAACATATCGATGAATTGACCGGCAACCAGCTTGCCTATGACAATGTAATTCTGCAGTATTGTCACGGCGAAGTGAGGGATAAAAACGATTATCTGGCATTTCGGTGTCATGGTGATGACCAGTATCCGGTACAGGTATTTACCGACGGCAAAATGATTGAAGGAACCTGGTCCCGCTACGGTGACAACGATCCGGCAGTTTATGTGGACAGCGAAGGAAATCCCATTCAGCTTTCACCTGGCAAGACATGGGTGTGCATTGTCTGGATGGAATACGCAGAGGATGTGGAACTTCTGGCGGGCTGATTTCGGAAAAGCGTACGGAATCGTTTGAATCGTTTTTATAGCGGCTTGGAATCATAAGGAATAAAAAGACAAAGGTCTATAAAGATAGATTTTATTGTGAGGGAAAAAAGCAGGAGACAGCAGCCTGTTTGTTTCTGAGAAAAACATGAAATCTATTGTTATAGACCTTTTTGCGCGGCAGATTTAACTGGGGCGGAGAGGAAAAAGATGCAAAGCGCTCTGGCACAATCGAAAAACTTTGTCAGATGAAAAATTTTACATGGAATGTGAAATTTACAGCCTTGCATAAAGTGCGGATTGGAAGTACCATGAGAAGTAGAACGCTTCAGGGAAGGAGAAGTATATTATTATGAGGAAGATATTGCTGAGCGCGGACAGTACCTGTGATCTGGGACAGGAATTGAAAGAAAAATATCAGGTACATTACTATCCTTTTCACATTATTTTGGACGGAAAAGATTACCGGGACAATGTGGATATTACGCCGGGGGAAATTTTTGACACATTTTATCAGAAAAAGCTTCTGCCAAAGACAGCGGCTATCAATGTGCAGGAGTATCTGGATTATTTCAGGCCCTTTGTGGAGGCAGGATATGATGTCATCCATTTAAACCTGGGAGGCGCGCTTTCCAGCGCTCATCAGAACTGTAGACTTGCGGCCAGGGAGCTGGGACATGTTTATCCCATCGACTCCTGCAACCTTTCCACAGGAATCGGCCATCTGATCATTTTGGCGGCGGAATTGGCGGAGGAAGGGAAAAGCGCGGCTCAGATTGCGGAAATTCTGGAAGAAAAGAAGGGATGTGTACACAGCAGTTTCATTCTGGATACGCTGAAATTTATGAGCGCGGGAGGAAGATGCAGCAGTGTGACAGCTCTTTCCGCAGGACTTCTTAATATTAAGCCGTGTATTGAAGTGGATAACACCACAGGTGGTATGCATGTAGGAAAGAAATACAGAGGAACCCTCAAAAAGGTGCTTCCGCTCTATGTAAAAGATAAGCTTTCTCAATATGAAAACATCAGCAAAAAGAGAGTTTTTATCACACATTCCGGCATAGATGAGGAATACATTCAGCTGGTAAAACAGGCGATTTTGGAACAGATGTCCTTTGAAGAGATCTATGTGACACAGGCCAGCTGTACCATTTCCTGTCACTGTGGTCCCAACACTTTGGGAATTTTGTTTATGACGGAATAAAAGGATGATTTCAGGGCAGTTTTTTCCTTTTTTTACATGGATTTTACATCTCCGGGATAACAGAAAAAAGAAATTTTGATTATAGTAGTGATACCAGGATCAAAAGGCCGGGCATTCATGTTTTCATGAAAGTCTGAAGCCAGCGGCAATATAGGTTTTGATCCGGCAGATACACTACAGGAAAGTCGAAGAAGGAGAGCGGAGATGAAAGAAAGCTATGGCAGAAAGGAAATACTTGCTATATTAAGGAAAGAACTGGAAGAGGGCGTTTATAAAAGGGACCGGAAGATGCCCGGCGAACATAAGATGGCGCAGAGGTTTCATACTGTGCCCAGAGACATACGAGGGTTTTACGAGCAGTTGGAAAGAGAAGGATACCTGTACTCTTTGCAGGGTTACGGCTGTTATTTTGCAGGAACCAGACAGAAGATCAAGTTGACATTGAACGATGAGAGTTTTTCCAAAAAGATGGAAAAGGAACATTTGGATTTTCAGGTGAAAAATATCAGCTGTCAGAAGCTGCGCCGGGATTCGCTGATCTCCTCCATGCTGGAAGTACAGCCGGATGAACCGATTTATAAAATTACAAGGCTTCGTTGCTTTCAAGGAGAACCTGTGGCGATTCACACCAACTATGTGACAGAGGATCTGTTTCCCAGAATCGAAGAGGAAAGCGGCGGAATCACCTCTTTTTATGAGTACTTAACAGAAAACAGGATCCGGAACATCCGGAGCCGGGACGTTCAAATGACAGTTTCCACCATGCAGGAGAGGGAAAGAGAACTCTTAAAGGTAAAGGGGAAAATACCAAGTCTGATTCTCACCGAACGCTGTATCAGTGAGCCGTCCGGCATGGTGATCTGTGTGGCCCGCACTGTTTACCGTGGGGACAAGTTTACCTTTGAACTCTGAAAACATTAGCGTCGGTGTACAGGGCTGAGGCGTATTGTCCCCTGTACGCCGACGCTAAGCCATCTGTAAAAGACAGACGGAAACCTTCCCGGTCTGCTGCCCGATACGGAAACAATAACGAAAAAAATGGAAATGAGGAAGAAAAAATGGATCGAAAAGAACAGGCGATAAAAGCCATGGAAGATTTTCTGGAGGCTTTTTACAGAGAAGATGAAGAAGGAAGAGCGGGAACTATCTTAGGCGAGTTTTTCTGGTGCAAAAGCGAAATTTTTGAGCTTGCAGTGGATGCCTATGAGAGAACCGACAGAGACGAGTACCGGATTCTGATGCGCCATATGTACGATGGCTTTGTGGCGGATGAAGGAGAAGAGTGGTCTCACAATCCTTACAACGATGATATCATGTGGATGACCATTGGCTGCGTGAGAGCATTTCTTCTGACCGGTGAGAGAGAATATTTCCGCCAGGCGGAGCACCATTTTGATGTTGTATACAAAAGAGGATACAATCAGGAACTGGGCGGAGGTATTTTCTGGAGAATTGAAAACCAGTGCAAAAATGCCTGCATCAACGGACCTGCTGCCATTGCAGCCTGCCTGCTGGCTAAGGCATGCCAGAAAATGGGACAGAAAAAGGCTGCGGAGGCATATCTGGAAAAAGCAATCTCCATTTACGAATGGGAGCGCAAAACGCTGTTTGAGGAAAACGGCGGAGTCATTGACAATATTTCCATAGAAGGGGTAAAAGATCCCACTTATCACACCTACAATCAGGGAACCTTTATCGGAGCTGCCGTGTTTTTATACCAGGCTACCGAAGAGGAGCAATATTTAAAAGATGCTGTGCTGGCAGCAGACTTTACAAGAGACGTGATGTACCAGGGCGGCGTGCCGGGCGCGGAGGAGAGCGAAGGCGGAGACAGACCGGGATTTAAAGGCATACTCTGCCGCTGGCTGGGCAAACTGGTAAGAGACTGCGGACAGACCCAGTACCTTCCCTGGATGAACAAAATGGCAGACACTGTGTGGGAAAACAGAAACAGCCAGGGCCTTATGTGGACAGACTGGTCCTCAAAAACCGAAGACGGAAAAGACTATACCGCATGGGGCTGCTCTGCCGCAGTTGCTTTACTTTTCTCCCTGCTGTAATAAGACTGCCCGCAAAAGAAATACACATCCTTGAAAATACGGGTAAATCCCTTTCGGATACCAGCGAAAGACACCTTAAAATATTAGGACAAAATCTATCAAATACAGGGTGGGCATACAGCTAAAAACATAGTATAATACCATGATGCCAAGGGTCAAATGGACATAAAATGCATGCTTGCATGTATTTTTATGTCTATGGGACCCGCAAAACATGAGCAAGCAGCCATTTTTCGAAGAAAAATGTGCGGATTGTGAATGTTTTTAGGATTTCGAGAGTGCGAAGCACGCAGAAATCCGTGGCATCGAAAGAAAAGGAATGCCGAAACATGAGAAAGCAAATTTGATTGTTTTAGGATTTCGGGAGTGCGAAGCACGCAGAAATCCGTGGCATCCTAAGAAAAGGAATGCCGAAACATGAGAAAGCAAATTTGATTGTTTAGGGATTTCGGGAGTGCAAAGCACGTAGAAATCCGTGGCATCGAAAGCCCCTAAAAAAGGAAAATGGAGGAAACCATGACAGAAGAAGCAATTTTACAGTTAGTTCGGGAAAAGATGAAACATCGCCCCAAAATCGTGTCCATGTTTGAAAACTGCTATCAGGACACTCTGGAAAAAACAGTGAGAGTTCACGAGGAAGACGGAACCGCTTTCATGCTGACCGGAGATATTCCGGCTATGTGGTTAAGGGACAGCACTAACCAGCTTCGCCCTTATCTTCTTGTGGCAAAAGAAAATGAGAGAGTGGCAAAATACATCGAAGGTGTGTTCAAAAAACAGTGTCTTTGTATTTTAAGCGATCCTTATGCCAACGCATTTAACGAAGAACCCAACGGTATGGGACATCAGAGCGATCTGACACGCATGGCTCCGGACATCTGGGAGCGCAAATATGAGATCGACTCTCTCTGCTATCCGGTACAGCTGGCTTACTTATATTGGAAAAACACAGACCGCACCGCACATTTTAACGGTCTGTTTCTGGAAGTGATGCAGGAAATCGTGAAGCTGTGGAGAGTAGAACAGCATCATATGGAAAAATCCGACTATACGTTTGAGAGAATGGACTGCGTGGAGACCGATACGCTTCCCTGTCAGGGAAAAGGAAATCCGGTTTCTTACACCGGCATGACCTGGTCAGGCTTCCGTCCCAGCGACGACCGCTGCCTGTACGGCTATCTGGTTCCCTCCAATATGTTCGCAGCAGTTGTGCTTGGATATATGGGTGAAATTCTGGAAAAATTCTATGACGAAAAAGAGTTTGCAGCGGAAGTTGCAGCCCTCCGCGCAGAGATTCTGGAAGGCATCGAAAAATTCGGAACCATTCAGAACGAGGATGGCGAAGATGTTTATGTTTACGAGACAGACGGAAACGGCAATTACTGCATTATGGATGACGCTAATGTACCCAGTCTTCTGTCCATGCCTTATTTCTATTTCTGCAGCAAGGATGATGAGAAATATTTAAGAACAAGAAAAATGATGCTCAGCAAGGCAAATCCTTACTATTATGAAGGAACTGCTGCCAAGGGAATCGGAAGCCCTCACACTCCTGTGGATTATATCTGGCACATCGCTCTTTCCATCCAGGGTATGACATCCTGCGACGATGCGGAAAAAGAGCAGTTGTTAGATTATTTTGAGACCACAGATGCAGGTACCAATCTGGTGCACGAAGGATTCCACAAAGATGATCCGAACAAGTATACAAGAGAATGGTTCTCCTGGTCCAACGCTATGTTCGTGGAATTTGTGCTTTCCGTTTGCGGGCTTACCATCAAGGCATAATCAGAAAAATTGTTTCTGTCCAGGGAAAAAGCATCGGCGATGCGAAAGGACAGTACGGATATTGATAGAAGAAAATGTGCGGCGCGCTCTCTGGTGTAAAAACACGGGGAGCGCGTCGTGCATTTTTGTTATGATTGTGTTAGAATAAGAATAGAATAAACGTCTGGCGCACAGCAGGCGGCAGGCAGGGTGAGAGATAGTATTTTTTCATGGGAAATAAGGGAAAAAAGGGAGGCGGGTTTTATGAAGGAACAGATTGTTGTGACGATCGGAAGAAGTTTTGGAAGCAACGGTAAGTTTATCGGGGAGAAGCTTGCAAAGGATCTGGGGCTTGAATTTTATGACAGAAATCTGATCGACCTGATGTCGGAAAAAACAGGGGTGGCTCGCAGAAAGCTGGCGGACGGAGATGAAAAGCTGTTAAACTGGATGGCAGATCTGGGGCTTGGACGGAGCGGCGACAATCCCAACGAGCAGCTCTATCAGGCTCAGTCGGAAATTATCCGAAGCCTGGTAAAACAGAGAAAGTCCTGTGTGTTTGTAGGCAGAATGGCCGATTATGTGCTTCGCAACCGTCCGGATGTTTTGAAGGTATTCATCTATGCGCCTATGGAAGAGCGGATTGAAACGGTCATGAACCGCTATAATTTCAAGCGCGAGGAGGCCATAAAGGTAATTCGCAGAGTCGATAAGGACAGACGCCGTTATTACGAATATTTTACGGATAATACCTGGGATCAGAAAGAAGGAAAAACTCTTATGATCGACAGCAGTATTTTCGGTATTGACGGCAGCGTGGAAATTATTAAAAAAGCTCTTGAGGTACGTCAGTATAAGGCGGAATATAACGACATAGAGTGATGCCAGGATTGTGGGAGCGCGCAGCAGGTCACAATCCGAGGGCATCCTAGAGCAAAATAGTTTAGCCCGGGTGTCGGGAATTTTCAGCTTCCGGATGCCTGCAGGGGACGGGGAATGAATTGGAAAACCTCTGGAAGGAGAAAAGCGTGGAAAAATCAGAAATCAGAGAAACTCTTTTTCAGATAGAACATAGCAGAAAGAAACTGCTCAGACCGTATTTTCTGGAGATCGGTCTGACACTGGGGCAGGGACAGCCGAGAATCCTCCGGAATCTTTTAAAAAAAGGTCCCATGACCCAGAGAGAGCTGGCGGACATATGCTTTCTGGACGTGACTACCATGTCGAGAACACTGGACAGGCTGGAGGAGGCAGGGCTTTTAGAGAGGCACAAAAATCCGGACTGTCGGCGTTCCTTTTTAGTAGCGCTCACAGAGGAAGGCAGAAAGAAAGCCGGGCAGGTGATGGAAGGCTTTGCACATCTGGACGAAACGCTTGTGGAGGGGTTTTCAGAGGAAGAACTGGAGACTTTGCTGGAAAGTCTGAAAAGGCTGCAGGCAAATCTGGAAAACAGTGAAGAATTCCGAGGATAGATTACAGAAAAATACAGGGGAATGGCAGGATTGTCTGTTCCCCTGTTTTTTATTTGACAGGAAATTCTATTTCCTGTCAAATAAAAAGCCCTCCGGGCGGGATGCGCACGCCGCAATAAGGTATGTTGCTGCTTTGCAGCATTGCGGCGGCGCACAAAGTGTTCAAACCCTTTAAAATTGAGGAGAAAGGGAGTTAAAGTGAGTTTGCCCACTTTGTTCTTTTGTGATAAGATAGCGGAAGTGTGTAATGGAAAAAATTGCATCACGGAAATTACAGAAAAAATTACATTGCAGAAGGAGAACGACAATGAAACTTGGAAAAATCCGGGAGGATTACAATCATTCCATTTATGCTTCCTATCTTGGGTATGTGACCCAGGCGGTGGTCAACAATTTCGCGCCGCTTCTATTTTTGACCTTCCAGAGCACTTACAACATTTCCCTGGATAAAATTGCTCTGCTCATCACGGCTAATTTCGGCGTTCAGCTGATTGTGGATCTTCTGGCAGCCAAATATGTGGACCGGATCGGTTATCGCCCATGTGTTGTGGCGGCGCATATTTTCGCGGCAGCAGGACTGGCAGGGCTTGCCTTTTTGCCGGAAATGTTTTCCAATCCCTTTTTGGGAATCGTTCTGGCTGCCGCGCTGTATGCAGTGGGCGGCGGACTGATCGAGGTGCTGATAAGTCCCATTGTGGAAGCTTGCCCTACTACGGCCAAAGAGGCGGCCATGAGTCTGCTGCATTCCTTTTACTGCTGGGGACAGGTCTTCGTAGTGTTATGTTCCACCCTGTTCTTTTCTCTTGCAGGCATTGAAAACTGGAAACTGCTGGCATGTATTTGGGCGATTCTTCCCCTTGTCAACGCCGTTTACTTTTCTCAGGTGCCCATCGCCATGGTGGTGGAAGCAGGGGAAAGCCATTCGGTTCGGGAACTTTTCAAAAACGGAATGTTCTGGATTCTGGCGCTTTTGATGGTATGCGCAGGGGCGTCTGAACAGGGAATGAGCCAGTGGGCTTCCGCTTTTGCAGAGTCAGGACTGAAAGTGTCAAAGACGGTGGGAGACCTGGCAGGTCCGTGTGCATTTGCTGTATTTATGGGAACGTCCAGAGCTATGTACGCAAAATTCAGCGAGAAAATTTCTCTGAAAAAATTTATGGGAATCAGCGGCTGTCTGTGTGTTGTAAGCTACCTTCTGGCATCCCTTTCCGGAAATCCCGTTCTGGGCCTTTTGGGCTGTGCCCTTTGTGGACTTTCCGTGGGAATCATGTGGCCGGGAACATTCAGTATCGCTGCCAAACAGATTCCCAAAGGCGGAACGGCAATGTTTGCCCTTTTGGCTTTGTGCGGAGATTTGGGCTGCTTTACCGGTCCCGGCGTGGTGGGATTTGTTTCGGAAGCCTTCGGCGCCAACTTAAAGAAAGGCCTTCTTGCAGCGATCATCTTTCCGATTCTTCTTCTTGTGGGACTTGCTGCCAGTCAGAGAAAAGGCCCGTCAAAATAAGTTAAGTTTCTATAAAACCGTGTAAAACAGTTGCAAGAAAAAGGGGCTGGGGTATACAATAAAGAAAACAGACAGGCAAAGGGAGGAGAGAAACATGTTTTTTTTAATTGATAACGGTGAATTAAAAAAAGCGCCCAGAGAAGCAGTGGCAGAAGGCAAACCCATGGTAGCTTATCTGACGCTTCGTCAGCTGAAACGCTATCAGAATGTTCTGGCACTTCCCGAAACCACCGTCAAAGAGTGTCTGTCCGAGCAGAACCGGTTCCGAAACAGCATCGACGTTTATAACGATTTCAGTTTTGGAATCATAAATATTCTGAATCTGGAACAGGTGCATGAAGAACGGGATCAGGCAGCTTTTATCATCCGGAAGAATCAGTTTATTATGATTGAGCTTCATGACTGGGATGAAAGCCTGAAAAGAATGTTTGTAAGAACGATAGAACGCTTTGAGCGAAATGCCACCCTGGAAAAAATTATTTACGGAGTGCTTGACAACCTGGTGGCAGGGGGAGCCGGCGTTTTGGAAGAAGTGGAAAACGAACTGCTGCGTATGGAGGAGGAGCTTGTGGAAGGAAACCTGGAGCAGCAGATGAACAAGGAAATCTTCGCATTGAAAAACAGGCTTACCCTTCAGAAAAACTACTATGAGCAGCTGATTGATATCGGAGAGGAACTTCAGGAAGATACCAACGAAGTTTTTGAGGAAGAGGAGCTTCGCTACTTTAAAATTTTCACAGACAGAGTGGGAAGACTTTCTTCCAATACCCAGACCATGTCGGAAAATCTGATTCATCTTCGGGAAGCTTTAAACGCTGCTCAGGATTATGACCTGAACAGAATCATGAAAGTGTTTACCGTAGTCACAACCGTATTTGCGCCGCTGACATTGCTTGTAGGCTGGTACGGCATGAATTTTCCTATGCCGGAATTCGGCTGGAAATACAGCTATGTGTGTGTCATCATCTTAAGCATTATTATAGTCATAGGATGTCTTATCTTTTTCAAAAAGAAAAAATTCATTTAAATACACATGTCTATGTAGTGTTGTCTGGAAAGATAAATGAGCAAAGCACAGAGGAAAATCGCTGCGTGTCTTCTTTCATACACCATATTTTTGACAGCTGCTGTTTTTGGCAGGAATATGGTATGTAAAAGAAAACGCCAATACAGATTTTTGCTGTGCAGCAGGTTTTAGGCCGTCTTTGCGGCAGAAATGAGAGGAAACATGAGAGTAACCTGGTATGGAACTGCAACCGTTTTGGTGGAAGCAGAGGGAGAAAGAATTTTATTTGACCCGTTTGTGCAGCTTAAAGGGGGAGAACATCCGAATACCATAGACGACTTTCTGGGAGAAGAAAATATCTTTGTCACGCAGGGAAACTTTGACCACCTTCTTTTTGTTCCGGAATTTCTGGAAGAGGGAAAGGCCACGGTCTACTGTACGAAAACTCCTGCCGAGACACTGGGAAAGTATGTGGAAGATACCAGCAATGTAGTACAGATTTATCCGGGAAGTCATATAAGAATCGGAAAAGTCAAAATCAATGTCATCAAGGGAAGCTGCAGAAAACACGATAAGACCAAGATTTTCCGCCTGCCGTTTGACAAGCGGTTCTTTGGCAACCTGCGCAACGTATGGTTTCTGGCGCAGGCCTACAAGGAATTTACCGAAAACGGGGAAGCGGTGGTCTATCAGCTGGAAGCCGAAGGCAAAAAAGTGCTTGTCCTCGGCAGTATGAAACTGGATGAGAATATCACCTACCCTCAGGGAGCAGACCTTCTGATCCTTCCTTTTGAGGGACGGGAAAGCCAGGTCAAACAGGCTATCGATATCGTATCCAGACTTCGTCCCAAGAGAGTTTTTCTTGATCACTTTGACGATGCCTACCCGCCGGTATCCAACCGCGTGGATACAAAACCCTTAAAGCGCATGATGGATGCTGCTTTCCCGGCAATCCGGGTAGTAAAACCCTCTGTGGGAAAACCTGTGGAATTTTAAATTACAACTTACTTTTTATAAAAATGATAAAAGCCATGCATTTCACATTTGCCTGATCTGCATGGCTTTCTGATTATCCGGAAAATTTCATTTTCCGGTGAAAAAACACGATAAAACCCCGTTCGCCTTCCGAAGATACATAACAGTTCAGCCCGCGCCATTCGGAAAACCGCACGGACGTGCTTACTGCGGCTGCGCCGCTGTTTTCCTCATCGACCGGCGCTCAGCTCATCCGCATATCGGCGGCAGAATTTTTATGCGAGCACAAATCCTGCCGCCGATACGCAGATGGCTGAACTGTTACGAAAATACCAATAGAAGATACTTTTGTTATTTGCGGTATTTTGTGCAGTATGCTATAATGAAGACTAGTTACAAAACAGAATGTTTTGTAACTAGTCGCTACCCAAACGGAGCGGAGCGTAGTTTGGGGGACCCTGAAAACAAAACACAGGCACCCCGCAGTGGTACGCAATTAAAAACACGGAAGCAGTTAACATTTTGACAGGTCTTTGCAACAAAAGGCTGTTGCCCTTAAGAAGGGCTTCCGGGTACAATAGGAGGGAACTATGGATAAACCGGTATTAGTAATTCTCGCAGCAGGAATGGGAAGCCGTTACGGCGGATTAAAGCAGATTGACCCTGTAGATGACAAGGGCCATAAGATCATTGACTTTTCAATTTATGATGCAGTCAGAGCAGGTTTTCAGAAAGTTGTTTTCATCATCAAAAAGGAAAATGAAAAGGACTTCAGAGAATGTGTGGGAGATGCGGTAAGCAAACATATTGAAGTAGAATATGTATTCCAGGAGTTAAACAAAGTTCCGGAAGGTTTCGTGATTCCGGAAGGCAGAGTAAAACCCTGGGGAACTGCACACGCAATCCTGTGCTGCAAGGACGTTGTGAAAGAACCCTTTGCAGTAATCAATGCCGATGACTATTACGGAAGAAGCGCATTTAAGACATTATACGATTTCCTGACCACTCATCAGGATGATGAAAAATACCGTTATGCAATGGTAGGCTATCAGCTTGGCAACACGCTGACAGAAAACGGTTCCGTGGCAAGAGGATGCTGCGAGACCGACGCAGATGGTTATCTGACCAAAATTGTGGAGAGAACCAAGATCGCTAAGACGGCAGACGGTGCTGCTTATACCGATGATGACGGAGCAACCTGGACACCGATTTCACTGGACACCCCGGTTTCTATGAATATGTGGGGATTTACTCCCAGCATTTTAAAAGAGCTGGAGAGCGCAGTGGACAATTTCTTTAAGGAGGAGGTTGCATCCAATCCGCTTAAATCGGAATGCTTCCTTCCCATGGAAGTAGACAAACTGCTGAAAGCGGATAAGGCTACTGTAAAAGTCTTATCTTCTGCAGATAAATGGTTCGGCGTTACTTATAAGGAAGACAAACCGTTTGTAATGGAATCCATTGCCAAACTGAAAGCAGAAGGGGTTTATCCGGACGTTTTATGGTAAAAGGCAAAGTGTCTGTACTGCAGGCACCAGAACAGCTTGGAGAGCCGCCAAAGGCGGCAGAATGGAGGAGACCATGGCAATTTTAGTTACAGGTGGAGCCGGCTATATCGGCAGCCATACAGTAGTGGAATTACAGAATGCAGGCTACGACGTAGTGGTAGTAGATAACCTTTCTAATTCCAGTGAGAAATCTTTGGAGAGAGTGGAAAAAATCACAGGGAAACCGGTGAAATTTTATAAAGCGGACATTTTGGACCGGGATGCTTTGGAAGAAATCTTTGCGAAGGAAACGATTGATTCCTGCATTCATTTTGCCGGCCTGAAAGCAGTAGGTGAATCTGTTGCAAAGCCGTGGGAGTATTATCACAACAATATCACAGGAACGCTGGTTTTAGTGGACGTTATGAGAAAACACGGCGTGAAGAACATCATCTTCTCTTCCTCTGCAACTGTTTACGGAGATCCTGCTTTTGTGCCGATTACAGAGGAATGCCCCAAAGGACAGTGCACCAATCCTTACGGATGGACCAAGTCCATGCTGGAGCAGATTCTGACAGATATCCAGAAGGCAGATCCGGAATGGAATGTAGTGCTGCTTCGCTATTTCAATCCTATCGGAGCTCACAAGAGCGGTACCATCGGAGAAAATCCCAACGGTATTCCGAACAACCTGATGCCGTATGTAACACAGGTTGCGGTAGGAAAGCTGAAAGAACTGGGAGTATTCGGCAACGATTACGATACGCATGACGGCACAGGCGTCAGAGACTTTATCCACGTTGTGGACCTGGCAATTGGCCATGTAAAAGCTCTGAAAAAACTGGAAGAAAAAGCAGGACTGTGCGTTTACAATCTGGGAACAGGAAAAGGCTACAGCGTTTTAGATGTGGTAAAGAACTTTGAAGAAGCTACAGGTGTGAAAATACCTTACGTGATCAAGCCTCGCCGCCCCGGCGATATCGCAACCTGCTATGCAGATCCATCCAAAGCGGAGAAAGAACTGGGATGGAAGGCACAGTACGGTATCAAAGAAATGTGCGAAGATTCCTGGAGATGGCAGTCCAATAACCCTAACGGTTATGACGACTAAAAAACAGCAGGATAAAGGCAGGCAAACAATACATAAAGTAAAAGAATAAAGAGCTTCGGAAACAGCAGGAAAACATTTAGATAAAAATGAAAAGGAAAGCTGTTTCCGGAGCTTTAAAATCCCTAAAACAAAGAAAGAGCATGTCAAAAAACGACACGCTCTTTCTTTGTTTATATGGGATCGATAAAGGAGAAAACCGTGAGAAACGGATTTCTCCGGGTAACTGCGTTATGCCACGAAGTTAAACATAAAGATAAAGTGACAGATGCTTCCGGCCATGACAAAAAGGTGAAAGATTTCATGGGAACCGAAATTTTTGTGTCTGGAATTGAAGATAGGAAGTTTCAGGGCGTAGATAATACCGCCGATGGTGTAGATGATTCCGCCTGCCAGCAGCCAGAAAAAGGCCGGACGGGGAAGCAGATGCCAGAGAGGTCCGATAACGGCGATACATACCCATCCCATAGCGATATAGATCACAGAAGAAAACCATTTGGGACAGGTGATCCAGAATGCCTTGATCAGAATTCCTATCAGTGCAATACTCCAGATTACAGCAAAAAGTGTCAGCCCCATACGTCCGCCCAGAGTGATCAGACACACAGGAGTATAGGAACCTGCGATGAGTACAAAAATCATCATATGGTCAATTTTTCGGAAAACACGGAGTGCCCGGTCTGAAACCACTACCGAATGATAAGTAGCGCTGGCTCCGTATAAAAGTACCATACTTCCCATAAATACAGCCATGGAAAACAGGCAGAGCGTACCGGATGAAACTTCTGCTTTGATCAAAAGCGGTATGGAAGCAACAAGTGCCAGTAACATGGCGATGAAATGAGTAATGGCGCTGCCGGGTTCTCTTATTGAAATAGTCATCATAAAAATCCCCTTTCTTTATAAATGAATAAACTAATGTTAAGGTCAAAAGATGCCAAACGAATTGTTTCGTGCTGCGCACTCCCACAATTCTGCCCTATATAAGGATTCGTGTGGCGTACGCCTCACGAATCCTTATATAGGAGCGGGTCATAAAGGCATAAAACCACTTATGTGCAAGCACAACGTGGTTTATGACCTTTATACCCTGGCATCATAAAATGTTGTATTTGCATCGACACATCATGTGGTTTTTGAAACTACATTAAGTATAAGCAAATACTATACCATATTATTCATGAAGTCAAGAGAGGAAATAAAAAAATTCCCTGTATCTTTGCACGCAATTTTTGACAAAGATACAGGGAAAACCACTTCAGTCTTCTTCGATGACATGAATTTCCAGATAATCAAAATCAATACTGTCAACAAAATTATCCTGGGTGAAACGAGCCTTGGAGTGGCGTTTAAATTCTGCGATGGTAGAATCAAGCCAGATGGGCTTGCTTAAATCGAATTCCATACAGATATCATCCAGAGCTGCAAATATTTTGTGCGTGCGTGTATCGTCGGAATCGTTGCAGATAACTGTGTCCCTTAAAAGACGATTTTCTTTCCAGATTTTTCCCCAAAGACGAAACATAAAAATCCCCCTTTCCGCATCTTTTGCAGATATGGTTCCCATTATAGCAAAAGACAAGGGAACTCACAATCCCCAGACGCAGCCATTATTTTCTGTTATAACTTTCAAAGTTTTTGCATATAAATATGGATGCGGGCAAAACCGAAAGATTTCAGGAACTGTCTGACTTTTTGGTTCATCTGTGTTATAATAAATTTATAGTAGAAAGAGAGGCTGTTTTAAGTGAAAAGTACTTTGGAAAGAGAGAATCCGGTTGCCAGCTGGCAGGAAGTTACCCTTGTTTACAACGCGGCATTAAAACAGGTCAACACAAAACTGGAAATACTAAACGATGAATTTCAGCATGTACATCAGTATAACCCGATCGAACATATAAAATCCAGAATCAAGACATCCGAGAGTATTGTAAAAAAGCTAAAACGCTATGGTTACGAATCCACCATAGAAAACATGGTGAAGTATGTGAACGATATTGCGGGAATCCGTGTTATCTGTTCTTTTACCTCGGATATTTACCGCATTGCAGGTATGATACGAAATATGAGCGATATCCGTGTGGTTGCCATCAAAGATTATATACGCAATCCCAAACCCAGCGGCTATAAAAGCTATCATATGATCGTGACAGTTCCCGTTTTCTTATCGGACAGAACTGTGGATGTGAAAGTGGAAATTCAGATTCGCACAGTAGCCATGGACTTTTGGGCGAGTCTGGAACACAAGATGAATTACAAGTTTGAGGGGAATGCTCCGGAGGCAATCCGAAAAGAGCTGATTGAATGTGCCAGAATGGTATCGGAACTGGATGACAGAATGCTTTCTCTCAATGAGGAGATTCAGGCCATGGGAGAAGATGAGGACTGACAGAGAGAAAGATAGATAGTAAGAAAGATAGAAAGTGCCCGGGGAGACCGCATAGGACATGCTGTTTCCTTGGGCATTTTTTATGCGACAGGAAATGAAGTTTCCTGTCGCATAAAAAGAGGAGTGCCCAGGTACCAAAAGCACCTGGGCTATTATGAAAAAATTTATCTGTGTGCGATGCTTGCATCACACGTTGTTCCCTTTACTGTATGTATAGTGTAACAAGTAAATATGAACAAATTATGAACATAAAGTAAATGTGCTGTTAATTTTAACAAAAATAAAAATAGAAAGAAGAACGTTTTGGGTAAAATATACAAAGCGCTCATCGGCGTCGTTCGCACAGGACTTTGCATTTACTGCAAAGTCCGTAAGAAAATGATTCGAGAGTACAAAATCCCATTGCCGAAGGCAATTCCAAATGGATTTTGTATGTTGCTGGAACGAAGTGAACAGTAAAAAGTGGATACTCTGTCCCATGTCCGGTTGTCAAGAAAATAGAATAATGCTAAAATGAGACAGAAACAAAGGATATACACTGAAACAGCTGCAGAAGCTGGGGAATGGGGAAGGTATGAACGATTTTAAAGAAAAAGCAATGCAGGATCCAAAAATAGAAAACCGGGAAATACCGGAAGAAGAAAAAGAGGCGAGAAAGCTGAGAGAGCAGCTGGTGGAATACGATGCTTATTTGAATGATATGCGTAACTCCACAATGAAGCATGTGCAGACACTGGATGTGATTGGACGTTACACGGATAAAAGTGCGGCAGGCATGCAGAAGCTGACAGAGGAAAGCTTTCATGGGATCCAGAAAGTGACGGAAGAAAGCGCCGGCGGAATACGCCGTATCATAGGGACGGGTACAAGTAACCTGGAAAGAGTGGCGGCAGCCGGTGAAGACAATATCAAAAAGCTGGCGGCGGAGAGTACGGAGAAAATCCGTGAACTGGCAGAGCACAGCACAGCTAACATTCAGGAGAGTGCAGATAAAAATGCAGAAATGGTTGCCAGAGTCGAAGAGATGGAAGAGATTATCCGCACGCATGCGCAGAACATGGAAAAAATGCTGCGCGAATCTGACGACTTTACGCATAAGGAAAATGTAAAAGTCTATCGCAATGTGCAGGCTGTCGTGATTGAAGAGATGAAAAAGCAGACAGAAGAACTCAACGCAAAGAATGCGGAACTTGCAGCAAAGGCAGAGGAACTGGCTGTAAAGGCACAGAGACTTGAGCAAAAAAGCACAGGGCTTAAACCCTTGCTGGCAGTGACAATGGCAGTCACTCTGATCAATTTTGCTCTTCTTTTAGTGCAGCTGTTGGGACTGTTTGCCTGATTGACAGCGCATAAGATAATAAATACCAGAGGAGAGATTATGGGAAAACAGGATTGGAAACCCGGAAATATGCTTTATCCGCTGCCGGCGGTCATGGTGACTGTATCAGACGGAAAAGGAAAAGATAATATTTTTACAGTTGCATGGGCAGGGACGGTTTGTACGAATCCCCCTATGGTGTCTATATCGGTCAGACCGGAAAGACACTCCTTCCATATGATTCAGGAAACAGGAGAATTTGTGATCAACCTGACCACCAAAAAGCTAGCTTATGCCACGGACTACTGCGGAGTAAAAAGCGGCAGAGATGTGGACAAGTTTGAAAAACTCAGACTGACCAGGGTGCCGGGAAAGGAAGTATGCGTTCCTTCTATTAAGGAGAGTCCGGTAAGTCTGGAGTGCAAAGTTGCACAGACCCTTGAACTGGGAAGTCATACCATGTTTGTGGCAAATGTAGTGGCAGTGCGCGTGGATGAGGCTTATCTGGATGAAAAGAACCGTTTTCATCTGGAGCAGGCGGAACCGATCGTCTACTCCCACGGAACCTACTATTCTCTGGGGAAAGCCCTAGGAAGATTCGGATACAGTGTGGCTAAAAAGAAAAAATAGTGTTAAAAATGTAACAGTTCAGTCCGCGCTATTCGGAAAACCGCACTGACGTGCTTACTGCGGCTGCGCCGTTGTTTTCCTCATATGTGGGCGCTTAGCTCATCTGTACACCAGGAGACGTGTTTTTATGCAAGCATAAAACGCTCTCCTGATGACAGATGCCTGAACTGTTAAAGCGCTACTTTACAGAATCTGATTTAACTGTTACAATAAAAACAATTTGTTACGAAATTATTACGTGATGCCAAGGTCAAAGGGTCATGGATGACAGGTTTGTATGTCATTCCATGACTTTGTGGCGTGCGAAGCATGAGAAAGAAGCCCGAAAAGGGCGGATTATGAATGTTTCAGGATTTCGGGAGCACCAGGTGCGCGGAAATTCCGGGTATCATTACAAAAATGGCTTTGGTCAGATTAGAAATTGAGGAAAGATGAAAAATTTTACAAGATACTATAAAAGACTGCGGGCGTCTTATATTCTGACAACTGCGGTGCTTTTTTTCCTGGCACTTTTTTTCGCTCCCAATTTTAAAGCTGTGGAAGATTTGGGAGAAAACTGGTATGAGATTACGTTAAACGGCAGTGTGGTAGGCAACACTGCCACTATAGAAGAGGCGAAAGATGCTCTCAGGCAGGCAAGAAAGGAAATTGCAAGGCAGCAGGAGGAAATGAACTTCATTCCCATGGACCTGGAATGGAAGGGAGAGAAGGTTATTTTCGGACTGATTGATGATGAAAACACGCTGAAAGAAGCTATGATTTCGGTGTTGGAAGAAAGTCAGTCGGAAACTATGCAGCGGGCCTACACAGTAAAAATCAACCAGTACACCGTAAACCTGGGAAGCAGCGAAGATGTGTACGGACTTTTGGAAGCGGTGCTTGCACCTTACGATAAAGATGACGAGTATCAGGTGGAACTGGTTGTAGATCCCAACAGAGAAATCAACGCGCTGACTCCTGTTGTGGAGAAAAAAGAGGAAGCGGACAGAAAAGAAAAAAACAGCTGGCGGCACGCCGGTGTGGACAAATATTTTGAAGAGACTTTTGCACAGCTGGACGGACAGAATCCCACCAGCTTTAACGACATTGATTACGGACTGGTAGATCTGGATTTTGCGGAAACCGTGGAGATTGTGGAGGCATATCTTCCCCAGGATGATATTACGCCTCTTGAAGAAGCAATTTCTCAGGTAACGGCAGCTCAGGCGAAAGAAGAAATTTACGAAGTGCAGCCGGGAGACACACTTTCTCAGATTGCACAGGATCACGATCTTAGCATGGAAAATCTGGTGGACATCAATCCGGCCCTGGAGAGTGAGAATTCCATGATCCGCGCCGGGGACGAGCTTAAGATTACCGTTCCGGAGCCGGAACTTTCCGTAATCCGCACAGAGCAGATCCTTACCGAGGAAAGCTACGATGCGCCGGTGGAATACAAAGATAACGACAGCTGGTATACTACGGAATCAAAAGTGATCCAGCAGCCGTCGGCAGGGCACAGAACTGCCGCTGCTTTGGTTACTTATCGAAATGACAAGGAGATATCCGAAGATATTATTCTGGAAGATGTGGACTACGCGGCAGTGCCCAAAATCATTGAAAGAGGAACAAAAGTTCCGCCTACCTTTGTAAGACCTGTTTCCGGAGGACGCATCTCTTCCAGCTACGGAAGAAGAAATGCTCCCACAAGAGGGGCTTCCACCAACCATAAGGGAATCGATATTGCGGTTCCTACCGGAACAGCTGTAATGGCATCCAGCGGCGGAACCGTCACCAGAGCCGGATGGGGAAGCGGCTACGGTTATGTGGTCTATATTCAGCACGCAGATGGAAGGGAAACCCGGTACGGCCATCTGAGCAGAGTACTGGTGTCTGCGGGACAGACGGTAAAACAGGGAGAAAAGATTGCTCTGAGCGGAAATACCGGACGAAGCACAGGACCCCATCTTCACTTTGAACTGCGTATCAATGGTCAGGATGTAAATCCGATGGAATATATCACAGGCTGATTTACTCCGTTTTGACGGATAAAGCAGCGAAACCGGTGGTTTTGAGACAGTAAAAGAGTAAAATAAAGCAGAAAAAGGAACAATTATTATTGCCGGAAAACAGTAAAATGCACAGGCAGGTCTGTTTTCCGGCAATTTTTTCTTTAAATCTGTCTATTTACAAATGGCAGGAATATGTTATAATCCATTTTGATTTACATAAGACACTCGCGACCCACCCGGTACGGCAGACAGTGAGAGGCTTGTATATGGTGGGTATTTTATGTTATAATAAAAAAATGTCAATAAGCAGGAATCTGAAACCGCATAAAAATCAGATCCTTTTTGCATAATAAGATTGAACCGTGCGGGTATGAGATGCACGGCCTTTTGGCTCCTGACATTGCAGAAAAGAATGCCGGGTGCGGAAACTGAAAATGAAAGTTAAAGTTAAAGATAAATGGTTGATATAGATAGCAGATGGTATCTATACATAAGTATATAGAGGTAGATATGGAACAATACGCAATCAATGGTGGAATACCGTTAGTAGGAGAAGTGGAAATAGGCGGAGCAAAAAATGCTGCACTGGCAATCCTGGCTGCATCTGTTATGACAGATGAGACAGTTTTAGTGGAAAATATGCCGGATGTAAGAGATACGAATATTCTGCTTCAGGCGATGCAGAGCATCGGAGTCCATGTGGAAAGACTGGACAGACATACAGTAAAGATTAACGCATCTTCGATTCAGACAATGGTCATTGAAGATGATTTCATAAAGAAGATCCGGGCTTCCTATTATCTGTTGGGCGCTCTGCTTGGCAAGTACAAAAAGGCGGCGGTGGCTCTTCCCGGAGGCTGCAATATCGGAAGCCGTCCGATTGACCAGCATATCAAAGGATTCAAAGCGCTCGGGGCTAACGTTCAGATCGCCCATGGGCTGATCAGCACAGAGGCAGAAGTTTTGAAGGGAAATCATATTTATCTGGATGTGGCCAGCGTTGGAGCGACCATCAATATTCTGATGGCAGCAGCAATGGCGGAAGGTCAGACTATTATTGAAAATGCGGCAAAAGAACCCCATGTGGTTGATTTGGCTAACTTTTTAAACAGCATGGGTGCCAACATCAAAGGTGCGGGTACCGATGTTATCCGTGTGCGCGGCGTGCAGAAACTGCACAAGACGGAATATACCATTATCCCGGATCAGATTGAAGCGGGAACTTTTATGTTTGCGGCAGCTGCCACCAAAGGCGACGTTACCGTGAAAAGCGTGATCCCCAAACATCTGGAATCCATCACTGCAAAATTGATTGAAATGGGATGTGAAGTCAAGGAATCTGACGACGCAGTCAGAGTAGTTGCTTCCAAGCCTTTAAAGAATACCCATGTAAAGACCACCTATTATCCTGGATTCCCTACGGATATGCAGCCGCAGATCACAGTGACTTTGGGGCTTTCCAGAGGAACCAGCATTGTGACAGAGAGTATTTTTGAAAACCGTTTCCGGTATGTGGACGAATTGACACGAATGGGTGCTTCCATCAAAGTAGAAGGAAATACCGCTATTATTGACGGCGTTTCCAAATACACAGGAGCTTCTGTCACCGCTCCGGATCTTCGTGCGGGAGCAGCGCTTGTGATTGCTGCTATGGCCGCAGAAGGAATGTCTGTTGTGGACGATATCCACTATATCCAGAGAGGTTATGAGGATTTTGATGTGAAACTGCGCAGCCTTGGCGCACAGATTGAGAAAGTGGACAGTGAGAGACAGCTTCAGAAGTTTCGTCTGAAAATTGGCTGATTTTTTCGCTTGATTGCCGTGAAATGCTGCAGTTCTGCGGCATTGCGGCGGTATGTAAAGTGATGTTCATTTTTAAAATTCAGGGGTGTGGAAAGCCGAGAGGAACGGTCACCTTTGTCCGATAAAAAATATGACAAAAGAGGTTGACAATAAACACACCCTGTAGTATCTTTATTTCAGTAACCGATAAGAAAATTCCATATTGTACTTTCTCTTATTCAGAGTGGTGGAGATACATAGGATCAATGAAGCCACGGCAACCCCGGAAACGGAAGGTGCCTCCCTGAGCGAGTAATGCTGCAATGCAGTTCGAACAATAAGAGGATTTGATTATCATTTATATCGAGTCCGCTTAGAGCGGATTTTTTTTTACCTTGAAAGGAGAAATCTGTAATGGAAAAACGTTTATTTACTTCTGAGTCCGTAACAGAAGGACATCCCGACAAAATGTGCGATGCCATTTCTGACGCAATTCTGGACGCCCTGATGGAAAAAGACCCCAACAGCCGTGTGGCATGTGAGACAGCAAGCTGCACAGGATTCGTACTGGTAACTGGAGAAATCACCACAAACGCATATGTGGACATTCAGAAAATCGTTCGTGACACTGTAAAGGAAATCGGCTATGACAAGTCAGAGTATGGATTCGACGGAAATACCTGCGCTGTTATGGTAGCTATCGACGAACAGTCTTCTGATATTGCCATGGGTGTAGACAAGGCTCTGGAAGCAAAAGAAAACAAAATGTCCGATGAGGAGATTGAAGCAATCGGTGCCGGCGATCAGGGTATGATGTTTGGTTATGCTACAAACGAGACCGATGAATACATGCCTTATCCGATCTCTTTAGCACATAAACTGGCAAGACAGCTGACAAAAGTCCGCAAAGATGGTACACTGCCTTACTTAAGACCCGACGGAAAGAGCCAGGTATCTGTAGAATACGATGAAAACGGCAAACCGGTGCGTCTGGAAGCAGTTGTTCTCTCCACACAGCACGACGAGGATGTGACACAGGAACAGATTCACGAAGACATTAAGAAATATGTTTTTGACGAAATCCTTCCTTCCGAACTGGTAGATGAAAATACAAAATTCTTTATCAACCCTACAGGACGTTTTGTAATCGGAGGACCTCACGGAGATGCAGGACTGACAGGACGTAAGATTATCGTTGATACTTACGGCGGATATGCTCGTCACGGCGGCGGAGCTTTCTCCGGAAAAGACTGCACCAAGGTAGACCGTTCCGCAGCTTACGCAGCCCGCTATGTGGCTAAGAATATCGTAGCAGCAGGACTGGCAGATAAATGTGAGATTCAGCTCTCCTATGCAATCGGTGTTGCACAGCCTACTTCCGTTATGGTGGATACTTTCGGAACAGGAAAAGTTTCCGATGAAAAACTGGTAGAGATCATCCGTGAAAACTTTGACCTTCGCCCGGCAGGAATCATCAAAATGCTGGATTTACGCCGTCCGATCTACAAGCAGACAGCAGCATACGGACATTTCGGACGCAACGATTTAAATCTTCCTTGGGAAGCACTGGATAAAGTGGATGTTTTAAAGAAATATCTGTAATTAAAAAAATCTGTGATAAAAAATCTGAAAATCACAGAAACTGAAAAAGTATCTTTGTACGGGTCCTGTTGTCTGGCACAAGGATACCGGAAATATATTGGAAATAGAAGAGGAAATCGGACGCTTTGCAAGCAGGCGTTCGATTTCCTTTTTTGTGTTCTGATTGTCCTTTTCACAAATGCAAATACAGCGCAAATTCAAGGATCTTTGGACTGCGGTGTTTTGTGCTTCCTATTCTTGAGAAAGTGAGGTACAATAAATACAAGCCTGATATAAAAAGTAAAGGGAATCGCGCGGAGAGTTGGGATAAGAATATGAAAAAACGTCAGACCACAGCAGTGGTATTTGTGCTGGCCATATCGCTGGCAGCCGGATGCGGAAGCGTAGGCTCTTACGTGGACGTAGTGAGAAATCAGATGGCGGATGCGGCGAACGGGGCGAAAAATCTGTTTACAGATCTGTTTGGCGGAAACGAGACGGCTGTGACAGCTGTGACACAGCCGGTTTCGGAAAATGCGGCAGATGACACAAAAGAGCAGAAGGAAGAAAACGTAGAAGAAGAAAAAACAGAAAAGACACTGACGGCAAAGATGCTGGAAGCAGTGCCGGAATTATATAGGGAGAGTCTGCTTGGAAATAGGCAGCTAAGCCAGAAACAGGAAGAACTGCTTCAAAAGATTTTAGAGCAGAGAGACTACGGGGCAGATACGGTTTGTCTCTTTTTCGAAGATTCCTATGAAAGCGGAGGAGAACAGTTTTTTGTGCTGCTTGGCAGAGCTCACCAGGAGGCAGGAGCGGATGCAGAAGTGCTGGGAGATCTTTGGTTTTCAGATGGAAATGATGTTATCCTGGCAGCAGAAAATCTGAAGCAAGTCAGCACGGAAACTTTTACAAATGGAGATTATACCTATCTGCTTTTGACGGAAGAGGAAGACAAAAATCACATTTATGGTGTGAAAGACGGCCGCTTTTGTGAATATTTGTCTGCTTTTGACAGAAAAGATGTGGAAAAAGACAGGATTACAGCCTATGGCACTCCGGGTCTGTACTATTATCAGCCTTTTACCGGAGAAGAAAAAAAGGATACTTCCGCGACAGTTCCTTATTTTTATCAGTTATCTTTGGATGGGGGCATTGAAACAAGCGATGGCGGACAGATTTCTCTGGAAGAATTTTTAAAGCTTGACGGTGCGGAGGAAATTCTGACCCAATACTATCCCGGCTGGGAAGAGGCAGCGCCGGGCGGGCTGGAGCTGACAGTGCTAAGCCTGGGAGAGAATCGGTATGCCATCAACGGGGCAGAATATAAAGATGCGGGCGTTTCCTATTCTTATGTGCTTTTGGAAAAAGCAGCAGAAAGCACTTCGGACAGCCAAACAGAAGCAGCTCTGGCGGATTCGGAGAATGGAGCAGAAAAGGAAACGGAACAATCCGGAAGCAAGGCGGAAACAAAGGATGCGGTTTCAGCAAATATTTCGGAAAGTAATGTTGCGGTCTCAGACAATAAAACAGAGAGCGTGCGCGTAGTTTCGGGAAACGAAGTTTCCGGCAATGAAACAGAGAGCGGCGTTTCGGATAACAGAACAGGGGAAAGAGAGGTTTCCGGAAACACAGCAGATGATACAGCAGAAATTTCCGGCAATGATATGGAAGCGCAAAATCAGATTTCCGGAAACAAGGGAATGGATTCCCCTGCAGTTTCGGATGCAGAGGAACAGGAAGAAAAACAGCAGGGAGATTATCGTGAAGCAGAAGGCTTCCGGGTACTCAGCGCCGGCCAGGGACAATATCTGGAAGACTATGGAAAGACAGTGGAAAAGCTGCCTGTACAATATCAGGATTTACAGATTAAAAATCGGGAAAATATGCTTACCGTCCGTGAGCGGGAAGCTCTTCTTGCAATCCTTGAGACAGAAGACTACCCGGAGGAAGCAATCTGTCAGCTTTGGCAGGCGGATTATGACCGGGACGGAACGAGAGAAACTTTTGTGGCGCTGGGAGAATATGACAGCAAACTGGGAAAACCTTTGTGCGATATCTGGTTTGTGAAGGAAGATAGTGCAGAAAAGCTGATGAAAAGACAGCCGTTCCTTTCTGCGGCAATGTTGGAAAACCAGTATGGACGGGCCTTGAACATTCAGCTTTTGACAGAGGAAGGAAAAACTTTTTCCATGTACGGAGTGCAGGACGGAAAGGCTGTAGCTTATGTGACTTCGGCTTCCCGCATTCAGGTGGAAGAAAATGAGGATGTGACAGTCTGGAAAAAGCCAGACCGGTCCACAGGGGAAGAAGAGAACGGAAGCACGACAGAAGCCACGGTAAAACCGTATTATTACCATTTTACCCAAAGCGGCCTGGAGGAATATGCGGCGGAGGAGATGGCGGAAGCCGCCTTTTTATCCTATCGGAACGGGAAGTTGATTTTGGAAGGCATTAAGGATAGATATGCTCCTGTGCAGCTGCAGTATCTGCAGAGAGAGAATGGCATGCTCCATGTCAATATCACGGTCCGTGATGTGGAAAAGGAAACATTGTTCTTTGAGACATACCTGATCAGAGACGGGTATCTTGTTCCCGTAGAAAACGGACAGGGACATTATGAAATCACTCCGGTTCGGGAGGAAGAATAAAAGATACGCAGGAAATAAAAATACGAAGGAGGCATGAGAAAATTTATGGCATTTGCCCATTTGCACGTGCATACAGAATACAGTCTGTTGGACGGTTCCAATAAAATAAAAGAATATGTGAAAAGAGTGAAAGAGCTGGGGATGAACGCGGCGGCGATCACAGACCATGGGGTTATGTACGGCGTGATTGATTTTTACCGTGAGGCCAGAGACGCCGGCATCAATCCGATCATCGGCTGTGAAGTTTACGTTGCGCCCAATTCCCGTTTTGATAAAGAAATGACCGGCGGGGAGGACCGGTATTATCACCTGGTGCTTCTTGCGGAAAATAACACCGGTTACGCAAACCTGATGAAGATTGTCAGCAAAGGGTTTACGGAAGGTTATTATTATAAGCCCAGGGTGGATATGGAAGTGCTGCGGGAGTACCATGAGGGAATCATTGCCCTGTCCGCCTGTCTCGCCGGTGAAGTGGCCCGCTATATTCAAAAAGGGCTCATTGACGAGGCAAAAAAAAGTGCGCTGAAGTATCAGGAATGTTTCGGAAAAGGAAATTATTTTCTGGAGCTTCAGGACCATGGACTTCCTTTGCAGCATACGGTGAATACCGCGCTTTTGCAGATCAGTAAAGAGCTGGACATTCCGCTGGTTGCCACCAACGACTGCCATTACACCTACCGGGAAGACGAAAAGCCCCATGATATTCTTCTCTGCATTCAGACGGGAAAGCGTTTGAGCGATGAGGACAGAATGCGCTATGAAGGCGGACAGTATTATGTAAAGAGTGAAGAGGAAATGAAAGGTCTGTTTCCCTATGCGTGGGAAGCGGTGGAAAATACCCAGCGCATAGCGGACAGATGTCATGTGGAAATTGAATTCGGTCATACGAAGCTGCCTCATTTTGAAGTGCCCGAAGGCTATGACTCCTGGTCTTATCTGAATAAGCTTTGTCAGGACGGCCTTGCCGAGCATTACAGCAAAGAAGAGGCGGAAAGCCTGCAGGAGAGACTGGAATACGAACTTGGGGTCATAAGGAAAATGGGCTATGTGGACTATTTCCTGATCGTATGGGATTTCATCAACTATGCCAAAAATCACGATATCATGGTAGGACCCGGGCGAGGCTCTGCTGCGGGAAGTCTGGTTTCCTACTGTCTTAAGATTACCAACATAGATCCGATAAAGTATAACCTGCTGTTTGAGCGTTTCCTCAATCCTGAGCGTGTTTCCATGCCGGATATTGATATCGACTTCTGCTTTGAGAGAAGACAGGAGGTCATCGACTATGTGGCAGAAAAATATGGGCACGAAAAAGTTGTTCAGATCGTTACGTTCGGTACTATGGCTGCCAAAGGCGTTATCCGTGATGTGGGAAGGGTCATGGACCTTCCTTACAGTTATGTGGATTCCATTGCCAAGATGATTCCAAACGAACTGAATATTACCATTGATAAAGCGCTGAAAATGAATCCGGAGCTGCGGAAAGCTTATGAGAGTGATGAGCAGGTAAAAAATCTGATTGACATGAGCAAACGTCTGGAAGGACTGCCGAGGCATACGTCCATGCATGCGGCCGGCGTTGTGATCTGTCCTGAGGCGGCGGACGAATTCGTGCCTCTTTCCAGAGGTTCGGACGGTTCCATCGTCACCCAGTTTACCATGACGACACTGGAAGAACTGGGCCTTCTGAAAATGGATTTCCTGGGTCTTAGAACTTTGACGGTAATTCAGAATGCGGTAAAGCTGGTGGAGAAAAGCACCGGGATTCATCTGGATATAGATCATATTGATTTTGACGATAAGGATGTTTTGGCATCTCTTGGAACCGGAAAAACGGACGGCGTATTTCAGCTGGAAAGCGGCGGCATGAAAAATTTCATGAAGGAGTTAAAGCCTCAGAATCTGGAAGATATCATAGCCGGAATCTCACTTTACCGGCCGGGACCGATGGATTTCATTCCCAAATACATCAAGGGCAAGAACAATCACGGCGCCATTACCTATTCCTGTCCTCAGTTAGAGCCCATACTTTCTTCTACCTACGGCTGTATTGTGTACCAGGAGCAGGTTATGCAGATCGTGCGGGACCTGGGCGGTTACACCATGGGAAGAAGTGACCTGGTGCGCCGTGCCATGAGTAAGAAAAAGCAGTCTGTCATGGAGAAAGAGCGACACAACTTTGTTTATGGAAATCCGGAGGAAGGAGTTCCGGGGTGTGTGGCAAACGGAATCCCGGAAGAAGTTGCCGATCAGATTTACGGAGATATGATGGATTTCGCGAAGTATGCGTTCAATAAATCCCATGCGGCATGCTATGCGGTGGTTGCCTACCAGACAGCCTATCTGAAATATTATTATCCGGTGGAATTTATGGCCGCGCTTATGACGTCGGTCATCGACAATCCGGGAAAAGTGGCGGAATACATTCTGACCTGCCGTTCCATGGGAATCTCCATTTTGCCCCCGGATGTGAACGAGGGGGAACTTGGATTTTCTGTTTCCGGAAAAAGCATCCGTTATGCCCTTACAGCGATCAAAGGCGTGGGAAGACCGGTCATTGAAGCCTTGACGGCAGAGAGAAAAGCCAGAGGACCGTTCCGGGATTTTCCTGATTTTATCACCCGTATGTCTGATACGGAATTAAATAAAAGAAACGTGGAAAACTTTATAAAAGCCGGAGCTTTCGACAGTCTGGGAGGTACCAGAAAGCAGTATATGAGCGTTTATGTGCAGCTGATGGATCAACAGCAGCATAACCGCAAAAATAACCTGGCGGGACAGATGTCATTGTTTGATCTGGTTTCGGAGGAAGAAAAAGCGGAGTATGAGATTCGTCTGCCCGATGTGGGGGAATATTCCAAGGAACTTCTGCTTGGCTTTGAAAAAGAGGTGCTTGGCATCTACATCAGCGGTCATCCGTTGGAGGAGTATGAGCAGCTGTGGAAAAAGCACATTACGAATACAACCGCAGATTTCATGCTGGATGAGGAGACCGGAGAGACGGTTGTCAAGGACGGCGTCAAAGTCACCATCGGAGGAATGATTTCCGAAAGGAAGATTAAGTACACCAAAAAAGACCAGGTTATGGCCTTTTTGCAGGTGGAAGATCTGGTGGGCTCTGTGGAAGTCATTGTCTTTCCCAAAACCTACGAGCCAAACAGCATGAAGCTGATGGAAGAGGAAAAGGTATTTTTGACCGGAAGGGTTTCCCTGGAGGAAGAGCGGGATGGAAAACTGATCTGTGAGTCTGTCCGTACTTTTGACGAAGTTCCGAGAAAACTCTGGGTTAAATTTCCCGATATGACCTCTTACATGGAGGCCGAGCAGAAACTGCTTCAGGCAATCCGGGAATCCGACGGCAGCGACGGAGTAGTCATATATATTGAAAATCCCCGATCTATGAAAAACCTGCCTCCGAATCTGAATGTGAAGGCGGACAGAGAGCTTGTGACAAGGCTTACAGAGCTGTTCGGGGAGGAAAATATAAAGGTTGTCTGAGCCCTTATATGGGGAAGCGGTCATGAAAATAAGAGGTTTAGGCGAAAAAGATTGAAAAAGCTTTCAAAATAGATTAGAATAGTAACCAGATTAAGTTCTGCATCAGCCCGCAGTGTGCGGTGAATGGAGGAGAGTTTATGGCGAATAAGATTAACACAATCGGCATCCTTACAAGCGGCGGCGATGCGCCGGGTATGAATGCAGCAATTCGTGCGGTTGTAAGAAAAGCCATCAGTAACGGCGTTAAAGTAAAAGGAATCAAAAAAGGATATCAGGGTCTTCTGAATGAAGAAATCGTTGATATGGATGCGCGAAGCGTATCTGATACGATTCAGCGCGGCGGTACGATTCTTGGTACTGCAAGATGTATGGAGTTCAAGACAGAGGCAGGGCAGCAAAAGGGAGCGGATATCTGCCATAAACACGGAATTGAAGGGCTGGTAGTAATCGGAGGCGACGGCTCCTACCGGGGAGCGCAGGCTCTTTCCAGACACGGCATCAACACCATCGGTATTCCGGGAACCATCGACCTGGACATTGCATGCACCGATTACACCATTGGATTTGACACCGCGGTAAATACAGCTATGCAGGCAATCGATAAAGTCCGTGATACTTCCTCTTCCCATGAAAGATGCAGTATTATCGAAGTTATGGGAAGAAATGCCGGATATATTGCACTCTGGTGCGGTGTTGCAAATGGCGCGGAAGATATTCTTCTTCCGGAAAAATATGACTATAACGAGCAGGAGATTATCAATAACATTATCCGCAACCGTAAAAAAGGAAAAACCCATCACCTGATCATCAACGCGGAAGGAATCGGTCACTCCACTTCCATGGCCAGAAGAATCGAGGCTGCAACGGGCATTGAGACCAGAGCAACGATTTTAGGTTACATGCAGCGCGGCGGCAGTCCCACATGTAAAGACCGTTATTATGCTTCCATTATGGGCGCTTATGCGGCAGATATCCTTTGCGCGGGAAGCACGAACCGTGTGGTTGGATATCGCCACGGTGAATTTGTAGACTTTGATATCGAGGATGCGCTTGCTATGCAGAAAGAGATTCCGGAATATGAATTCCAGATCAGCAAGCTGTTATCACTGTAAAGATGCAGACGGACAGCTCTGCAAAGAAAGAAGCTGTCACAGACAGGGAAAAAAATAGAAAAGAGTGTCTTGAAATCCGGTACGGTTTCGGGGAAAGTTTTGTGATTTAGTAAGAGGGTATTCTGCGGCATATTGCCGGGAACACCCTCTTGCGTATAAAAAGAGAAAATTTATCTGTTTTATCAGGTAAAAATATAATATAGAAAAGGGAGCTTATGTGAAAAGAAATGAATAAAAAAGAAAAACACCAGATGCCCTACACCAGGATGCTGGCGATCGGGTTTGCAGCGATCATTCTATCCGGAAGTCTGCTGCTGATGACGCCGCTGGCCAGCAGAGAAGGAGTATGGACTCCTTTCGTGGATGCACTGTTTACAGCGACGTCTGCCACCTGTGTGACAGGGCTTGTAGCGGTGGACACTTATCAGCACTGGAATCTTTTCGGACAGCTGATCATCCTGCTGCTGATCCAGATAGGGGGTCTGGGGTTTATTACCATCGGAGCCTACATAGCGGTACTGCTGCGAAAGAAAATCGGCTTAAAAAGTCGTACGGCCATCCATGAAAGTATCAGCACTCTGGAAATCGCAGGAGTAGTCAGGCTGGTAAAGAAGATTATACGAGGCACGTTTATTTTCGAAATGACGGGAGCCGTGCTTCTTTCCATCCGTTTTATCCCCCAGTTTGGATGGGAGCGAGGAATTTACTTCGGAATTTTCCATGCGGTATCTGCGTTCTGCAACGCGGGATTCGATTTGATGGGTATCAATGAAGAGTACAGTTCTTTAGTTGCCTACGAGGGAGACGCTCTCGTGACTCTTACCATTATGTCGCTGATCGTGATAGGCGGTCTTGGCTTTCTGGTATGGGACGACTGTGCGAAAAACAAGTTTCATTTCCGAAAATATATGCTGCATTCCAAAGTCGTTATCAGCGCTACCCTGCTGTTGATCTTCGGCGGCGCCCTGCTGTTTTTAATTCTGGAAAACGATGGAGTTTTTGCGGGCATGAGCATAAAGGAAAAAGTACTGGGCGCCCTGTTCTGTTCGGTAACGCCCAGAACAGCGGGATTTAATACCACAGATGTGGCAGCGCTGAGCAATTCCGGCAAACTGCTCACCATGCTTCTTATGTTTATTGGAGGAAGTCCGGGCTCCACAGCAGGCGGTATCAAGGTAACCGCCGCAGCTGTTATGTTTTTTACGGCAGTCACGATGATACGAAGCAAGAACAGCATTGAGATTTTTGGCAGAAGGCTGGAAGAAGATGCGGTCCGCAGAGCGGCTACGATCATGATGTGCAACCTGGGATTGATATTTATGGCTTCTATGATAATTATGGCGATACAGCCGCTGGACGCCATGGATGTTTTCATGGAAACCTTCTCTGCTATGGGAACGGTTGGAATGTCCACCGGTGTGACAAGAGAATTGCTTCCGGTATCCAAGGTGATTCTGATCCTTCTTATGTATACAGGCAGGTTGGGAAGCCTTACCTTTGCCCTGGTTTTTGCGCGGCGCAAGATTGTACCTCCTGTGCAGCAGCCGGTGGAAAAAATTGTAGTTGGATAAAAGTTACAGTATTTAATGGAAGAAGTATTTTTTGCTTCCAATAGTAAAAGGATAGAAAACAAGCCGTTTAGAGCGGCAGAATGAGAGGAAATATGAAATCAGTATTGATTATCGGCATGGGAAGATTTGGCCACCATCTGGCTTACAACATGTTGGAAATGGGAAATGACGTTATGGTCATTGACAACGATGAGAAAAAATTGGAGGATATTGTTCCTTATGCTACAAGCTCCAAAATTGGGGACTGTACCAATCCGGAAGTGTTAAAGACAATCGGTGTCACTAATTTTGACGTGATTTTCGTGTGCATCGGAACCAATTTCCAGTCCAGTCTGGAGATTACCAGTCTGGTAAAGGAAATGGGAGCAAAAAAGGTAGTCAGCAAGGCTACCAGAGATATTCAGGCAAAATTCCTTTTAAGAAATGGTGCAGACGAGGTAATTTATCCGGATAAGGATATTGCAGAGAAATGTGCAGCCCGCTACAGCGTGGACAATGTTTTTGACTATATTGAGCTGACAGAAGGCTATGCGATTTACGAGATTCCGCCGCTGAAAGAATGGAAAGGAAGAACCATTAGAGAATCCAACATTGCGGCAAAATATAAAGTGACGATTCTGGGAATTAAAGAGTTTGGTTCTCATACCAAGATTATGCCCAGCGCAGATTATGTGATCAATGAGGATGAACACCTGATTGTTCTGGCTTCAAGAAATAATATAGGAAAACTGTTAAAAGGAATTTAAAGAAAAGAGAAAATGGAGAGTGCCGGATGATAACAGCTATGGGAAACAGCCGTATCAAGCAGCTGGTTTTGTATAACCAGAAGGCGAAAGCCAGAAAAAAGGATGATGTTTTTCTGGTGGAAGGACAAAAAATGTTCCTGGAGGCACCGGAAGAAGGGATTCGGGAAATCTATGTTTCCGAATCCTTTTTTGAAAAGTGCACCTGCAGGGAAAAAATAGAGAAACATCCTTACGAGATTGTTTCGGATGAGGTGTTTCGAAAAATATCGGATACCCAGACACCTCAGGGGATATTGTGCGTCATGAAGCAGTACCATTACAGCCTGGATCAGCTTTTGAAGGAAAAAGAACCTCTTTTGATGGTGTTGGAAGATATTCAGGATCCGGGAAATCTGGGAACTATTTTCCGGACCGGAGAGGGAGCCGGAGTGGACGGGATTATTATGAGCAAAGAGACTGTGGATGTGTATAATCCTAAGGTAATTCGTTCCACCATGGGAAGCATTTATCGAATGCCTTTTATATATGTAGATTCTCTTTCAGAAATCATAGGAATTTTAAAGGAAAGGCTGGTAAATGTCTGTGCGGCTCATCTGGAAGGGAAAAAATGGTACGACGAGGAGGACTACCGGAAAGCGACGGCCTTTTTAATAGGAAACGAAGGAAACGGACTGAAAAAGGAAACCGCCGATGCGGCGTCTATGTACATAAAGATTCCCATGAAAGGAAAGGTGGAGTCTTTAAATGCGGCAGTGGCTTCAGCTGTTTTTATGTACGAGGCGGCAAGACAGAGAAGAAAGGAGAGTCTTGTTTAGATGAAAATCGGATTTATCGGAATGGGAAATATGGCAAAGGCGATGATTGGCGGAATGCTGGCAAAAAAGGTGGCCAGTGCGGATGAGATCACAGGCTCTGCCAAGACGGAAAAAACAAGAAAGCTGATGAGAGAAACCTATGGCATCCATGTGGCGGAGGATAATCGCACAGTGGCGCAGGAGGCGGAGTATCTGTTTCTGGCAGTAAAGCCTCAGTTCTATGAAGAGGTTTTAAAAGAGCTGGAAGGGACGGACCTGAGCGGTAAGACGGTGATCAGTATTGCACCGGGGAAAACAATCGCATGGCTCTCCGAAAAGTTAAGACAGCAGCCGGGGGTAGTAAGATGCATTCCCAACACACCGGCTCTGGTGGGCGAGGGTTGTACCGGTGTATGTTTTGGAGAAACGGTCAGCGAAAAGGCAAAGAAAGACGTACTGGCAGTATTAAACAGTTTCGGAAAAGCCGTGGAACTGGAAGAACGCCTTATGGATGCAGCGGGAAGCGTCAGCGGATGTTCTCCGGCTTTTGTATTTCAGTTCCTGGAGGCTATGGCAGATGCAGGAGTGGCAGAAGGCCTTCCCAGGGCGTTGGCTTATGAACTTTCGGCACAGGCACTGCTTGGAAGCGCAAAGATGGTTCTTGAAACGGGAAAACATCCCGGAGAACTGAAAGATATGGTATGTTCCCCTGCCGGCTCCACCATTCGGGGAGTAAAAGTTCTGGAGGAAAGAGGATTTCGGGGAGCGGTTATGGATGCGGTATGCGCCAGTATTGAAGCTTCCAGAAAGCTTTAATAACCCTGCAGCAAACGCGTTCTTTGAAAAAATGGACGCAGTTTTTACGGAAATATTGCAAAAAGATGCTTTTTTCGACAGGAAAAAAATAGGGAAAAAAATGGAAAAAGTCCGAGGGAAAAATATTTCCTCGGACTTTGTATGTAAAAAAATACGCTGTTTTTGTATGAAATAAGGTAAAAATAAAAAGAAAAAGCAAGAAAAATAGGTAAAAATGCCAATGGATATTCCGGCTTGTTGAAAATGACAATAGAGAAACTACCAAAAAAGAGGGTATTTTCAAAAAGTGTTGACAAATAAAAAGTTCCCTGATATGATACTCGGCGTAATAATTGTTAACAAGTTTGTAACAATTCAACAAACTTCTGTAAACAAAACAATGGAGGTAATCATGGACACAAAAGGCAGAAAGTTGTGGATGCGTGCAGCCGGTATGTTCCTTGCAGGAATTATTGCCGTTGGCACATGCGAAACAACCGCTATGGCGAGTAGTATCGGAGTGATTGATACAGCGGATATGCTGGATATTCATTCGGAATCAGATTCCTCTTCGGATGTGGTCGGCCAGATCATGGACGAAGCACATGTGGCAATTCTGGAAAATGCAGGAGATTGGGTAAAGATTCAGGCCGGAGATATTACCGGATGGGTAAGCAGTTCCAATATCCATGTAAAAGAAGAATGCGATGTGGAAGAGGCAGTTTCGGTAAACGAACAGATTATTGAAGAAATCCAGCAGGACGCAGAAAGTACACAGGATAACAGCACAGAAGACGGCGAAGAGACAGAAGAATCTGTGGAACAGGAAACAGAGGAAACGGAAAACAGCCAGCCGGAACAGGTGGAAACATCCGAAAATGTACAGAATCAGACAGAAGAGTCTGAAGAAGTAAAAGCCGAGGAAGAAGCGAAAGCAGAAGAAGCGGCAAGACAGGCAGCCGAGGAAGCAGCAAAGGCCGAAGCAGAAGAGGCGGCAAGACAGGCAGCCCAGGAAGCAGCAAAAGCCGAAGCAGAAGAGGCGGCAAGACAGGCAGCCGAGGAAGCGGCAAAAGCAGCAGAAGAGGCGGCAAGACAGGCAGCCGAGGAAGCGGCAAAAGCAGCAGAAGAGGCGGCAAGACAGGCAGCTGAGGAAGCGGCAAAAGCAGCAGAAGAGGCAGCAAGACAGGCGGCCGAGGAAGCGGCGAAGGCAGCGGAAGAGGCGGCAAGACAGGCAGCTGAGGAAGCAGCAAAAGCAGCAGTGGCTCAGCAGATGAACGTGTCTCAGAGCGATATGGATCTTTTGGCAGCCATCATTTACTGTGAGGCAGGCTCCGAACCTTATGTAGGAAAAGTTGCGGTAGGCAACGTGGTGATGAACCGGGTAAAACACCCCAGCTATCCCAACAGTATCTCTGAGGTTATTTACGCAAGAGGACAGTTCAGCCCGGTAAGAAACGGAAGTCTGGAAAAAGCTTTAAAGTACAATAGAGCAGATCAAAGCTGCTATCAGGCAGCATGGGAAGCACTCTCAGGAAGTGCACCGGTTGGAGATAAACTGTATTTCCGCCGCAACAACGGCAGATCAGGTCAGGTAATCGGGCACCATGTTTTCTATTAAGATAAAATGAGCCAAGGGACAAATGGACATAAAATACATGCTTGCATGTATTTTTATGTCTATGGGGCCCGAAAAACATAAGCAAGTAGCCATTTTTCGAAGAAAAATGAGCGAATTGTGAATGTTTTTGTCGATTTTGGGAGTGCGTGGCACAGAAAAATCGACATCAGGCTCATTTGTCGGGCAACTCGTGAGATTCTGCACTAAGTAAAAAGAGAAAGGGAATGCAGGAAAGTCTTGGAAAAGATTTTTCTGGCATTCCCTTTTGTATTCCCGTAAATTCGGAATTCTTGACATCAAAAACATTGTTTGTTAGGATAAATACATCGAAATGTAATAGAATTGTAACATTTTTGACACTTTGGGCATAGTGTATGGGCAAACGTAAAACAGGAGGACACAAAAGCAGGTATGAAAGCGGGAAAATCAGGCAAAAGCTATGTAATAGCAGCAGTTTTTACGGCAGGAATTTTATTGTTTTCAGGCAATGCGGATACAGTTCAGGCAAAAACATCAGACACTTTGCGGCAATGGAACGCAGGCGTGGGTGCACTGCTGGAAGGAGAACTTTCCGCAAATCAGGAAGTTTTAGAAAAGCAGGAATCATCTTCAAAACAGCAGGCTGATTCCAAAGAAGATGCAGCAAAGAAAAATGATTTACAGGAAGAAGAAAGCTCAGGAGAGCAGGCGGAAAGTTCTCTCGTTATGGCAAATGTGGAAAACGTGCTGAACGTGAGAGAGGAGCCCAGTGAGGACGCTCCGAAAGCCGGTTATCTGTATGCGGACTGCGGAGGAGAAGTGCTGGAGAGAAAGGACGGATGGACCAAACTGGAGTCCGGAGAACTGACAGGATGGGCCAAAGACGAATACCTTCTTTTCGGAGAGGAAGCGGAAGAACTGGCGGATGATGTGGGGCTTACGGAGGCGGTGGTCACTACGCAGACGTTGAGGGTCCGCATGGAGCCGGATGAAAAAGCGAAAGTTCTGGATCTGGCGGCAGAAGGGGACGCTTACGAAGTACTGGACGCAGAGCAGCTTGATTTCAGCGATAATATGACGATATCGGAAGACTGGGTAGCGGTAGACTTTGAAGGAGATACCGGTTTCGTGTCTGCGGATTATGTGCAGATACGCAGGGAAATTGACCAGGGAGAGACGATCGAGCAGGTAAAGCAGAGGGAAGAAGAGGAAAAAGCCCAGGAGGAAGAACAGGCAGAAGAGCAGGAAGAAAAAGAAGATAAAACAGCACAGAGCAGTGAAGAAAGTGATGCTCAGGAAAAGAAAGCGGAGAGAACAGTGACGCAGGCAGTGCCGGCAGGAACGGACGAAGTGATGCTGTTAGCCTCCCTGATTCACTGTGAAGCGGGAAATCAGCCTTATGAAGGGCAGCTGGCCGTGGGGGCTGTTGTTATGAACCGGCTAAAAAGTTCCGCCTATCCCGATACGATCTATGATGTTATTTTTGCTTCCGGGCAGTTCGGACCGGCAGGCAGAGGGGATGTGGCAAGAAGAATTGCGGAAGGCAGCGTGAAGCAGTCCTGCATTCAGGCGGCCACGGAAGCCATATCCGGCGTCACCAACGTAGGAAATGCCACGCACTTTCGAAGAGCGGGCAGCAGAGACGGCATTGTGATAGGAAACCATGTTTTCTGGTAATCACTCACAATTTTGTTGTGGGAAATAAGCCGATATAGTATAATAAAACCAGATTCATGAAAGGAGGGGATTTTATGAATCAGGTTATATTCTGGCTCATTCTTCTGCTGCTTTTAGTAGCCATCGAAGTTGCTACGCTGGGACTTACCACTATATGGTTTGCAGGAGGTGCGCTGATTGCCGTCATAGCTGCAGCGCTGAACGCCCCGTTGTTTCTGCAGATTGCCCTGTTTCTTGCGGTGTCTGTGGTGCTGCTTGTCTTTACCAGACCGGTGGCGGTGCGTTATTTCAACAAGGATCGTACCAAGACAAATGTGGAAAGTCTGGTGGGACAGAAGGGCATTGTGGTTAAAGAAGTCAACAACCTGGAAGGGACCGGACAGGTGAGCCTCAACGGAATGGAGTGGTCTGCGCGAAGTATAGACGGCAAAGGACCGATTCCGGAAGGAGCAGTGGTTGTTGTCCGTGAGATTCGCGGCGTAAAAGTTCTGGTGCAGGAGTCTGCGGCAGATGAGAATGACTGCGAAGATGCGGCAGGCAAGAATTGAAGTGAGAAAGTAAAGCCGCTGATGCGGCAGAATGAGAGGAAAAAATTATGTTGGCGGTAGTAGGTTTGATTATCATTTTACTGGTTATTATTTTGCTGGCTTCCTGCATAAAGATTGTGCCCCAGGCACAGGCTTATGTAGTTGAGAGACTGGGAGCTTATCAGGGAACCTGGGGAGTGGGACTGCACTTTAAAGTGCCGATCTTAGACCGCGTTGCCAAAAAGGTTCTTTTAAAAGAGCAGGTGGTGGATTTTGCACCCCAGCCGGTTATCACCAAAGATAACGTTACCATGCGCATTGATACGGTTGTGTTTTTCCAGATTACAGATCCGAAGCTGTTCGCCTACGGCGTGGAAAATCCCATTATGGCGATTGAAAATCTGACAGCCACAACCCTGAGAAATATTATCGGTGATCTGGAACTTGACCAGACACTTACATCCAGAGAAACCATCAACACAAAAATGAGAGCATCCCTGGATATTGCAACCGACCCCTGGGGCATTAAGGTAAACCGTGTGGAACTGAAAAACATCATTCCGCCTTCGGCAATCCAGGATGCCATGGAAAAACAGATGAAAGCAGAGCGTGAACGCCGTGAAGCGATCCTCCGGGCAGAAGGTGAGAAGAAATCCACCATTCTGGTTGCGGAAGGTAAAAAAGAATCTGCAATTCTTGAGGCGGAGGCAGAAAAACAGTCTGCGATCCTTCGCGCCGAGGCTGAAAAGGAAAAAATGATCCGTGAAGCGGAAGGTGAAGCGGAAGCCATCATGAAAGTCCAGAAAGCTACGGCAGACGGTCTGCGCTTTATCAAAGAAGTGGGCGCTGATGAGGCGGTGCTGAGATTGAGAAGTCTGGAAGCTTTTGAAAAAGTTGCGGACGGCAAAGCGACCAAAATTATTATTCCGTCAGAGATCCAGAGCATGGCAGGAACACTGGCAAGTGCCAAAGAATTGCTGGTTGATAAATAAGAAACTATTTACAAGAGGGAACCTCACACTCTATAATGAGTGTGGGGTTTTTGGTTTTGTGACAAAAGGCAGAATGAGAGGTTAGGATGATGAACTTAAAAGGACGCAGTTTTTTAAAATTACTGGATTATACGCCGGAAGAAATTACATATCTGATAGATTTGGCCGCTGATTTGAAGGCAAAGAAGAAGGCCGGAATTCCCGTGAATCGTTTTCAGGGGAAAAATGTGGCGCTGATTTTTGAAAAGACAAGCACACGGACCAGAAGTTCTTTTGAGGTGGCTGCCCACGATCTGGGTATGGGAACCACTTATCTGGATCCCTCCTGCTCTCAGATCGGAAAAAAAGAAAGTATCCGCGATACCGCCAGAGTTCTGGGACGTATGTACGAAGGAATTGAATACCGCGGTTATGGGCAGAGTATTGTGGAGGAGCTGGCAAAATATGCAGGAGTACCTGTATGGAACGGGCTGACCAACGAGTTTCATCCCACACAGATGCTGGCAGATCTTTTGACCATCAAAGAGCATCTGGGAAGAATCCGAGGAGTAAAGCTTGTCTACATGGGAGATGCACGCTATAATATGGGAAATTCCTATATGGTAGTCTGCGCAAAGATGGGTATGCACTTTGTAGCCTGTGCGCCCAGCAAATATTTCCCGGGCAAAGAGCTTGTGGAAACCTGTGAAGCGATCGCAAAAGAAAACGGCGGAAGCATTACACTGACAGAAGATGTCAAGGAAGGAACCAAAGATGCAGATGTGATCTGTACGGATGTGTGGGTATCCATGGGAGAACCCGACAGCATCTGGAGAGAGCGCATCGAGGATCTGATGCCGTATCAGGTTAATCGTGCGGTTATGCAGAACGCGGGAAATGCAATCTTTATGCACTGCCTGCCTGCTTTCCACGACCGCAATACGGGAATCGGTGAGGAAATTGCAGCCCGTTTTGGTATTTACGAGATGGAAGTGACGGATGAAGTGTTCGAATCTCCGCAGTCTGTCGTTTTTGATGAGGCCGAAAACCGTATGCATACGATCAAAGCTGTTATGGCGGCTACACTGGGATGGGAAGAATAGAAATAAATCATAGTGCGGATTTTTCCGCGGAAAGAATCCGGCAGGGTATTGCCGGGCAGTGGCTGGGAAGGAATCTGATCTGGAAGGAAACAACGGAATCCACAAACAGAGACGCAGCCCTTCTTGCCGGTGAAAAACCGGTGCACGGAACCGTCATCGTGGCAGATTGTCAGACAGGCGGAAAAGGCAGGCGGGGAAGGAGCTGGACTTCCCCTGCCGGTGTGAATCTGTATTTCAGCATTCTTATGAAACCGGAAATGGAAACAGATAAGATCAGCACCATCACGCTGGTGACGGCGCTGGCTGTGGCAGAGGCTTTGCGGGAAAAAGAGGTGGATGTGCAGATAAAGTGGCCCAATGACATTGTCATCCATGGACGAAAGCTGGCGGGGATTCTAACCGAGTTAAAGCTTTTGGAGAAAAAAAAGGCTTATGTCATAACAGGCATCGGCATCAATGTAAACCAGACGGAGTTTCCGGAAGACCTGCAGGAAAATGCGGTTTCGCTGGCGCTGGAAACCGGAAGAAACTGGAATCGGAGCATACTTTTGTGTGACATTTTAAAAAGGCTTGAGGAAAGGTATGACAGATTTTTTGAAACAGGAGATCTGTCTTTTTGCCTGAAAGAGTACGAAGCCCTTCTTGCCAACAGGGGCAGGAACGTTATGGTTATGGAGCCTTCAGGGGCCTATGCGGGAGTTGCCCTTGGAATTGATGAGCGTGGCAGACTTTTGGTGCAAAGAGAAGATGGAACCGTTGCATCGGTCTACGCCGGTGAAGTGTCGGTGAGGGGAATTTACGGATACGTTTGAAAAGGCAAAAGAAAGGAAAGATTGCATGCAGGGAGAAAGAATGGTGCTCTGTGGAGCCAATGCTTACGAGCAGAAATATTATTTTAACGAGAAGTTCAAAGGGCTTCCCCAGTCCATACAGGATGAACTGCATATTATCTGTGTACTGTTCACAGAAGAGGTGGGCGGTATTTTTACCATTGTGTTTGAGGAAAACGGAGGAATTTCCCTGGAAACCGACGCGGCGGAAGAGGATATTCTCTACGATGAGATTTCCAGCGGACTTTTGGTGGGAGAGATACGCCGCAGGCGTCAGGAACTGTTTGAGTCCTTAAGCCTGTATTATCGCGTTTTCATCCTGAAAGAAGATGTTTCGGAACTTCTGGAGAAGGACGAATAAAAAAGGGATACGTACGACAAAAGCGGTAAATACCGAAAAAAGAAAATGCGTCAAGGACGCGGACAGGAGGAGCTATGATATTAGTAGTTGATGTGGGAAATACAAATATAACCTGCGGCGTTTACAGGGAAAAGGAGCTGGTCACTACCTTTCGTCTGACATCGAAGATGCTGAGAACTTCCGATGAGTACGGGATTATACTGCTGGACCTTCTGCGCGTCAATAACATTGAAAAAAGCCAGCTGGAGGGAACCATCATTGCCAGTGTTGTGCCCAAGGTAATGCATGCGCTGGTGGGCGGAATCACCAGATATCTGGGAACCCCGCCTATGATCGTTGGCGCAGGGATCAAGACGGGAATCCGTATTACAAGTGAAAATCCCAAGGAAATCGGACCGGACCGGATTGTGGATGTGGTGGCTGCCTATGAAAAATATGGCGGACCGGTGTTGGTTCTGGATTTCGGAACTGCCACCACTTATGATCTTGTCAGCGAGGACGGGTGCTTTTCCGTGGGAATTACAGCGCCGGGAATCCGGATTGCGGCGAAAGCGCTTTGGGAAGATACTGCCAAACTGCCGGAAGTGGAGATTAAGAAACCCAAATCCATTCTGGCAACGGAGACTATTTCCAGTATGCAGGCGGGACTGGTGTACGGCCAGATCGGACAGACAGAATATATTATCAGGCAGGTGATCAAAGAAACCGGCTATGAAAACCTGAAAGTGGTTGCCACAGGCGGCCTGGGACGCATTATCGCGGACGAGACGGATTACATTCAGGTATATGACAGTTCTCTGACTCTGGACGGACTTCGTATTCTCTACGAGAAGAACAGGAAAAAATAGAGCAAAGTAAAGGAGATAAGATATGGCTCAGCTGAAAATCGGCGACGTTGTTTTGGATAACCATATCATACTGGCTCCCATGGCAGGCGTTACAGACCTGCCATTTCGTTTGTTATGCAGAAAACAGGGAGCAGGCCTGGTGTGTTCCGAAATGGTAAGCGCCAAGGCGATTTTATATAAAAACAAAAATACAGAGGATCTGATGGAAATTCATCCGGAGGAAACGCCGGTGTCCCTGCAGCTGTTTGGCTCGGATCCGGATATTATCAGCGAGATGGCTGCGGCTATTGAGGAACGGCCTTTTTCCATTCTGGATCTGAATATGGGATGCCCGGTTCCGAAAGTGGTGAATAACGGCGAGGGTTCCGCTCTGATGAAAGAGCCTAAGCTGGTGGAGCAGATCATTTCAAAAACCGCCCGGGCGATCAAAAAGCCTGTGACGGTAAAAATCCGGAAAGGTTTCAATGATACTTGCGTCAATGCGGTGGAGATTGCCAGAATCGCGGAAGCTTCCGGCGCGGCGGCGGTTGCCGTTCACGGCAGAACCAGGGAACAGTATTATGCAGGAAAAGCAGATTGGGATATCATCGCAAAGGTAAAGGAGGCTGTGAAGATTCCGGTCATTGGAAACGGAGATATCACAGACTTTGCCAGTGCAAAAGCCATGATGGAGCAGACCGGATGCGACGGCATTATGGTCGGAAGGGCGGCAAGAGGCAACCCGTGGATTTTCAGGCAGCTGGCAGAAGGCTTTGAGACGGGAAACGTTCCGGAAAAACCGCCGATTTCAGAGGTGGTGGATATGATTTTGCAGCATGCGGCTCTTCTGGAACAGTATAAAGGAGAATACACAGCCATAAGGGAAATGCGGAAGCATGTGGCATGGTATACCGCAGGCTATCCTCACTCTGCAAAGCTGAGGGTGAAAGTCAACGAGATGGAAACAATGGAAGAGTTAAAGGAAGGTATGAAAGTTCTGCTTGGCGCATATGCTTAAGCATGAAAGAAATCGTATATTTGACAGAAAAAGAAACGATACGGAAAATAGAAAAGAATACCTTTGAGGTGGACGGGCTGAAAATAGAGGTTTACAGTGTTCCGCTGCGTTTTCGGAGATTTCCCCGCCTGTACAGGCCATGGATTGACAGATATTTTCGAAAAAATGTGAAAAACCCTCAGTATCTGTGGAAAACATCAGGCTTTTACGAAACACCTGTGGAAAAGACGCCGGAGGCGGACTGGGAACTGGCAGGCTGGCTATATGACCGTATGGAGTTTAAAGAACAGCTGATTCTTGTATTGCCTGCAGAAGACAGGGAGACAGACGAGTTTTCCCTTCGCCGGCAGGAGGATGCTCTGGAGGAATTTTTGACGGCTCGTTTTGAAGAGCTCAACAGTCTGTGTGTGATCACGGAACTGCCTCTGGAAGACAGCCCTCTTTTTTCCTTTATGGAGGAAAGAAGCGGACTTATTGCGTCTGTCACATCCCGGCTTTCGTCTGTCAGGCAGAAAGGAACCTTGCTTTTGGACATGAAAAGAAACTGGGGGATTCCATGGAAAAACATTCCGTCCGGCTGTATCTATCTGGACATGACGCAGGATTCGGAAAAAGAGCGTATTCTGAGAGCAAAAAGACCTGATATTTCCTATGTTTCCGCCCGAAATTACCTTGACACTCTTCTGAAAAATAGGTATAATGCGATGTGATTATGGATAAGCCCCTCAAAGTAAGCTTTCACCGCCCAAAAGCGGGCAGCAGGTCAGACCTGGCTGCGGATGATGCGATTCTGAAAGACCCGGGGCTGTTTTAGATAAAACGACAAATCAAAGATACGCAAAGCAGAGCAGGGAATACCATTTGAGGAGCCCTGCAGACTTTTGAAAGGAGTATCATTAAAAGTGGAAGAAAAGAAAAATATTCTTACTTACGAAGGACTTCGTAAATATGAGGACGAACTGCATGACCTGAAGGTCGTAAAACGTAAAGAAGTTGCTGAAAAAATCAAGGAAGCCAGAGAACAGGGCGACCTTTCCGAAAATGCGGAATACGATGCTGCAAAAGACGAGCAGCGTGATATCGAAGCCAGAATCGAAGAACTGGAAAAAATCCTGAAAAATGCAGAAGTTGTTGTGGAAGATGAAGTTGACTTGGAAAAGATCAACATCGGCTGCCAGGTAAAAATTCTGGATCTGGAATTTGACGAGGAGCTGGAATATAAAATCGTAGGCTCCACCGAAGCAAACAGCCTGAAAGGCAAGATTTCCAACGAATCTCCGGTAGGAAAAGCTCTGATCGGTTCCAAAGTGGGAGACGTTGTGGAAGTGGAAACACAGGCAGGAGTATTAAAGTACAAGGTACTTGAAATTCAGAGATCCAACTAAGCAGGGATTCCTGTTTAGCCAAAATAATAGGAGTAGTACTGCGGGTAAGATAAGCGACACCGCAAAGCGAGAGTCTGTTTTAAATACAAGGGAGTGAAGAGAGTGGCAGACGCACAGAACACAAACGCACAGAATGCAAAAAAAGAACAGGAACAGGACATTAAGCAGCTTTTAAAAGTAAGAAGAGAAAAGCTGGCTGCCCTTCAGGAAAAGGGAAAAGACCCGTTCCAGATTGTTAAATATGACGTAACTCATCACAGCCAGGAGATCAAGGATAATTTCGAAGAACTGGAAGGAAAATCCGTACGCGTGGCAGGACGTATCATGTCAAAGCGCGTTATGGGAAAGGCATCTTTCTGCAATATTCAGGATCTTCAGGGCAATATCCAGTCCTATGTGGCAAGAGACAGCGTAGGGGAAGAACCTTATGCAGATTTCAAAAAGTACGACGTAGGTGATATTGTCGGAATTGAAGGCGAAGTTTTCAAGACCAAAACCGGTGAAATTTCCATCCATGCGTCTGAAGTGACTCTGCTTTGCAAGAGCCTCCAGATTCTTCCTGAAAAATTCCATGGTCTGACCAACACAGACATCCGTTACCGTCAGCGTTATGTGGATCTGATCATGAATCAGGATGTAAAGGAAACCTTTATCAAACGTTCCAAAATCATCAGTGCTATTCGCCGCTATCTGGACGGACAGGGATTTATGGAAGTGGAAACTCCCATGCTGGTAGCCAACGCAGGCGGTGCTGCTGCAAGACCGTTTGAGACACACTATAATGCCCTTGATGAGGATGTAAAACTGCGTATCTCTCTGGAACTTTATTTAAAGAGACTGATCGTAGGCGGCATGGAACGAGTTTATGAAATCGGCCGTGTATTCCGAAATGAAGGTCTGGATACCAGACACAATCCGGAATTTACCCTGATGGAACTGTACCAGGCATACACAGACTACAACGGCATGATGGATTTGACAGAAAACATGTTCCGCTATGTGGCACAGGAAGTATGCCAAACTACACTGGTTCCCTATGCAGAGGAAATGATCGACCTTGGCAAGCCTTTTGAGCGCCTGACCATGGTGGAAGCCGTTAAAAAATATGCGGGCGTTGATTTCGACGAAATCCCCGATACAGAAGCTGCCAAGAAACTGGCAGATGAAAAAGAAGTGCATTACGAAGCACGTCATACAAAAGGCGATATCCTGAATCTGTTCTTTGAAGAATTCGTGGAAGAACACCTGATTCAGCCTACCTTTATCATGGATCACCCGGTGGAAATTTCTCCTCTGACTAAGAGAAAACCGGACAAGCCGGACTATGTAGAACGTTTCGAGCTGTTCATTTACGGACGCGAAATGTGCAACGCTTACTCCGAGCTTAACGACCCCATTGACCAGAGAGAACGTTTCAAAGCACAGGAAGCAGCTCTGGCAGCAGGCGACGAGGAAGCCAATACTACAGACGAAGACTTTTTAAACGCTCTGGAAATCGGTATGCCTCCTACAGGCGGTATCGGCTACGGCATCGACCGACTGGTTATGCTGCTGACAAACTCCCCGGCAATCAGGGATGTACTGCTGTTCCCGACAATGAAGAGCATCGGCGGTAAGACTGTTGAAAATAAAGGGGAAAACGGAAACGAAGCTTCGAATTGCGAAACATTTGCGAAAATCGACTTGTCGAAAGTGAAGGTGGAACCTTTATTTGAAGATATGGTTGATTTCGATACCTTCAGTAAGTCCGACTTCCGTGTCGTAAAGGTGGAAGCCTGCGAAGCAGTTCCGAAGAGTAAGAAGCTGTTGCAGTTTACACTGAATGACGGCAGCGGAAAGAAGCGCACTATCTTAAGCGGTATCCATGAGTATTATGAGCCGGAAGAACTGGTCGGTAAGACCTGCGTGGCTATCACAAATCTTCCGCCGAGGAAGATGATGGGTATCGACTCCGAAGGGATGTTGATTAGTGCTGTGTATGAATATGACGAACGTGAAGGACTGAATCTGCTGATGCTGGATGACAGCATTCCGGCAGGAGCAAAGTTATATTAAAACAGCGATGAATACAAGGAAGAAGAGGGTGCTGCGGCACTCTCTTTTTGTCACAAGTGCGAGAATAATGTGTTATGATGAATAGTAGTAAATCCATACTGGGCGTGGATTTTAGAAGAAGTGACAAATAAGGAGAAGTGTGTTATGACAAGTGAAAATCTGGAGATGATTAAAAACATTGCAATTCAATGGTTACATCAGGATGTGAAAGGGGATATATCTTCTGGAATTTATGCAATGATGGGGATGGGCGCCGTGATACATCCGGTCTTTGAAAGAAATCCGTTTATTCAGACTAAAGATGGAAAAATGCAGGCGTATGATATTTTGAATGACAGAAAAGCATTGAAAAAAGCAATTGCGATTAAGAAATCGCAAATTAGGGATTGTAACACGGTAAAAAAACTTATGTTTGTAATAAGAAAAGCATACAGACTGAAGTTCCTGAAGACAATAAAAGAATATTTGGATAAAAAAGAGTTCAGTGAGTTGTTGGGGGAAATATGGATAGATGTAGAAAATCCGAATGAAGATGATATTGGAATTGAAACTTTTCTGGAATGGTTTTCAGAAGCAGATAAAGAGTCCCTTATGAGTGATGAAGAATGGAATACATATAATAGTTTGCCTGATGAGGTGAGAGTTTACAGAGGTGTTGGCGAACAGGGAAATCCGAAAGGATTATCGTGGACACTCAATGAGGAAAAAGCACAATGGTTCGCTGACCGCTTTCAGATGCTAGGCGGAGAAGGATATGTGTTGACAGCTATGGCAAGGAAATCCGATATGTTGGCATATTTTTCACGGCGAGAAGAAGATGAAGTTATCATAGATGGCAGGAAATTGGATGCTGAAAGGATATAATAACATATTTCCTGTATTTTCTAAGAGTTCCACGGTCGAATGACCGTGGAACGGGTATGGTCTGGCGGGCGGAGCCGCCAGACAGGTAAGGAGCGGGGCGCTGCCCTGCTCCGATGGTGAATACAAGCAAAGCTGTGCTGCATGGATGGCGGTGAATGGTGATGCCGGTAAAAGCAACAATTTTTGTGCAAGTTGCATAAAAGTGTGTTCACTGCCACTTCCACTGCCACTTCGTGATTTTTTGAAGTGGCAGTGAGTGCATTTCCGCTCCCAGATTGAGATTAAATGAATTTTTAGCTGATTTGAGCAAGGGTTCACTGTCACTTCATTCGAGTGAAGTGGCAGACGGGGAAGCCACTGTGGGTAAGGATTTGTTTATTCTTACTGCCACTCTGCCACTTCATTTATTAGATTTCTTAAAAAGTGATTTTTATATGTATAATTAATATTATTGATATTTATATTGATATATACATTTTTAATGTTAATAAAAACAGATATATAAAGCGGAGAATGGGATGTGAAGTGGCAGAGTGGCAGTGGAAGGTATGGATTTGTCAGAAATGTCAAGCTGGCATTGCGTTTTGTCACTGCCACTTCTACTGCCACTTCGTAATTTTTAAAGTGGCAGTGAGTGGTGAAGTGGCAGTGATGCTTACAATGCTCTTTATAACTGTTAAAAACCATGTTAAGATTCATGTTAAGTATGTCAAGTCGTCAGGTAGGGCGTCCCCGTCTTTTTGCGTATTGCATAATGAATACGGAATCGTAGGTGTTGACGGTCGTGAAAAATTGTGTTATTGTTGAAAACGTAAAGAATTTAATAAACATGTTCACAGATAAATGCGATGGAAACGTTTTGGGTGGCAGTCAGCGTAAACTCCCATGTAATGCGTTCCGGGACTGTTGCGGGTGTGAATGGTGACGAACCGTGACAGAACGTATACTGCTTTGTCACGGAAACTATAGAAAGCGGTGAACAGGCATTGAGAATCCGAAAGGGTTTTTGTGCCTGTTCGCCGCTTTTTTTGTTTAGCAAGGAGGATGTAAAGATGACAAAAACAGAGTGTAAGAAAGAGAAGTTAAGAAAGACTGTACTTGGAACCATGAGTTATACAGACTATGCTTCTTTAATGGCTGGTTTGGCTCAGAAAGATTTTCTGACTGTTCAGGAAGCTGCCGTATATTTCAATGTTGGCATTAATCGTCTGTATAACATTGTAAATCATGAGGATGTTGATTTTGTGGTTCCAAATGGCAAATTCCGTATGATTTCACGGGAAAAATTCAAGGAATATATTTTAGCTGGAAATTTGGCAGATAAGACGAAATAGAGGTGACAAGTATGAGTGAAGAAAAAAAGAACGGCTCCGTTGCTTTGCCTGCCGCTGGAACCGTTTCTTCTTTAAAATCTCCTATTCCCAATGTTAACATACAGCTTCCGCTTTTTCAAGGGGACAGTTATAAAAAATTGGAGTATGAAGTGACAGAAGGGATGGTTGGACGTTTACAGGTTAATGGTCAGCTTGATAGTTTATCATTGAGTGACCTTGGGGACATTGTTTTGACAGAGATGGTAGGGCAGGTCAAATTAATTAACATTCTTGACAAGCGTAAGTGGACTGTTCCGAAGGTGCTGTCACCTGTTCAGGGGGCTTTGATTGTTCAGGCTAGAGAGACGATACGGCTGGTTTGTACTGAGGATGATTTGGCAAGTCCGGTGGCTTCGGGCGTGCTTGCACTGTATCAGAGAGAGGGTGAGTATGCGGGGACGTACCGGGAATTGAGCATGGATGTTGTGACACAAATGGCTTTTGAGCTTGCCGGGGCAGTAGAAACGAAATGGAGATTAGAGTTTTATAAAACGCTGCAAGATACGGCTAAGAGGGTCTGTGAGTGTACGAATCCGAAATATGTGTTCATGAAGAATGGTATTTTTGATTATGAGACAAGAGATTTGATGCCGTTTTCATCGGAGATTGTAACCTTGCAGAAAAGCCCTGTTGAGCTACCGGATACGGAACCGCCTGTGCCGGTACATATCAAGCCTGATGGGACTCGGATTGACTTCTGGGAATGGATTGATTCTCTTGTTCCGTATGACGGCGGGCGTGACCTGTTGATTAAGTTAATCGGAGCAGTGATGAGGAATCGGCATGTGTGGAGGGTCATGATAACATTGTATAATCCAAATGGTAAGAACGGAAAAAGTACATACCTGCGATTGCTGAAAGCGTGTGTTGGGAAGAGCAGCGTGATGTCATCTAATTTGGAAAGATTATGTGATTCTCAGTTTGGATTGGCGAATTTGCCGGGAACTATGCTGATTACCTGTGAAGATTCTGATTCCGGAACTTATATCAGGTCTACATCAAGTGTAAAATGTATTATTTCTCATGACCCTGTTTCTGTAGAAAGAAAGGGACTGGATTCTTTTAATTATACGCCGCATTGCATGGTTATTAGTGCCTCTAATGATTTGCCGAAAACGAAAGATAAGACACCAGCATGGCAGGGGCGGAATTTGTATGTGCCTTTTACAGGAGAATTTGCCGGTGTGGCAGACCCTACAATTAGTTCTGAGTGGGTTGTTTCTAAAGAATTTTGCCAGTATGCGCTTTATCAGGCTTTGGTCAAATGGGATTCTTATTGTGAGTTGCCAGAGCCGAATATGGCTGTGGATTTGAAGAGAGAAGTCATGACGGAAAATGATTCTGTTTTGGAATTTCTTGAGGTTATTGAAGACCGTGGAAATTTGGACTTTATCCCAAATGGTTATGCTTGGTTTGAATACAAACGATGGATGACTGAACATCGTCCTACTACTTCGCTGCAAGCGGAAAGAACATTCCTGAAGCATTTGGCTGAGGTCGCTGTTCAGTCCGGTAGATGGTTACAGCCGAAAGGGGCAGACGGAAAAGGTGTTCGTCTCAATGTGGCAACATGGACTATGTGCAAGTTGCCGGATGGCGGTTATCAAGTACATGATGCAAGTGTGGGGGGTCATAGTGACGAATATTCTCGTGGAATTGTACGAAAAGAGGTTTGGGAGTATTGTCAGTCTCACAATATCAAACCAAAGGATATGCTGTTGTCGGATTATGATGATATGAGACGGAAATATGGGATTATCCGGTCTGGAACTAATCAGGTGGGCAAGAACAGTAGTAAGCATGTGATTCCATACAGAAAGGCTTAAATATTTAAAAGCTATCTACTGAATATATATTTATTATCCATTCAGTAGATATAAAGTATATACAGAAAGGGGTTGTATACATGAAGACGATTGTATTCGTATCGGAGAAAGGCGGTGTCGGTAAGACACGTTTAGCGGATGAACTTTACTATTTCTATCAGAGAACCGGTGTGCCGGTTTCCCTGTATTCCTTCGATGGTCAGTATAAAAACAGGACAGCGGACAAGAAGTCCGATAATCCAGAGGTAGCGGTTGTTGATACACCGGGACGGTTGATGGATGATAAGACCGTTCAGACCCTGCAAGGGGCTGACTTGGTGGTGATTCCGACACGTCCGACAGCCGGGAACATTGAAGCCTTTACCCGCACCGTTGCGCTTGTAAAAGCTAATGTATCCTGCCCGGTTTTTCTGGTAGTGAACTGCGGGAACCGCTTCTCGGCTACCCGTTCATTCATGGAATGGCTGGATGGTTACATGAAGAAATCCGGAGTGGATTTAGTGATGACGATAACGCAGTCAGAGGTGATGGTACAGGCAGAAGCCTATAGCTGCTCTGTAGTGGAAATCAACCGCCACTCTCCTGCTGCTTTCGCTGTATCCCGGTTCTGTGAACGTGCCAGTCGGCTTGCCGGGATTCCGGTTACGGAACCGCAGACGACAAGCAAAAAGCTGCTTGCAAAATAGCTATTCTGTATCTATAATGTATATATGAGTATCTATTGAGACAATACAGAGTAGTCATAGAATGGAGATGATAGAATGGAAAAGGATATGCGTGGTCTGCTGGACAGTTTTGAAAGCGAAACGACAGTGAAGCATGAAAAAGCTGTGGGTGCTGCTGTAGGCAGGAAAAAGAACGGTACAAGAGCAACAGCCCTTGTATCTATGACGGAAGATGAAAAGCGGCGGTTGACCGGGAAAGCGCAGGAACATGGCTTAAGCCTGTCGGCGTTTTTCCGGCTGGCTGCGGATGAATATATTAAGAATCATGATTGGTAAGAGGTGAGCGGATGACAGAGTTGATAGACTTGAAATCCTGTCCCGTAAGGTCTGTATTGGGTACGCTCCTGAAGGATAGAACGACAGAGAAGAACATCATTCTGGCAACAACAATGTATGAGAATCTGGATTTCACATCTGAAATTACAAAGAAGTTGCTGTCAGATGGTTCTCTGGATGTTCGTCCCCGTGTGCTGAAAAGTCTGGAAGAACAGGCGCAGCGCACACGGAAGAAAGCAGAGGTTTTTACGCCAGCGTGGATTTGCAATAAGATGAACAATCATTGTGATTCTGAATGGTTTGGGCGTGAGAATGTATTTAATACAGAGCAGGAACATGATTGGATTCCGGAGACAGAGAAAATTGTGTTTCCGGAAGGGAAAACATGGAAAGATTACATTTTGTCCACACGCTTAGAAATCACCTGCGGGGAAGCTCCGTATCTTGTTTCCCGGTATGATGCTGCTACGGGTGAAGTGATTCCGATTGACAAACGGATTGGCATTTTAGACCGGAAGCTGCGGATTATCAATGAGAACGTGAAGACCCGTAAAACATGGAATCAGTGGGTTTACAGGGCGTTTGAAAGCGTGTATGGTTATGAGTATCAGGGCGATAATCTGCTGATTGCCCGGATTAACCTTTTGGAAACGTTCTGCGAATATACACGGGAGCGATGGAGTGAAGAGCCAACAGCTTCTGAGTTGAAGCGTATCGCAAATATTATTAGCTGGAATTTGTGGCAGATGGACGGGATTCATGGTGTGATTCCGCATACCGGCGTTGTGTGTGAGCAGAAGACAGAGGATGAGCCACACCAGATGACCATGTTTGAGTTCATGGGAGAGGAACCGGAGCCGGATATGACAGAGCCGTTTCCGGAAACGATAGATTGTAAGATTTATGATTGGTGTGATAATCGGATTATCACATACAAAAGCATGAGAGAGGGATAAAATCATGAAGTTTGATTTTTGCATTGGAAATCCGCCGTATCAGGAAACACAGGATTCGACATCGGATAATCCGGTGTATAATCATTTTATGGATGCTGCATATGAAATTGCAGATAAGGTAGAGTTAATTACTCCGGCGAGGTTTTTATTTAATGCAGGGAAAACGCCTAAAACGTGGAATCAAAAGATGTTAGATGATGAACATGTTAAGGTTGCTTATTACGAATCGGATAGCAGTAAAGTTTTTAGCAATACAGATATTAAAGGTGGTGTTGCAATTACTTATCGAGATGTTGGTAAGTGTTGCGGTGCGATTGAAATATTTACCCAGTTTCCGGAATTGAATTGCATTTTGAAAAGGGTAAAATTAGACCTTATAAAACCAGTTTCAGAGTTTGTTTTTTCACCTGAGAGTTATAAATTTACTAATGATTTATATGCGGACCATCCGGAAATATTAGAAATGAAAACTGTTGTGAAAGGCAAAGAAGTGCCTTTGATTAGTAAAGGGCATGAAAAAGATTTGACATCAAATATTTTTGACAAATTGCTTAACCTGAATTATTCACCGGTATAAAATGAAACCGGCTACAAACCGCACTGTTACTGTATTTAATCTATCTTTTGC